>JBNKDG010000154.1:0-501 GCA_050288165.1 Thiohalomonadaceae bacterium | reverse complement strand
GGCTGGCGCGGTAGAGGTGCGAGACTTCACGGATCGCGGTGTCGGCGAGCAGGCTCAGTGCCTGGGGTTCGACCTTGAGTACCGGCTTCCCTTCAAACTCGCCAACACTGACATGATCGTTGCTGAGTAGTCTGTATTCAGTGTCATCGCCGGTCAGGGGCAGGGGATCGGTATAGTGGAATTCGGCCATGCCGCGATTGCTCCAGTCTTCATATGAAAGGAGACAAACTAGCGTTTTTTGCGCAACTGTTCCAGCAGTTCGGGACGATAGAGGACTTCGTAGAAGTAGCGGCCTTCAACCACCGGGCACTCGGCGACCCTGTATTCCTGATCGTAAACATGCACTGGTCCCTTGCGTACGATCAGGTTCAGGTTTGAGCCACTCAGGTCGTGGAACGCGCCGCTGTAGAGTTCACTATCGCCGATGCTGCTTAGTGTGTTGGTGACCTTTTTTAGTTGCTGTTCGCTACTCAGACGTTTGAACAGACTCTCTTCAAGATT
>JBNKDG010000153.1:0-501 GCA_050288165.1 Thiohalomonadaceae bacterium | reverse complement strand
GATCTCGTCGATGTCCGGCCGCTCCTCGCGGTCCACCTTCACGTTGACGAAGTAGCGGTTCATCATCGCCGCGGTGGCCTCGTCCTCGAAGCTCTCCCGCTCCATGACGTGGCACCAGTGGCAGGCCGAGTACCCGACGCTCAGCAGGATGGGCTTGTCCTGCAGCCGCGCCAGGCGGAGCGCCCGCTGTCCCCAAGGATACCAATCCACCGGGTTGTGGGCGTGCTGGATCAGGTAAGGACTTTTCTCATCCTTCAAGTGGTTGGGCATGGGGCACCTCCGGTTGAGAACCGTTTTTAATATAGGACGGCTTTGGGGATAGGCAACCGACCGATCTTTCCGTTAGGGCTCTCGGTCAACGCCGGGCAGGGTCCAGATGATGGTATGCCGGAAGGGTCTCCAGGCGATTGTCTTCGATGGGATGGCCGACGGTGAAGTGATAGAGCGATTGAAAGGAATGGTCTTCGATGCCCAGCAGGCGGTGAACCGGGTCGTCGAAAA
>JBNKDG010000152.1:0-501 GCA_050288165.1 Thiohalomonadaceae bacterium | reverse complement strand
ACTTTCCGTACTTCAGTGCGGGAATCCGCGGCAAATGCCCAGATCTGACGCCCCACCACGGTCTGCATCGCCACGACCACGGCCACACCGGCCACGGCAAGCAGGCCGACAACGCGCATCCACGTTACCACCTGCTCTTCGTACCAATAGAATCCCACGATGGCGCCGGCCAGCAGCAGCACTGCGACTACAAGCTTGACCGTATCCATTCCCGAGCTTACGACTTCAGTCTTTCCGTTCATTCCTGCCTAAGCACCCCAAGGGTGATGTACTGGCAGGCCAGGAGGGAATCGAACCCCCAACCTGCGGTTTTGGAGACCGCTGCTCTGCCAATTGAGCTACTGGCCTAAATAGTTTTCAGTTTTCGGTTTTCAGTAGCAGGACGATTTTGAGGCGGCCAGCTCGGGGCTGGCCGCCTCTCCAAACTACTGATAACTGTCTACTGTGAACTGTTAACTGTTAACTGTATTACTCGATGACCTTGGATACCACGCCGGCGCC
>JBNKDG010000151.1:0-504 GCA_050288165.1 Thiohalomonadaceae bacterium | reverse complement strand
CGTTGAAGCTTCTCAAGTGTCTACTTGAGCACTCAAAACCCACTGCACCACATAGGTTTTGGTGTTGTACTCCTCCGTATGATCACTCTCAAAGACCTCGGCATCATCATCGTCAACGTCACCTGCATTATTAGTTTGAAGTGCAAAATCGTCTTCAACATCACTAGCACTTATATAACCTCCATCATCAGTGGCAATGTAGGATTTCTTGCTGGGACAATCACGCTGGAAGTGGCCTACTCCATGACAATAGTGGCACTTAATATCGGAGGTGCGACCGGTGGATGTGGTTGATGACGAAGACGGTTTTGCTGCTGCATGAGGTGCTGGTGGTGTCGTCTCCGAAGCACGAGGTGTTGGTGGTGGTGTCATCGATGTGGAAGGCGCACGTGAAGTCGAAGGTGTCGTCAAAAAATGAGTTGTAGCAGGTGCACGCGAAGTTGAAGGTGTCGTCGATGGGTGATGAGGCGTGAATGAGCTCTTCACTCTTGTCGGTTGTCGGCC
>JBNKDG010000150.1:0-504 GCA_050288165.1 Thiohalomonadaceae bacterium | reverse complement strand
AAGCTCCGGGGATCATCGCGGCTTTGCTGAAAAGCACGATCAGGCTGCCGATGACATAAACTGCGGCCATAATGGGAACCACCTTGGAGGTTACTTTGGCAATGCTCTTAATGCCGCCGATGATAACCAGCGCAGTGGCCACTGCCAGGATGATGCCCGTGATAAACGGGGGTATGCCCAGGACTGAGCTCTTGACGGCCGCTGCCACCGAGTTGGACTGCACCATATTGCCGATACCGAAGGAGGCCACAAACCCGAAGAAGGCGAACGCCCATCCTAGCCAGGCCCAATTGCCCCCGAAGCGTTCGGCCATCCCATTTTTGATGAAGTACATGGGGCCGCCGGACTGTTCGCCTTTTTCATTGGTGACGCGGTATTTGACCGCCAGAACGGCTTCACCGAATTTGGTGGACCCGCCCACCGCACCGGTTACCCACATCCAGAAGATTGCGCCCGGCCCCCCGGACGCGATGGCTGTGGCCACGCCGGCGATATTACCGGTGC
>JBNKDG010000149.1:0-506 GCA_050288165.1 Thiohalomonadaceae bacterium | reverse complement strand
AAAATAGTTTCTCTTCCTTCTCGGTGAAGTCAAAAAAGACTTCCATTAGCGGGTATGGCCAGACAACTTCCACATTCTTTTCTTCATTCCCTGCTTTGAGACGATACGCATTACTCCCCCAACTCATTAGCGGGGAATATTCAGCCAAGGATTCAGAAATCACTTTCTCTAATTTATGATCATGCGTCATCTTTATTACACATAACGTTTTGGGTAAGGGGCGCGTAGCGAAGCGTAGCGGAGCGTCCCAGTGAGCGATAGCGAACGATCTTGACCCAATTGTTAGAGTTCATTTAAACAAGCCCATGGTTTCTCGCTTAAGTAGATATATTATTGCACTTAACGAGCACAGCGTATAAATAAGCGAATAATATTCCAAGAAGCCAGGGGCATTTACGTGACCAGAAAATACCGGGCTAAACACGAGCCACAGCCATACAACTGAACCGTATATTGTGATTACGCAAACGATAATGGATAGCCAAATACTATATTTACGTAGCCTT
>JBNKDG010000148.1:0-508 GCA_050288165.1 Thiohalomonadaceae bacterium | reverse complement strand
ACGCCGTCTGGCCTTTGATCGTCTGCGCGATAAAGAGATGGTCGGCAAGCTCTTTACCGAGATCGGACCACGCTACAAAGAGCGCCCGGGTGGCTATGTGCGTATCCTTAAATGTGGCTACCGTCATGGAGATAAGGCGCCTATGGCCTATGTAGAACTGGTGGATCGCCCAGAGGTGGATATGGAGGCGGTTGCAGTGGTAGATGCAGAATAAGTAGCATTAGCAATGACAGCAAAAAACCGGGCCTGGCCCGGTTTTTTATTGCCTGGGCTATAATGCATAACTATGATGACCGCAATGCAAAGACCCAAGCTGATCGCCTCATTCACCGATTTCGGAGCGGAAGGGCCATACATAGGCCAGATGCAGGCGGTACTATGCAGCGCCCAGGTTCCGGTGATTGATCTGCTGTCCAACGCCCCAGCCTTTGACCCCGTACGCTCCGGCTACCTCCTCGCTGCCCTATCCGACCAAATGCCGGACGGCACCCTGTTCCTTGTGGTGGTG
>JBNKDG010000147.1:0-508 GCA_050288165.1 Thiohalomonadaceae bacterium | reverse complement strand
CGTCCTCAATACGCCGGAAGACCGGTTGCTGTGGGATGTTGGCCACCAAGCTTATCCGCATAAGATCCTCACCGGCCGGCGTGACCGCATGGGAACGCTACGCCAACGTGACGGCATTTCCGGTTTTCCCCGCCGCGAAGAGAGCGAATACGACACCTTCGGTACCGGCCACTCCAGCACCTCTATCGGCGCCGCCCTGGGCATGGCGGCGGCGGCCAAACGATTGGGCGTCAAACGCGATGTCGTGGCGGTGATCGGCGACGCGGCCATGGGCGCCGGTATGGCGTTCGAGGCGTTGAATCACGCCGGTGCGCTGGATCTGGATCTACTGGTGGTGCTGAACGACAACGACATGTCCATTTCGGACCCGGTCGGGGCCTTCAGGAATCACCTGGCCCGCCTGCTCTCCAGTAAGTTCTATACCCGTGTGCGGGAGGGCGGCAAATCGGCGTTGAGCAGCTTGCCGCACATCTCCGAACTGGTGGGACGCTGGGAAGAGCATATGAAA
>JBNKDG010000146.1:0-508 GCA_050288165.1 Thiohalomonadaceae bacterium | reverse complement strand
GCTTGATTTCCTTGAAGCCGGGCAACGGGCTGGAAGCGGGCCTGTCGGCCAGCGTCACCGTGTCGCCCACCTTGGCTGCGTTGAGTTCCTTGATTCCAGAGATGATGAAGCCCACTTCGCCTGCGGACAACTGATCCTTCCGCACTGATTTCGGGCTGAAAACGCCAACCTGCTCACACACGTGCACCGAACCCTGGGCCATTAAGCGGATTCGATCCTTGGCCTTGAGCGTACCGTCGATCACTCTGACCAGCATGACGACGCCGACATAATTGTCGAACCAGGAGTCGATGATCAACGCCTTCAGCGCCGAATCAGGGTCACCCTTAGGTGGAGGAATGCGAGCGACCACCGCTTCGAGGATGTCATCCACACCCATGCCGGTCTTGGCCGAACAGGGCACGGCATCGGCGGCATCGATGCCGATGACGTCTTCGATTTCGGCTTTCGCCCCTTCGGGATCGGCTTGCGGCAGATCCATCTTGTTCAGGACCGGCACGACTTCGAC
>JBNKDG010000145.1:250-510 GCA_050288165.1 Thiohalomonadaceae bacterium | reverse complement strand
GGTGCAACCCTGGCGGGTGTTGCACCGGAACTGCTGATCCTTGCGGTGATGAGCGCGGTCTTTTTAGCGATTGGTGCCGTACTATTCCGTTGGGAATGATTCGGCGGGCAACCAGCCACCGACTGCCTGTAACGGTGCCTGCCTGTCGCTGCGGCTGATCCAGGCTGCGATCCCCAGGCGGGTGCCGTCCACCGTATCGATCCCAGGCAGGGTCGCATCCCATTGCCCGCTTGTGGAACGCCACTGCCGGTGTTCCAGCA
>JBNKDG010000145.1:0-240 GCA_050288165.1 Thiohalomonadaceae bacterium | reverse complement strand
CAGCACGCTGAAGTCCTGCGCTAGCTGCCGGCCTGCATTCTCACCATGCTCGATGTTGGCGAAGATCCCCACTCCCAGGATTGCCACATTCAGCACGAGTGTTTTCTTTTCCGGGGTGGGTGATTCATAGCGTGCATGTAGTCTGTTACCGTTCAGTTGCAGGCTGCCGAGCCAGCGTTCAGCCGGTGGACAACTGCTGCATCCCTGTGAAGTGTAGAGTTCGATCAGGGTGGTTTGCTG
>JBNKDG010000144.1:0-511 GCA_050288165.1 Thiohalomonadaceae bacterium | reverse complement strand
GGTGCATCCACCCGGGCACCCCCTGGAACCCCTCCGAAAAGGACCTGGACAAGCTGGTCAAGCGGGCCGGGAAATATCAGTAATCATCCGATGCAGCGCCTCATGCATCACGGCTGAATCAACTTCTCTTTTCACGGACGGCCCAAGCGGGCCGTCCGCTGAGCGGAGAGACGCGCCATGGGAGTGTTCGACTTGCTGTTCGGACTGAAGACCTTCACCCACGGTATCCATCCGCCCTATCACAAGGATACGGCGGACAAGCCGATACGCCGTCTCGCCTTCCCGCCGCAACTGGTGCTGCCGCTGGATCAGCATATCGGCAAGCCCGCCATCCCCCTGGTCAAGAAGGGTCAGGAGGTGGTGCGCGGCGAACCGATCGCCGAAGCCGACGGCAACTTCTCGGTGCCCCTGCATGCCCCCGCCACCGGCAGGGTACGGGGCCTCGAACTGATGCCGACCCCCAAGGGACCCAAAACCAACGCTATCGTCATCGACGTCTACGAAGGCTCGA
>JBNKDG010000143.1:0-512 GCA_050288165.1 Thiohalomonadaceae bacterium | reverse complement strand
CCTGTGTATCGTCTCCCGTGACGACTACCTTGGTGCGTGGGCCGATGCGGGTCAGGAACATTTTCATCTGGGGAGCCGTAGTGTTCTGGGCTTCATCGAGTATGACCCAGGTGCGTTTGAGGGTGCGGCCGCGCATGTAGGCCAGCGGGGCCACCTCGATGGAGCCGGCCCCACGGTAGTCCCGTACCTTGTCGCGGGGCAGCAGTTCCTCTACGACGTCGTATATGGGACGTAGGTAGGGCGCGATCTTTTCCCGCAGGTCGCCGGGCAGAAAACCCAGGTCGCGGCCCATGGGAAACACCGGGCGGGAGACCAGCAGACGACTGTAAACGCTTTCGTCGGCGGTTTTGAACAAACCGGCAGCAATGGCCAACAGGGTCTTTCCGGTCCCGGCTTTGCCGACCAGCGAAACCAGTTGAACATCATCGTTGAGCAGCAAGTCGAAGGCGAACTGTTGTTCCCGGTTTCGCGGATGAATCCCCCACACCCCCTCTTTGGGAACCCGCAACAGG
>JBNKDG010000142.1:0-514 GCA_050288165.1 Thiohalomonadaceae bacterium | reverse complement strand
ACTACATCGCCTGTGTTAGCTCAGCCTGACATCGATAAGCTGTTCGATGTCTATTGTGATACTTCTGGCACTGGTTTAAGGGGTGTCTTAATGCAAGAAGGCCAAGTGATTTCGTATTCCTCATGACAACTAAGGCACCATGAAGAACACTATCCTACTCATGATCTTGAGTTAGTAGTCATGGTCATGGCATTGAGAACATGGTGATATTATCTGCTTGGAAATGTGGTTCACATTTACACTGACCACAAAAGCTTGAAGTATATCTTTACCCAACCGAATCTGAACATGAGGCAAAGAAGATGGTTTGAGTTGATCAAAGACTCTAAGCTAGAAGTGCACTATCACCTGGGCAAGGTGAATGTGGTTGCAGATATGTTGAGTCACAAGGCTCACTGCAACTATTTGCCAGTTGTGCGTCTTCCAGGAGAAGATTCCAGCGCCTGAGTACTACCACACTTGTTGCTATTCAACATCACCCTCACGCCTACCTTGAATAGTGAGATCATTGCAG
>JBNKDG010000141.1:0-514 GCA_050288165.1 Thiohalomonadaceae bacterium | reverse complement strand
CCGCGCCTTGCGTTCGTCCGTGATCGCCATCGCTTCGTCGCCGGCCCCCGGCACGTCTGACAGGCCCTGAATTTCCACGGGAATGGATGGTCCCGCTTCGTCGATCGAATTGCCGTTTTCGTCGAGCATGGCACGAACGCGGCCGAATACCTGCCCGGCCAGCACCACGTCGCCACGCTTGAGCGTACCGGACTGGACCAGCATCGTCGCGACCGGTCCCTTGCCCTTGTCCAGGCGAGCCTCGATGATCACCCCCTTTGCCGGAACATCGTTGGGGGCGGTCAGTTCAAGCACCTCGGCTTGCAACAGCACTTGCTCAAGGAGGTCGTCGATCCCCTGCCCCGTTTTGGCGGAAACCTGTACGAAGGGAACATCGCCGCCGTATTCCTCCGGTACTACGCCTTCGGCTACCAGTTCCTGTCGTACGCGATCGGGGTTGGCGCCCTGCTTGTCGATCTTGTTGACCGCCACCACCAACGGTACATTGCCCGCCTTGGCATGATGGATGGCTTCC
>JBNKDG010000140.1:0-516 GCA_050288165.1 Thiohalomonadaceae bacterium | reverse complement strand
CACATAGACGTTGCCGCTGGCGTCGGTGGCGACGGAATTGCCTTGGATAACTGCTCCCGTTGCACCCAACTGCCGGGTGTATTGCCTGATCCCAGTGCTGTCGTACTTGGTGACGAAGAAGTCTAGGATTCCCGTCAGCGTGTTGCCGTCCAGTCCGCCATTTGTATAGCCCGTCACATAGAAGTTGCCGCTGGCGTCGGTGGCAACGGAGTAGCCGAAAGTTTCCGCCCCCGCCGCCCCCAACTGCCGGGTGTATTGTTTGACTCCGTTGCTGTCGTACTTGGTGACGAAAAAGTCGTAGTAGGTTCCTATCCCCGTATTGCCGTCCATTCCCATATTTGTGTAGCCCGCTACATAGATGTTGCCGCTGGCGTCCGTGGCGACGGATTTGCCAAAGGTGGATGCGGATACCCCTGTCGCGCCCAACTGCCGGGTGTATTGCTTGGTTCCGCTGCTGTCGTATTTGGTGAGGAAGAAATCGTGGGTTCCCATCATCATGTTGCCGTCCAGCCCGCC
>JBNKDG010000139.1:0-516 GCA_050288165.1 Thiohalomonadaceae bacterium | reverse complement strand
CTCGACTACGTCATTCCCTCCCGCGGGCTGATCGGTTTTCAGACCGAGTTCATGACCAGCACTTCGGGTACTGGCCTGATCTACCATGTTTTTGATCACTATGGCCCGGCCCAGCACGGTGGCATCGCGCCGCGCAAGAACGGGGTGCTGATCTCCAATGGGCAGGGAAAGGTGCTCGGTTTCGCCCTGTTCAACCTGCAGGAGCGCGGCCGCCTCTTCTCCAAACCGGGTGACGAGGTCTACGAGGGACAGATAGTGGGCATACACTCACGGGAGAACGATCTGGTGGTCAACCCGCTGAAGGGCAAGCAGTTGACCAATATTCGCGCTGCCGGCAAAGATGACGCGATCATGCTCACGCCTCCGTTACGCTATAGTCTGGAACAGGCCCTGGAGTTCATCGAGGATGACGAACTGGTTGAGGTGACACCGAGTGCTATCCGTATCCGTAAGAAACATCTCAAAGAGCACGAGCGAAAACGCGCCTCGCGGGATTGAGGAGCTTTTCGTTAGACC
>JBNKDG010000138.1:0-517 GCA_050288165.1 Thiohalomonadaceae bacterium | reverse complement strand
TCGTCCTGCGTCACCCCTTCAAGTAGCCCGGCGCCAAATCGGAAGAGTATCTAGGGCATCGGCTCCTCGCCTACCCGGCGAGGTATGCCTCGCCGCTCGCTTGTTGCCGCCAGGTGTCCATCCCCGAAGTGGCGTCGGATACGCCGCGCAGTGGCGTACCGCCAGCGACCGCTCGCAATGGAGGGGGCCCCACGCAGTGGGGGCGAAATGGCCGCGAGCGGGATGCGCGACGCCATCACCAAACTCGCGGTCGCTGCATCCGCCTCCGCGGTCGCATCCCCGCAAGCGGGGCCCCTGCTTCGCGCTACGGCGTCGCCTGACTTTTCTTCTAGCGGTTCTTGAAGGTCGGCTTTCGTTTCTCGACGAAGGCTGCCATGCCTTCCTTCTGGTCCTCGAGCGCGAAGGCAGCGTGGAAGACGCGTCGCTCGAACAGCAGGCCTTCAGCCAGCGACGACTCGAAGGCGCGATTGACCGATTCCTTGATCATCATCACCACCGGCAGCGAATAGCCGGCGAT
>JBNKDG010000137.1:0-518 GCA_050288165.1 Thiohalomonadaceae bacterium | reverse complement strand
AACTAGCATTAATAGTCAAATTACCAGAAGAGGAATTATAAATACGAAGCCATCCAGAAACAACACTAGCACTAACTAAAAAACTCCCACTAGCATTAGTCCAATTTATATTCTGCTCAGTATCAATAGCAAACTCCACATCATTAGAATATCCAGTAATATTCTGACTCAAATTATGATAATAAACCGTATCCTCCCCAACAACATAATCAACACTAGACCCAACCCAAACAGGAGCACCAGCCAAAACAAAAACAACCATCCCAATCAAAAACAAAACCCCTGCAACCTGCAACCTGCAACCTGCAACCTCGAGAAATCTCATTTCTCGCCCACCTCCACAACAAACTTCTTCTCGTCAGCATCAAACCTAATCTCAACCTTCTGCCCAACCTTCAAATCCAACGTATCAATAATCGCCTTCGGAATCTTAATCCTAAACCCAGTCTGAATCCCATTATCCCTAAATATCGTCTCTCCCATGTACTTTTAAAATACTTTTTTTCACCTCAATTTAT
>JBNKDG010000136.1:0-523 GCA_050288165.1 Thiohalomonadaceae bacterium | reverse complement strand
GATGACCGCATCACACACCTCCACCGCATAGTCCCACTCTGTGTTGGAGAAGCTTTCCGGTGAGTACTGGAAGATCCATTCACTGTCGGGATAGTTGGCCGCTTCCTGTTGCAGCATGCGGGCACCCTCCACCGCAATCGCCTTGACGCCTTCCCTATCCCGGTTGAAGACCCGCTCGCGCTGCACCGTGGAGGTGGAGTTGTAGACATGCACGATGGCGCGCTTGACCCCTTCGAGGGCTTGGAAGGTGCGGCTGATCAGCTGCTCTCTGGCCTGCACAAGGACCTGGATGGTGACATCCTCGGGGATCTGCTTCTCCTTGATGAGCCAACGCACGAAGTCGTAGTCGGGTTGGCTGGCGGCGGGGAAGCCGACTTCGATCTGCTTGAGACCGAGCGATACCAGTAGCTTCCAGAGCTCCCGTTTCTGCGCCACGTCCATCGGTTCCAGCAGGGCCTGATTGCCGTCACGCAGATCGACGCTGGCCCAAACCGGGGCTCGGGTGAGGCGGTTGTCGGGCCAT
>JBNKDG010000135.1:0-525 GCA_050288165.1 Thiohalomonadaceae bacterium | reverse complement strand
CACGATGCTCTCAGGTGGTCGTGTTCTGCGAATCGGTACTCTAAGTAAAGGTTAAGTGATACGTCAATTTGCGTCAAGTACTTTACGCTTGAATCTTAACGCGGCAAGACGAGGGTTATATTCCTTAAGGACTTGTTCCTGATGAGGACCCTGACAGATTAAGAACGGCCAACCTAAAACAGCATAAATTAAAATGGTTATCCGTAGCTACAATGCCGTGTATTGAGATTGAGTATTACAGTAATCTTGGCCGCGGTGCTGACGTCACTCGTCGAACCGTCATTCCGGCGAACGCCGGAATCCAGGATCTTAAGGCTGGACCCCGGCTTTCGCCGGGGTGACGGAAGGGGCACTTTCAGAAGACGCGGGCTTGTGCCGACTAATATCATCGTGTCTTTCTACCCACCCGGGCTCGGCCCCGAACTCTCTTGTCCGTACCGCTTGGAAGAGTCTACACCGGCGCGTACTGGTTGGAGTTTCTCGACTCCGAATGGTACGCGGCAGAGAAAAGATCATGCAAAACCG
>JBNKDG010000134.1:0-527 GCA_050288165.1 Thiohalomonadaceae bacterium | reverse complement strand
CGCATGCCGCGCGGCAAGCGGGTGTGCCGATCGTCACCGGCGATACCAAGGTGGTGGAGAAGGGCAAGGGCGACGGCGTTTTCATCACGACGACCGGGATCGGCGTGTTGCGCGAGGGCGTGGATCTATCTGGCGCCAACGCGCGGCCCGGCGATGCGGTGCTGGTATCCGGCGATCTTGGCGACCATGGCATGGCGATCATGTCGGTGCGCGAGGGGCTGGAATTTTCGACCGCCATTCGGTCGGACACCGCCGCTCTGCATGGCCTGATCGAGGCAATGCTGGCGACCGGCGCGGACATCCGTTGCCTGCGCGATCCGACCCGGGGTGGACTGGCGACGACGCTCAACGAAATCGCCCGGCAGTCCGGGGTTGGTGTGATGCTGGAGGAGAAGGCCATTCCGGTGAAGGCGGAAGTCGCGGCGGCCTGCGAATTCCTCGGACTCGACGCGCTTTACGTCGCCAATGAAGGCAAACTCATCTGCATCTGCGAAGACGCGGACGCGGACAGACTGCTCGCCATCATG
>JBNKDG010000133.1:0-529 GCA_050288165.1 Thiohalomonadaceae bacterium | reverse complement strand
GTGTGGCCATTGGCGTCGGTGACGCTGATGCGGTTGCCCACCGCATCGTAGGTGTTGACCGTGGTGTCGTTGTTGGCATCGGTGACGGTCAGCAGCCGGTTGTCGTCGTCGTAGGTGTAGGCGGTGATGTTGCCGTTGGCGTCGGTGTACTGGATCAGGTTGCCGAAGTGGTCGTACTGGCTAAAGGTCTGGTGGCCTTGGGCGTCGGTGGATGAGATCCGGTTGCCGAACCCGTCGTAGGCATAAGATGTCACCTGCTGTTTGGCCGGATCGGTGAGGTCGCCCGCATCCAGGTACACGGTCTTTGCGGTCAGGTTGCCGTGGCCGTCGTAGCTAAAGCGGGTGATGTCCCCGCCCGGGTCCCGGCGCTCGGTCAGGTTGCCGTTGGCGTCGTAGGCGTAGTCGTAGGAGGAGATCACCGAGCTGTCCGCAATGCGGCTGTGGGTGATAGTGTCGATGCGGTTGGCCGCGGTGTAGGTGTAGGCGGCCCGGGTACCGTTGGGATAGGTCACGCTCTGCTTGAGGCCGT
>JBNKDG010000132.1:0-531 GCA_050288165.1 Thiohalomonadaceae bacterium | reverse complement strand
CGGGGAGGGCGCCAATGAAACGCCTGACTCTTGTTGCAGCACTGTTGCTCCCGCTGGTTGCCCAGGCGGGAAATCGTTTTTCTACCGGAGTGGAATACACCAGCGGTGACTACGGTACCGGCGTCGATACAGGTACCTGGTATGTGCCGTTTTCTCTCAGTCATTCCGGCGAAACCTATTCACTCGGTCTGACGGTACCATTTATTGCAGTGAGCGGCTCCAGTGAGGTCAGTGGGGTACGCGGTACCGGTCATGGCTCCACTACCACAGTCACCACGACCAGCACACGCACCGATACTGGAATTGGCGACGTGGTGGCAAGGGCCAGCCTGCAACTGCTGGCGGAGGGTCCAAATGCACCGTGGCTGGCGCTCACCGGCAAGGTGAAGTTCGGCACAGCGAGTGCCAGTAAAAACCTCGGTACGGGTGAGAATGACTATGCGTTACAACTGGAACTGGCCAAAGGCCGCTTCGATGCCACGCTCGGTTACAACGTCCTCGGCGATACCGATACTATCGACTACGACAACA
>JBNKDG010000131.1:0-531 GCA_050288165.1 Thiohalomonadaceae bacterium | reverse complement strand
CGCTCTCCGCCATAGGCAGCAAACAACGGCGCGCCATTAGTAAGCGCTGGATTTCCCTGGATGCCCAAGAGCCATCCCTGGATGTGCTGGGCCTTACCCGCGAAGAGCAGGCCTGGCTGGCGGAGCATCCCAAGATAGAAGTCGGTGTCATGAACGCCTGGCCGCCAATGGATTTTGTGGATAAGAAAGGGCGTTCCAGCGGTATCGGTGCCGATTTTGTACGTGCCATGAACCGCAGAATCGGTGGGGTGTTATCTTTGCACCCCGGAAGCTGGAACGAGATCTATTCGGCAGTGCAGGCACAACGGCTGCCTGCCATTATCGGTATTACCCCATATCCGAGCAGGAGCTCTGACTTTCTCTTTACCGATCCCTATCTCACCATTCCCCACGTCATCATCGCACGCAAGGGAAGTCCATATGCCCATGGCATCGGTGATCTAAAAGCGAAAAGTGTTGCCGTGGAGAAAGGCTTTATCATCGGGCGCATACTGTCTGAGAAATATCCAGGCATCACCATACAAGAGTACG
>JBNKDG010000130.1:0-531 GCA_050288165.1 Thiohalomonadaceae bacterium | reverse complement strand
TCTCTCAGTCAACATGCGATCGGTCCACTTCTTGGACCCTAGAGCTCTTGCCTTGTTGACTAGCTTCTTTAGCCGGTTGAACATCTCATGAGGTGTTTCATCATCGTGCATGATGAAACGGTTGAGTTGGCCCTCAAGCATTTCCACCTTGGCCTTCCTTACGGGTCTTGACCCCTCATGAACCAACCGAAGAGTATTCCACACATCTTTGGCCACATCCAAGCCATCAACTCGGTTGAACTCTTCTTTGTCGATTGATGAGGTGAGGATGGAGATTGCTTGAACGTTGCGATGAATCTTTTATAGTTGATCCGATGTTGGTTGCTCATCTTCATCTGAAAACTCTACACCATCACAAACAACTTTCCACACTATTGGCATTTCTTAGCCACAGAATAATCTGCAAGCGTACAAATGTCAATTGTAGCCTTCACCTAGGAGTATTCCAGGGTATCGAATCCACAGGGAAGCAGTAACTCTATCATATCTATAGAATAGAACAAGGATAAACGTAGCAAACATTACTAGATT
>JBNKDG010000129.1:0-533 GCA_050288165.1 Thiohalomonadaceae bacterium | reverse complement strand
CGAAACTTGAACCAAAATTGTAATATTTTATATTCAAAGCACTTAATTGATGGTTTGTATGTGTGTACTTATGTATTCTTGCATCATCAAGAATCCTTTGACCTGATCTTGATTAGCAATCCATCTTTTTGTTGGTGATGTGCTTAAGAGTCAATCATGACAATTCAGATTAAGGCCCCCAAGGATTTGATTCTAGTCGGATTAGGGTACTAATGGGCCTATGATGACAAAGCCCATTAGCATGCTCTATAAATAAAAAGGTGGGGCTAGGAGCACCAGATACAGACGCAATACACGCCACCACGTAAAACCCTAGCTGTCGCCACCTCTCTGCAGATCTCTGAAGCCCTAGCTGTGCGCATGGTGCTAGCACACCCACGTGCGACGTTTCATCCCTGTACGTGTGGACTCTGTGGAGGCGCTGTTGCGGTTGCTGCTGCACTGATCGGCTACGATGACGTAGAGGTTGCTATCGAGACAACTATGAGGATGAGACAATCGTGAACGACTACTTTCTCTACACCGACACGTGA
>JBNKDG010000128.1:0-533 GCA_050288165.1 Thiohalomonadaceae bacterium | reverse complement strand
GATGACGAGATGTCCCGCATTCTTCAAGAGCGGCTGCAAGAGCATGGGGTGGAGAGCTGTTTTGAACGTTTGCCGGGTCTGCCGACTATCACCAAGCTGCGGGTGATAAGCCGCCATCAGCAACTTATCCGGCTCGATTTCGAAGATGGATTTCCCGGGTATGATTCGGCGAAACTGCTGTCTGAGTTTGAACGCCTGCTGCCGGATGCGGATCTGGTGGTTTTGTCCGATTATGGCAAGGGTACCCTGCGGGATGTCAGCGAGTTCATTGCCCGTGCCCGTAGTGCCGGCAAGCCGGTGCTGGTCGATCCCAAGGGCTCTGATTTCAGCAAATACTCCGGTGCTACCATCATTACCCCCAACCTGTCTGAACTGGAGGCGGTGGTTGGCCAGTGTCAGGATAATGAGCAGATCGTCGAACGAGGAGCTGCCCTGATTGAGCAGTACGGCCTGGAAGCGTTATTGGTTACCAGGGGAGAGCATGGCATGACCCTGTTGGAGAAGGGCAAGCCGCCACGGCACCTGCCTACCCA
>JBNKDG010000127.1:0-534 GCA_050288165.1 Thiohalomonadaceae bacterium | reverse complement strand
GGCGAGAAGCACAACGTCGCCTGCCCCTCGGCGCTGATCGGTGCTTCGAACTTTTTCGAACTCGCCGTCGCCGCCGCGATCAGCCTGTTCGGCTTCGAGTCCGGCGCCGCGCTGGCTACTGTCGTCGGTGTGTTGATCGAAGTGCCGGTGATGCTGCTGGTGGTGAAAGTCGTCAATGCCAGCAAGGACTGGTATGAACGACAGGAAGCCGCATGAGCCACACCTGCTAGACACCCCTGAATGAACCATGCACGACCACGACCATTCCCACGGTAGCGCTGATACGCCGGATCAGCGGCGTCGCCTGATCGTCGCCCTCCTGCTCACCTGGGGTTTCGCGCTGATCGAGGCCATTGCCGGCTGGCAGGGCGGTTCGCTGGCGTTGCTGGCCGATGCCGGGCACATGGTCACCGACGGCGCAGCGCTTGGGCTGGCGCTGCTGGCGGCCTGGATGGCGGCGCGACTACCTTCGATGCGACACAGCTATGGTTACGGTCGTGTCGAACTTTTTGCGGCGCTGATCAACGCGCTGGC
>JBNKDG010000126.1:0-534 GCA_050288165.1 Thiohalomonadaceae bacterium | reverse complement strand
GGGTTAAGGGGTCAGAGCCCTTTTAATCGTTTACTTCTCACCCAAGCCCCGCCACCAATCGGCCAGCGGGGCTTTCTCTTTCCTGACTACTGCTCGACAGTCATCACCAAACAGCCCTGACAGGCTTGTACCCTGACCTTGGCCCCGATAGTAAATCCGGCCTTTTCCAGCCAGCGGCCCTTGATGTTAATCGCAGGTACTTTTACCGAGTGGTTAGTGGTGCCGGGCGGAGCGTCTTTGGTGGGGTTGTAGTAGTGATAGAACTTACCGACGGTAAGCCACTTGCGGGAATGTGTTTTAACCGGGCGAGTTTTACCGGTAGACTTGTCCTTAGCCATGATAACCTCCTACGTAGGTTGTTGTGGTTAGCTGGCCTTGGGTGTTACAGCACCCTTGGTCAGCGCCTATTTATGAAGCCTGTTGTTGCTTGATCAACGCCTCCAACATCTCAGTAATGAACTTCTGCTTAGCCCTGGGCATCATGCCTATCTGCTCGATCTGCCGTTCCAGAATAGATGCAGGTCCACGCTTACC
>JBNKDG010000125.1:0-538 GCA_050288165.1 Thiohalomonadaceae bacterium | reverse complement strand
ACGATGGTCGTCATCGGTGCCCGATAGCCCAAAGTCGCGGTTTCTCGTTCGGCCGGGTACATACCGCTGAACCGGATACTGCCCATTTGGTCCGGTGTGGGCCACTGGCCAAACAGCTGGAAATAGGTCTTGGCGAACCAGCTACGCAATTGGTCCTGGGTAAGGTGGTACAATGTGCTGATCACCTGGCTTGTTCCAGGAGCGATAGGTCTATTGCGCATATTGACCAAGGCTTCAAGATGATACAACTGCTGACGATTCTTGCCGGGGTCCGGAAGGTTCTCTGGCGGCTGTATGACTTCATCGTCGTGCCATTCCACCTCGATAACACCTCGCCCGCTTCCGCGACTGCGGGCATTGCCGAAACCGCTCAGGAATTCGGCGGCTTCTTTGACAAGGTCTTTGGCTTCTTTCAGGGTTTTCGGATCGGTGGTGTAGCCCAAATACAAACGGGTGGACAACCTGCAGGTACTGTTTTGCTTCGGTCCGTAATAGGCATATTCACGGTCCACCAGCATGTGGTTTTCAACCGTGCGGA
>JBNKDG010000124.1:0-538 GCA_050288165.1 Thiohalomonadaceae bacterium | reverse complement strand
TTTCCAAAGGCATTGCGGCCGCGAGCCTGGAAACCGGCATGCCGATCATCTTCGGCGTGGTGACCACCGATACCCTGGAGCAGGCCATCGAGCGGGCCGGCAGCAAGGCCGGCAACAAAGGCTGGGATGCTGCCTTGGCCGCGGTGGAGATGGCCAATCTTATGGGGACGGTGGAAAAGATCTAGCATGGGAACCCGTCGTCTTGCCAGGGAGCTGGCCATGCAGGCCCTCTTTTCAATGGATATGCATTGTGTCTTTTCAGCGGAAGCATTGGCCGATTACCGCCGGTGTTTTTCCCCCAGTGAACGGGCCATGCCTTTCTTCAGGCGGTTGACCGATGGTGTCCTGATGTACATCGACGACATCGACCGCGTCATAGAGGGATACTCCAGCAACTGGAAGGTGCGCCGCATGGCCTGCGTGGACCGCAACGTCTTGCGGCTGGCGGTTTTCGAATTGCTCTATTGCGAGGATATCCCCACCAAGGTGTCGATCAATGAGGCCATCGACATTGCCAAGAAATTCGGTGCATCCGAAT
>JBNKDG010000123.1:0-541 GCA_050288165.1 Thiohalomonadaceae bacterium | reverse complement strand
CGTAAGCATCACGAAATCTATCTTTAATAACGTATTTGAGCGGAAAACCAATGTAAATCGGACCGGCTGGTGCCCCCATCCATGCTGCATCTGCCACCCTATCACGCAATGCATTAACTGTGTTCGCGTATGCTATTTGACTTTCTGGGCTTCCACCAATTGGCTGTCGACTAAATTGTGCTGTATGTGCAGGGAATAGTGCTTGTAGAATCTCCAGCCCGTTAGGATCAATCCAGTTGATTGGATCATTCAACACATATCCGTAAAGGTTAGTATCCCCACCTTTGAAGCTGATCGGATCCTTGCTAGTCCACCTCCCCGTCCAGGCATCATAATCCCTAGCCCCAAACCTGGTTAGCTGGGTATGCAGGTCATAGATTCCTCCCGCAAATCCGAATGGCTGGAACCCAGGATTGGTGTCGTTAGTAATGTTGCCCCAGGTATCATAGTCTATTTTCTGGGCTATGCTGCCGTCTGCTGTGTTTACTACCAGCCTGGGACTGCCCAGGTGATCTGAGATGATCCTGTAGGTATTACCGCC
>JBNKDG010000122.1:0-541 GCA_050288165.1 Thiohalomonadaceae bacterium | reverse complement strand
CATCGCCGCGCATCCGGGCACCACGGACGAAGACATGCTCGAACTGGCACTCTGGCTAAAGCGCAACGGTTTCCGGCTCGACCAGGTGCAGACTTTCCTGCCGACGCCGCTGGCCATCGCCACCGCGATGTGGCACACGGAAAAGAATCCGCTCAAGCGCGATCCCGGCGCAGAACATATTGCCGTCGCGCGCGGCGGCCGCAGTCGCCGCCTGCACAAGGCCTTCCTGCGCTACCACGATGCGGAGAACTGGCCGTTGCTGCGCGAAGCATTGAAGCAGCTGGGTCGCGCCGACCTGATCGGCAACGGCAAGAAGCACCTGGTGCCTGCCTGGCAACCCGGCATCACCACCGCAAGACGTATTGACGCAGGCAACAATCGCCCTATGATGAGGGCACAATCAAAACAAGCCCCCAAACCAAAGCAGAGGAGATCCTCCCGATGAACAAGCTCTTCACCGTCGTCTGGCCCGCCTTCATGATCGCCGTCGTCGCCGAATTCCTGTTCGTGCTAGTCATCGACCCACAGGAACTCTACCTGT
>JBNKDG010000121.1:0-541 GCA_050288165.1 Thiohalomonadaceae bacterium | reverse complement strand
AGTGATGTTGACGATACCAACACTGAAGTACAAACCGACGAGTTAACAGGCTTAACCCGTACCGTAGTTAAAGATTTGGCCAAAGCTAACGCGAAAGAGCCAAAACTAATCCTGACTATGGACGATGGCGCGCTGCAGGAAATCCGTCTGCCAAGCTTCACCACTATCGAAGTAACCGATGGTGCAACCGTGAAAGCGGGTGAAGTGTTAGCACGTATTCCGCAGGAAAGCTCGAAAACACGCGATATTACCGGTGGTCTGCCGCGCGTTGCGGACCTGTTCGAAGCCCGTAAGCCAAAAGATCCAGCCATCCTGGCAGAGATCTCTGGTGTTATCAGCTTCGGTAAAGAGACCAAAGGTAAACGTCGTCTGTTAATTACCCCGGATCAGGGTGATGTACATGAAGAAATGATCCCGAAATGGCGTCAGGTTAATGTGTTCGAAGGTGAACGCATTGAGAAAGGTGAAGTTATTTCGGAAGGCCCGGAGTCAGCACACGATATCCTGCGCTTACGTGGTATCCACCATGTAGCCAGCTACA
>JBNKDG010000120.1:0-542 GCA_050288165.1 Thiohalomonadaceae bacterium | reverse complement strand
AAAAATGCCAGCGAGGATGAGCTGAAGAAGGCCTATCGGCGTCTGGCAATGAAACACCATCCTGATAGAAACACCGGGGATAAGGCTGCGGAGGCAGAAAAGAAATTCAAGGAGGCCAAGGAGGCATACGAGGTTCTTTCAGACGGGCAAAAGCGAGCGGCCTATGACCAGTTTGGCCATGCCGGGGTAGATCCAAACCGCGGAGCCGGTGGTTTCGGCGGCGGCGGTGCAGACTTTGGTGATATTTTTGGTGACGTGTTCGGTGATATCTTCGGGGGCGGTGGCCGTCGTGGACAGTCACGGGCACAGCGTGGGTCGGATTTACGCTACAACCTGGAATTGAGCCTGGAAGAGGCGGTGCGCGGTAAGTCGGTCGACATTAAAGTTCCGACCATGGTCAGTTGTGATAGCTGTGATGGCTCAGGTGCGAAAAAAGGCACTTCTGCCAAGAGCTGCCCAACCTGTCATGGTGCCGGTCAGGTTACCATGCGTCAGGGCTTTTTTGCGGTGCAGCAAACCTGTCCGACCTGTAGTGGCCGCGG
>JBNKDG010000119.1:0-542 GCA_050288165.1 Thiohalomonadaceae bacterium | reverse complement strand
ACAATTCTGACCGCACCGATGGAGATAATTTCATCGCCGCCTTGAGGATCCAGACCGGTTGTCTCGGTATCGAATACCGTGCAAACCAATTCGGATAACGGCCGGTTGTCCCATTCGGGCGTCTGCCCGGCCTGCTGGAAAACCGTGAGCGGGTCTATTACGCCATGGGTTGTAACCAGGATTTCGACCGCCAGGTGATGGAGTGGATTAATCTGCTGCGCAAGCAGTCACGCGCCGGTGTGCATACCCCGGGCGAGTTCATCGATCTCGATCACCAGTTGCACGACATGCGTCTCTACAAAAGCGCCGCGGAGATCAAAACCATGCGTACCGCGGCGCAGATCTCGGCAAAGGCACACATCCGAGCCATGCAGAGATGCCATCCGGGGATGATGGAGTACCACCTGGAGTCGGAGATCCTGCACGAGTGTAGCCAGCACGGTGCCCGCTTCCAGGCCTATTCGCCCATTGTCGGTGGCGGTACCAACGGTTGTGTACTGCACTACACCGAAAACGAGGCACCGCTGCGTGACGGCGATCTG
>JBNKDG010000118.1:0-544 GCA_050288165.1 Thiohalomonadaceae bacterium | reverse complement strand
GATACCGCAAGCCAGTCGCTATCGTGAGGCATCCCCAACCCCGAGGTGCCCATGAACGCCAAGCCTGCCAAAAAGTCGGCCAAATCCGCTCCCGCGGCAACCAAGCTTTTTGTCCTCGACACCAACGTGCTGATGCACGATCCGATGAGCCTGTTCCGCTTCGAGGAACACGACATCTTCCTGCCGATGATGACGCTGGAAGAACTGGACGGCAACAAGAAGGGCATGTCGGAAGTGGCCCGCAACGCCCGCCAGGCCAGCCGCATGCTCGACGACGTCATCTCGGGCTGCGAACACGCCATCAATCAGGGCATCGAGCTGGCCACCGCCTCGCGTGATCTCGCCTCGGGCAAGCTCTACCTGCAGACCGAAGCCATGAACGGCGGCCTGCCGGCCTCGCTGCCAAGCTCGCGCGGCGACAACCAGATCCTCGCCGTGTTGATGCACCTGCGCGAAATGTTCCCGAAGCGCCATGTGATCCTCGTCTCGAAGGACATCAACATGCGCATCAAGGCCCGCGCACTGGGCCAGGAAGCACAGGACT
>JBNKDG010000117.1:286-544 GCA_050288165.1 Thiohalomonadaceae bacterium | reverse complement strand
GTCCACCTCGATGAACGACGGCAGATCCTTGGGCATGCACTTGACGTCCACTTCGGTCATCACGTGCTGAACCATGCCGCCGTCGAGTTTGACGCCCGGGGCGATGTTGGCGTTGATGAAGTGCAGCGGCACCTTCTGGTGGATGGCGTGGGTGGTATCGATGCGCTGGAAGTCCACGTGCAGGATCAACTGGCGGAACGGATGGCGCTGGACATCGCGCAGCAGGCAGGTCTGCTTGGCGCCATCGACTTCGACGTT
>JBNKDG010000117.1:0-276 GCA_050288165.1 Thiohalomonadaceae bacterium | reverse complement strand
ACGTTCAGCACGGAGGAGTAGAAAGCCTCCTTGCGCATGAGCTGCCAGAGATTGTTGTGATCGAGCTCGATGTTTTGCGGCTTGGCTTCGCCGCCGTAGATGATGCCGGGAACGCGGCCGGCGCGACGCAGGCGGCGGCTCGCACCCGTGCCCTGTACTTCGCGCTTGGTGGCTTTGACTTCGATTGACATGGTGTTACTCCAAATGAACACTGTCCGCGACCAGACAGTGGGTTAGAAAACTGCTTGGCGCTATTCGACGAACAACGAGGAAACC
>JBNKDG010000116.1:0-546 GCA_050288165.1 Thiohalomonadaceae bacterium | reverse complement strand
TTACTAACCTGTTTCAGCCGTTTACCCAGGCGGATACGTCCACCACGCGGCAATACGGTGGAACGGGACTCGGGCTGACCATCTGCCACAAGCTGGTGAGCATGATGGAAGGAAGCATCGAGGTCGAAAGCGAACCGGGCAAGGGCAGTGTTTTTTCCTTTACCGCCCGCTTCGGCTACGGCACCCGGAAGGAAGCAAAAACATTTGATCCCACGCCGGATTTGAAGGGAATGCGGGTGCTGGTGGTGGACGACAATGCCACGGCCCGGAACCTGCTCCACTCCATGCTGACAGCCTTCACCTTTGATGTTACCCTGGCCAAATCCGGCGCGCAGGGTCTTGCCGAACTGGAAAACGCGGAAGAAGACCGACCCTACGAACTCGTCATCATGGACTGGCAGATGCCGGGCATGGACGGTATAGAAACGTCGGTGCGAATAAAAAAACACACCGGTTTGATCAAATCTCCGACGATTATCATGGCGACCTCGTATTGCAGCGGTGATATCATGAATAAAGCGGAAGAGGTGGGGATCAACGGCTTCC
>JBNKDG010000115.1:0-546 GCA_050288165.1 Thiohalomonadaceae bacterium | reverse complement strand
TTCCACCTTATTCTTATCACTTACTTTACCTGCAGAATACCAACCTAACCGCCTTCAATAAAGCGTTTCCTAATGGCACTTTTTGGCAGTCCCCGGAGAGGATATTAGCCCAGAGGCCTATGAGCAGGCCTCATTTTGAGGCTCGACGGTGTCCGTGATACTTGGAGCACTCCAGTCGCCTATTTAAAGTATCCGTTAAACTGGGGGAGGTTCACTCTGACCCTGTTTCTTCTATGGGCCTGGGGTCATGCCCCTAGGGCGATTCGTGGTCGAAGCTTACTAATTGATCTCTATATTTCAGAATTTTTATTTGCCCATCTACAACACCGTAGGTAGTTTCATTGATCGAGACGTCTTTCACTTTCATCTTCATCATCTCGTATTCCACAGTTGTTTTTGCTCTGACCGTAGCTTGATTCTTGTCTTTGTCTATTGACAACGATAACTCTTCCTCATGAATGTCTGCATTTTTCACCATGTCCCATCCTGCTCTTGTAAGCTTCATGAATTCCTCATAATCCACCTGCATTTCTCCTGCATCGGGGG
>JBNKDG010000114.1:0-547 GCA_050288165.1 Thiohalomonadaceae bacterium | reverse complement strand
TACGGGCGTGTCCACGAATCCATATCCGCGTGCTCGCCCATCTTGTATGTATGCGGGCTGATGCCCACCTTGGAGAGCAGCGTCGAGAGATCCGCTTTGCCGTAATAGATTCCGATGGAGCCGGTCAGCGTGACCGCGTCGGTATAAATCTTGTTTGCCGCGGAGGCGATGTAGTAACCGCCGGAGGCCGCAATCGAGCCCATGGAGACGACCACCGGTTTCTCGCGACGCAGCGAGGCAATCTCTCGCCACAGGATGTCCGAGGCCATGGCCGAGCCGCCGGGGCTGTTGATGCGCAACACCACGGCGCGGATGCGGCTGTCCCGGCCGATTTGACGCAAGGTTTGGGTAATGGTTTTGGCGCCGACGGTTTTGATGTCCAATATGGGAATGTCCATGCTCTCGCCGTCCGTGAGATCGCCGTCGATGTGAACCACCGCCACCGCGGGGGCGTCGATGTAGCGCCGACGACGGATGGTTTCTGCGGGGTAGTCCGTGTCGAAATAGACATGGTTGCCGATCAGGTCGAAAATGCGCGCTTCGAGCA
>JBNKDG010000113.1:0-547 GCA_050288165.1 Thiohalomonadaceae bacterium | reverse complement strand
CTATATGCGTACCGACTCAGTCAATCTGGCTGCCGATGCGATTGAAGAGATTCGGGAGTTTATCGCCAAGCGTTATGGCCGTGATAACGTGCCGCCGGAGGCACGCCTCTTCAAGACCAAGTCGAAGAACGCCCAGGAGGCGCACGAAGCGATCCGTCCCACCTCCGCAGAGCGGGTGCCGGAATCGATCCAGGGACACCTCTCCAAGGATCAGTTTCGTCTCTATGAGTTGATCTGGAAGCGCACCATTGCCTGCCAGATGGCGCATGCCACCCTTGATACGGTCGCTGTCGATCTGGCCGCGGGCGAAGGAAATCTGTTTCGTGCCAACGGTTCCACCATCGTCCATCCCGGTTTCATGGCGGTCTATCAGGAGAGTGTGGACGACGCCAAGGAGAAGGATGACGACAACAAGTTACTACCCAAACTGCTGGAGGGTGAAAAGGTCGAGTTGATCGCCATTCGTCCCGAGCAGCACTTTACCGAGCCACCGCCGCGCTTCTCGGAAGCGAGTCTGGTCAAGACACTGGAAGAGTTTGGTATCGGC
>JBNKDG010000112.1:286-549 GCA_050288165.1 Thiohalomonadaceae bacterium | reverse complement strand
ACCTGCTCTCGGCCTCCATCTCGGTGGCCATGAACACCACCGCCTTCGGCCTGATGTCCGCCATTCCCCTGCTGCTGTTCCATGCCAAGCTGACCTCCACCACCGGTCAGATCGTCGACAGCCTGGAAATGGCCTCGGTCAAGGCGCTGAACACGATCTCCAATTTCACCAAGCGCCAATTCGAGGGGAACTGATCATGAGCCGAAGACATCACACCAGAGGACGGACGGCTGAAGCGCCCGAACTGGATATCACCACCTTCC
>JBNKDG010000112.1:0-276 GCA_050288165.1 Thiohalomonadaceae bacterium | reverse complement strand
CCTGAACCTGATGGTGGTGCTCATCCCGTTTCTGCTGATCAGCGCCGTATTTTCAAGGGTGGCGATCATGGAGCTGAGCGTTCCCACCAGCGCGGGCGGAGCGGTTACGAACAAGCCCGACTTCGCCATCGAGGTGATCGTGCGCAAGGCCGGACTGGAGATCGCCAACGGCTCCTCCGTGGAAGCCGCCATTCCGAAAAAGGAAGACCAGTACGACATGAAAATGCTGACCGATATGCTGCTGCGCCTGAAGGCCCAGTATCCCGAGAAGGAAGA
>JBNKDG010000111.1:0-550 GCA_050288165.1 Thiohalomonadaceae bacterium | reverse complement strand
GAACAGACCCGCTATCTCTTAAAGCAGGGCCTGTTCCAAGGACGTATGGCGATCAACCTCTCGGTGCGTCAGATCATGCAGACAGACCTGATTCTACGCTTCGAAGAGATCATCGCCGATTCAGAGTGCCCGCCCGACATGCTCCAGCTTGAGGTCACTGAAGGCATCTTCATGGGACGCATGCAGCACTCAGTTCCGGTGCTAGACGTATTCAAGAAGCTGGGGGTGAGTATCGCCATCGACGATTTCGGTACCGGCTACTCCTCCCTCTCCTATCTCAAACAGCTGCCGATCGATAAACTGAAGATCGACCGCTCCTTCATCCGCGACCTGCCCAATGACGGCGATGCCATCGCCATCACTCAGGCCATCATCTCCTTGGGCAAGAATCTCGGCCTGCATATCATTGCAGAAGGGGTAGAAACCCTCGCCCAGCAGGCACTACTGCAGAAAATGGGCTGCGAAGAGGGCCAGGGCTACCTCTATAGTCCGCCGGTTCCGGCCAACGCCTTCGAGGAGATGTTGCTGGAAGGAAGCCGCACCTTTCGCC
>JBNKDG010000110.1:0-552 GCA_050288165.1 Thiohalomonadaceae bacterium | reverse complement strand
TACTGTGTGGCCGTCATATCTCTGGGTACTTTTTCTGAAAAATTGAATCATCTGTATCCCCCACGCACGACGCACAATTCATGAAATAACACCCTTAAATGGGCGCTCCAAAGTCGAGGAAACACCGGTTACTGTGATGGTGTGACGTCATTAGGGTTATAAATTTACCCTTCATCTTACGCCGATAATCATCTCACATCATTTTCTTTTACTTGCTTTAGGGTTCTTCTCTTTCCTGTCATCTGCTAACCACCAATGGAGGACAAAAGAGGCATCAAGCATGAGCGCTCTCCTTCTGCAGAGGGAAGTCCTCTGCCTGACGATGCAAAACTCCACCACCAACATCATCCGGATCTCCGCCTCCACCGGGGTCCCCATCGGAGGTCTCATCGCGCCACCGCTGTTCCTCAGTGTTTGAGCAGGGCGGTGCCTCGGGGGCGACCTCAATCACGACATTCTCGGGCCGCCTGGTGACGGCAAGATAATCATCATCGATGACTGTGACAACGACGACGAGACGCAAGAGGAGGGGACGACCGACATCGACCCCAC
>JBNKDG010000109.1:0-553 GCA_050288165.1 Thiohalomonadaceae bacterium | reverse complement strand
ACGGTTCTTGGCTGATGCATCCTTATCATAGATAACCAGTCTTACCAGAACTCGCAATGGAGCCGCATAAGTCAGGCCGCGAACCTGACATTCTTTCACATCGAAAACAGGATCGCTGATGCGGTAACTCACATACTCGAGCTCTACAGCACCAGAAAAACTAACAATCGGAAAGATTGATTCAAACGCACTTTGTAACCCGGTTCCTTTATATACACCGCCATCAGACTTCAGAAAACGCTTATAGGAATCAACCTGAATCGCAAGCAGATAGGGTTCATTTACAACAGATTCTCTTTTACCGAAATCCCTGCGAATACGTTTTTTCTCAGTGAATGAGTAAGCCATTAAATTTCCTCAATAAATATAATATTGATCAAACGTTTTCTGCGCATTTGACATTACATTGCGCGAACCGACAACGATTGCCGGTGGTACAAACAGATGCGGGCCGATGACTTTGACAGTCATCAGCCCATATCTTTACATAACGGGTGCAAGCACCCTGACAGTCGTCAAACTACTTAAGTTCGACTTCTGCACCAGCTTCTTG
>JBNKDG010000108.1:0-553 GCA_050288165.1 Thiohalomonadaceae bacterium | reverse complement strand
ACGCTACTTGGTCACAAAAACGTGGAAACCACGATGATCTATACCCACGTCACACCAGATCACAAAAACATAACCAGTCCCCTTGATCTGATTACAGAAACTCGATAACCAAGTTACATTTCCACCGGTCCAACTAGGATGGACCGACCAACACTCGGTGACGCTAGTCTTACTACAATTAGCGTCCATCTTACTTCCGCTATTTGGGTCATGGTGAACCTCCCCCAGTTTAACGGATACTTTAAATAAGCGACAATGTCGCATAAGGAGTATCTCAATGAACAGTAGAAGAAAACCATATAAGACCTATACCAAAGAGTTCAAACTGGAAGCAATTCGATTAATGGAAGAGTCTGGCCGCCCATCATCTGAAGTTGCTATGGAGCTAGGCATTCGCAGAAACCAGCTTTATAAGTGGAAGGAGCAGTTGGCTAATAAAGGTGAAATTGCCTTTTCCAGCAAGCGAGGCCGCCCAGCGAAGGATGGCCAGAGCGAACTGACCACATTGAAACAAGAGAACCTACGGCTCAAGGAGGAGAATGAAATCCTAAAA
>JBNKDG010000107.1:0-556 GCA_050288165.1 Thiohalomonadaceae bacterium | reverse complement strand
CCAAAGCTTCAGGCCGACCCCGTCGAGCGTGGCGACCGCGCCCGGAAAGGGGTCGAAGGCGCGCATGCGTCGGGCCAGTTCGTCGGCGGGACGCCGAAAATCCAGCAGCGCTTCGGCCTTTTCGATCTTGTTCGCATACGTCACGCCTTCGGCGGGTTGCGGCACCGGCGTCAGGTGCCCGATGTCGCGCAACGCCTGGACGATCAGTCGCGCGCCCATTTCCGCCAGCTTGTCGTGCAGGCTGGCCGCCGTATCGTCGCCGGCGATCGGCAAGGCTTCGGCAAGCAGCATCGGGCCGGTATCGAGGCCCGCTTCCACGCGCATGATGGTCACGCCGGTCTCGTGATCGCCGGCTTCGATGGCACGCTGGATCGGTGCCGCGCCGCGCCAGCGCGGCAGCAGCGAGGCATGGACGTTGACGCAACCGAGTTGCGGAATGTCGAGCACGGCCTGCGGCAGGATCAGCCCGTAAGCGGCGACGACGAGGATGTCGGGTGCGGCGGCGATCAGCGACGCATGGGTGGCGGGATCGCGAAGTCGTTCGGGTTGGTCGACC
>JBNKDG010000106.1:0-557 GCA_050288165.1 Thiohalomonadaceae bacterium | reverse complement strand
CTGCTGATTAGAGCGGCCACTGGCCAGCGCTTTAAACGCATCGCCGGCTTTATAACTTAACGCATTACCGTCAATATCGTGGCCTTTGGCACAGCGCACCCAGCCTTTTTCTGATAACACCACGGTCACCGGTTCACTCGGCAGTAGCTCTTTCTCGCTCAGTGCCTTGGCTTCTTCACGCTGCACTATTGGACTGCGGCGCTCGTCACCGTATTTCTCTGCATCTGCTAACAATTCATCGCGGATCAGCTTAGTCAGTTTCTTCTCTGAGCCTAAAATGCCCTCTAACTTATCACGCTCTTTCGCCAATTCATCCTGCTCGCCACGGATCTTCATTTCTTCCAGTTTGGCTAAGTGGCGTAATTTCAGCTCTAAAATGGCTTCAGCCTGGCGTTCGGTAATACCAAAATGCGCAATCAGCTCAGGTTTAGGTTCATCATAGGTACGGATAATGCGGATAACTTCATCAATATTTAAAAAGGCGATTAACAAACCTTCTAATACATGTAAGCGATCCAGTACTTTGTTTAAGCGGTATTGCAAACGGCGGCGCACGG
>JBNKDG010000105.1:0-557 GCA_050288165.1 Thiohalomonadaceae bacterium | reverse complement strand
AGTTTGGTCTCAACGTCCCGCCGGGTTTTGTGATCTCTACCGAAGCCTGCCTCGATTATCTAGCCAACGAAGACAAAACCCTGCCTGCCGATCTCCTCGAGGATGTCAAAGCGCACATGGCGGAAGTGGAAAAGGCCACCGGCAAAGGTTTTGGCGATGCCAATAATCCGCTGCTGGTTTCGGTTCGCTCCGGTTCGGCGATGTCGATGCCCGGCATGATGGACACCATTCTTAATCTCGGTCTCAACAGTCAGACACTAAAAGGTGTCATTGCGCAGACCGGTGATGAACGCTTCGGCTACGACGCCTACCGACGCTTCATCCAGCTCTTCGGCAAGGTGGCGCTGGGGGTACCGGACGAACAGTTCGACGAAGCCTTTGAAGCGGTCAAACAGAACGCCCATGTGAATGAGGACGTCGGTCTGTCGGCCAACGATCTCAAAGAGATCAGCGAGCGTTTTCTCAAGGCAGTCGAACAACACACCGGCCGTCCCTTTCCGGAAGATCCTTATGCCCAGTTGGAGATAGCCATCAAGGCGGTGTTTGGTTCCTGGGGT
>JBNKDG010000104.1:0-558 GCA_050288165.1 Thiohalomonadaceae bacterium | reverse complement strand
GATGACGAGATGCTGGAGGAATTGGAAGAACTGCTGATCACTTCGGATATCGGCGTACAAACCGCCCTGGACCTGATGCAGACCATAACCCGAAAGGCAGCAAAAATTAAAGGCCCCGCGGCACTTAAAGAAACGCTGAAGCAGCAGATCCTGGCCCATCTTAAGAAGTTTCCACCACCACCGGCACATTCTCATGCCAAACCTCACGTGGTGATGGTGGTAGGTGTTAACGGTGTCGGCAAAACCACCACCATCGGCAAACTGGCAGCCAAAGCCACCCGAGAAGGCGATGCCACGCTCATTGTGGCAGCCGACACATTTCGGGCTGCGGCCATCGAACAATTGGGCATCTGGGCTCAGCGGGCCGGCGCAGACATGGTCAAGCACAAGGCCAATGCGGATCCTGCGGCAGTGGCGTATGACGGTATGGAGGCGGCTGTGGCCCGCAACATGGACGTCGTATTTGTCGATACCGCCGGGCGATTGCATACCAAAGTCAATCTCATGGAGGAATTAAAAAAGATCAAGCGAACCATTGGCAAGATCATCCCTGGCGGC
>JBNKDG010000103.1:0-559 GCA_050288165.1 Thiohalomonadaceae bacterium | reverse complement strand
CGACCGACAAATCCAGCGCCGCCAAGGATGCCTATGTGATGTTGCATGAACGGTAAACTCCTTGTTTGGCAATCCGTCAGTGCGCTGCCTTGAAAGGGCTGGCACACTGTCCAACTATAATACGTGAACACGTATAAAAACGCCCATAACAGTGACATGGAGAGAGCCATGACGTTCACTTCACTTAACCCGGCAAATGGTGAATTGGTACAGGAGTACCCCGTGTGGAGTGCCCAGGCGCTGGAAACCGTCCTGGCAGAGGTCGCTGCTGCTTCTCCTGCCTGGCAGGTAACACCGCTGGCGGAGCGTTGCCGGTTGATGCGTGGTGCCGCCGAGGTGCTGCGTCAGCGGTGTGACGAACTGGCCGATATCATCACCCTGGAGATGGGTAAGTTGCAGAAGGAGGCGCGGGTCGAGGTGGAGAAGTGCGCGCTGGTCTGTGACTATTATGCGGACAACGGACCAGCTTTTCTGGCTGACGAAATCATTGAGAGCGACGCGGGACGCAGTCTGGTGGCCTACCAACCGCTGGGCATCGTGCTGGCGGTGATGCCGTGGA
>JBNKDG010000102.1:0-560 GCA_050288165.1 Thiohalomonadaceae bacterium | reverse complement strand
GTCGAACGCATCACCCTCATGACCCACTTTGCCCGCGCCGACGAACCGGACGTGGCGACCACGCGCGAGCAGATCGCCGCCTTCGATGCAGCCACCGCCGGGCTGCCGGGCGAACGCAGCGTGTGCAACAGCGGCGCCATCCTGGGCTGGCCCGCCGCGTATCGGGACTGGTGCCGCCCGGGCATCCTGCTCTACGGCGCCGACCCGATGCCGGACGAGAACAACGGCCTCAAGCCGAATGAGTTGAGTATTCGGGAAAATACCCTGCGCGACATCGTCCGCTATTACACGCGAGAGGCGGGTGTGCGTAACCTGGAGCGTGAGATTGCCAAGATCTGTCGCAAAGTAGTGAAGGAAATTTTACTCAAGCAACCCAAAGGCACGATCACTGTGACACCCAAGCGCCTGGACGAGTATCTGGGGGTGAAACGCTTCCGCTATGGCCGTGCGGATGAACACGATCAGGTAGGGCAGGTGACAGGCCTGGCCTGGACCGAGGTGGGTGGCGAGTTGCTGCATATCGAGGCTGCATTGATGCCGGGCAAGGGGCGTCTCAGTCA
>JBNKDG010000101.1:0-560 GCA_050288165.1 Thiohalomonadaceae bacterium | reverse complement strand
AGCTACCAGAAGCCACCGATGCTCTTTATGTTATCGACGCGGAAAGCCGTCTGATTGGTCATCTATCGTTAACAGCACTGATCACCGCTCAGGTGGATGTCTCTGTCAGCGACATCATGGAAGACGCAGACGAAGCGATTAAAGTCGATACAAAAGACTCAGACGTTGCAAGCCTGTTCGAACGTCGTAACTGGGTCTCTGCACCTGTGGTTGATGAAAACCAGCATCTTGTTGGCCGTATCACCATCGATGACGTGGTTGACGTTATCCGTGAAGATGCAGAGCACTCGATGATGAGTATGGCCGGTATGGATGACGACGAAGATACCTTCGCTCCTGTTGTTCAATCCGCTCGTAAACGCAGTATATGGCTTGGTGCGAACGTATTAGCGGCATTAGCGGCAGCTTCTGTATCAAACATGTTTGAAGCCACTTTGGACCAAATGGCGGCGATTGCCGTGTTGATGACCATTGTGCCATCAATGGGCGGTGTCGCCGGTAACCAGACTGTCGCACTGGTCATTCGTGGCTTAGCTTTAGGTCACATCGGTGACAGTAAC
>JBNKDG010000100.1:0-561 GCA_050288165.1 Thiohalomonadaceae bacterium | reverse complement strand
GACGACATCGAGGCGCTGAATGCCGCCGGTGCCCAACTGGTCTATTTCGATGCCCTGCGCGACACCCATCTGCCCGACTGCGACGGCCTCATCATCGGCGGCGGCTTTCCCGAGTGCTTTCTCGACGACCTCGAAGCCAATACCCAGCTGCGCACGGAGATCCTCGACGCCATCGAGGCCGGCCTGCCCGCCTACGCCGAATGCGGCGGCCTGATGTACCTGGCGCGCTCCATCTCATGGAAGGGTCGGACACAGCGCATGGTCGGCGCGATCGCCGGCGATGTCGTCATGCACGAGAAGCCCATCGGACGCGGCTATGTCAAACTCCAGCCAACGGCGAACCACCCCTGGCACCAAGGCGACGCAACGACGCCCGTCATCGCCGCACACGAGTTCCACTACTCGAGCATCGAGCACCTTCCCGCCGACACCGTCTTCGCCTACGACATCAAGCGCGGTCACGGCGTCGATGGCCGGCGCGACGGCATTGTCTACAAGAACCTGCTCGCTTCCTACACTCATTTGCGCGCCACTGCCGGTTGCGACTGGCCCGCACGCTTC
>JBNKDG010000099.1:0-564 GCA_050288165.1 Thiohalomonadaceae bacterium | reverse complement strand
CAGAATCTGTCCCTGCGTATGCGCGTCCGCCACCAGGCGCAGGACGGAGAGCGCCGTGACACTTTTGCCTGAACCCGACTCGCCAACCAGGGCGAAACGCTCGCCGGCATCGATGGCAAAGCTGATATCGCGCACGGCCTGGAAGGCGGCATCGCCATCGCCAAAGGCGACACTGAGGCTGCGGATGTCGAGCAGCGGCTGGCTCATGGCTTCTCCGCCTTGCGCGTGTCGAGCGCGTCGCGCAGCGCTTCGCCCATGAAGGTCAGCATGAGCAGCGTCAACACCAGCACTGCGAATGTCGAAATGGAAATCCACCAGGCATCCAGGTTGCCCTTGCCCTGCGCCAGCAGTTCGCCGAGGCTGGGCACCGACGGCGGCACGCCAAGGCCGAGGAAATCCAGGCTGGTCAGGGCGACGATGGCGGCGCTCATGCGGAACGGCAGGAAGGTGATCACCGGCGTGAGACTGTTCGGCAGGATGTGGCGCACCATGATCTGCCGGTTGCCCAGGCCCAGAGCGCGTGCCGCGCGCACATATTCGAGCGTACGGTTGCGATAGAACTCG
>JBNKDG010000098.1:0-565 GCA_050288165.1 Thiohalomonadaceae bacterium | reverse complement strand
GCTGACAAAGAGCCGCCCGGTACCGGAGTCTATCCCGAATGCTTCTCTGGGCTCCAGAATCCGGCCAGGCCGGATTGCCCGTCCGAAGCAGCCCACCAATCCAGTCCGGCGGAGCGGCCGCCGGTCCTGTTTGAAGAACCCCAGCCGGCCGGATTTTCCCTCAATTCCGAGCAGCAGGCGGTCCTAGATCATGCGGACGGTCCTTTATTGGTCAGTGCCGGGCCGGGCACGGGCAAGACCCGCACGATCACCTGCCGGATCGCGGCCCTGGTACAAACTCGCGCGATCAAGGCCGATAAAATTCTGGCGGTGACCTTTACCAACAAGGCGGCCGAAGAGATGCGCCGGCGGTTGCAGGCCATGTTGAAGCCTGGGGATGAAATCCCCCTGGTGGCCACGTTTCACGGATTGTGCTGGCAGCTGCTCAAGGAGGTTTACGAAGATCAACCCGGCGCCATCGTGGACGAACCGGGCCGACGGGCCATCCTTGCCGATGCGTTGGCCCTGAGCTTGAAAAAAACAGAGCCCGGAGAAGTCTTTTCACACGATGCATATATGGATATGA
>JBNKDG010000097.1:0-566 GCA_050288165.1 Thiohalomonadaceae bacterium | reverse complement strand
CCCCTGATATTGCGGACACCCAGATAAGGGGATAATACCCCGAGGAGGTGTTCGATGAGGAAGCGACAGACATTTAGTCGGGAGTTCAAGCTCGAAGCGGTTCGGTTGTTGGAGCGGGGAGAAAAACCAGCGGCTGAACTGGCGCGTGAACTGGGAATCCGCAGAAACCAGCTCTACAAGTGGAAAGAGCAATGGGCGAACCGTGGCGAAGCGGCGTTTCCGGGCAAGGGCCGGCGCACCCACGACCAGGAGGGTGAGATTGCCCGATTGAAACACGAGCTCGAGCGCGTCAAGGAGGAGCGCGACATCCTAAAAAAGGCCGCGCAGTACTTTGCCAGGGAATCGCGGTGAAGTACCAATTCATCCACGATCAGCGTACCGAGCATCGGATCAGCCGGTTGTGTCAGGCCCTCAGCGTGAGCCGTAGCGGCTACTATGCCTGGCGTCGCCGTGAACCCAGCCGACGAATGCAGGAGAACCAACGCTTGCTGAAGCGGATCCGGGACATCCATCGCCTCTCGCGGGAGAACTACGGCGCGCACAAGACCTGGCGCGCACTGCACACC
>JBNKDG010000096.1:0-567 GCA_050288165.1 Thiohalomonadaceae bacterium | reverse complement strand
GAGCTCCGGTCCACGGTGGACCGGCCGTGGACGGCTCACCGGAGTTCGGCCTCCGGCCACTCCGGGGCTCGGGGTCGCCGGGGAAGGGGCGAGGGAGGTGGAGGAGACGGCGGCGAGCACCTTCGTGGGCTCCTCGGAGCTCGGGAGGTGGGGAATCGGCGGCGCGACGGAGGTGAAGGACCGGCGGCGGTCGGGCTCGGTGGGGGCGCGCTCTGGTGCGGGAGAGGAGGAGGAGAGAGTGTGGTGAGGTGTGAATTGCTCCGGGGTGCTCGGGGCTTTTTATAGGGGCCGGGGAAGGGCGCCGGTGAGACGGCCGGAGTAAAGGCGGCGGTAGTGGCGTTTAAGGCAATTAAGGCGCGATTAAGCTCGGGTTTGAAGGGGATTAAGGGAGGAGTGATGGGGGGCGGGGCGGTAATGGCCAACGGTATCCCGAGGCGTGGCAAGGGGCGGCGGTGGCGCGGTGGCGCGGTGCGCCGGCTCGGTGAAGAAGAAGGAACTGATAGGTGGGGCCCAGGTGTCAGCGGCGGAGAGAGAGAAGGCGCTGCAGACGGAATGCGCGAAGTCAAG
>JBNKDG010000095.1:0-568 GCA_050288165.1 Thiohalomonadaceae bacterium | reverse complement strand
GCCATGTTGCAGTGCCCACTGTTTGAGGCGTTGCTGTACGGTCCGGGGGTGGATGCGGCTGCCGCGGCTGCTGACAAACATGGCCGGTTCATCCGGTGCCGCGAGCTCCCCTCTGACTGCGATCCACTTTTGCAGCGCCGCAATCGCCTTGCGTCCGATCGGGACCTGGCGGGTCTTTCCGCCCTTGCCGGTAACCTTCAGGGTGGCATCCTGCAGATCCGGTCCCTGCAGGTCCACCGAGACCAACTCGGCCAGACGCAGACCGGAGGAGTAGAACAGCTCCAGCATGGCTAGGTCACGCAGGCTCAGGGGGTTGTCATCGGAGACGTCCAATAGGTTGGATAGTTGATCTGCGTCCAGGGTGACAGGGAGACGGCGTTTTACCTTGGGTGCCTTGATGCCCTGCGCCGGGTTGTTTTCTGCCAGCCCCTCTTGCTGCAGGTAACGAAATAGACTACGCAGGGTTGAGAGTTCGCGTTGCAGGCTTTTACCGGATAGGCCTGCTCTGTGGCGTCGGGCTACATAGGCGCGGACCTGGTGGGGTGTGAGTTCGCTCCAGTCCTCCAGT
>JBNKDG010000094.1:0-571 GCA_050288165.1 Thiohalomonadaceae bacterium | reverse complement strand
GATGTCAGCCATGAAAATGGCGCGCCTCGGTGTTGTGATTCCCTATCCGAAGGGATCGTTTTTAAAAGGTAAGTCGCATTCCTATCAGCCATTTATGCCCGTGGCTGAATGTTGGGTATTATGCCCGAGTCAGGGCTGGGAATTCATTCTAGACGCCAGGATTTGCTTGACGCCCCCCATGCCCCGCCGACACAATGACCAGGATTTGAAGGACCTAGGCCAAGCGCCCCACAACAGAGAAACGTGAGTACCATCCAGCCGCTGATCAAAATCCGGGATCTCCATTTCGCCCGTGGCAACCGTGTCATTTTCGATGGCGTGGATATCGATATTCCGCGCGGTAGGGTGACAGCCATTATGGGACCCAGTGGCACCGGCAAGACCACCCTGCTGAAACTGATCGGCGGTCAATTGCAACCTGCCCGGGGCAGCATTGAAGTGGATGGCCAGGATGTGCACAAACTCTCCCGCTCGGCGCTCTATACGCTGCGCATGCGGATGGGCATGTTGTTTCAAACCGGTGCGTTGCTGACTGATCTCTCGGTCTACGATAATGTGGCCTATCCATTGC
>JBNKDG010000093.1:0-570 GCA_050288165.1 Thiohalomonadaceae bacterium | reverse complement strand
GCCGTAGGTTCTCTTGTTTCAATGTGGCCAACTCACTCTGGCATCCTTAGCTGGGCGGCCTCGCTTACCGGTAAAGGCTACTTCACCTTTATTAGCCAACTGCTCCTTCCATTTGTAGAGCTGGTTTCTGCGAATGCCTAGCTCCATAGCAACTTCAGATGATGGGCGGTCAGACTCTTCCATTAATCTGATCGCTTCCAGCTTGAACTCTTTTGTATAGGTCTTATAGGGCTTTCTTTTGCTGTTCATTGGGATACTCCTTATGCGACATTGTCGCCTATTTAAAGTATCCGTTAAACTGGGGGAGGTTCAGAACCCGCCTAAATGCCTCTCCTAAATTAGAACCATTTTTGTAATTTATTACCAAATGATAAATGTAGTGCCCAATAACTCTGACAGTCCCATATTTATTAAACTGCGCTATATGCAGAAATTCATGAGATGGGATTACCTTAACTTTTCTATCACAATATAGCGTCTTACCGAAGGCAAAATACTGCACCCCCATTCTCCTTGGCAGCCAATGCTCCTCTTTTACAAAGTAGTCTTTATCAAGAATTAGCTTTAAAT
>JBNKDG010000092.1:0-572 GCA_050288165.1 Thiohalomonadaceae bacterium | reverse complement strand
CGCCGCTCTTCACGTCCTTGCCCAAACCTTCGACTTCGATCATTGCCGTCATGCTCAAACGTTTATTGTTGCTCGCATTGTCCATCATGTCCGTCTCCGCCAGCGCCGCCCCCGCCATCCTGATCTTCGGCGACAGCCTCTCCGCCGGCTACGGCATCGGCATCGAGCAGAGCTGGCCGGCGCTGTTGGCCAAGCGGCTGGAGGATAACCGTCTGCACTATACGGTGTCCAACGCCAGCATCAGCGGCGAGACCACCGCCGGCGGACGGACGCGTTTCGCCGAAGTGCTGCACCGCGTGCAACCCAGGGTGGTCGTCATCGCGCTCGGCGCCAACGACGGCCTGCGCGGCCTGCCCGTGCTCCAGATGCGCATGAACCTGACGGCGATGGTCCGCGCGGCGAAGGCGAACAAGGCACGCGTGTTGCTGGTCGGCATGAAGCTGCCGCCGAACTACGGACCGGACTACGCGCGCCAGTTCGAGAAGAGTTTCCCCGCCGTCGCCCGCGCCGAGGACGTGCCGCTGCTGCCCTTCCTGCTGGAACCGCTGGGCGCGACGCTCGACAATTTCCAG
>JBNKDG010000091.1:0-577 GCA_050288165.1 Thiohalomonadaceae bacterium | reverse complement strand
TTTTCCGGGCCGAGCTTAAAGCAAGATATCAACGGCATTTTACTTAGCATTGCCCAGGAGATGCGTATCTCTCACCACCCTGAAAGAGACAATGCCCACGCCAGCAAATTCAGGGAACGATTTGGAGTTATCATCGGCCGCAGCAAAGGTATCAACGCAATTTACCAGTTAATCGAAAATCTTAAAGACTCCCGTGCAACAGTGCTTATCCAGGGAGAAAGCGGTACCGGAAAAGAGTTGGTCGCCCAGACGATCCATCAGACCGGCATCCGTAAAGCCCATCCTTTTGTGGCCCTGAACTGCGGAGCCATTCCTGCAAATCTGATAGAAAGCGAACTGTTCGGTCATGAAAAGGGGGCCTTCACTACAGCGATGTACCGCAGGAAAGGCAAGTTTGAAATTGCCAGCGGGGGGACGCTGTTTTTGGATGAAATCGGTGATCTCGACCGGGATCTACAGGTCAAGCTATTGAGGGTACTTCAGGAAAAAGAATTCCAACGGGTGGGCGGAAACCAGTCATTTAAAACCGATGTCCGTATCATTGCGGCCACCAGTCAGGACTTGAAAAAAGCCGTTC
>JBNKDG010000090.1:0-578 GCA_050288165.1 Thiohalomonadaceae bacterium | reverse complement strand
CATTCAGTATGTCGGTTTGCTGGCGGAGCGATGGTACTTTTTTGCCCAGGCCAATCATCCGCAGAACCTTTACTACCAGTCGGTAGCCTGATGATCTGCTGCCCTGCAGCAACGAATAATGTTGCCCAAAATGCGGTTCGCAGACTATTATTTTCCAGTCGGAAAGAAAACAACCAGACTTTGCTTCCGGAACACGGCCCGCGGGGCGCGGGTGTTTGCTTTCACTGAAGACAGTTTTTTACCAACCATCATCACGAGGAAATGCCATGAATTTCGATAAGGAACTGGATGCCCGCGGCCTGAACTGCCCGCTGCCCATCCTGCGCGCCAAGAAGGCACTCGCCGAGCTGACGTCCGGCCAAGTGCTGCGCATCATCGCCACCGACCCGGGTTCGGTCAAGGATTTCCAGGCGTTCGCCAAGCAGACGGGTAACGAATTGCTCTCGTCGGCGGAAAACAACAAGGAATTCGAGTTCTTCATCAAGCGCAAGTAAGCGCTAAAGCGCGTAGCCGGTGGAAGGGCGCCTGTAGGCGCCCTTCGTAATTCGGCTACATGAATCAATCACTGCAGGTTATGT
>JBNKDG010000089.1:0-580 GCA_050288165.1 Thiohalomonadaceae bacterium | reverse complement strand
ATCCTGTGCGAAAACGCCGACCCCACCGTGCGCAGCGACCTGGAGGGCTTCATGTCACGGCTGGTGCCCGACGGTGACCGCCACTTCGACCACACCCTGGAGGGCCCGGACGACATGGCCGCCCATATCCGCGCGATCCTGACCCAGATGGATCTCGGCTTTCCCGTCACCGGCGGCCGTCCCGCGCTCGGGACCTGGCAGGGGATCTATCTGTGGGAACATCGCACCCAGCCCCATCGGCGGGTGGTGACGGTGACGGTTTATGGGGAGTGAGGCGTGCTGAATTGCAAACCCGTTCCGGCAAACAGCGTCTAAACTCCCACAAGCCCCAACCAACCCATCCTTTACAGCGCTCCACCGATGTCCAGCAAACCCACCCCCATCGACAAGCTCCGCAATATCGGCCTGATCGCCCACATCGACGCCGGCAAGACCACCACCACCGAGCGTGTGCTGTTCTATGCCGGACGCACCCACCAGCTCGGTTCGGTCGACAGCGGCACCACGGTGACCGACTGGATGGACCAGGAGCGGGAGCGCGGCATCACCATCGTCGACGCGGCGGTGACCGCGTTCTGGA
>JBNKDG010000088.1:0-581 GCA_050288165.1 Thiohalomonadaceae bacterium | reverse complement strand
CGCCACGCGGCCGGCACTCTTCAGCACGGCCCGCAGGCCGGCGATGGTTTCATGGACTTGCATGGTGGATGATCAGTAGCAGTGTTCGGCAGCGGGGAAGGAACCGTCCTTGACGGCCTGGACATAGTTCGTGACCGCCCCCTCGATGCTTTGCGCCTCGGCCATGAAATCCTTGACGAAGCGGCCCTTCTTGCCCGGATAGAGGCCGAGCATGTCGTAGAGCACCAGCACCTGGCCGTCGCATTCCGGTCCCGCGCCGATGCCGATGGTGGCACAGGCTTTCAGGGAGCGCGTGATCTCGCCGGCCAGTGCCGAGGGCACCATTTCCAGCACCATCAGCGCCGCGCCGGCCTGTTCCATGGCGATGGCATCGTTCTTCATGCGCACCGCGCCGGCTTCGTCGCGGCCTTGCACGCGATAGCCTCCCAGCGCATGCACCGATTGCGGCGTCAGGCCGATGTGCGCGCAAACCGGCACGCCGCGCTCGACCATGAACTGCACGGTCTCGGCCATCACTTCGCCGCCTTCGAGCTTGACCATCTCGGCGCCGACGGCCAGCAGGCGGCCGGCGTTGCGGATCG
>JBNKDG010000087.1:0-581 GCA_050288165.1 Thiohalomonadaceae bacterium | reverse complement strand
CAGCGACAACACATAATCTTCAGTATTGTCAGCAAGACCTGTTAGATGATTTGATCAGATAGGATTAATTTGCTGTTTAAACCCGAATGAGTTGCTGAATACCAACAGATTTTATATAGGGTAGGTATTAATAGTTCTTCCTAATTACAGGAAAAAGCTGTTGTTGGTTTTAAGGAGAAAGATTACTAAGTACAGTAAAGCAGTTTGGACTCACCCAACCCCTTGATGAAGCGCTGTCCCAGGCGCTGAGCCGTTGCCCGCACCTTATCCACCGTCCCCATCACCAGCGGGTGCGGTTTATCCTTATGGCCCCGCAGATGCGCCACGAAACCATTCTGCTCCAAACCCAGGCGTGCAATGATAGGCGGGGTATCAGACGCAATCGCTCCGTGTTTATCCCCTCTGATGGCTCTCCCGGCCCAATCGACCAGCTGCAGGTAATCGTTTGTGCTGAATCCCATGATATTGGGGTGATTATCTTCTCTTTTCGCTGGCAACGGCATGAGAGGTGGGAGAAGGTCTGATCTAGGCCCGTCACTCATGCCCTCGCGAATTCGCTGTTGGATAGAGGTGTAGTCGCT
>JBNKDG010000086.1:0-584 GCA_050288165.1 Thiohalomonadaceae bacterium | reverse complement strand
TGCTGTTCGGCGAGCAGGGTGGTGGGGCAGAGCACGGCGACCTGCTTGCCGTCGGCGACGGCGACGAAGGCGGCGCGCAGGGCGACCTCGGTCTTGCCGAAACCGACGTCGCCGCACACCAGCCGGTCCATCGGCTTGCCCGACTTCATGTCGGCGATCACCGCTTCGATGGCGGCTTGCTGGTCCGGCGTTTCCTCGAAGCCGAAACCGGCGGCGAAGGATTCCAGGTCGTGCTGCTTGAAGTCGAAGCGATGCCCCTCGCGCGCGGCGCGCTGGGCGTAGAGGTGCAGCAGCTCGGCGGCGGTGTCGCGCACCTGCTCGGCGGCCTTCTTCTTCGCCTTCTCCCACTGGCCGGAGCCGAGGCGATGCAGTTCGATCGACTCGGGGTCGGCGCCGCTGTAGCGCGAGATGACGTGCAGTTGCGCGACCGGCACATAGAGCGCCGCGCCTTCGGCGTATTCGAGATGGAGGAATTCGTTGTCACCCTCGCCGTCGCCGTAGTCCAGATGCACGAGTCCTTTGTAGCGGCCGATGCCGTGCGATTCGTGCACCACCGGGTCGCCGATGCGCAGTTCGGAGAGGTC
>JBNKDG010000085.1:0-585 GCA_050288165.1 Thiohalomonadaceae bacterium | reverse complement strand
GTCGCGCTCTACCAGCTGAGCTATACTCGCGTTATCAGACGTTGTTGCGTCGTGATGGCGCGCATTTTACAAAATCAGTTGGCTTATGCAAGCACTTTATTGCGGTAATTTGAAAAAATGCTCTCGATAGGTCACTAATTCAGCAATTGACTCACGAATATCATCCAGCGCCAGATGACTGCCGGATTTTTGTACTTTTTTGGTCACTTCAGGATGCCAGCGTTTTGCCAGCTCTTTTACCGTACTGACATCCAGATTACGGTAGTGGAAGAAGGCCTCCAATGCGGGTGCATACTCCACTAAAAAGCGGCGGTCCTGACCAATGCTATTGCCGCACATAGGTGATTTTCCCGCTGGCACATATTGGCTTAAAAATGCGATAGTCGCCGCTTCAGCTTCTGCCAGGCTGGTGGTGCTGGCACGGCAGCGCGCTGTAAGGCCGCTTTTACCGTGCTGCTCAATGCACCATTCGCTCATATTATCTAACACGGCATCGGGTTGTTTAATGGCAAATACCGGCCCTTCCGCCAAAATGTTCAGGTTGCTGTCGGTAACGATGGTGGCCATTTCCAGGATCACATCGGT
>JBNKDG010000084.1:0-586 GCA_050288165.1 Thiohalomonadaceae bacterium | reverse complement strand
CATTGAGGTACATAAAACCTCGAACTTCAAAGCTCAACTCTCTTCTCCTATGGTCGGTGTAACTCTTTTGTCTCGACTGTGCAATCTGTAGGTTCACCCACACCATGCAAACTTCCTTCTCGGACTCTTGCAAAATGTCGGGTCCAAAAACCTTCCGCTCTCTAGTCTCACTCCAAAACAGCGGGGTTCAGCACTTACGACCATACAACATCTCAAACGGTGCCATCTTCAAACTCTCTTGATAACTATTGTTGTAGGAAAACTCGGCATACGACAGACTCTTATCCCAACTTCTTCCATATTGCAGAGCACAAGCTCTCAGCATGTCTATAGAATCTGATTTACTCTTTCAATCTGACCATTAGTCTGAGGATGATAAGCATAACTAAAATGTAATTGGGTATCCAAGGTTTCATGCAACCTCTCCCAAAACTTCAAAGTAAATTGTGTCCCTCTGTCAGACACAATCTTCTTCGGCAGTCCATGCAAACAAACTATCCTCGACATATACAACTCTGCTAGTTGCGGTCCAGAGTAGGTGGTCTTGACAGGTATAAAGTGAGCTACCTTGGTCAATCGATCCATG
>JBNKDG010000083.1:0-586 GCA_050288165.1 Thiohalomonadaceae bacterium | reverse complement strand
GCAGCGCCCCCAATTTCAGATGCAACGGCTGCAGTACCAGATGCCGAAGCCAAGTGCTCCGTTGCAGCGAACATCACCGCAGCTGAACCGCTAGGATGTACAGATGCAACCCTGATAGAAGCCACAACCGGTACCCCGCCCACAGCGCAACCTTCGCATAATGCGCAGAACCAAGGAGGTCAAGGTTTGGGGCCTTGTTTCAAGTGTGGCATGAGTGGTCATCTCACCCGACAATGCCCCAACAAGCCGTTTGCTACTGGAACAGCAAGCCAGTTACGACCCCAAGGTCAGCAGAACTACACCTACGGCAAGGTTAACCACGTGTCTACTAAAGAGGCTCAACATGCTCAGGATGTGGTATTGGGTATGTTTCTTGCAAATTCTCACCTACAACAGTTTTGTTTGATTCAAGAGCATAGTATTCCTTCATATCATCAAAGTTTGTTGCAAAGCATAATCTTCCCATCACCATCATGAAGTACACCATGATGATTAGCTCACCGGGAGGTGAAATGAAGACAAACCATATATGCCCGACAATTAGTATTGCCATAAGGGGGTAGACTTTTTGTCGAACCTCATCATC
>JBNKDG010000082.1:0-588 GCA_050288165.1 Thiohalomonadaceae bacterium | reverse complement strand
AGGGTCAGCCCCTTGGTGGGCAGCAGGCCCAGCGCAACCCCGAGATTGATCGAGACCTGCAATCCAATGGCGGTGGTAATACCCAGCGCCAGATACATTCCGAAATCATCCTGGCATCGAAACGCGATGGATGAGCCCCGCCAGAGAATCAATCCATACAGCCCGATAACGAACAGCACCCCCAGAAATCCCAACTCTTCACCGATCACGGCGAAGATGAAGTCGGTGTGGGGTTCCGGCAGGTAGAACAACTTCTGGTATCCTTTGCCCACGCCTGTTCCCCAGAGCCCCCCGGTGCCGAAAGCCATCAGCGAATGAATAATCTGGTAGCCCTCACCGTCCGGATACTGCCAGGGGTCCAGGAAGCTGACGAGCCGTTTCATGCGATAGGTTGCGCCGACCATCAGGAAATAGGCCATGGGCAACATCGGCAGCAGGGCCGTGAGCAGATACCGGATGGGCACGCCGGCCACGAACATCATGACCCAAACCAGGACCGAGAAGATCACCACCGAACCGAAATCGGGCTGCAGTATTAAAAGAACGGCAAACACGGCCAGCACCAATACATGGGGTACAAAACCGATA
>JBNKDG010000081.1:0-588 GCA_050288165.1 Thiohalomonadaceae bacterium | reverse complement strand
CCAGGCCACCCAAGGTAGTGCCCGCCGCATAGACATTGCCACTGGCGTCGATGGCGACGGATTCACCATAGGTGCTTGTCCCCAGTGCACCTAGTTGCTGGGTGTATTGCTTGGTGCCGCTGCTGTCGTACTTGGTGACGAAGAAGTCAGTGGGTCCCGTTTGCGTATTGCCGTCTAGCGTACCGGTTGTGCCGCCCGCTACATAGACGTTGCCGCTGGCATCGGTGGCGATGGAAGAGCCATAAGTATCTGCCCCCGCGACGCCCAGCTGCAGGGTGTATTGCTTGTTGCCGCTGCTGTCATACTTGGTGACGAAGAAGTCCCGGGTTCCCGTTAGGGTGTTGCCGTCCAGCCCGCCTGTGGTCCAGCCCGTCACATAGACGTTGTTGCTGGTGTCGGTGGTGACGGATATGCCAAATGTAGCTTTCCCGGTCACGCCCAACAGCTTGGTGTATTGCTTGTTGCCGCTGCTGTCGTACTTGGTGACGAAGAAGTCCTGTCCTCCCGTCAGCGCATTGCCGTCCAGGTTGCCAGCGGTAGCCCCCGTTACATAGACGTTGCCATCGGTATCGGTGGCGACGGAGGTGC
>JBNKDG010000080.1:0-591 GCA_050288165.1 Thiohalomonadaceae bacterium | reverse complement strand
GATGCGACTGGCCCAGCCGTGCCGATGGTCGCGGTCCACCGCCAGGCGATCCTTGATCCGCGCGTTCTGGGCGTGACACAGGCGCTCGAAGTCCTCGAAGGTGCAGAAGTGGATGTTCGGCGTGTTGTACCAGGTGTAGGGCAGGAAATCCGACACCGGCATGCGGCCCTTGGTGGTCAGGTACCAGCGGCAGCGCCAGTGGCCGAAGTTGGGGAAGGTGATGATGCAGGTCTTGCCGACCCGCAGCATTTCCGCCAATACCTTGTCCGGGTAGCGCAGGGCCTGCAGCGACTGGGTCATGACCACCACGTCGAAGCTGTTGTCGGCAAAGTTGCCCAGGCCTTCGTCGAGGTTCTGCTCGATCACGTTGACCCCGCGCTCGATGCAGGTGGCGATCTTCTCCGGGTCGATCTCCAGGCCATAGCCGCTGACCTGCTTGTGCTGGCGCAGCCAGGCCAGCAGTTCGCCGTCGCCGCAGCCGAGGTCGAGTACCTGGCTGCCGCTCGGAATCCACTCCTGGATGATGTCCAGATCCGCGCGCATGCTCATACCTCGATCCGATTCATGTAGGCGCCGAAACCCTGGAGATAG
>JBNKDG010000079.1:0-592 GCA_050288165.1 Thiohalomonadaceae bacterium | reverse complement strand
ACGCCAAGATGATCCTCTGCGACGAATGGGTCTCCATCGGCTCCAGTAATATCGACCGCTGGAACCTGCGCTGGAACCTGGAAGCCAATCAGGAGCTGCTCGATCAGCAACTGGTTGGCCAGCTGGTACAGCTGTTTGAAAAGGACTTCGGCGCCAGCCATGAGATCCTGGCGGAAAAATGGCATCACCGCCCCTGGTATCGGCGGTTGCAGGAGTGGTTCTGGGGAAACATCGATCGCTGGGTGGTGAAGGTATTGCGGCGGGGTGTGAAAAACGACAAAGACTAGAAGTAGCCCCAAAATTATCTTCGCGCCCGAATCCTGTGTTGCAAAGTCTGCGGGCACGAATCTGTGTTTGAGACTACTTCTAACCACCACGATTGAAAGTTCTCAAAAAGTTCTCTAAGCTTTTAAAGAGAACGTTATGAGAACCCCACCATGCTTTCCGACCGCCAACAGGACACCTACCGTTTCATCCGTGACTACCTCCTCCGCCACGGCCGCGCGCCGTTACTGACCGAGATCGCCGAAGGGCTGGGCATCACCGCCAAAGGAGTGGTACACCGCCATGTACAGGCCCTGGCCGAGGCGGG
>JBNKDG010000078.1:0-593 GCA_050288165.1 Thiohalomonadaceae bacterium | reverse complement strand
ACTGAAGAGCTGCTGAAACAGTATCATCCCGACTACTATAAGGATGCTATGACCACCCTGAAGGTCGGCGCCAATGCAGGTGACCGCTGTCATCATCAGCTTGCGGACATGCTGCAATCCGATGCCAGAATTGATGAGGCCGACCTAGCCGGGGCTCCGATCAAACAGACAGATATCCTGGTAATCGGGGGGGGCGGCGCAGGTTGCGCAGCGGCACTGGTGGCGGCAAAGTCCGGGGCCAAGGTAACCCTGGCGACCAAGCTGCGCCTGGGAGACAGCAATACGGTGATGGCGGAAGGCGGCATTCAGGCATCCATCGAGAAAGAGGACACACCACAGGCCCACTACCGAGACACCCTGAAGTCCGGACATTTCCACGGCAACAAGGAGCTGATTGCCAGCATGGCCTCGGATGCGCCGGAGGTGATCCGCTGGTTGATCCAGCAGGGCATGCAGTTTGACCTGGACCGTTTTGGAGACCTGATGCTGCGCCGCGCCGGCGGCACCTCGGCTGACCGGGTTGTATACTACAGGGACTACACCGGACTGGAGATGATGCGGGTGCTGCGCGAGGCAGTAACCAATAGCAGTAT
>JBNKDG010000077.1:0-594 GCA_050288165.1 Thiohalomonadaceae bacterium | reverse complement strand
GGCCGAAGGCTTCAAGGCCGTCCGTCTGGCGGAAATGGAACTCAACAACGAGTACGTGCCTGACCATCACGAGGACTTCTTCCGCCGTTTCGACTGGCATCAGTTCAATGAGCAGGAATGGCTGCTTTGCCCGCCGGTGGTGAGTATCGGCGGCGACGGCGCGATGTACGACATCGGCTTCCAGAACCTGTCGCGCGCCATGATGTCAGGCATGCCGATCAAGGTGCTGGTGGTCGATACGCAGGTGTATTCGAACACCGGCGGCCAGGCCTGCACCTCGGGCTTCATCGGCCAGGTCTCCGACATGGCGCCCTACGGCAAGGCGCAAAAAGGCAAGCAGGAGACGCGCAAGGAGATCAGCCTGATCGGCATGGCGCATCGGACCTCCTACGTCATGCAGGGCACGATTGCCCATGTGAACCACTTGCTGGAAAGCTATATCGACGGCCTCAATTCGCGTCGGCCGGCGCTGTTCAACATCTATGCGGTCTGCCCGCCGGAGCACGGCGTCGGCGACGATACGGCCGTGGCCCAGAGCAAGCTGGCGGTGGAGTCGCGCGCCTATCCGCTGTTCCGCTTCGACCCCGATGCCGG
>JBNKDG010000076.1:0-595 GCA_050288165.1 Thiohalomonadaceae bacterium | reverse complement strand
CTTGATAATTCGGTTGTGCAATTCATTGAAAACGACCACGTTCTTTCCCTTGGTCATCTCGACTTGATCCGTGCACACCAAAACCTTCTTGTCCATGAGCTCGACCATGCCAACGAGGAACGAGTCCATGTCGAGCTTTATCTTGCCTCCATCACCTAGAGTCAATTGGTTGTCGATTGTACCTATCACCGAAAATAATTGCATTTGTTAGTGGTATGAGTATAAGAATTGTGCCACTTACAATATGTCTTCTTTGCTAAAATATCGGCGTTAGGTAGGAAGTGTCCTTCGGTGAGTCATATAACCCCTCCCCGAAGTAGCAGATCAAAGAGACGGTCACACTTTAACATGTCAAAAGTGTATCTCATCTCCTCCCTCCGTCCTCCATTGGGCTTCAAGAAAGAGCACGAGATGGGTTTATCCCAAGGTTTCTCAACCCACTCGGCTACACAAATCTCGTTGCCCTCCTCATCGTCGGCCTTCTCATCCACAAAGTTAACGTGATGCTTTTCCTTATCCTTGTTAGCACTGTCACTGAATCGGCTAGACTTAGCATGATTCTCGTAGGGCAGCGCATGCTGCAGGAGTTGGTTGG
>JBNKDG010000075.1:0-595 GCA_050288165.1 Thiohalomonadaceae bacterium | reverse complement strand
GTTAGGGCCCCAGGCATACACGGCGGTGCCCTCGTGCAACCCCTTATCGTTGGTTTTGGTCTCCCAGGTGAGACCGGTGACCTCGTCGCGTACGCAGCTCCAACTGGTTGCGGAGGCAGGCAGGTCATTGCCCGAGGCGTCGAGTTTGGTGAAGGAGAATCCCAGGCGGCCGTCGCTGTTGTCGTTGGTTGTTGCATTGGCATCACGGCCAAGATCGCCGTCCTGGTCCGGGTAACCGCTGGCGGGACATGCCAAGTTGTTGATCGTGGCGTTGCCGCACAGGTCTATGCCCGTATCGTTGGCGTGAGGCTGGAGGGTTGTGCCACCGCCGCCACTGCCGCCGCCACCGCCACCGCAACCATACGCAACAAGCAGCGAGAGTAAAGTTGCCAAAGCCAAAAATTTGCCATGGATGCGTTGCATTGGTATTCCCTTTATATATTTTCCGGAATTTCCGAATTCGGCCCGTATCAGGTGTTGCAATATGGGTTTCGAGGAAAGAGTACCTGCGACTGCCGGCGCTGGCACCCGTCCACGTGGACAGGGTAGGGCGGGCGGAAGGAGAATTAGTTTCGCCGAAACAAAGGGATAGGCG
>JBNKDG010000074.1:0-597 GCA_050288165.1 Thiohalomonadaceae bacterium | reverse complement strand
GGCTGCGGCGGCGGCGGAGGTGGCGGCGGCACACCGTTGTCCTGGACGGGGATCAAACAACTGGGCGCGGCGGGAGCATTAACCACCGGCAATTCCGTCGCCACTGACGCCAGCGGCAACGTCTATGTCGCAGGCGCTACCAATGGCGATCTGGACGGCAACACGCTGACGGGACCCGTCGACTTCTTCGTCACCAAGTACGGCAGCAACGGCACTAGGCAATTCACCAAACAATTGGGTGTGTCGGGAGAACCTACTATTGGCACTTCGGTCGCCACCGACACCAGCGGCAACGTCTATGTGGCGGGCGTTACCAGTGGCAACCTGGACGGCAATACCCTTACGGGAACCCATGACTTCTTCGTCATCAAGTACGACGGCAGCGGCAACAAGCAATACACCCGACAACTGGGTGCGACGGGCGCTGAGACCAGCGGCCAATCCGTCGCTACCGACGCCAGCGGCAATGTCTATGTGGCAGGATATACCGACGGCGGTCTGGACGGCAACACGCTGGTGGGAAGCAGCGATGTCTTCGTCACCAAGTACGGCAGCAGCGGCAACAAGCAATTCACCCAGCAGCTGGGCGTCGCGGGT
>JBNKDG010000073.1:0-597 GCA_050288165.1 Thiohalomonadaceae bacterium | reverse complement strand
AAAAAAACGCCACTGTCAGTTCCCACCCTGATTATGGAATCCCCACCAGATTGCTCCACATCGACAACTCGGTCTCCCACATTAATGCCCAGATGGTCAAATAATGCATCCAGGTTAATCACATCGTTCCCATACGATCCAAAACTTACAGTACCCCCACTGACGGAATAATCACTGATAGTATCGTTCCCATCTGACTCAGCCGTGAACATAAACACGTCATCATCTTCTCCACCAGTCAGAATATCGTTACCTGTACCATCAAACAGAGTATCGTTTCCTCCATCACCACTCAGGTTATCGTTACCAGTACCTCCCATCAATAAATCATCACCTGCACCGCCATCAAGGATATCGTTACCATCATATCCAACCAATGAGTCATCGCCCGCTCCACCAATGAGAGTATCGTTACCGTCTCCACCAATCAGAATCTCATCATCATCCGTCCCGGTAATGGTGCTGGAATCTACCGCATAGATATCAGCAGTAGCAGTATCGCTTTGCGAACCGTCCGAGATGGTGTAATCGAAGCTGCCCAGAATATCAGAACCGCTATCGTCGATGCTGACCCAGAGGGTATAGTCACCAACATCC
>JBNKDG010000072.1:0-598 GCA_050288165.1 Thiohalomonadaceae bacterium | reverse complement strand
GGCGCGTATGGCTGTTGGTGCTGTGTAGAAGATATTGACCTTGTGGTCCTGGATGGTCTTCCAGAAACGGCCGGCGTCGGGATAGGTGGGCACGCCTTCGAAGACGATCTCGGTCGCGCCGCAGGCAAGCGGGCCATAGGTGATGTAGGTATGACCGGTAACCCAGCCGATGTCGGCAGTGCACCAGAAGACATCATCAGGCTTGATGTCGAAGGTCCACTTCATGGTCAGGATGGCATGCAACAGATAGCCGCCCGAGCTGTGCTGAACGCCCTTCGGCTTGCCGGTGGAACCGGAGGTGTAGAGCAGGAAAAGCGGATGCTCGGCATCGACCCACTCCGGTTCGCAAACGTCGCTCTGGCCGACAACGGCGTCGTGCCACCAGATATCGCGGCCGGCAACCATGTTGCATGGCCCGCCGGTGCGCTTGTAGACGATCACGGTCTTGACCGCATGGTTGGCCGCCAGATTCAGGCCTTCGTCGACCGCCGGCTTGAGCGGGATGTTCTTGCCGCCGCGGCTTTGTTCGTCGGCCGTGATGATGGCAACGGCACCCGCATCGAGGATGCGTTCTTCCAGCGACTTCGCCGAGAAACCG
>JBNKDG010000071.1:0-601 GCA_050288165.1 Thiohalomonadaceae bacterium | reverse complement strand
GTCACACCCAATCCCCGTGACAGTGAAGTTGAACTCGGCGCTAAGGTATTCATGGAAAGTGGCTGCGATGTAATCGTCGCCGTGGGCGGCGGTAGCCCCATGGATTGCGCCAAGGGCATTGATATCGTGGTCGGTAATGAGCGCAGTATCGAGAGTTTCGAGGGGGTAGACCAGGTTGAACTGCCCGGACCGCCGCTGATCTGTATACCTACCACCGCGGGTACCTCTGCGGATCTCTCCCAGTTCGCCATTATCACCGACCTAAAACAACGTCGGAAATACGCCATCATCAGCAAATCCGTGGTCCCCGATGTAGCGCTGATCGATCCGGAGACCAACACCAGCATGGATGCCCATCTTACCGCCTGTACCGGGATCGATGCACTGGTGCATGCGATTGAGGCCTATGTCTCGATCGCCGCCTCGTCATTGACCGATACCCACGCCATGACGGCAATGGAACTAATCCGGGAGGGGTTACCGCTGGCCTTGAAGCACCCGCAAGATGTCAACATCCGCGCCAAGGTGACACTCGGCTGCATGCATGCCGGACTCGCCTTCTCAAACGCATCACTCGGGGCCGTGCATGCCATGGCACACA
>JBNKDG010000070.1:0-603 GCA_050288165.1 Thiohalomonadaceae bacterium | reverse complement strand
CGAAGCAACGGCGGAGGGTGACTTTGATCGCGGCAACGACATCGTCAACCGGATGGCGTTGGTGCAGCAGAAAATTCTGGCGCGGTTAATTGAGTTTGCCCGCGAGGCAGAACAAGGTCTTGCTTAGAAGTTGTCGGGTTACGGCCGGATGGCCTAACCCGACCTACTCATATCCCGAATTAAATGTAGGTCGGATTAGCGCAGCGTAATCCGACACACTCTCAAACCACTTTCAGGCAGTGCACACTGAAGTACTGTCTCTCATCAAGCCAGCTTTTCACCAGTTCAAACCCAGCCTCCCTGGCAAGCCGCAAGAATCCATCCACCGTATATTTGTAGGAATTCTCCGTGTGGATCGCTTCGCCCTCCGCAAAGTACAACCGCTCAGGACCGATGTTCACGCGCTGTTCGCTACGACTGATCAGGTGCATCTCCACTCTGCCTGATGCTTCGTTGTAATCCGCCACGTGTTGAAACCGTTGCAGATCAAAATCCGCATCCAGTTCGCGATTGAACCGCTCCAGCAGATTGAGATTGAAGGCGGCGGTAATCCCCGCGGCATCGTTGTAGGCACGTTTCAACACTTTGGTGTCTTTTTGCAGA
>JBNKDG010000069.1:0-611 GCA_050288165.1 Thiohalomonadaceae bacterium | reverse complement strand
CCAATTGAAAAGAAGTTTTTGGAGAAGTGATTTTCTCCTCAAATATCATCAAAATCCTCGAGTCCTCAAAGAGACGGAGCATAGAAAAAAAAGAGAAAAAGTATTGAAAAAGTGGAAGAAAAAGAAAAGCTCCAAGAGTCTCTTCAAATAAAAGGGGAAGTCAATATTTTGAGAGGAGAAAAACACTTCAACATCAAAAACTCTTTTTGATGTGATTCCATTTTCTCCCCCTCCATCATACCATTTTAAAAACCCTTTCCAAAATAATTGAGAAAGTTTTCTTAACTCTTTTTGGACCATCCTTTAGCTTGGCAATATACATAACTTGAGTTGTACCCTTTCTCCTTACCCATGAGCTCCACGTATTTAGCCTATAGAGGGTAGGATAAAAAGGAACAGTTGCTGAGCCGATGTGAGGAACCACATACCAAAAAGAGTGCCCGAGTGCCTAATGTTGAGAAACCATAGTATCATTGTTGTCATATTCTCTCCGATTGATTTCAAAAAGAAGCTAAGTAGGAGAGACACGGATGAAAGGATCCATCTTTCAACCGCCCAAGATGAGATGAACATTCCACAAAAAGCTCCATGAGGTAAGTAGGGACCACAAG
>JBNKDG010000068.1:0-611 GCA_050288165.1 Thiohalomonadaceae bacterium | reverse complement strand
GGCCTGTTTGACGGCGGCCACCACATTGCGCAGGTAGATGGGCCGGATAAAGGCCGCGTTGCCCATCTCGCCGAAATGCACCTTCACCGCCGTCAGATCCCGAAGGCCGACAACCCGGGCAATGCCGGCCGTCTCCAGCAGGTTGTGCAGCTTGGCCATGATATTCTTTTGCACGTCGGCTCGAAAATCAATGAAGTATACCGGACTGGTCATGACATCCTCCTATTTCTTCTCCTTCAACGCCGCATGGGCCGCCGCCAGGCGCGCGATGGGCACCCGGAAGGGCGAGCAGGAAACATAGTCCAGCCCCAGTTCGTGGCAGATGGCGATGGAGCGGGGGTCGCCGCCGTGTTCGCCGCAGATACCGCACTCCAGATCCGGGCGCACACCGCGCCCCTTTTCGATGCCGATGCGCATCAACTGGGCCACGCCGTCGCGGTCCAGGGTAGCAAAGGGATTGTCCGGCAGGATGTGCTGCTCCATGTATTCGATCAGGAATCCTGCTTCAGCATCGTCCCTGGAGATGCCGTAGGTGGTCTGGGTCAGATCATTGGTGCCGTATGAAAAAAACTCGGCATGGGCGGCGATTTGTTCGGCGGTCAGCGCCGCCC
>JBNKDG010000067.1:0-612 GCA_050288165.1 Thiohalomonadaceae bacterium | reverse complement strand
AGATGCGGATCATCATCGAACGCCAGGGCGGCATTGCCCCGGATCAACAATACCCACTCATCCCCATCCTGGTCGTACCAGAAGCCTTGGGGCGAACAGTGCCCCCGGCTGACGATGCGTTCGATCTTAAGGTTGGGACGCGAAAGAATCGTTTGGAAATCCTCGTCTTTCAAAACATCAGGTATCTCCGCAAACATGTTTAAAGTCATGAGATTGCCCTTTTATTATCTTCAGTTCAACACCACAAGGACACGAAGGGCACAAAGGTATAACATTAGATAAATTTTCAACTTCGTGCTCTTCGTGTCCTTCGTGGTGAAAACCAGATTTCTATATCCTACCGATGAGCAGGATAAGGTCAAGCCCGCCGTGTTGGATCCGGCGCGGTTCGAGCCGCAGGTTCAATTTCGCGGCCAGCTCCCGTTGGGGCACCAGCAACGCGGCCTGCCATCCCTTGAAGTCCGCCTTGAGCTTAGCGGCAATCGCCTTGAATTGCCTTTCCGCATCCCCCTGCGTCGACAACCGCTTCCCATAGGGCGGATTGAGAACGATGAGGCCTTTGCCGGTGGCGGCCGGTACGGGCTGCAAACCGAAAAAGTCCGCATGGGAGAG
>JBNKDG010000066.1:0-623 GCA_050288165.1 Thiohalomonadaceae bacterium | reverse complement strand
AATCGCGGTCGCGGCGCAGTTTGGAACGGAGGTGCTGGTCCGAGGCCGGTACCGAGATGTCGATCAATTGTGCGCCGAGCCCTGCGCTGGCGGCAATGTCGGCAATGTGCATGCGACTCCAGACCATCAACCTGGCCGACAGACCGAGATTCGCCACATCACGAATGCTCTCGCGTTCCTGCACCCCCATCGCCGGGATACCGACTTCCATCTCGGGCACACCCAACGCATCCAGACGGCGGGCTATATCGAGTTTTTCGTCGATCGAAAACGCGACGCCCGCGGACTGCTCGCCGTCGCGCAGCGTGGTGTCGTTTACAACGATCGAAGTCGAAAAGGAAGGCAAGGCGTTCATGCTTCGATAGGAGCAAGTACGATGCCCGCTGTAATATTCTTTTAATTCATATGGTTATAAATTAAGACTCCCGATTTGTCGCATATCTCACAATGCATCGGGCCGCCCGGTGTCGTGGATGAATGCGATTTCTCCTGCAAGCGCCGGGCTGAGGCAGGCAACGACCCCTGCGCCAACGCAAGAGCCGGCAAGAAACAACAGCAGCATCCCAGCGGCGGCAACCGATAAGATTCACACGACAGGCCGGCTTATCGCATCCGCTATAATC
>JBNKDG010000065.1:0-626 GCA_050288165.1 Thiohalomonadaceae bacterium | reverse complement strand
TGGTATAACCCGCAGGACAGTGATGAGTCTGGCGGACGAGCTTGGCATTAAGGTTGTCGAGAAACGCACCACCCGGGATGAGGTATATATCGCGGATGAGGCCTTCTTCACCGGTACCGCCGCCGAGGTTACCCCGATCCGGGAGGTGGATAATCGTCCTATTGGCAATCATGGTCGTGGCCCGATTACCGAGCGGCTGCAGACCATGTATTTTGATCAGGTACATGGACGCAGGGATGAACATCCTGAATGGCTGACCCTGGTTTAAGCCTGATTATAGATCTGACTGGATAGCTAAGATCAGTTTTGAGCGATAGCAATCGCATTTTGGTAGTTGGCCCATCCTGGGTGGGCGATATGGTGATGGCGCAGAGTCTGTTCATGGTCCTGCGCCAGCAGCGGCCCGATGTCGAAATAGATGTGCTGGCGCCTGGCTGGAGTCTGCCCCTGCTGGAGCGTATGCCGGAGGTCTCCGGTGCCATCGAGATGCCGGTAGGTCACGGTAGTCTGGAGCTGGGAACCCGCTATCGGCTGGGGCGTTCTTTGGCGGTCAGTGGATATGCTCAGGCCATAGTTCTACCCAATTCCCTGAAATCTGCGCTGGTGCCTTTCTGGGCCAGGATACC
>JBNKDG010000064.1:0-627 GCA_050288165.1 Thiohalomonadaceae bacterium | reverse complement strand
GGCACTCGCCATTTCCGGCGTCCCCTTCAACGGCCCGATCGGCGCCGCCCGCGTCGGCTACATCAACGGCCAGTACGTGCTGTGCCCGACCTTGAGCCAATTGCCGGACAGCCAACTCAATCTGGTCGTTGCCGGCACCGCCGGCGCGGTGCTGATGGTCGAGTCTGAAGCGCAACAACTTAGCGAAGAAGTCATGCTGGGCGCCGTCGTTTTCGGCCACGAGCAGATGCAGGTCGCCATCAACGCCATCAAGGAGCTGGCGGCCGAGGTCGGCAAGCCGATTATTGAGTACAGCGTGCCGACGGAAGATGCCTCGCTGAGCGAAGCTGTGGCTGCGGCTGCAGGCGACGCCATCAAGCAGGCTTACTCCGTAGCGGACAAGATGGAGCGTTACGCTCAGCTGGACGCGGCTACCAGTGCGGCTGTCGAGGCCCTTTGCAGCGGCGAAGAGGCGAAGTGGAGCGAAGGCGAAGTCAAGGATGCGCTCGGTAAGTTGAAGAAAAAGGTTGTTCGGGGACGTATCCTCTCCGGTGAGCCGCGTATCGACGGTCGCGACACCAAGACCGTTCGTCCCATCTCGGTGCGCACCGGCGTGTTGCCGCGTACCCACGGATCGGCGTTGTTCAC
>JBNKDG010000063.1:0-645 GCA_050288165.1 Thiohalomonadaceae bacterium | reverse complement strand
CTGGCCTGCTACATGGTCGAGGGCGGCGGTTCCGACGACTACCGCAACATCAAGACCATGCTCTACAGCCGGCCCGACCTGCTGCACCGCATCCTCGACATCACGACCACCGCCGTGACGGACTACCTGAACGCCCAGATCGAATCCGGCGCACAGGCGGCGATGGTCTTCGACACCTGGGGCGGCATGCTGCCGGCCTGGGCCTACAAGGAATTCTCGCTCGCCTACATGGAGCGCATCGTCGCCGACCTGAAGAAGGTGCATGACGGAGAGCGCGTGCCATCCGTCGTCTTCACCAAGGGCGGCGGCCAGTGGCTGGAGTCGATCGCCGCCATCGGCGTCGATGCGGTCGGCCTCGACTGGACCTGCGACATCGGCGCAGCCCGGCAGCGTGTCGGCGACCGTGTGGCGCTGCAGGGCAACCTCGACCCGGTGGCGCTGTTCGCCACGCCCGACGGCATCGCGCGCGAAGCGAAACGGGTGCTGGAAAGTTTCGGCAAGCATTCCTCGAACAGCGGCCATGTCTTCAATCTCGGTCACGGCATTTCGCAACACGTCGATCCCGACAGCGTCACCGTGCTGGTGGACACCGTACGGCAGGTCAGCCGGGGGTTTCACGGCGACGCAACTGTCAAGGACTGATTT
>JBNKDG010000062.1:0-648 GCA_050288165.1 Thiohalomonadaceae bacterium | reverse complement strand
ATTCTGTTGTACCCAACAAGGGGAAACCTATGGCAAAGCAAGAGATACGAGCTGAGGTTAACCTTCGTAAAGGCATGTAGTGATCACTGGGCCATACACTAAAGGAAGTGTAAAGAATGGCAGAAAGGATGTTCTCTAGTCAGACGGGTGATAAAATCACTATGCGTGAGTACAGGGTACTAACCTCTGCAGAGTGTACAACTATCATGATAGCTGAGCTTGCGGTTACAAGCAATCTAGGATCCTCTTTTGATTAGATGGGTTGGATGGGAATGGAGCGGAATTGGCCAAGTCTTTGTGGAATCTTTGTGATTACTTTGTGCCTGTGTGACCATACTTATGATATGCTTAAACTTAACTTAAGGGATAGTTTCAGCCTGCAACCTCAATCTAGTCAATAGTATGCTAATAATCAATGAGTCAAGTGTAGGTGCATTTCTGCTTTCAACCTTACTACAACTTTATCTTTGTTATTATATCCTGCATATCATTTATTTTCCTGCACTTGTTGAGTAGCGACCATAAGACCCCACTGCTTTAGATGGCCAGGAAGGCTGGAGCCAGGTGTTCCAGCAGGGTGAAGATGAAGAATGCTAGGTGGCCTCTCCAATGGTCAAGCCTATGAAAGCTATGTTATGCTTTGTCAAT
>JBNKDG010000061.1:0-648 GCA_050288165.1 Thiohalomonadaceae bacterium | reverse complement strand
AGCTCCAAATCGGGCACGATCAACGAATAACCACTGAGCTGTACCAGCCTATTGATCGTCATCTTCGATATTACGTTCGATCATCGCTGGGGTATTCCGAAGAGCACATTGGACAGTATGAGTCCGGTAAGCAGGTGGCTGATCTGAAGGTTTCGTCGTCAACGTTCTCCGTGGCCGCGGGACGTCAATTCGGAAACTGGGGCCAGATTGAGGTTGGCGCATTTACAGGATCCGGTAGTACGGGTACCTACATTGGCAACCTGTCGACGCCAAAACAGGATTTCCATTCCGGCGCCTGGGTGGTGAATTTCGGATACGATCAACTCGATAGCATCAACTTTCCTCGGTCTGGTTCGCTGGTCAATGTTATGTGGCAGTCCGGCAGAGACGAACTCGGCGCGGATGCTGAATATGATGCATTGCATATAAACGGACTTTGGGCAGGAACCTGGAACAAACATACGCTCATGCTCTGGTCCAGCATCGCCGGCGTGATCGATACGGACGTGCCGGCTGACAATGCCTTCTCCATTGGCGGCCTTTTCAATCTGTCCGGTTACCATCGATCCGAGTTGGCAGGTCGTTATGCGGGTGTGGTGCGTTTGATTTACTTGAAGGAGCTTGGAGAGAGCCGGTCGGTTCTGAATG
>JBNKDG010000060.1:0-658 GCA_050288165.1 Thiohalomonadaceae bacterium | reverse complement strand
GCCGGCGATTCCACAATAACGAGGTTTTTGCTCATAACACTCTATTTACCAGAAAAAATGCCCGCGTGCGCGGGCATGGACAGCCGAATCCGCTCAATGGCTTAGTGGATCTGGGCGACCACTTCGTCCATTACCAGGTCTTCCATCCAGGCTACAGCGGCCTCCTGACCAGGCTGATTGAACAGCACCATCAGGATTACCCACTTGAGCTGATCCAGCTCCACTTCTTCGCTGTTTTCCAGCGCCATTACCCGATCAATGACCATTTCACGGGTCGCCTGATCAAGTACACCCATCTGCTCCAGAAATAACAGAAAACCGCGACACTCGCTGTCGAGTTTCACCATCTCTTCATCGGAGTAGATGCGGAAAGATTGCGTGCCACCGCGCTTCGCTTCACCGTCATAGTCGATAGCACCGAGGCCTTCCAGCCAGTCGAACGCCTTACCGATCTCATGCTTGCGAAAGCCGGCATCCTGCAGCTCTATTTGCAGAGAATCGCGATCATGCTCCAGCTCGTTCTCTTCGTACATATAGTTTTCGAAAAGGTAGAGCAGGATGTCGAATACGTCTTGTTTCATGTCACCTTCTCTTACCGACCAGGGCGTATCCACCGGCTGTGGATACCACGTATCCCTGAAGCTCGAGCAATAACAGC
>JBNKDG010000059.1:0-663 GCA_050288165.1 Thiohalomonadaceae bacterium | reverse complement strand
ATCCCGCGCCATGTCCGCTACGCGCTCGATCTCGGCCTTGATGTCTGTGTCGGCGGCGAGGATGCCTCCCGTGCCGATCCCGATTTCCTCAAACGCGTCGTTGCGGCGGCCCAGGCCGCTGGTGCGCGCCGCTTTCGCTTTGCCGATACGCTCGGCGTGCTCGATCCCTTCTCCACCTACGAGCGCATCGGGGCCTTGCGCGAGGTCTGCGACATCGAGATCGAGATGCACGCCCACGACGACCTCGGCATGGCCACCGCCAATACGCTGGCGGCCGCCAAGGCAGGCGCAACGCACGTCAACACCACCGTCAACGGACTCGGCGAGCGGGCGGGCAATGCGCCGCTCGAAGAGGTCGTGATCGGCCTGCACCGCTGCCATGGCATCCAGACCGGGGTGGACCTGCGTGATTTTCCGCCGCTGTCTGCGCGTGTCGCCAGCGCCTCGGGCCGGCCGGTCGGCTGGCAGAAGAGTGTGGTCGGCGAGGGCGTCTTCACTCACGAGGCCGGCATCCACGTCGACGGCCTGATCAAGAACCCCGACAACTATCAGGGCTTCGATCCGCAACTGGTCGGCCGCGAGCACCGCATCGTCCTGGGCAAGCACTCCGGCCGCCGTGCCGTGCAACTGGTCATGGCGCGCCTGGGTCGTCTGCTTGACGAC
>JBNKDG010000058.1:0-671 GCA_050288165.1 Thiohalomonadaceae bacterium | reverse complement strand
GGAGCGCGCAGCCGCGCAGTGCACGAGGCGAAGCGCCCCGTAACAATCGAGCGTAGCGAGCAAGCAGGCTTCCCCCCGAGAGGGGTGGCGAAGGCGGGATATCGCGGAGCACTGCTCCGCGCCGCCGGAGCCGTGCGGCTGTGCAAAGCCGCACGTGGGGCCGAAGGCGAGGGGAGCGGGTCACCAGCCTCATTCGTCCTCCCCGAACTTCCCGGCGACCAGCGCTGCGATGGCGGAAAGCGCCTCGTCGGCGTCATCGCCTTCGCAATCGACCGTCACTTTGGCGCCCTTGCCCGCCGCCAGCATCATCACGCCCATGATGCTCTTGGCGTTGATGCGGCGATTGTTGCGCTCCATCCAGACTTCGCAGGGAAAACTGCCGGCCAGCTGGGTGAGCTTGGCGGAGGCGCGCGCATGCAGGCCGAGTTTATTCACGATTTCGACTTCCATTTTCGGCATGGCGCTTACTGCATTCCGACGACGCCGTCGCGCCCGCCCGCGATGGCCCTGGTGACCAGCGTTTCCATGTCCTTGTCGCGATAGGTGAGCGCGCGCAGCAGCATCGGCAGATTGACGCCGGCGACCCCTTCGACCTTGCCGCGCTTGAGCAGCTTCATGGCAACGTTGGCCGGCGTGGCGCCGAAGATGTCGGTCATGATCAGCACGCCGTG
>JBNKDG010000057.1:0-677 GCA_050288165.1 Thiohalomonadaceae bacterium | reverse complement strand
CATTGAAACCACATACACGAAGGCCAACGGTAATCCAACGTAGCTCACTATGCCAACGAGAGTGTCTGCCTTAATGATTCCCAAACGCCTCATATTGCAATCTCACACAAGTAGTTGGGCACAGGCCACGAATCCCCGTATTCCGTCTCTCCATACGCCATCCCGGCAATTGTTACCCCTAGCACACCGGCAGTCATCATCTTAAGTCGCATGTTTTCCCCTTTCCAGTGGCGTACCGCCAGCGACCGCTCGCAATGGAGGGTGCCCCACGCAGTGGGGGCAAAATGCCCGTGAACGGGATGCGCGACGCCATCGCCAAACTCGCGATCGCTGCATCCGCCTTCACGGTCGCATCCCCGCAAGCGGGGCCCCTGCTCCGCGTTCCGGCGTCGCCTGACATTTTCCCTCAGCGCACCCGCACGGTGTATTCCAGCGTCGCCTTGCCGTCGGCCGGCACTTCGACGTTCCAGACGGCGGAATGGGCGTCGCCCTTGGCGTGCTCCTGACTTTCGCTGACCATCTCCCAGTCGCCGGGCATGGGTTCGACGACTTTGACGGTTACCGGTTGCTCTTTGGCGTTGCTGAGTTCGATGCGCCAGGAGGTTTCGGTCACCGGATTCGGCCGGCCGGCGACGAGCCGGTAGTCGGTCTGCTTGCGGTTGGCAGAGACATCGAAG
>JBNKDG010000056.1:0-684 GCA_050288165.1 Thiohalomonadaceae bacterium | reverse complement strand
CAGCGATACCCGGGCCGCCTTGCGCGATTTCTTCGAAGTGGATGCCCGCCATATCGCGTATGCCGCCCTCGGCGCCATGGCCCGTGAAGGCAAAGTCGATGCCGCGACGGTCCGCAAGGCGCGCAAACAGCTGGAGATCGATCCGGATCGTGCCAATCCGTTATTTAATTGACCCCCGGATCGCATGACAAAAAGCTTGTGGTCCGGTTTGAGTATATGCAATAGGTAATTTCTAATTATGAACCCTTTCGAACAGTAGACTAAGTGCTCTGGGGCATAAATTCGGTGATGTTTTTTCTTCGTGCTCTTCGCGTTCTTCGTGGTCATTTAGACCTAATAGATTCACCACGAAGGACACGAAGAGCACGAAGGAAATATTCAAGTTTCATTTGTCGCCGTATTTATGCTCTTGTGGACTAAGATAAACGTGTAATAGTCGTGTGATCATCGTTTTTGAAACCATGAAGGGCATGAAGCAGAAATTACAACGATTTTTCATTCTTCATGGTCTTCATGCACTTCATGGTAAGAATCCGACTTTTTACGAATCTATAAACGAAGCGAATTCGGATTTACAGGGTCTGCGGCAATGCCCGACTTGGGGTGTTTTACATTGACAAACACAGGGGAGTCGAGATGAGTGAAGTAATTGTCGTACCGGACATCGGCGAAGGGGTGGTGTCC
>JBNKDG010000055.1:0-684 GCA_050288165.1 Thiohalomonadaceae bacterium | reverse complement strand
ATCGTCACCGGCTGTGGCGGAGGCGGAGGCGGCGGTACGTCGGCCACCACCTACACCATCGGTGGCACCGTCAGCGGGCTTGCCGGTACGCTGGTCTTGCAAAACAACGGTGGCGACGACCTGACCGTTTCTTCCGACGGCTCCTTCACCTTCAGCACAGCCGTGTCCAACGGCGGGACCTATGCCGTGACGGTGTTGACTCAACCAGGCGGTCAAATCTGCACAGTGAGCGACGGCAGCGGCACTGCGACGACCGATGTTAATACGGTGATGGTTCAGTGCGCCGCCCCCTGGATCGGCACGAAGCAGATGGGCGTGGCGGGAGCAAATACCACTGGCAATTCCGTCGCCACCGATGCCAACGGCAACATCTATGTGGCAGGTACTGCAACTGGGGGGCTGGACGGCAACACGCTGATGGGAACCACCGACTTCTTCGTCACCAAGTACGACAGCAGCGGAGTCAAGCAATACACCAAGCAATTGGGCGCAGCGGGGGTAGATACTTATGGCAATTCCGTCGCCATCGACGCCAGCGGCAACGTCTATGTAACAGGCTATACATATGGGGGACTGGACGGCAACGCGCTGATGGGAACCACCGACTTCTTCGTCACCAAATATGACAGCAGCGGAACCAAGCAATACACCCGACAGCTGGGGGTAGCGGGGACAGGTACCTAT
>JBNKDG010000054.1:0-685 GCA_050288165.1 Thiohalomonadaceae bacterium | reverse complement strand
TCGAGTACATGCTGGAGCAGTACCCCGATCCGGATGAGTCGCTGATCCTGGCGGGTGAGGCGAGCCTGGATGCCACCTGGCCGCTCACTTCGCCGGGGGTGCCTAGCATCCGCATGCTGCACAACCACTTCATCGTGTTCGATAAACAGCAGCTTCGTGCGTCCCGTTTTGCCGATCCGGACAACCCGAACCTGACCGATGGCGGTCAGCACAGCCTGTTTCAGGCTTACATGCATGATGTCTACCATGAGTTCTTCTCCCAACTGGATTTGCAGATTCTCAAGCCGGTTACGGATGGAACCTGCCGGATCGATCTGACCGGTTATCCGCAGGGGTTGCCCAGTTGGGAAGTGCAGGGCGGGGTGGATGTGCTGAAGCATATCCGTTTCTGGCGTGAGTACGACGCCATCCTGATGGGGTTCATCGATTTCTACCGCACCTTCTTTACCCAGGTGTCGACCCGTAACGCCCCGATACCCAAAGACGCCTATTTCCCCGAACAGATCGAAAATACGCTGATCTATAACAACGACTTCCTCAAGACCGCCAAGAAAGTGCGTGACCAGTGTGTGCACGATGCCAAATATGCCAACGCCATCCGCTGGCAACCGGCCTTCAAGCAGTTGCTCTATCGGGACGATAGCGGGCGGTTGATTATCACCATTAGCCAGAATTCGATCGGCAA
>JBNKDG010000053.1:0-693 GCA_050288165.1 Thiohalomonadaceae bacterium | reverse complement strand
CATAAATCTTATAGCGTCTATTCAGTTGTTCTCTACACAAAGTGGCAAACAAGTGAGCATTTGCTCTGTAAGAGTTGTGCCACCAAAAAGCAGGCGCTTGATTTAACCGGTTCATTTTTGCTTGGTTGGTGGGGTATCCCTTTCGGACTTATTGTCACTCCGTTTCAAATGCTCATGAATATTGTTGCAATGTTTCGTTTCACGGATGAAAGAGGGGCCTCAGAGGCATTAAAGCGGCGCGCACGGCTGATCCTGGCAGCGCAAAAACCGGAAAGTGCTTAGCGAATACTTGGGATATATTGTCTATAGGAAACAGAGAAAACAGGGTCAGAGAGGAATTTTCGCTAATATTAGCGGAAAATGCGGGCCAGAGAGCAATTGTTTCTAATATTAGAGAAAAATGCTCTCTGCCCCTGTTTTGCAGGTGATGCGGTATTACGGCTCCAGGGTGAGCGATAGGTCGGGCATGACACGGAATAACCAGACAGGATCGCTGATTTGGGTGAGCAATTCTTTGTTGTTGGCCTGAAGTTGCTTGGTGAGCATGGCGCGGACTTTGGCAAGATCCGAGGCAGGCATGTCAAAGCCTTTGACGACAAGCCAGCTGCCGATCAGGTCCTGTTCATCGTTGTAGAGCATTCCGATAATTTTGCTAGTGTCCCTATCCTGTTTTAAAGCGTCCATGCTGATGAT
>JBNKDG010000052.1:0-695 GCA_050288165.1 Thiohalomonadaceae bacterium | reverse complement strand
TAATGGAAACAAAGACTCTACTCACCCTGCAAGGATAGATATAAAATGACGCAAGTAATTTATCTTACCAAGCAACTTTTGGACGTCTTTCTTGCACACCGGTTCTCCAATCTTCCCGATGGACTCAATTTTCTTGGGGTTGATTTGTATGTCGTGTTCATGTACTACAAACCCCAAGAACCTTCCCGATGTTACTCCGAAGGCGCACTTCAATGGGTTCATCCGCAGTCCATACTTCTTCATCCTTTCCAATGACAATTTCAAGTCGGCCATGTGCTCCTCGAACCCAACCAACTTAACCACCACGTCGTCAATGTAGATCTCCATCAAAACTCCGAGCAGATCGTGAAAGATTAAATTCATAGCTCTTTGATATGTTGCACCGACATTTTTAATCCAAAAGTCATAACAACCCATTCAAATAAACCGATAAAACTAGAACAACGAAAAGTCATTTTAGACTTATCCTCTTCGGTCATGAAAATTTGATTATAACCAACATTACCATCTAAAAAGCTAATTACTCGATGTCCAGAAGCATTATTAATAAGCATATCGGCTATAGGCAATATTCATCTTTAGGAGTTACTTTATTTAAATTACGAAAATATATACATACCAGAATTTTGTCGGTGCCCTTCTTCTCCACAGGTATGATGTTGAAAACCCACTCCGCGTATCATCAAGGTCGAATG
>JBNKDG010000051.1:0-721 GCA_050288165.1 Thiohalomonadaceae bacterium | reverse complement strand
GACACCTACGGCAATTCCGTGGCCGCCGATGCCAGCGGCAATATCTATGTGGCAGGTACAACCTTTGGCAATCTGGACGGCAACGTGCTGACAGGATCCCGGGACTTTTTCGTCACCCAATACGACAGCAGCGGCAACAAGCAATACACCAAGCTGTTGGGAGTGGCGGGGGCACTTACCGAAGGCCGATCCGTCGCCACCGACGCCAGCGGCAATGTCTATGTGGCTGGATATACCGAGGGCAACCTGGACGGCAACACGCTGACGGGAACCAGCGACTTCTTCGTCACCAAGTACAACAGCAACGGCGTGAAGCAGTAGCCACAAATCCTCGGCCGGGGACGCCAAGCATGGCGTCCCGCCACGGCTGACTTTTTTACTGTTTGGGCTCCGATCAGCCGTCCCCTGCCCAGCGTCCTCCGGAAACGCGGACGATCCCAGCCAGATCGCGGTGCTGTTCGATGTCTGCAAAGACGACCTCATCGAGCAGTATCTTCATCGCCTCGGCTTGATCGTAGCCGTGTTCGAGGAACAGCCAGCCGCCGGAAATGAGGTGACGTGGCGCTTCGGTCAAGATACGACGAATCGCCGTCAGGCCGTCGGCGCCGCAAGCCAGCGCCGTCATCGGCTCGAAGCGCAAGTCGCCCTCGGTCAGATGCGGGTCGCCCTCGGCGACATAGGGCGGATTGCCGACGATCAGATCGACTTCCCCCCCCACCCC
>JBNKDG010000050.1:0-723 GCA_050288165.1 Thiohalomonadaceae bacterium | reverse complement strand
GGCAATATTTTTTGAACTTTGGGATATCTTCGATACTTCTATAAATAATATGTAAATTACAAAATGTATTCTGCTTCCTTTCATATTCTCTCAACTCTTCAGGAGACATCAAATCCTCTATAGGATAAGAAACTGTCATTCCGCATTCGGCGCCACAAGAATCACAAACCCAGAAGTACGCTCCCTTTTTCTCTGAGAGGTCGACTTTATTTGGGTGGCCACATTCATGGCACTCTATTTTACTAACTTTGCTCATTTTTTAATTCGTATAACGACCAAGCTCACCCGACGAAAACCGCGTAGCGGTTTTTGGTCGGGTGGAGCGCCTGGTTAGCTGCTGATTTTCTCGACAATACTTGTGACTCTTGGGTTTTCAAGAATTGCTCCCTTTAAATGCAATATGTGTGCATTCACATGCTCTCTATACTTTGAATAACTACCGATAACATCATGAGGAATCATGCGAGCTTCAATGACCTCATAGTTTTCATTGAAAATAACCGCAACCAAATAATCGAAGTCTTTCTTCTCGTAATTCCTCAAGGCACTTAACTGCCTTGATTTATTATCTGGGGTTATTCTGCGCCCCTTTATTTGATATTTTTTGCCTTCTGTATCAATTGCGTCATAGCCAGAAGATGAATTATTTGCAAGCTCAAGACCTAAACCTTTTGCCACCAGCCATTCAGTGTAATCACCCACTGGATTATTTTTAGTTCTTAC
>JBNKDG010000049.1:0-756 GCA_050288165.1 Thiohalomonadaceae bacterium | reverse complement strand
GCGGAAGCCGTAGATATCGAGCACCTGCGAGAACGTCAGGTGCTTCTCGCGCATCTTGCGATAGATGCCGTACAGGTGCTTTTCGCGGCCGATCACCTCCGCCTCGATACCGCAGGCGGGAAGCAGGGCGCGAATTGCCTCGAGGATCTTTCCGACCACCTCGCGGCGGTTGCCGCGTGCCTGCCTGACCGCCTTCACCAGCACCCGATAGCGGTTCGGGTACAGATGGCGGAAAGCCAGTTCCTGCATCTCGCGGTAGAGATCGTTGAGGCCGAGGCGGTTGGCGATCGGCGCGTAGATGTCCAGCGTCTCGCGGGCGACGCGGCGGCGCTTGTCGGGCCGCACCACGTCGAGCGTGCGCATATTGTGCAGACGGTCGGCAAGCTTGACCAGGATGACGCGCACGTCGCGCGCCATCGCCAGCAGCATCTTGCGGAAGTTCTCCGCCTGCGCTTCCTCGTACGACTGGTTCTCGATGCGATCGAGCTTCGACACGCCATCGACCAGTTCGGCGGCGGTCTTGCCGAATTTTTCGGCCAATTGCTCCTTGCTGACGGCGGTATCTTCCATCACGTCGTGAAGAAGCGCCGCGATCAGGGCCTGCGGATCGAGGCGCCACCCGGCCAGCGTGCCGGCGACGGCGAGCGGATGGGATACGTAGGGCTCGCCGCTGGTGCGGTACTGCCCGCGATGTGCCTCGACGGAAAAGTGGTAGGCGGCCTCGACCTGCGCCACATCCTCCGGCTTCAGGTAGGC
>JBNKDG010000048.1:0-757 GCA_050288165.1 Thiohalomonadaceae bacterium | reverse complement strand
GACGAGGATCGCCGCGCCAAGACGCCGTTTCCGGTCGATCCGACGGTGCGCGAAGGCACTGACCTGGTCGAGACGAAAAAGCGCGTCGCCGAGCTTGAAGCACAGCAGCATCAGATACTGACGCAAATACGGGGCGACCGCGCCCTGGCGTCGGACAATCGCCGCAACGAACGGGCACCAACCGGCCCACCGGCTGCGACGGGAGTCGATCTCGCCACGGCGGCGCTGAATCTTGCGCGCCTGGAAGGCCAGATCGCCCGTCAGGTCGAGGATTACAACAAGCGGCCGCGCAAGAAGTTCATCGGCGCACGAGTCGAGGAGTACCGGTTCGCACAGTATGTCGAAGACTGGCGTCAGAAGGTGGAACGCATCGGCAACCTCAACTATCCGGACGCCGCCAAGGGGCGGATTTACGGCCGCCTGGTGATGACCGTGGTGATCAGGAGCGACGGCAGCCTCGACCGGGTGGAACTCAATCGCTCCTCGGGACAGCCCGTGCTCGACAAGGCGGCGCGCCGCATCGTCGAAATGGCGGCGCCCTACGCGCCCTTCCCGAAAGCGATCCGGCGCGACACCGACATCATCGAAATCACCCGCACCTGGTCGTTCACGACTTCCGACCGGCTGCAGGCCGCAGACTGATCATCGAAGCCATGACCGACCGCTACGTCGTAATCGGCAACCCCGTTGCCCACTCGAAATCGCCGCGCATCCACGCCTTGTTCGCGGCTGCCACCGCCCAGGACATGGCCTATGC
>JBNKDG010000047.1:0-768 GCA_050288165.1 Thiohalomonadaceae bacterium | reverse complement strand
ACCGGAGTAGACCTGGGTGGGCCTGAAGATACGGTTGTCTGCAAGTTGCTCTCGCCAGTGGGCAAGCCAGCCGGCTACCCGTGAGATGGCGAAGATTGGGGTGTACTGATCGACCGGGATACCCATCTCGGCGTAGAGGATCCCCGAGTAGTAATCGACATTGGCATAAACCCCCTTGGCACCGAGCCGATCTTCAGCCGCCTCTTCCAGCGCCATGGCAGTCTCAACCATACGGCTGTGACTGCGGCCCTGCGAGTGCGCCAGCTTCTCCATCAATTTCTGCAAAATTGTTGCCCGTGGGTCCTTGACCGAATATTCACGGTGGCCAAAGCCCCAGATCTTGGCCTTCTTGTCCAACTGCTTGTTGAGCCAGTCCGCGGCATTTTGTGGCGAACCGATCTCCTCCAGCATGTCCACCACCTTCTCGTTGGCACCGCCATGCAGCGGACCGGAGAGGGTCCCCACGGCAGAGGCAATCACCCCATAGGGACTGGCCAGGGTTGAACCTGCCACCAGCGCAGCAAAGGTGGAGGCGTTAATGGTGTGCTCGGCGTGCAACACCAGACTGGTGTCCATGATCTCCGCACAGATCGGATCCGGCTCATGGCCGTGCAGCATGTAGAGAAAATTCTCCGCCGTAGTCAGATCTTCCCGTGGCGGGATCGGGTCGTAGCCCTTACGGATGTGCTGCCACATGGCGACGATGACCGGCAGGCGTGCCACCAGCTTCACCGTCATCCGGTGGATGTAGTTAAGGTCGTTGCACAG
>JBNKDG010000046.1:0-775 GCA_050288165.1 Thiohalomonadaceae bacterium | reverse complement strand
GGCATGGAAGCTGAAGCCATGGTACCCCGGCGCGGTCTTGCGCTCGGTGCGGGCGAGGGCGTACTCCTCTTTGGTTTGTGGATGGAGAAAGACCGGGAAATCCTTGCCCACCGGCTGATAGCCGAGATCGAGCATCTGCTGCGGCGTGGCACCGACCACGACCCAGTCGCGATCGCGAGGTTCCAGCCCCAGCAGCTTGTCGCGCACCGCGCCGCCAACCAGATAGATCTGCAATGGCTTAATCTCTTCCTGCCTGTGAGCGGAGCAGGGGATAACGGCTGCGCATCGCTTCACTGTTCAGATAGCCGGGGACCTCACTTTCGATGCTGCGCGGGGTAATGCCAAAGATGGCCGGGAACGGCTCATCGCAGACACTGGCACGGCGCATGGAGTTGTAGTTATCGCGGGAGAAGGGTTTGCCCGGAACAAATTCCATCATAAAGGCCTGCAGCCAGCTGGCCCAGTTGGGTAACGCGAGGATGTAGCGCCGCAGTCCCAGTTGACTGGCGGTGTAGTGCACCAGCTGCTTCAGGGTGTAGCTACGCGGGCCGCAGAGATCGTAACGTTGACCAAAAGTGGCGCGATTATCGATGGCGCGGGCAAAACATTCGACCACATCGCCCACATAGACAGGGGCGAAGCGCGCCTCGGCACAGGCGAGGGGAAAGAGTAGCGGGATCCGTTTCAACAGGCTGGCAAAGCGGTTGATGAAGCTGTCGTCGGGGCCGAAGATCACCGAAGGGCGAAAGCTGGTTACTGATAGCTTTTTGGCCAT
>JBNKDG010000045.1:0-777 GCA_050288165.1 Thiohalomonadaceae bacterium | reverse complement strand
CCGGCAACTTGGTGCAGCAGGGGCAATTACCGGAGGCCACGCCGTCGCCACTGACGCCGACGGCAACGTCTTTGTATCGGGTGGAACCAATGGCGGTCTCGACGGCAACACGCTGACTGGAACCCGGGACTTCTTCGTCACCAAGTACAACAGCAACGGCACCAAGCAGTAGCCGTAAATCCTCGGCCGGGGACGCCAGGCTGGCGTCCCGCCACGGCTGACTATTCTCTCGGGGAGACCTAATGAGCAAAATCTGGACACTCGCCGTCGCCGCACTGGCGACGACACTTTTCTTCGCCGGCTGCGGTGGTGGTGGAGGTGGCAGCAGCACACCGCCATCCTGGACGGGCACCAAGCAGTCGGGTGCCACGGGAGGAGCGATTACCTATGGCTATTCAACCGCCACCGATGCCAGCGGCAACGTCTATGTGGCGGGCACTACTTCCGGCGATCTGGACGGCAACACGTTGACTGGAACCAGCGACGCCTTCATCACCAAGTACAACAGCAGCGGTGTCAGGCAATACACCCGGCAGTTGGGCGTGGCGGGAGCGGAAACCTGGGGCCAGTCCGTCGCCATCGACACCAGCGGCAACGTCTATGTGGCGGGATACACCAAAGGCGGGTTGGACGGCAACACGCAGATGGGAAACTCGGATTTCTTCGTCACCAAGTACAACGGCAACGGGACCAAACAATTCACCCTGCAAATGGGCACTACTGGGTTCGGCGTGCTAGGGCCAGATACCCATGCAACGTCTGTCGCTACCGACGCCA
>JBNKDG010000044.1:0-785 GCA_050288165.1 Thiohalomonadaceae bacterium | reverse complement strand
CAGTCGTCTTCCAGTGCCGGGTTACCTTCCAGATCGAGACACGCTTCGAAGGTCTCTCCCGCATCCGGATCGAACTTCATGATCGGATAGGCGCGGGATTCGACCGCCAGGCGTGACTGACGCTCGGAGGCATCGTCACCGACACCATGTTCCGGCTGGCATACCGCGTAAACATTAAACAGTGCCGGGCGGCGGCTGTTGAGGCCGTCGATGTAACCCTCCAGCAGATGGTTGACGTGGGAGACCGAGCTCTGCAACACGTAAGTGGTGCGGTGGGCCATACCGATGAGGCTGACCTCCTTGCGGATCTCGGTCTTGCCCTTCATCTGCTTGCCATAAGGGGCCATGTCTGCCACCTGGCCGATGTAGCCAGAGGTACAGGACTGTCCGCCGGTGTTGGAGTAGGCCTGGGTGTCGAGCACCAGTACCTTGATCGGCATGCCGGAGGCCATGGCACGGGAGAGGTTCTGGAAGCCGATGTCATACATCGCACCATCACCACCGACCGCGACCACCGGGGGACACATCAACCACTCTTCATCACTGAACTGTTTCCAGTTGAAGTACTTGAAGAAGGCGTCGTGCTCCGCCGGGTTGTACTGACCGGACAGCTCCAGCTCCGCTTCACGGATGGCGCGGAAGCCTTCGGCCATCTTCACCATGTGACCTTCGAACAGACCCATCGCCATCGACGGGCTGTCCTGGAACAGGTGCGATGCCCAGGGGAACGGGTAGGGGTTGTAGGGATAGGTCGAACCCCACACCGAGGTACAACCGGTGGAGTT
>JBNKDG010000043.1:0-804 GCA_050288165.1 Thiohalomonadaceae bacterium | reverse complement strand
CTGTGCATTGAGGCGGCATTGCGCATCGTCTTGCCGTTGCGGGAAATCCGCAGCGTTCCGAGTCAAGCCGGACTTGGCGCGATTCTTCCGGGAACAGGCCTTATTGCTTCGGCTTGTCGGCGGAATCCTGCGCAGCGGCCGGAGCGGCAGCGGCGGGTTCGCCGGCGGGAGCGGCAGCCGGGGCGGCAGCTTCAGTAGCGGCCGGCATCGCGGCAGGGGCGACAACGGGCGCCAGCTTGGCCGCTTCGGCCTTGGCGACGTCCGACTCGGAACGCGGAGCGTCGGCTGCGGCTTGTTCCTGACCTTTGCCACAAGCGGCAAGGCTAAGGGTGATCATGGCGAGTACAAGGAGTTCTTTTTTCATCATGGATTCCTGAAATGTGAGTTTGGCCGTCTCTCTTCCCTCATCGCGCCTATTGCGTGAGGGCCTCGACGCGTCAGCATGTTCGCGCAGGGACAGTTAACACCGACTTAAGGCCGGAACCGGCTCATCGCCAAAAGTCAGGCGACGCCGTAGCGCTGAGCAGGGGCCCCGCTTGCGGGGATGCGACCGTGGAGGCGGATGCGGCGATCGCGAGTTTGACGATGGCGTCGCGCATCCCGCTCGCGGTCAAACCACCGCCGGCCGGCGGTGGTTCGTCCCTTTGCCCATGGCGCGCAACGGCCAAAGGCCGTTGCTTGGCGCCCCCACTGCGTGGGGCCCCCTCCACTGTGAGCGGTCGCTGACGGCACGCCAAACAATGCCGTGGCTATCCGGTAACGAGGCGGATGACGGCCTGATCGGTGTAAGTATTTTCAGCATCC
>JBNKDG010000042.1:0-881 GCA_050288165.1 Thiohalomonadaceae bacterium | reverse complement strand
CTCCCGTGGTGAAGAGGAGTGGGTGCCGTTGATGCAGCGTTTCTGGACACCGTTCAAGGCACTGGTCGACGACAAGGAGCAGAGTGTTTCGCGCAAAGAGGTGACTCAGGAGGAGATCGACGAGGCCTGCCCTCAATGTGGCAAACCACTGGCGATCCGTCTCGGTCGTCGTGGCAGCTTTATCGGTTGTACCGGTTTTCCTGACTGTGACTACACCCGCAACGTCGGCGACGACAAGGGTACCAAGAGTGAACCCGAGGTCGTTGAAGGAAGAACCTGCCCCGAATGCGACAAGCCGCTGCTGATCCGGGAGGGTCGCTACGGTAAATTCATCGGTTGTAGCGGTTATCCCGATTGCAAACACATCGAGCCGCTGGAACAGCCGGAAGACACCGGCGTGAAATGTCCGAAGTGCGGCAAGGGCACCATGCTGCGACGCAAATCACGCCGCGGCAAGGTCTTCTTCTCCTGCTCCACCTATCCCGACTGCGATTACGCGGTGTGGAACGAGCCGATCGATGAACCCTGTCCCGATTGCGGCTGGCCGATCCTGACGATCAAGACCACCCGTAGCAAGGGTACGGAAAAGGTCTGTCCGCAAAAAGAGTGTGGCTTCGCCGAACCGTACGAAAAGGCCGAAGAAGAGAGCGACGACGAATAAACGATTCACCACGAAGCGCGCAGTGATACTGCTGCGGCATGGTGCTGGATGCTGCTGTTGTAACACGATGCTTCAATAAGTGAGCTGTGGTGGGCGTCGTGCTCTTCGTGGTGAAAAAGTTTTGAATCCAATCAATATTCTTCCTGGAGAGTAACCGCCATGAGCAAGCCGTTTGTCGCCATCCTGATGGGTTCCGATTCCGATTTGCCAGCGATGCAAT
>JBNKDG010000041.1:0-955 GCA_050288165.1 Thiohalomonadaceae bacterium | reverse complement strand
GTTTATCATATTGTTGCCATGCGTGTGATTTGAACATCCTGGGCATACATATGGAGGCTTCGTTCCCACTATCTCAGAACGGGGTATGACAAGTGGTATCAGAGCTGTGTTGACTGTAGGACGCCAGCCTGGCTAGAACAGTCGCTCTTAAGGACATCTATATTTCAAATTATTTGCCAAATTTCTCACCTTACTCTTATTTCTTGGTTCTATAAAATTTTATGGTCTCATACTCTTCTCTTTCTAAATGATAGATGGCTCATACCCGCCGCACCGCATGCAAGAGCACCGGCCGTCTACCCGTCGGTCAGCTGGCACCTCGGAATGTGCCACAGCCTCAGGAGTCCCTGCCCGACTTACCACAAGAGGCATCACCAGAAGAGGAACCCTTCAAGATAGAACTGGTGGTTCCTGAGAGCCCAATAGCTCAGGACTCGCCTGCTGAGGAGCAACAGCAGCTGAAGGACCAAGATATAGAAGACAAGGCCAACGAAGAGCACCCTCCCCCGAGCGACACCGAGGATGAGAAGATGTACCGAGATGCGGACGAGGTGGAGTCCTTCGGGGCTGAATCTCCGATCCTCGCTGGCAGGCTTCGGGCTCTGCTGGAGCACCTGGGCATCACCACCGGACCAACTTTCAGGACTTCTCGCAGTGATGCTATCACTGATGCCGCCTGGCAGGCCATCACATCGTGCGTCTGTAGCAACAAGAGTTGGTTGCAGAACTCGGTCCACTACCTCCTGCCCTACAGGAAGAAGGATCAATTCAAGGCCTACGGGGTGAAAAAGGATATCCCCCGAATGGAGATGGTACACCACCAGGATGCGGCGGTGGAGTTGAGCACTCGTCTGCTGGCCGCTCAGCACGAGATTGAGACTCTTCGCGCCCAGCTGCGAAACGCGGATGCCACCATCCGAGGCTACATGAGGATGGTAGAGGGTCAGGCCAGTGA
>JBNKDG010000040.1:0-1020 GCA_050288165.1 Thiohalomonadaceae bacterium | reverse complement strand
AGCATGCTGATGGCACTGATGAAGGCACCGGTCGAAAAACTGGCCCGTACCATCAACGAAGTGCCCGGCAAACTGGTTCGTACCGTTGCTGCAGTTCGCGATCAGAAGCAGGGTGCCGCATAACGGCGCTCAATGCGATTTTGACAGACTATTTTTTGCTTATTTTAGGAGTATTGAACAATGGCCGTATCTAAAGATGACATCCTGGAAACTATCGCCAACATGTCCGTAATGGAAGTTGTTGATCTGATTTCCGCAATGGAAGAGAAATTTGGCGTTTCCGCTGCTGCTGCTGTTGCTGCCGCTCCGGCCGCTGCTGCTGCTGGTCCTGCTGCTGAAGAGCAGACCGAGTTTGATGTTGTAATGACCAGCTTCGGTGACAACAAAGTTGCCGTTATCAAAGCTGTTCGTGGCATCACCGGTCTTGGCCTGAAAGAAGCCAAGGACATGGTAGAGGGTGCACCTTCCACCATTAAGGAAGGCGCTTCCAAAGCCGAAGCTGAAGACATCAAAAAGCAGCTGGAAGAAGCCGGCGCTAAAGTTGATCTGAAGTAATCGCTGGAAAGCTATGCCACTCCAGGTCAGGCACTGCCTGACAACCGGGTCGGATGCCCGAACAAGTAACACCAGGGATGGTGTGGGTGTGCGGGGAAACTCGGCTGGTGACGTTGTTAGTCACCGGCCTTTTTCCGCTTGAACAGCCCACGACCGTATCCAAGTACCAATGGCGACATGTGCAGGATGGACTCGCACCCCGCGGTTGGTTGGAAAGTATTGTTAAGCTGAGGAACTCTGATGGCCTACTCATTCACTGAGAAAAAACGTATTCGTAAGGACTTCGGCAAACGTCCCAGTATTCTTGATGTCCCCTATATGCTGTCTATGCAGATCGACTCCTATCGCAAGTTTTTGCGAGTGGGCGCATCTGAAAGCAGCCGTGCGGAATCAGGACTACACGCCGCATTCCAGTCGGTATTCCCTATTGTCAGTTATTCCGGTAACGCGGCACTTGAATACGTC
>JBNKDG010000039.1:0-1072 GCA_050288165.1 Thiohalomonadaceae bacterium | reverse complement strand
GGCGTCATCGGCACCGTAGTGCTCCATCGCCCCGTCGAGTCCGGCGCGGCGGCCGTTCCAGGTCTCCATCTTCGCATCGCGCTCACGGCAGAAGAGGATGTACTCGCCGTGCTCGCGACCCGGTACGATCACCGCTACCGCTTCAGGCTCGGGAAAGCCGGTGATGTAGTAAAAATCACTGTCGGGACGATAGGAATACTCCACGTCACGGTTACGCATGCGTACCGGGGAACTGGGCAGGATCGCGATACTGTCCCTGCCCATGGCCTGCATCAGGCGTTTACGTCGTTTGGCGAACTCAGTTTTATTCATATAGCAGACTTGGTGGTTGTGAAACGGCAACTCAATGCAGGGTTATCTCTTCACGGGGTGGCGCCTTGGTTGGATTGATCTCTTCGTTCAGCAGCAGTACCCCGGTACGAACATATTCGAGCAGTTGCTGGTAGGACTCCTCGTCCTCCTCCTCACCTTCCAGATCAAGACGACTAATGCGCGAGATCTCCAGCAGGTCGCGCAGGATCTCACCACTGTCATCAGGCAGATTCTCGATGACGATGGCGCCGGTACTGATCCCCAACAGGAATCCCTGGCACCACTGGCCCAACGCCTCAACCCGCTCCGCAACCTCGGCGTCATCCGCCGGTAGCAGCGGATGGAAGTCGAGCACACTGTCATTGAGCTGTTCGCGGGTAACGGTGTAGAGCACGCGCATGGTCTCTTTTGCCTCGCTGGAGAGTGCCAGCCCCTGCCCCTCGATCGCTTCCAGCCACCCTTCCAGCTTTAGCTCGTTGTTGGCACAAAACATCCCCACCAGCGTGCCGTGACACTCCTCAGCGTCGAAATTTGCCGCCGCTTCCTGGAGTGTATTCTTGTGCCTTTGGCCTGCCATGAAGGTGTTCCGGTTGTCGTGCGCATCTGGGTGTTCCGAAAAGTGACCCGATTGGCTTCGTTTCGTAAAACAGCATTGGCGCTATCGTGAGCGACTGGGTTTTCAGTCGCGCTTCAAACGGCTTATTTCAGGCTTTCTTCCTGTAGAACACGATGCGCGCTCCGGAAATCCAGCGAGGAGTCC
>JBNKDG010000038.1:0-1085 GCA_050288165.1 Thiohalomonadaceae bacterium | reverse complement strand
CGCGCTTCATTACCGGTTCCCAGTCCGGGTCGGTCATGTCGGTGACCAGTACGTCGCCGGGCTGGACCTGATCCATTTCGGCGATGTTGTCGATCACCCGCGCGGTACCGGTGCCGATGCGTGCGCCGATGGCGCGGCCGGTGCAACGTACATCGCCACGTTTCTTCAGTTTGTAGCGCTCAATAACTTTCTTGTCATCCTGGCTCTTAACCGTTTCCGGACGCGCCTGCACGATGTAGAGCTTGCCGTCTTCACCGTCGAGCGCCCATTCGATGTCCATCGGACGCTGGTAGTGTTTTTCGATCAGCAGCGCCTGATGCGCCAGATCTTCGATCTGTTTGTCGTTGAGGCAGTAACGCAGACGATCCGCTTCATCGACATCGACAGTCTTGATGGTACGACCGACTTTCGTTGCATCGTCGTGAACCATCTTGATCGCTTTGCTACCAAGGGTGCGACGCAGTACCGCCGGACGGCCATCTTCCAGGGTCGCTTTGTGGACGTAGAATTCATCCGGGTTAACCGCACCCTGTACCACCGCTTCACCGAGACCGTAGGCACCGGTGATCAGTACCACGCCACCGAATCCGGATTCAGTGTCGAGGGTGAACATCACGCCGCTGGCGCCGATGTCACTGCGCACCATGCGCTGGATACCGGCGGAGAGCGCCACGTCGGCATGTTTAAAACCCTTGTGCACGCGGTAGGAAATGGCGCGGTCGTTGTAGAGGGAAGCGAATACATGCTTTACCGCTTCGAGAACATTTTCCTTGCCGCGGATATTGAGGAAGGTCTCCTGTTGACCCGCGAAGGAGGCGTCCGGCAGGTCTTCAGCGGTGGCCGAGGAGCGTACTGCGACCGCATGTTCGCCGTCTTTGAAAAGTGCGTCATAGTTGGCGAGGATCGCGTCTTCCAGCGCGGGCGGAAACGGGGTTTCGATGATCCAGTTGCGGATGGTCTTGCCCGCTTCGACCAGTGCGTTGACGTCGTCGACATCGAGACGCGACAGCAGGCCGTTGATTCGTTCGCCCAGGCGGTCATGACTGAGGAAGTCGCGATAGGCGCTGGAGGTGGTGGCAAAACCG
>JBNKDG010000037.1:0-1111 GCA_050288165.1 Thiohalomonadaceae bacterium | reverse complement strand
GCCGAATTGGCGGTAACGTCGGCCTGGAGCAGGCGCACGTTCGCCAGCCTTGCCCGCACCCGATCATCGGAGAACGTGTACTTCTCCATCTCCTTGCACGACACACACCAGTCGGCATAGAAGTCGAGCATCACTGGCTGGCCGGCGGCGACGGCTTCGCCGATGCGGGTGTCAAGTTCGGCCGACGACTTCACGCGCTCGAAAGTCAGCCGTGGCGATACGCCGACCGCAGCCTCGCTGCGCAGGAAGCCGAGCGGCTGCAGCGGGTCGCGCGCGCCGCCGAGCACGCCGGCGAGCATCGCCGTGCCGGCCAGCAGCATCAGCACGCCGACGCCTTTCCAGAGGCGATTCCAGCTGCCGCTGTGCGGTGGCAGCGGATCGAGCGCATGCAGGTAGATTGCCGGCACGATCAGCAGCGCAGCCCAGCCGAGCATCTCCGCCCAGATCGGGATCACGGGCGTCACCAGCCACAGTGCGGTCGCCAGCATGATCACGCCGAAGAACTTCTTCACCGCCTCCATCCACGGCCCGGCCTTGGGCAGCAGCGAGCGGGAAAACACGCCGACCAGGATCAGCGGCGCGCCCATGCCCAGCGCCATGGCGAACAGCGCTGCCCCCCCCGAGCACCGCATCCTTGGTCTGGGCGATGTAGAGCAGCGCGCCGGCCAGCGGCGCGGCGACGCAGGGGCCGACGATCAGCGCCGACAGCGCACCCATGACGGCGATGGCGCCGAAGCTGCCGCCCTGCCGGTTGGCCTCTTCGGACAGCCTGCTTTGCAGCGCGGCGGGCAGTTGCAGTTCGTAGAAGCCGAACATCGACAGCGACAGAACGACGAACACCAGCGCGAAGCCGCCCAGCACCCAGGCATTTTGCAGCGCGGCGGAAAGCAGCGTGCCCGAGAAGCCGGCGGCGACGCCGACGGCGGCGTAGGTGACCGCCATGCCCATGACGTAGGCGAACGAAAGCCAGAAGGCGCGGGCGTGCGTGACCGCATGACCGTGGTTGACGATGATGCCGGACAGAATGGGCACCATCGGAAACACGCAGGGGGTGAAGCTGAGCAGCAGGCCGAAGCCGAAGAAGCTGGCGATGACCAGCCAGAAGCCGCCG
>JBNKDG010000036.1:0-1140 GCA_050288165.1 Thiohalomonadaceae bacterium | reverse complement strand
GTTTCTGCCGCGGTTGGCGATGATCCTTGATGTGCTGGTCCCTGCCGATCAATGGTGGTTCGATCGCGACTCACTGCGCGCAAAGATTCCGGACTGAACGCTATGTTCTGGCAGGAAGAGGACGAGAACGACATCGACCGCTTTGTGGTGCCGGAGAATGTGCTGGATCTGCACTTCTCCATTCGTTGCAAATCCCTGCCGGTGGACCATGCCTGGGCGCTTTCCGTTGCGATTCAGCAGGGATTGCCCTGGTTTGCCGAAGAGGAGCGGGCCGGATTGCACCTTATATATGTCGCCGGTTCCGGTAACGGCTGGGAGCGGCCGCACGACGGGGGCGATACCCTCTATCCGTCGCGCCGTACCAAACTGGTTCTGCGCCTGCCCGCGGAACGTATCGACGACGGCATGGCGTTGAGCGGACAAACCCTGCATCTGGGTGACAGTGAAATCGAAGTGGGCGAGGGCAAGGCCCATCCCCTGATCGCCACCAATACCCTCTATTCACGTTACGTGGCGATCACCGAACCGGGCCAGACGGAAAATAAATTCATTGCGCAGCAGATCGCCGAACTGAAACAGGCGGAGCTGCGCTTCAAGAAAGTACTTTGCGGCAAGGAGACCCGTTTTGTTTTACCCGATGGCGAACTGCTGACGCGCAGTTTGTTGATCGCCGATCTGCCACTGAAGGATGCGGTGAAGTTGCAGGAGATCGGACTGGGTGAACATCGTTTCAAAATACTGGGCTGTGGCTTGTTCATCCCGCATAAGGCGGTTTAGGATAGCCAGAATTTTTTTGTATAGAAGTAGAAGATACCAAAGCACTTGTAGACAGGAGAAAAACTTATGGCATACGAAGTTAACGGAAAAACCATTGAAACCAACGATAACGGTTATCTGCTCAACATCGATGACTGGAACGAGGATGTTGCCGCGACGATCGCTGCCGAAGAGGGCATTGCTCTGAGTGAAAAAGCCTGGGACCTGATCAGCTACCTGCGTGATGAGTACATCAACAACGGCGGCAACCAGCCCAACGACCGTAACATCATCAAGGCCATGTCGGAGAAGTGGGGCGAGAAAGTAGCTTCCAAGGATCTGTACGAACTGTTCCCGATGCAGCCCTCCAAGCAGGCCGGCAAG
>JBNKDG010000035.1:0-1166 GCA_050288165.1 Thiohalomonadaceae bacterium | reverse complement strand
AGTGTGCCAGTCCTATTCAAGGCAATAAAGCACTCCGTTGCGGAAATGAAGGAGTCTCCGTCCATGCAACACCACATCTGTATCCTCGGTGGCAGCGGTTTTGTCGGCCACCATCTGGCGGCGCGGCTGGTTCGCAACGGTCACCGGGTACGGATCCCGACCCGCCGCACTGCGCCACACCGCGATCTGCTGGTATTGCCGACACTGGAACTGGTGGAGTGCAACGTACACGACGAGGACGATCTGCATAAGGTTGTCCGCGGCTGTGACGTGGTGATCAATCTGATCGGTATTCTCAATGAAAAACGTCACAACGGTCGTGGGTTCTGCCGTGCCCACGTAGAACTGGCACACAGGGTTGTGGTCGCCTGCCAGGACAACGGCGTCACCCGGCTACTGCACATGAGCGCCCTCAACGCCGATGCCGACAGGGGCAGCAGCTATTACCTGCGCAGCAAGGGCGAGGCCGAGGATCTGGTGCATATGGCGAAAAAACTGAACGTAACCAGCTTCCGCCCCTCGGTGATATTCGGCCCCGACGACAGCTTCTTCAATCGTTTTGCCGGATTGCTGAAACGCATCCCGCTGTTCTTTCCCCTAGCCTGCGCCGAGGCACGCTTCGCCCCGATCTATGTCGGTGACGTGGTCGAATGCTATGCCCGTGCCATCGATAACCGCGCCAGCTACGGCCAGCGTTACGATCTCTGCGGTCCGCGCAGCTACACCCTGCAGCACCTGGTCCGCTATATCGCAAACCAGCTCGGACTGCGTCGCACCATCTTCGCCCTGCCTGCATGGGCCTCCTGGTTGCAGGCCTTTATGCTGGAGTTCGTACCGGGCAAGCCCTTCTCCCGTGACAACCTCAATTCGATGCAGACTGATAGTGTCTGCAGTGGCGATTTCCCGACCATTTTCGATATCACCCCGCGCAGCATCGAGAGCGAAGTACCGACCTACCTGAACGGCGGCGGTATGCGCAGCCGCTATCCCGTATTCCGCTCACGGGCGCGGAGAGATTAGTGCAAATTTATCTTGTAGGCGGCGCGGTCCGCGACAAACTGCTGGGCCTTGAACCACGTGACCATGACTGGGTGGTAGTCGGCACCACCCCACAACAGATGATCGATCTCGGCTACCGGCCGGTGGGTAAGGATTTCCCGGTCTTC
>JBNKDG010000034.1:0-1263 GCA_050288165.1 Thiohalomonadaceae bacterium | reverse complement strand
TGACGTTCCCCCAGAAAAACGGATGGTTTAATTAAGAGGCACGTCTTGCCTCGAATTCCACCGGGCTGACATAGCCCAGATAAGAATGCCGTCTACGCCTGTTGTAGAAGACTTCAATGTATTCAAACAGGCTTCTCTTTGCTTCGTCCTTGGTGCGGTAGTCTTCGTGATCGACCAGTTCGGTTTTCAGTGTACCAAAGAAACTCTCTGCCACCGCATTGTCCAGACATTCCCCTTTGCGGCTCATGCTGCAAAGGAGGTCGTTTTCCTTGAGCAGTTTCTGGTAATCGCTTGATGCATAGGTACTGCCCTGGTCGGAGTGGACAATAACCGATTTCACTTTGCCTCGTCGCCATACCGCCATGGTGAGTGCATCTTGTACCAGTTTTGCATTGTTGCGATCGCCCATGGCCCAGCCCAGCACCTGGCGGGAGTACAAGTCAATAATCACTGCCAGGTAGAGCCAGCCCTGTCGTGAGGGAATGAAGGTGGTATCCGAGACCCAGGCCTTATCTGGCATTTCGACATCGAATTGACGCTGTAGCCTGTCAGGGGCGGGCTGCATGGTGTGCTTTGAGTCGGTGGTGATCACAAACTTCCTTGCCATACGTGATTGGATACCCTGTTGCTTCATTAGCCTGGCCACGCGATTAACGCCGACGGTTTCACCCGAATCAATCAGATCACGATGGATGCGCGGTGAGCCGTAGATATCCCGGCTGGCCCGGTGAAACAGGGTGATCTTGGTTGCCAGCTTCCTGTTTTCTTTTGTGCGGTCGCTTTCTGGCCGGTCTCGCCAGTCGTAGTAGCCGCTGGTAGAGACTTCCAGGACTTCACAGAGACGCACAATCGGGTACTCGTTGCGCTGTGCTCGAATAAAGGCGTACTTCACTTGAGCTCCTTCGCAAAGTACGCCGCGGCTTTTTTTAGGATTTCCAACTCCTCTTTCAGGCGCTCGTTCTCTTGCCGAAGGGTGGTCACTTCGCTCTGGTTTTCCTTCTTCGGCCGACCACGTTGACCGCTAAAGGCTTTCTCACCTTTGCTCATCAGTTGTTCTTTCCATTTGTAGAGCTGGTTTCGTCTGATACCTAGCTCCATTGCCAGTTCTGATGCTGGTCTCCCGGACTCTTCCAACAGCTTGACTGCTTCCTGTTTAAACTCGCGGGTGTAGGTCTTGTACGGTTTTCGCTTGCTTGTCATTGGGATACTCCTTAGCCAGTATTGTGGCTGATTTAAAGTATCCGTTAAACTGGGGGAGGTTCA
>JBNKDG010000033.1:0-1540 GCA_050288165.1 Thiohalomonadaceae bacterium | reverse complement strand
CCGATTTGCCAGCGATGCAATCGACCCTTTCGATACTCAAGTCCTTTGACGTTACCTACGAAGTACGTATCCATTCCGCCCACCGTACCCCGGAAGCGACCCACGATTATGTTACCGACGCGGAGAAGCGCGGCTGTCAGGTCTTTATCTGTGCCGCCGGTCTTGCCGCACATCTTGCCGGTGCGGTAGCGGCGATCACGATACGACCGGTGATCGGTGTGCCGATGGATGGCGGTCCTCTCAAGGGTCAGGATGCGCTGCTCTCTACGGTTATGATGCCTGGCGGTATCCCGGTGGCCACCGTCGCTGTCGGCAGTGCCGGGGCGAAGAATGCGGCCTATCTGGCTGTGCAGATCATGGCGGTCTCCGATGAGAACCTGGCGCAGGAGCTGCGTGATGAGCGCGAAACCAACAAGATCAAGATCCTTGCGCGGAATGCCGAGGTGCAGAAGGAACTGGGTCTGGAATAACCCGGTATGAGCGCCTTTCATCTGCGTAAAGCGAGGCGCGTGTTGCTGGATGGCGGCATCGTCGCCTATCCCACCGAGGCGGTTTATGGTCTCGGCTGTGATCCACTCAATGCCGCTGCGGTAATGCGTCTGTTGCAGTTGAAGGGGCGCTCCTGGGAAAAAGGTTTGATCCTGATCGCCTCACATCGTCACCAACTTGATGACTGGCTTGAACCACTCGGGTTGAGTATAGAGAAGGAACTGGAGCGGACTTGGCCCGGCCCCGTCACCTGGTTATTGCCGGCACGCCCCGAGGTGCCTGACTGGCTGCGTGGTGAGCACACCACGCTGGCGGTACGGGTTACCGCCCATCCCCTCGCTGCCGCCCTGTGTGATGTCTTCGGCGGTCCGATTGTCTCCACCAGTGCCAATCTGGCGGGCCGACCACCGCTACGTAGTGCGTTGCAGGTACGCCGCGAGATGGGCGATGCGGTTGACTATATTCTGCATGGTCGGCTTGGTGATCGGCAAAGACCCAGTGAAATTCGCGATGCTTTGAGCGGTAAGATCATTCGTGCCAGTTAAGCGAAGCACCGATACTCAGGGAGAGTTGGAATGAAAATAAGAGCACTGAATTTCGCAACAGGCCTGTTGTTTATCTTGATACCGACATTGACACAGGCAGAGGCGGGCTGGAGCGAATACACGTCGATTGTTGAATTAACGGCAACAAATCAGCAACGTTTTTTGCTGCAGTTAAAGGCGGCGAAAAGCCCGAGCGGTTGTAAAAACGAAACCATGTTCTATCAGGATTACGACACCCCCGGTGCGGATCAGATGTTGCGTCTGTTACTGGAGGCTGTAGCAGCGGATAAGACGATCAGGGTCTTCGTTACCGGCGCTTGTGAGCTGAAAGGGTACTCCGAGATAGCATCGGTCACTATCCGGCCGTAACTGACACACGGCACCAATCTTCTTTCATCATCAGCCGTTGGAACGCATGAATACAATAGATATTGAAGCGGTAAAAGAGTGGTTATTGTCACTGCAACAGCGCATCGTCGAGGCGCTGGAAGCAGAAGAGGAGGGTG
>JBNKDG010000032.1:0-1686 GCA_050288165.1 Thiohalomonadaceae bacterium | reverse complement strand
GTGATGGTAAGATAATTCGTCTCAACATTCCCCAGTTGACTGAAGAGAGACGTAGGGAACTTGTCAAACAGGTAAAAAAAGTTGCTGAAGAATTCAGAGTAGCTATCCGCAATGCCAGAAGAGATGCTATTGATGAATTGAATTTTAGATTAAGAGAGTCAGGTGTGGGCTATCAATTTGAGTCTGGTGAGTTAATTCGAGTTGATTCTCAATTTATACATTCTGAAGCAGTAGTGCCTGTCTTAAGATTGCTTGGCGCTGACAAAAAATTTAAAGGGGCCAATGAGGAATTTCTTCGTGCACATGAGCACTATAGATATAAACGATATAAAGAATGTCTAAATGAGTGTCTGAAATCTTTTGAAAGTCTTATGAAAGCCATTCATGATGAGCGTTCTTGGCCATATCATCAGAATGATACAGCAAAAAAACTAATTGATAGTTGTCTCAAAAATAAACTGGTTCCGGAGTACCTTCAAAACCAATTTTCTTCTGTGAGGACCTTGCTTGAGAGCGGTATCCCGACTGTCAGGAATAAAGAAGGAGGGCATGGGCAAGGGACCGAGGTCACCAGTGTCCCCGAACATTTGGCAAGTTATACTTTGCATTTAACTGCTACCAATCTTCTATTTTTGGCTAAATGTGATGAAAATCTTCGCTGACTAAGAGGGAATAATCAGGGACAGACCACGGTTTATTACTAGTCAATGGTGCGAACATGGAGAAATACAAAACTAAAATAGCCTTATTGGGTGTGGTTGTAACTATTGTAAGTATTGTTGTCGCACTTATTCAGATGTATCTGTCAAAACAAAATGGCAAACAGGATGTTGCTGTTTTTAGCTCAATAAATACAACAGTTATCTCATCAACGCCTTCATCGCAGGTAAATGCTCAAATATCAGAGCAGCAAAGTAATCCTACAACTGTGAGGTATGAGGCCGCGCATCTCACCATTTCAGGAACAGGTGCGAGAGTTACAGTTGAGGAAGGGGAGCCCTCAATGCCGTATGATGGTGGCGTGATAGCAGCAACAAATGCTGACACTGTGGTCTACTTACCAAAGGAACAAGCGCTATCTGTCACTTTATCTGGTACAGGTGCGAGACTACGTATATCTGACTCGATTAAGAAACAAGTTAGTGTAAACAATTCAGGCACAGGCGCATCTGTCTCGGTTTTTTGAACTACCAAAATAACCGGGGACAGACTGAACCTCCCCCAGTTAAACGGAGACTTTAAATCGGAAAAAACAGGGCTTTTCTGAACCATTTTTGCGAAATATTTGATGTAATAATTCTTTGCAATTCCCCCGCATTTTTCCCTTGACTCACCCTCCCTTTCTCCTTAATTTGGACAGTGCAACACCGCTCAAAACAAAGCGCCTAGCGAGAAATGTTAGCAGCATTCCCCGCCAGGCTAACCCTAAGACTGGCTATAACAGACCTTAGGGCTGCATCGGAGTATACAACATACCCGGCGATGATCATTATCGTCCGTTGTGTGACTGGCGGCCCTTCTGTCTCAATGACGTCGGGGCCGCTTTGCGTTGAGCTTCCATCCACCCGGCAATAACGCCGGAACGACAAGGAGCTAAAAGCAATGTCACATGCAAACACCAATATCATCTATCCCCAATCCACCGACCGCACTGCCGCCTGGCAGGTCCGCGAAGACGGCGACGAC
>JBNKDG010000031.1:0-1862 GCA_050288165.1 Thiohalomonadaceae bacterium | reverse complement strand
TGGGTCACGAAGGTACTGGCATCGACCGCCTGCGACAGCTGCTGCGCCTGCATCAGCTGACGGACACGCTCCATGAAACCTTTTGGCGTGAGGCCTTGCAGACGCACCGCACGTTCGAAGGTCTGCTCGTCGAAACGGCCGTCTTTCTGAAAATTCTCCATGCCGAGCAGGGCTGCCTGCACCATGGCGTCGCTCACGCGCAGTCCCATTTTTTGAGAGACCTGCTGGATCAACTCGTCGTTCACCATGCGGTTGAGCACTTCGGTGCGCATGCGGGCATCGTTGAACATTTCAGGCCGATAGGCGGCACCCAGCTGTGCGCGCAGTTGCTGGCGGAAACGTTCGAACTGGGTATCCAACGCACGTTGGGTGATCTCAGTACCGTTGACTTTGGCAGCCACCGGTTCGGAACCATGTCCCAGATACTGCTGAATGCCCCAAAGCGCAAACGGCACACTGATCAAAATAACGATGCCGTAAGCGATCCAGCCCTGGGCCTTGTCTCTGATGTTCTGCAGCATGATGATCGACTCGTAATTCTTATCCGGACGTCAAACGAAAACGGGGTATCGAAAGTGATACCCCGTTTCGCTGTCATGTTGGCGGAGCGGACGGGGCTCGAACCCGCGACCCCCGGCGTGACAGGCCGGTATTCTGACCAACTGAACTACCGCTCCGTATTGGTGGGTGCTGCAGGGATCGAACCTGCGACCCTCGCCTTGTAAGGGCGATGCTCTCCCAGCTGAGCTAAGCACCCCACAGAAGGCGCGTCAGTTTACGGCATCCTTCAATGCTTTGCCAGCCTTGAAAGACGGGATTTTGGAAGCCTTGATCTTGATGGTTTCGCCAGTCTGCGGGTTGCGTCCTTCACGGGCAGCACGCTCTTTGACGGAAAAGGTACCAAAACCAACCAGGGAGAGGGTGTCACCTTCTTTCATGGCGTTGGTAATTGCTTCTACCATTCCATCCAGTGCGCGTCCGGCAGCCGCTTTAGAAATATCCGCAGCATCTGCCATTGCCTCAATCAGTTCGGCTTTATTCATTAATCGTTTTCCCCTTGTGATGGTTTTAGCGGGTTTACCGCAACGAGAAGTGGTGTATTGAGTGGCCCTGAACGGGGCACGAAACGCCAGAATTTATACCGGCTGCCCAATACCCTGTCAAGCGACGGCCATTGCTGAAACCCAGCAATGGCCTGTGTTGTGACCCAGTTTCGCGTTTAACAAATCGCCACCACAGGTGGCGATTCGTTGCGATCAATGCTTGGTCGGGGCAGCCCGTTTCTTGACTGTTTCAGTGGACTTTTGATCGCTGCCCGTCTGCACGGCGGGTGCCGCTTTGGCCTCTTTCGGCGACGGCATCTCCTTCAGTGCGATCTGCAGGACTTCATCGATCCAGCGTACCGGGCGGATCTCCAGATGCTGTTTGATATTCTTCGGAATATCAACCAGATCGCGTTCGTTCTCCTCCGGAATGATGACCGTAGAAATACCGCCACGATGGGCCGCCAGCAGTTTCTCCTTGAGGCCGCCGATGGGCAATACCTCGCCCCGCAGCGTGATCTCTCCGGTCATCGCCACATCGGCACGAACCGGTATCCGGGTCAACGCAGAGACCAGTGATGTGCACATGCCGACACCTGCGCTGGGACCGTCCTTCGGCGTAGCGCCTTCCGGCACGTGGATATGCACATCGTATTTCTGATGGAAATCCTCTTCCAGGCCCAGAGATTCTGCCCGACTCCTCACCACGGTCATCGCGGCCTGGATCGACTCCTGCATCACTTCGCCAAGCTGGCCGGTCAGCGTTAAATTGCCCTTGCCCGGCATCAGCGTTACTTCAATGGGCATAATATCGCCGCC
>JBNKDG010000030.1:0-2056 GCA_050288165.1 Thiohalomonadaceae bacterium | reverse complement strand
GGCCTGACCGGTGGTGCCGCCACCGCTAACCGTCACCTTGACGTCGACCTTGCCACCCATTTCGGTGATATCGAGCGGCTGGCGCACGACCATGCGTGCGGTCTCGCGGCCGAAGTACTGATCCAGCGGGCGGTTGTTGACCACAATGTTGCCACTGCCGGCGGTCAGGAAGACCCGCGCGGTGGAGCTTTTGCGGCGTCCGGTAGTATTGAGCATATCTGCCATGATCTCGACCTAGTTTCTTGTCAGATGTCCAGCGGCTCGGGCTGCTGAGACTGGTGTGTATGTTCGGGACCGGCAAAGACACGCAGCTTCTTGAGCATGGCGCGCCCCAACGGGTTTTTCGGCATCATGCCCTTGACTGCGTGCTCGATCACCCGCTCGGGCGCCTTCTGCAGCAGTTTGTCCAGGCTGATGGATTTCATATGGCCGATATAACCGGTGTGGTGATAGTACATCTTATCGGACAGCTTGTTGCCCGTCACGCGGATCTTCTCCGCGTTCACCACTACGATGTAGTCACCCGTATCCACATGGGGGGTGTATTCCGGCTTGTGCTTGCCGCGCAAACGACGAGCGATTTCCGTGGACAGACGACCTAAGGTCTTGTCTGTCGCATCCACGAGATACCAGTTACGGCGTACCTCAGCCGGCTTTGCGCTTACGGTAGTCATTACGATTTCGCTCCGATCGGGGAACTATGCTTGTCTCGAAAAAGACGGCGGATATTAACTGATCCGCTGCCCCTGTACAAGCCTAATTACTGCAGGCTGAGCAAAAAAAAGCGCAACTGGGATTGTTGCGCTTTGAAGTAATAACCACCAAGGGAGAAATACTGAAGCCCACAAAACATCAGTATGTAAGTATTATCTTATATGCTAACCATTCTTGTCAAGCCACACAAAATGTAAGCGACGCCAACGAGAATGACTCTTAACCTCATTATAGAGATCGGGATTCTAGATCTGAATTGAGGCGTCACGCGGTTGCCAAAAAGCAGGGATCTACATCCGGTCGCATGGCAACACAAGCAAAGAATGAGGTGCGAGAGGCAACCGGGGCACACCCGCGCTAACCGGAAATAGTCGCGAGCGATCCCTCTTAAGAAACCTCTAATCCAACCAGGGATTAAGGGGGCAGAAAGAACTGCGCTCTCCTGATAGCACTATCGACGGCATTAACTAGCGCTTCCTTAACTCACTGCTATTCATCTCTGATATCATCCCTCTGCCGTCAAACGGTGCCAAATCCGGTCTGGGCAGACACTGCGCCCACAACCGCATGATATATTACTGATCGATAAATGTTTTTCTGATGCTGCTCAACATTTTTGCAATTCTTGCCGGTCTCGCTGTGCTGGTGTGGGGCGCCGATCGCTTTATCAACGCCGCCGCCGCCCTGGCCGATAACCTTGGGGTTTCGCCGATGATGATCGGCCTGACCATTGTCGGTTTCGGCACCTCCGCCCCCGAGGTACTGGTCTCCAGTATCGCCGCCATGGATGGTAACCCGGGACTGGCCATCGGCAATGCGATCGGCTCCAACATCGCAAACATAGGCCTGATTCTCGGCTCCACCGCACTGGTCGTACCTCTCACGGTTCGATCCGAAGTACTGCAGCGGGAATACCCGCTGCTGCTAGCCGTCAGTCTGATCAGTCTGGCGCTGATGTGGGACGGGACTCTGAGCCGGCTGGATGGCGCCGCCCTGCTCGTGCTGTTGATCGGCATTCTCGGCTGGATGGTACACTCCGCCAAAGTAGGCGCCAGCGACCCCATCGCCGGAGAGTTCGATGCGGAAATCCCCCACGGCACGCCCACCTCCAAGGCAGTCTGGTGGTTGGTGGTGGGTCTCTTGGCCCTCTTGTTGAGTTCGAAAGCCCTGGTCTGGGGGGCGGCGAATCTGGCAACCGCACTCGGCATCAACGACGTCATCATCGGCCTGACCATTGTCGCCATCGGCACCAGCCTGCCCGAACTGGCAGCCACCATCGCCAGCGCCCTCAAGGGCGAGCACGATATCGCTATCGGCAATGTGGTCGGTTCCAACCTTTACA
>JBNKDG010000029.1:0-2248 GCA_050288165.1 Thiohalomonadaceae bacterium | reverse complement strand
GCTGAGGGTCTGGGTCACCCGGTTGCGATAGTGATGCAGACTCAACAAGCCGTACACCACCGCCGTCATAGTCAGGGTGCTGACCAAACCGGAGAGCAAAGCATCGTTCAGCGGCAGTTTATGGATGGCTACTATCACCCCGCTTAGCCAGTGAAGCGCCAGCAGCAACCACAATAGTTCCCGTGAAACGGGCAATACCTGCGGCCCCTTGCGCAACAAGGTGATTTGCCAGAAAACCCGAACCAGTGCTGCCATGAACCTCTCTTCCCCAACCAAAATCGACAATATGCCCGGCATCATACCGTCCCGCCGTTCACTGCAACAACCGCCAAAGCCATCGTCTTGCGACGGCCTCCGTATACTTCACGATCCACGTAGGGAATAATTGGCACTCGAATTGATAAGCAGAGAAACCATGACCGCACTCTACATCGATACCCCCGAACAACTGGCCTCACTCTGCGAACAACTGCGTCGCCACGACTGGCTCACTCTGGATACCGAATTCCTGCGCGAGAAAACCTATCGCTCGCGCCTCTGCCTGTTACAGGTGGCCAACCCGGATGTGATCGCCTGTGTCGATCCGCTGGCACTCGACGATCTCTCGCCACTGCTCGACGTACTTTATGACCCGGCTATCACCAAGGTGTTACACGCCGCACACCAGGATCTCGAAATTCTTTATGACCTGCGCGGCACGGTACCGTCGCCGATCTTCGACACCCAGATCGCCGCCACCCTGCTCGGCCAGGGCGAACAGATTGGTTACGGCAATCTGGTCAAGGCCGAACTGGGGATCGAACTGGACAAGGCTCATGCCCGCGCCGACTGGTGCCGGCGTCCACTTGACGCCGCCCAACTCGACTATGCCGCAGACGACGTACGCCATCTGCGCGACGTCTACCTGAAACAGCGCCAACGCCTCGCTGAACTGGGTCGGGAAAAGTGGCTGGAGAGTGACTTCACCGAACTGAGCGACCCGGCACGCTACAGCAATCCGACCGAAGAAGCATGGTTGCGCCTCAAAGGGAGCAATCGCCTCAAGGGAGTCCAGCTTGCCGTACTGCAGGCAATAGCCGGCTGGCGTGAGGAACAGGCGCAACAGAGCGACCGGCCACGCCGCTGGATCATCAAGGACGAGGTACTGCTCGACATGGCCAAGCTGATGCCGCAATCGCTCGACAAACTGCGCCGTATCCGCGGTCTGGAAGATAATACGGTACAGCGCCACGGTAAAACCCTGCTGAAGCTGATTGAAGCGGCACGCCAACTGCCGAAGGAGCAGTGGCCCAAAGCAAAGGGGGGGAAACGCCTGCCGCAGCAGCATGAACCGCTGGTGGACCTGCTAATGGCGCTGCTGCGTGAACGTTGCCGGGAGCAGAACATCAGCCCCGGCGCGGTGGCAGGCCGCCGCGACATCGAACTGCTGCTGCTCGGCGAAGAGGATATTTCACTGCTGCACGGCTGGCGCGCCGCTATCGCTGGTGAAGCACTGCAACAGATGCTGCAAGGTAAGTTGGCATTAATGGTGGAAAAAGATCAGATTCAAATTATCGAGCGGGAATAACCATAGGCCTGGCAATGGAAGCGTTCCGCGACAACCAGTATCGCTATCCCTGGCGCGAAGGTAACCACTTCGAGTTGCTGGTCGACGGCGAACATTTTTTCCCCGACATGTTGCAGGCAATCCGTCACGCCCACCGGCAGATCCTGCTGGAACTCTACCTGTTCGAATCGGGCACAGTCGCCGATCGCTTTATCGATGCCTTCATTTCCGCTGCCGAACGCGGGATACGCATTTATCTGTTGCTTGATGATTTCGGCGCCGGCCGCCTTAACCACCGAGATCGCCAACGGCTGAGCCATAGCGGCATCACCCTCACCTTTTACAATCCGCTGCACTATGGCCGCCTGCGGCGCAACCTGTTCCGCGACCACCGCAAGCTGTTGATCATCGACAACCACACCGCCTATACCGGCGGCGCGGGGATTACCGACGAATTCGATACCCGGAACAGGCCGCACGGCTGGCATGAAGTGATGCTGAAGATGTGCGGTCCGGTGGTACAGGACTGGCGGCATCTGTTTGAACAGACCTGGAGCGCCTGGTCAGGCCCGCCACTGCTCCCTACCCCACCGGTCGCCAGTCACTGCCGCGGCTCACGGCCCGGTCGAGTCACTCTCAATGCGCCAAGCCGGATGGAGATCAAACGCTCGCTGATCAAGCGTATCCGTACCGCCGAACGAC
>JBNKDG010000028.1:0-2279 GCA_050288165.1 Thiohalomonadaceae bacterium | reverse complement strand
CCAGCATTAGCCATCACAACTACGAGAAGAAACAGAAAAATAACTGCGTGGCTTAGGTAAACTGTACTCCTCGCGGACTTTGCGCACCCAAGGGCATTACCTTCGGGGCACCTTCTCTCAAAGCACGAGCGCATATTTTGAGACAGCTTTTAATCACTGTGTAAATCGATGTCATTTAAAAAGCCCGCTAATGCGGGCTTTTTATTTTCAGTTGAAAAACGCTTTCAGATCGAAACGTCGTTTGAACAGGGAATTTCAGAAATCGACACAAAGTTAACATTTGTTGCTATTTTCACTAACCCAGAAGCGGTAGTACCATTAACCCTGATGCACGAAGGGTGATATTGCGCCTCATCCCGATTTGGAATGTGCATCGTAATAACCTTCATTTGCCAGAAGGCGTAATTTGTCGATAACCGCGGTTATTGACACAAGGATATTTGAAAAGGGCAGTTTCGGCATGTGCCAGCGTGGTCAAAGCAGTGATATCGGTTCTTCAAGTACGGCATCAGGCATATTAAAAGTATTTGCCTGGTGCTGCGCTATCCGGACGCAATTCGCCGTAAAGCATATTGCCCGTGCCGTGCTCGGCTGCTGCCTGGTGGCCTATCCGTTGGTAGCGACCACCGAAATTGTTCCGGATGCAGGCAATACCGAAACCACGGTGACGGTCACTGCACCGAACAACGTACCGGTGGTGGACATTGCGGCCCCTTCATCGCGTGGTGTCTCCCATAACCAATTCGAGACATACAACGTCGACGCCCAGGGTGCGGTCCTCAACAACTCCCTGGAAAACGGCACTTCAACCCTTGCCGGCGCGGTAAATGCCAACGCAAATTTCAACCACGACAGCGCAAGAATTATCCTCAACGAAGTTACCAGCACCAACCGCAGTAGCCTGCTTGGTACGACCGAAGTCTTCGGTGACAACGCCCGCCTGATTGTGGCCAATCCCAACGGCATCACCTGTAACGGATGCGCCTTCATTCGCACCGATCCGGTCGGTGCTTCCACGAACCTCGAATCGGTGATGCTAACCACGGCGGACGGGATCACACTCAACAACAACGGCGATCCGCTCAGCCTGAGCATCGACGCCTCCAGCCTGGGCGATATTGTGATTGGTCCGGGCGGGATCAACCTGAGCAGTGTCGACGTCTCCATGCTGTTTACCCGCCAGTTACAGGTACAGGGCCTGATAAACGCGGGCAACAACAACCTGGAAATGCTCACCGGCGCGGGCACACTGGATACCGACGCAACCTCAATACAGAGCGGCACCTTCACCGCCGACACCACGCCGAGCAGCAACCCGATCAGCCTGGCCATCGACGCCTCCTCCGTCGGTGCAATGAATGCGGGACAGATCTACATCCGCGCCACAGAAGACGGCGTCGGCGTGACCCTGGACAACAGCCTCGTCTCCACCAACGGCGACATCGAAATTACCGCGGCGGGAGACATCGTCTACCGCGATGCCGATGCCAGCGGCTCGGTGAACGTTACCGGCGCACAGATCACCACCACCGGCACCAACACTGCGGGGCAAGACATCCGCTGGGACATGGCGAACGGCGGCACCATCAACACCGGCGCCGATGCCACCCTGACCGCGGGCAACGACATCACCTTCAACTGCACCGGCCCAGGCTGCGACGTCACCTCGCAGGACAACCTGACCCTTGAGGCCGATCGGTTACGCGGCGACAGCAACATCATCACCACGGCAGGCCACGATCTGACCGTCAACGCCGGCGTTGATCGCAGCGGCGATCTGCAAAGCGGCCAAAACCTGCGCATCACCACCACCGGCAACGTCACCTCCGGCGATCTGACCGCTGCCAACGCCGTCACGGTCAGCGCCAACGCCGTCAACAGCGGCGCTGTGCAGGGCACCGGCGTCAGCGTTACCACCACTGGCGCCACGGCAACAGGCAACATCACCTCAAGCGGCAATACCACAATCAATGCCGCCAGCCTAACGAGCGGCGACATCGACAGCGGCCAGCAACTCAGCATTACCGCCACCGGCGGCAACATCGCCACCGGCACCCTGGATTCCGTGGGCGACATGCTGCTGCGTACCGAAGGCAACGGCGCCGACCTGCTGAGCGACGGGATCACCAGTGGCGGCGCGCTGATCTGGCAACTGACCGGCAGCACATGGCAGCGTGGCAACCTGAGTGCCACCGGCGACATCACCCTCGAATGCACCACGGCGGTGAATTGCTCGGCCTACAACAGCAGCGCACTGGTGATTTCCGCGGCCAACCTGC
>JBNKDG010000027.1:0-2347 GCA_050288165.1 Thiohalomonadaceae bacterium | reverse complement strand
CGCAAGGATCAGCAGTTCCGGTGCAACACCCGCCAGGGTTGCACCGTCGAACATCACCGCGCGGGCGGCGTCGATCATGTGGGTCAGGGGAAAGATTTTGGCGAAGTGCTGCACCATCGGGTTGGTCCCCTCCAGCGAAAACCAGACCCCGGAGAGAAACATCATCGGCCAGCTGATCATGTTGAGCATCCCCTCGGCGAACTCCTCGCTGGCGATTCGTGCAGCGATCACCAAACCCATGCTGATCATGCAAAAGGCCCCGGCGGCGAAGACCAGGAACAGGGTGAGGTAGGAGCCGTACATGGCGAAATCGACGAACAGATTGGTGCCGAAGAAGACCACCATCGCCACCGCCAGGATCAGCCACAGGCGCGAGAAGACCTGGGCGGTCAGAAATTCGATAGCGGACAGCGGCGTCGCCTTGAGCCGTTTGAGCACGCCGTTCTTGCGATAGCGAACGATCACGTAACCAACGCCGTAAAGGGCACTGAACATGATGTTCATGCCGATAAGACCCGGGATCAGCCAGTCGACATAACGGATCTCGCGACCGCTCACTACCTGCTTGGTGAAATCGGCCTGCGGTGTGCCATGCAGCACCTGCTCCAGCATGTAACCGCGGGGCGAGCTGTCGTTGATCCAGTAACGCTTGCCGGTGATGTCGAGCAGCAGGTCGATCTGGTGGCGCTCCACCTTGGTGATCGCCGCCTGCAGCTCAGGCATATCGATGAACTGCACATAATCGGTGGCATAGAAACCACCGCCTGGATTGCCGCCGTAGACACCGACCTTGTACATCGGCGACGGTTCGCCGGAAAAGGCGAAGGCGAAACCGGCGACGATCATCACCGGGAAGATCAAGTTCCAGCCCATTGCCGCGCGGTCGCGCAGGAACTCCTTGTTACGGGCAAGAAAGACCGCCAGCAGGCGTTGCAGCTTCATGGGCGGATTTCCTTACCGGTCAGTTGCAGGAACAGATCGTCGAGGGTACGGGAGCGGATACGCAGCCGATCCAGTGATACCCCGGCATCGAGCAGGCTGCGCACGGTGTCGTTGACCGTGTTGGTCAGTACTTCGATGCTGTCACCGCAGTCGAGCACCGTCAGCGAGAGGGCCGCTGCCGCGTCGGTGAAATCGGTTTTGGGCAGTTGCAGCACCACGTCGCTGAAGTGGGCGGCGAGCAGTGCATCAGGCGAACCCTGGGCGATAATGCTGCCACGGTCCATGATGATGATCTCGTCGCACAGCTCGTAGGCCTCTTCCATGTAGTGAGTGGTGAGCAGCACGGTCTTACCGCGCGCCTTGATATTGCGCACCAGTTCCCACAGGTTACGCCGTGCCTGCGGGTCGAGACCGGTGGTCGGTTCGTCGAGAAACACCACCTCCGGGTCGTTGATCAGGGCGATGGCCAGTAGCAGGCGCTGGCGCTGACCGCCGGAGAGCTTGCGTGTGTCACGGTCGAGGAAGGACTCCAGGGCACAAGCGCTGATCAGCTCGTCGACCGGAACACTTTTGGGATAGAAGCGCTGGAACATCTCCAGCGTCTCGCGCACGGTGATGAACTCCTGCAGCGCAGTGGACTGGAACATAATCCCCGCCTCAAAGCGGAAGGCACCGTCCAGAGGCTCACCCTTGTAACGAATCGTGCCCGAGGTGGGTACCTTGATCCCTTCGAGCATCTCCACCGTGGTGGTCTTGCCGGCGCCATTGGGGCCGAGCAGGCCGAAACAGGTGCCGCGCTCAATCTGGAAACTGACCCCGTCCACCGCACGCACGCCCTGATAGTCTTTAACCAGATTTTCGACTTCGATCAGTGCTGACATGGTGTGGTGTGTTCTCGTTATTGGAAGTGTAGATCGATCTTACCCCCCGCTGATGACCTGTCAATGACGGAGGAAACTGCTTCATGCGTGCTAGTCGGTGAAATGCTCAGGCTTCTCTTCCGCTTTTTTCACCCGAATCCGGTTGCCGCCGACGTCGGTACCGTTGAGGTTTTTCATCGCTGCCTTGGCCTCGCCCGGCTTGGGCATTTCGACAAAACCGAAGCCCTTGGACACCCCGGTCTTGGCATCCATCACCAGATTGCACGACTGTATCCGGCCATAGGCCTGGAACATCTCGCGCAGCTCCGCCTCGGTTGTTTTGCGGGAGAGGTTACGTACCAGAAGTTTCATGGGAATTCACCGAATAGAGAGAAGGGCGGGATCATAGCATTCGCACGCTAACTGCGCCTCTACGGGACGAAGGCATACCCGCCACGCCCGTTTCCTCTTATAATTCGCCGCAGATTACGACTGGAGTGAGACAGCAATGGGCAGAGCCTACCAGAACCGCAAGGTATCCATGG
>JBNKDG010000026.1:0-2816 GCA_050288165.1 Thiohalomonadaceae bacterium | reverse complement strand
GCGCCGATCGCGATGGAAGAAGGTCTGCGCTTCGCGATTCGCGAAGGTGGCCGCACCGTCGGTGCCGGTGTTGTTGCAAAGATCATCGAGTAAGCATCCGGCAAGGTAGAGAAATGACGCGTGAGACGGGAAAACCCCGTCTCACGCTGTTGTGTTATTAGGCCAGTAGCTCAATTGGCAGAGCGGCGGTCTCCAAAACCGCAGGTTGGGGGTTCGATTCCCTCCTGGCCTGCCATTTTAAATGCTGCAAAGCGGACTTAAAGACTTAAGCAGAATGGCAGACAAGATCAAGTTACTGATAGCGGCGCTGATATTGGCTGGTGCGCTGGCTGCGTTCTACATCCTCAGTGAGCAGGCGACGGTTGTGCGTGTGCTGGTGATGTTGCTGGGCGTGGCGGTTGCAGGCTTTATTGCTTCGCGCAGCACCGTTGGTGCAGATGCCATCGCCTTTACTCGCGGCTCGATCGTTGAAGTCCGCAAGGTAGTGTGGCCCACCCGCAAGGAAACCGTGCAGACAACCATGATGGTAATGGCGATGGTGGTACTCGTCGGCATTATTCTCTGGGTCTTCGACTGGCTTCTTGCCATGGGTGTTGAGTTTCTGACCGGTCAAGGGAGCTGAGAACGATGGCGCTACGTTGGTATGTGGTACACGCCTATTCAGGTTTCGAAAACCAGGTGAAGCGTTCCCTTGAGGAGCGGGTCAAGCGCGGCGGCATGGAAGAAAAGTTTGGTCAGATCCTGGTGCCGACCGAAGAAGTGGTCGAAATGCGCGAAGGCCAGAAACGCAAGAGTGATCGTAAATTCTTCCCCGGCTACGTGCTGGTACAGATGGAAATGGACGACGACACCTGGCACCTGGTCAAGGATGTGCCGCGGGTAATGGGTTTCATCGGTGGAACATCCGATCGTCCGGCGCCGATCACCGAGAAGGAAGCGATGCAGATCCTGGATCGGGTTCAGGAAGGCGCGGAGAAGCCGCGGCCGAAAGTTCTGTTCGAGCCCGGCGAAGTGGTACGCATCACCGACGGTCCGTTCAACGATTTCAACGGTGTGGTCGAAGAGGTCGATTACGAGAAGAGCCGCCTGCGTGTGGCGGTACTCATTTTCGGTCGCTCCACCCCGGTCGATCTGGAATTCGGTCAGGTCGAAAAAGGTTAAGGGTATTAAAGGCACTGCGAGCGTATTCCGGGCTCGCGGTGTATTTGTCGTCTCCGGAAAAAACGGGGAGCCGCAAGGCGTTTGCACCCACACGAGGTAGTTGAAAATGGCAAAGAAAATCGACGCTTATATCAAGCTGCAGGTGGCTGCCGGTCAAGCCAACCCGAGTCCGCCGGTTGGTCCGGCGCTGGGTCAGCGCGGTGTTAACATCATGGAATTCTGTAAGGCGTTCAATGCCCAGACACAAACTCTGGAGCAAGGCCTGCCGATCCCGGTTGTTATCACTGTCTATAGTGATCGTAGCTTCACCTTCATCACCAAAACCCCGCCCGCTTCGGTACTGCTGAAGAAAGCGGCAGGCATCAAATCCGGCTCCGGTGTACCCAACCAGAACAAGGTTGGCAAGGTAAACCGTGCGCAGCTGGAAGAGATCGCCAATACCAAAATGCCCGACCTGACTGCGGCCGATCTGGACGCCGCTGTGCGTACCATCGCTGGTACCGCACGCAGTATGGGCATCGACGTGGAAGGGGTATAAATCATGGCTAAATTGTCAAAACGCGCCAAGGCGATCAGCGAGAAGCTGGTTCACGGCAAGCTCTATTCGATCGAAGAGGCTCTGGGTCTGCTGAAAGAGATGCCGGCTGCCAAATTCGTCGAGTCTGTCGATGTGAGCGTTAACCTCGGTGTTGACCCGCGTAAATCCGATCAGGTTGTACGTGGCGCCACTGTACTGCCCAACGGTACCGGTAAGACCGTACGCGTCGCGGTATTCACCCAGGGTGCCAACGCCGAAGCTGCCAAGGCCGCCGGTGCCGACATCGTCGGTATGGACGACCTGGCTGAAGAGGTGAAGAAGGGCAACATGAATTTCGACGTAGTGATCGCCAGTCCCGACGCCATGCGTGTGGTCGGTACCCTGGGTCAGATCCTCGGTCCTCGCGGCCTGATGCCGAACCCGAAGGTCGGTACTGTTACTCCTGATGTGGCTGGTGCGGTGAAAAACGCCAAGGCAGGTCAGGTGCGCTACCGTACCGACAAGGCCGGTATCATCCACTGCTCCATCGGTAAGGTGGATTTCGAAGTCAGCAAGTTGCAGGAAAACCTGCAGGCACTGCTGGCCGATCTGCAGAAGGCCAAGCCGAGTACCGCCAAGGGCGTCTACATGAAGAAAGTAACCGTCTCCACCACCATGGGGCCGGGCGTAAACGTTGATCAAACGACTCTGTCGTTCTAATTGACGCTAAAGAATTATCTGTCTGGTTGTTAACAGGCGGATACGGCCAACCGGCCTCGTGCCGGTGACGTCGAAGACCGCAGGTGCCCCTCGGGGCTTAATGGTCGCAAGGCCACCCGCGCAGACGGTGTTCACCCAAAGGAGTACTCCTGCGGGCCACCGTAAGGGTGGGGATATTTCGGTATCCCTTAATCGAGAAGGTGGTGTGACAGTTTCAACGTCACACTCTACGCAGGAGGTGATTTCGCGTGGCTCTCAATCTTGAACAGAAGAAGTCCATCGTAGCCGAAGTCGCCGAAGTTGCAGCAAGTGCTTACTCCGCAGTTGGTGCGGAGTACAACGGCCTGACTGCTGCGCAGATGACCGAGTTGCGTGCCAAGGCACGTGATGGCGGTGTTTATCTACGCGTAGTCAAGAA
>JBNKDG010000025.1:0-4091 GCA_050288165.1 Thiohalomonadaceae bacterium | reverse complement strand
CACCGTGTTCGAAGGCGAACACGTGGAGAAGGGCGAGGTGATCGTCGAGGGCGAACCGAACCCGCACGACATCCTGCGTCTGCAGGGCGTCGAGGCGCTGGCCCAGTACATCGTCAACGAGGTGCAGGACGTCTACCGTCTGCAGGGTGTAAAGATCAACGACAAGCACATCGAGGTGATCGTTCGCCAGATGCTGCGTAAGGCGGAGATCAAGACCCCTGGTGACAGCAAGTTCCTCACCGGCGAGCAGGCTGAAGTTGCCCGTATCCTCGACGAGAACGAAGTATTGTCGAGCGGCGACAAGATGGGCGCCTCCTTCGAGCGCATGCTGCTGGGTATCACCAAGGCCTCACTGGCCACCGAGTCGTTCATCTCCGCGGCCTCCTTCCAGGAGACCACCCGCGTACTGACCGATGCGGCGGTAACCGGCAAGCTCGACGAGCTGCGCGGCCTGAAGGAAAACGTCATCGTCGGACGCCTGATCCCGTCTGGTACCGGCCTGGCGTATCACTCCGAGCGTCGCCGTATGAGCCAGGCCTTTGACTCCTATGTCGATACCCCGCTGCCGTCCGAAGCGAACCTGGCGGCAGACGAAGCCGAAACCGGGGAGTAATCCCCGAAAACGCGGAGCTCTTGCCGTGCGTTGCCCTTGACACGGGTGACGCGCGGCCATAGAATTCCGCTTCTTTTTCCCAGGCCGGTACCAATACCGGCCTGTGTTTATTTTTGTGCTGGAGCATTTAGGACTATGGCAACGATTAACCAGCTGGTGCGCAAGCCGCGCAAGCGTAAGGTGGAGAAGAGCAACGTTCCCGCTCTGGAAGCGTGCCCGCAGAAACGTGGTGTTTGTACCCGCGTATATACCACCACCCCGAAGAAGCCGAACTCGGCGTTGCGTAAGGTTGCCCGTGTGCGCCTGACCAACGGTTTTGAAGTGACCTCCTACATCGGTGGTGAAGGTCACAACCTGCAGGAACACTCTGTCGTACTGATTCGCGGCGGCCGTGTAAAAGACCTGCCGGGTGTTCGTTACCACACCGTACGCGGTGCACTGGATACCTCCGGTGTCAATGACCGTCGTCGCGGCCGTTCCAAGTACGGCGCCAAGCGACCCAAGTCGTAAGACAGTATTAGAGAGAATTCGAGATGGCCAGAAGACGAGTTGCAGCCAAGCGTGAAATCCTGCCGGATCCGAAGTTCGGAAACCGCACGCTTTCCAAATTCATGAACGTCATCATGTACGATGGCAAGAAATCCGTCGCCGAGAAGATCGTCTACGGTGCCCTGGATCAGGTCGCGGAGAAATCCAAGAAGGACGCCCTGGAGTCTTTCGAGAAGGCGCTGTCCAACATCCGTCCGATGGTTGAGGTTAAATCCCGTCGCGTCGGTGGTGCTACCTATCAGGTGCCGGTTGAAGTTCGTGGCGAGCGCAGCATGGCGCTGGCAATGCGCTGGCTGGTCGACGCAGCACGCAAGCGCAGCGAAAAATCCATGGGTATGCGCCTGGCTGGCGAGATCATGGATGCGGTTGAAGGTCGTGGTACCGCGGTGAAGAAGCGCGAAGATACCCACCGTATGGCTGAAGCCAACCGGGCGTTCGCGCACTACCGCTGGTAAGTTCGCGCTACAACGGAAATCGCCGTCGTGGCACGTAAGACACCCATCGAGCGCTACCGTAATATCGGTATCATGGCGCACATCGATGCGGGCAAGACGACCACGACGGAGCGCATACTTTTTTACACCGGTGTCTCGCACAAGATTGGCGAGGTACACGATGGTGCCGCCACCATGGACTGGATGGAGCAGGAGCAGGAGCGCGGGATCACCATTACTTCCGCTGCCACTACCTGTTTCTGGAGCGGCATGGACAAGCAGTACCCGGAGCATCGAATCAACATTATCGATACCCCGGGACACGTCGACTTCACCATCGAGGTGGAACGTTCGTTACGGGTACTGGACGGCGCGTGCGCCGTCTTCTGCGCTGTAGGTGGCGTGGAGCCGCAGTCGGAAACGGTCTGGCGGCAGGCCAACAAGTATCACGTACCGCGCATGGCGTTCGTCAACAAGATGGACCGCTCCGGCGCGGATTTTTTACGTGTCGTAGGACAGATCAAAAAGCGCCTCGGCGCTACTCCGGTACCGATTCAACTCAATATCGGCGCGGAAGACGAGTTCAAGGGCGTCGTCGACCTCATTCGGATGCAGGCCATCTACTGGAATGAGAACGATATGGGAATGACCTATGACGAGGTGGAGATCCCCGCCGAGCTCATGCCCCAGGCCGAGAAAATGCGCGGTGAGATGATGGAAGCCGCTGCCGAGGCCGATGAAGAGTTGATGGAGCAGTACCTGGAAACGGGTGAACTCTCCAACGAAGAGATCAAGCGCGGCCTGCGCAAGCGCACCCTGGCGAATGAGATCGTGCCGGTGCTGTGCGGCTCCGCCTTCAAGAACAAGGGTGTGCAGGCGATGCTCGACGCGGTAGTCGAGTTTATGCCCTCGCCGGTGGATGTGCCTTCGATTCAGGGTCACCTGGATGATGCGGACGAGACCGTGGCAGAGCGCCACCCGGACGACAAGGAGCCGTTTGCGGCACTGGCGTTCAAGATCGCCACCGACCCGTTTGTTGGCACCCTCTGTTTCTTCCGCGTCTACTCCGGCGTGCTGAAGTCCGGGGACATGGTCTACAACCCGGTCAAGGGCAAGAAGGAGCGGATTGGGCGCATCCTGCAGATGCACGCCAACAGCCGCGAAGAGATTAAAGAGGTTTACGCCGGCGATATCGCCGCCGCGGTAGGCCTGAAAGAGGTGACCACCGGGGAGACCCTGTGCGACCTCAACAACATTATTACGCTGGAGCGGATGGATTTCCCCGAGCCGGTCATCTCCGTCGCCATTGAGCCACGGACCCAGGCCGACCAGGAGAAGATGGGCATCGCCCTCGGCAAGCTGGCCCAGGAGGATCCTTCCTTCCGGGTACGCACCGACGAGGAATCGGGCCAGACCATCATCTCCGGGATGGGCGAGCTGCACCTCGATATCATCGTCGACCGCATGAAACGCGAGTTCAAGGTCGAGGCCAATGTCGGTGCACCCCAGGTGGCCTACCGCGAGACTATTCGCAAGAAGGTCGAGGCGGAAGGCAAGTTTGTGCGCCAGTCAGGCGGTCGCGGTCAGTATGGACACATCTGGTTGCGCATCGAGCCGCTGGAAGAGGGCGCCGGCTACGAGTTTGTGAACGAGATCGTCGGTGGTGTGGTACCGAAAGAGTACGTACCGGCGGTCGACAAGGGTGTCCGCGAGCAGATGGAAAACGGTGTGCTCGGTGGCTATCCGATGGTGGATGTGAAGGTAACCGCCTATGACGGTTCCTATCACGACGTGGACTCCAGTGAAATGGCGTTCAAGATTGCCGGTTCCATGGGTTTCCGTGACGGCGCCAACAGGGCGAATCCGGTACTGCTGGAACCGATCATGAAGGTCGAAGTGGTGACCCCCGAAGATTACATGGGGGATGTCATGGGCGACCTTAATCGCCGCCGCGGCATCGTGCAGGGGATGGAAGATTCCGTTTCCGGCAAGGTGGTACGGGCGGAAGTGCCGCTGGCCGAGATGTTCGGCTATGCCACCGACCTGAGGTCGGCAACTCAGGGTAGGGCGACCTACTCGATGGAGTTTTCCAGGTACGCCGAGGCGCCGAACAGCGTGGCCGAAGCGGTGATCAAGAGAGTTTCTTGAGAGTTTTAAACATTTTAGACTACGAGGTAATTTACCGTGTCCAAGGAAAAATTTGAGCGTACGAAACCGCACGTAAACGTAGGCACCATCGGTCACGTAGACCATGGTAAAACTACTTTAACTGCAGCAATCACCAACGTACTGGCTAAGACTTACGGCGGTCAGGCATTCGCATTCGACCAAATCGACAAAGCGCCAGAAGAAAAAGCTCGTGGTATCACGATCAACACTTCACACGTTGAGTACGACACTCCAACACGTCACTATGCACACGTAGACTGCCCAGGCCACGCTGACTATGTTAAAAACATGATCACTGGTGCTGCACAGATGGACGGCGCTATTCT
>JBNKDG010000024.1:0-4717 GCA_050288165.1 Thiohalomonadaceae bacterium | reverse complement strand
GGATGCTGATCCTTGAGAGGTAGTACCGGTAGACGTAGTACCAGATCCGGTTGTACCTTGATTTTGGTCTCCCCCAGCAAACGCCAATCCAGATGTAAGTATAAGAAACAACATAACAAGGATTACTCTTTTCATGATATCACCTCATTTTATTGCTTTGTTCCCACGCATGAGCGTGGGAACGGAAATGAACTGCGCTAAACCATTTTGCGTCTTGCTGCGCCGATCAATCCAACGATACCAGATCCGAACAGCCATACTGCAGCAGGAACCGGCACAGAGCTCACCGCCAGATCCACACCTACAGTAGTTGGGGAGACGGAACCACCGGCTAGAAAGGCGTAGTAGTGCTCATTGGGATCGAACTGGAAATTGGAAAAATAGCCGGTAATATCGGTGGTACCGCCTGATGCGATGAAGTTATATCCCCAGAGATATAATTCCCAACCTGTAACGTGATCATTAAAGAAATCGGTTGCGTCTGTATAGGAGTTTGCAAGCTGTAGAAAGGCGCTGGGGTTGCTGTACAGAGTATCATTCGGATCAGTGGTCAGGGCAAAGCCCAGTGTGGTGGTTAAACCGTAGTAGGCGCCAGTAGTCAGCTGCATGTCCGTCCCGGCTGCCAATCCGGTGCCTAAATCAAAGCGAATGATATCCGCTGCGGCGATTCCGCTACCAAAATCTGTTGTTACTGGGTACTGCAGGTTGGTTAGATCAAGTGTATCGCTATAATTGGTAGTTGCGGCATTGGCATTTACCAAAAAAGCAGTACATAAAATTACTATAGATCCTATCGCCGTGGATACTTTCATCACACTCTCCCTTGTTGTTAGTTGTTAAACGAGTAGCTGCAAATATTAGTGGCGCAACAATAAGTTACTGTTAACCAGTCCACAGTTATCGAAACGGTAAGATCACCGTAACTTGAGGTTGTGACAGATGCACGTAAACAGGTTGGATCGCATCTTGATGCGCTTATGCAGATGGTTATCTGATCTGAAGTGTCTGGGATTTTTATGCTTAATTGTTATGCAAACGTCGACTACTGAGCAGTACGGTTCGTAGCGCTTAACCGGCTACCTGAATATGTTGTTGGATATAATAAAGCATTAGACGTGATGGTATGTAACACTCTGTTTGGAGTGGCGGGATTGACAGCTATCGCTAAGGAATAGTATTTTCGGTAATCTGGCAACAGGTTATTTTGCAATAACAAACAGCTTCATGGATGATCCCTAAGCTGCACAAGTTTCGCATAATTTAATATCGATATCTTTGCGCCTCCTCCATGAACTGTGGATTTACCAATAAAGACTGAAGGAGTGATATCGATGTCACATCTACGCATAGTAACCATCTCTCTTATACTGTTGGCATTCCTGCCTGCAGCGCAGGCGGCACAAGAATTTTTTGGCCCTGTCCCGTATATGAGTTCGGCGGATAGTCCATTCGCCGGTGAGACCTTTGGCTATTTTTATCTGGAAGATTTCGAAGATGGTATTTTGAATACACCGGGCGCGGCCGCATCTCCCGGATGGAGCGGTATGAATCTTGGGGTACAGACCGATTCGGTAGAGGGGTTGTACGGCATCGGCTCATATTTTTCGAACTACACCCAGACGGCGTTGACCATTACCTTCGATGCAGCACAGCTGGGCGGACAACTTCCCACCCATGCCGGTATAGTCTGGACCGATGTCGGGCCTGACAGCACATCCGGCGGCATTGGGAATCAACCGGTAACATTCTCAGCACTTGATGCCTCCGGTAATCCGCTTGGCAGTATCGGACCGTTTATCGTAGGTGATGGGACAACCTATGCGAATAAATTTGAAGACAGGTTTTTCGGGGTGTTCAACTCTGCCGGCATCAGCAGCATAACGATTGATATGGGAGACAGAATAAATTGGGAGGTTGACCATTTACAGTACGGTTTCTCGGCAGTACCGCTGCCAGGAGCATTGTGGCTGTTTGGAACCGGTATGGTCAGTCTATATAGCCTGGGCAGAAGGTATGGTAATCACTCCTAGTGACCGTTTAAGCTGAAACATATTCGGATGCAGCCGCCGCATCCAATAACAACAGTGCTGAGTTGCGGGTGACACGTCCGGCCGGTATGGTTCCATCCCCATGCAGTAGTTGTGACACCATTGCCGATTTTTCCTCTCCGGTTACCAGCCACAAAATGGCGCGGGCGCGGTTGATGATCGGGTAGGTCAGCGTCATGCGTCGCCAGCCGTGATGGATAGCACTGATGGCTACGTCGGCATTCGTTATATCCAGCGCTGCATCACCCGGCATCAGCGATGCGGTGTGGCCATCGCCACCGAGGCCGAGATGCACCAGATCAAGTACCGGAGGCATGCCGGCGATAGCGGTCAATTGCTGGCCATACTCCCGGGCTGCCGACTCAAGATCGTCACATATGACTGGCATGGTGTGTATCTGTCCGGTAGGGATGGGTACGCGGTCAAGCAGCTCTGTGCGCAGTTGCGTGAGGTTGCGGTGCGGGCTGCCGCTGGGTGCGATACGCTCGTCCACTTGAACGATGTGCACTTTGCTCCAATCGATGGACTCTGCGGCAAGCTGGTAGAGCATGGTCGCCGGTGTGCCTCCTCCGCTGAAGGCTACGATGAAACGGCCCCGCTCAGCTATGGCCGCACGCGCCTGAGTGGCGATGAAGATCACTGCGCGCCGGGCTACCGCACCTGCGTCGGGATGGACCTCGAACGCCAGAGGCCTACCGTCTTCGCTCACTGCATGACCTGCGGATTGCGCCAGCCACCATAGGGGGCGATCATCTTCTCCGCCTCTATCGGGCCCCAGCTACCAGGTTCGTACGGGTGGACCACTGTCTTGTGTGTAAGAATGGGATCGACGATACGCCAGGCCGCTTCTACTGCATCCTCTCGTCCGAACAGGGCAGCATCACCCTTTAGGGCGTCACCCAGCAGACGTTCGTATGCCTCCATCTGGTCATCCTGGGTATCGCAGACAGAGAGCTCTACCTCTTCACCGACATTCTCGGTGCCGTGCCGCTTCACCTGCGCGCCGAAGGCGATGGCCACCTGGCGGGGGCCGAGCCGGAAGCGCAGATAGTTGGCCTGTGGCGGTACCGCCATCGGAAACACTTGTTGCGGAGGACGGCGCAGGGTGACGATGACTACCGTGGCGGTTACCGGCATATGCTTGCCGGTGCGAATGAAGAAGGGCACACCCTGCCAACGCCAGGAGTCGAGATGTACTCGCATGGCGGCGAAGGTCTCCACCTGGGAATCGGGCGCGACTCCCTCTTCATCACGATAACCGCGAAACTGTCCGCGCACCAGACTGTGTCCGGTCAGTGGACGGATGGCGCGAAACACCTTCACCTTCTCGTCGCGTATCGGTTCGCTGCCAGTGCCGATCGGCGGCTCCATCGCCAGGTTGGCCACCACCTGCAGCAGATGATTCTGCACCACATCGCGCACCGCGCCAACCTCCTCATAAAACCGGCCACGCCCTTCAACACCGAAGGACTCTGCCATGGTGATCTGCACGCTTTCTACATAGTTGCGGTTCCAGATCGGCTCCAGAAATGAGTTGGCGAAACGGAAGAACAACAGGTTCTGCACCGGCTCTTTGCCGAGGTAGTGATCGATACGGAAGATTGCCGACTCGTTGAATTCCTGATGCAGTATTTCGTTCAGCTGTTGCGCCGAGGCGAGATCGCGGCCGAAGGGCTTTTCCAATACCACGCGGCTTGCGCCGGTGCATGCCAGCTTGCCCAGGCCGTTTACCACCGTGGGGAACATGCTGGGCGGTATCGCCAGATAGAACAGCGGACGTTCGGCACCATCCAGGGTGCTGCACAGGCGTTTAAAAGTGTCTGGATCGTTGTAGTCGCCATCGACGAAGCGTAGCAGTTCAAGCAGTCGCGCTGTCGCTGCCTGGTCAAACCCTGGGTGCCGCGTCAGCGTGTCGTGCACATGCGCACGCAGTCGTTCCAGATTCCAGCCGCCACGTGCCACGCCGATGACCGGTATCTCGAGATGTCCGCGCCGCACCATCTGCTGCAGGGCGGGGTAGATCTTCTTTGCCGCCAGGTCGCCGGTCGCGCCAAACAGCACCAGGGCGTCAGAGGTTGACCGGGTCATGAGCTCTCCTCCGGGGATTTCTGCTCCGCATGGCCGCCGAACTGGGCGCGCATAGCCGAGAGCAGCTGATCGGCGAAGCTACTTTCGCCACGGGAGCTGAAGCGCTCAAACAGCGCGGCGCTCAATACCGGTGCCGGCACCGCAGTATCGATCGCCGCTTTCAGGGTCCAGCGTCCTTCGCCGGAATCCGAGACACGGCCCTGAAATTCGGTGAGTTCGCCATCTTGCGCCAGCGCCTGCGCGCTCAGGTCCAACAGCCAGGAGCGAATCACACTGCCACGCCGCCACACCTCAGCGATCTTGCCCAGGTCGAGGTCGTAGCGGTAGGCCTCCGGATCTTCGGGTGGCGTGGTCTCGGCGTTCGCCTCCTGCGTCGTGCTGCCGGCGTTGGCATGGCGCAGGATGTTGAAGCCCTCGGCGTAGGCGGCCATGATGCCGTACTCGATGCCGTTGTGCACCATCTTGACGAAGTTGCCAGCGCCGCCGGGCCCAACGAACGTGACACAGGGCCCGTCCTCCGTCTGCGCCGCAGCCTTCTGCAGGATGTCCCTGACGTTCTCGTAGGCCTGGAGGTGGCCACC
>JBNKDG010000023.1:0-6082 GCA_050288165.1 Thiohalomonadaceae bacterium | reverse complement strand
GGTTCAGGAGCTGGCTTACCACTACTCGATGGCGTTCCGCACCAGGGACGTAACATGAACGGACAGACGCCGTAAAAGTGTTCGTGAAGGGGTTATTGAACCCCGAGGTGGCGACTGAGCAGGATATGAAAAAAGCCGCTTAAAAGAATAACTCGCCAGGGGCTGGTGTCAGGTGATAACTACCACTACACAGAAGGAAAAAATGGAATGATAAAAACCCTTCATACCCTAGTCAGTCATACCATTGCGGCACAGATAGTTCTCAAGCAGGGCGACAAGCTCAGTAACAAGGCTTGGATGATCAAGCAATTCCGGCCGTTCAGCAGTCACATTGTGGAATATTGCTTCGACTGCAATGCTCATCATATAGATCGCGAGATCCGGGTCGGGTACGTTCCCCATGAAAGGCTTGAGAAACTCCAGGATTTTCCCTCGAAGCTGTTCTTCATCGTTTAGCGTACTCCGTACTGTGCGTGGCAACTCTTCTCTGATGGCTTTGTGAACAGCGGGGGCGACCCGGTGCTCATTGATGAGCATCTCCACTACTAGAGTAAGCGCCTCTCTCAGAGAAGGTTGTGCGGGCAGTAATCTTAGTGCTTTGTCCAATTCCGCATGGATTGTATCGGCATGCCGCCGTTGCAACTCGGCAATGATCGCTTCCTTGTTCGGGAAATACTGATATAGCGATCCAATATTGACGCCAGCACGCTCCGCGATGGCATTTGTTGTCAGACCTTCCCAGCCAATCTCGGTCAAAATGTAAGTTGTTGCTTGCATAATCGCGTCTACGGTCACACGAGAACGCGCCTGAGCCGGGATTTTCCTGGGTTTGATGGTAGATCTGCTTCTGGCCATGGACGACTCCAGAATATGAGTTTTCTAAATATAAGTAATAGCTTACTATTTAACACATGAACATACAAGACCATTCGCGCCCCTGGGGCGCTTTCCAAGCCGTGAACCGCTTTCGCAGAGCGATTCGCAAATTTGATTCAACCCCGATCCCAGAAGACGAGGTTTGCGCATTGCTTGAGGAAGCTGCGTTCGCCCCCTCAAGCGGAAATCTGCAACCTTATGAGTTCCACTGGATTCGAGAACCTGCCCTGAAAGCCAAAGTCGCGCTGGCTTGCAATGGACAGCAAGCGGCCGCCTCGTCTACAGACCTAATCGTGGTGGTAGCAAGTCCAGCCATAGCAAAACGAACTGCCGAGGCACAACTTGCGCATGTAGAGGCTTCCCCGAAGCTGGGACCGGATTCCAAGGCCTACTATCGCAAGCAGTTGGGAAAGTTCCAGAAGATACTCAGGCTCGGATCGTCACCTTTGTGGTCACCGCTCGTTTTTCTGGCGGGACTGATTCGTCCTAGTCTCTCTCTACTCCCGATCGGCCACATAGGCAGTCGCCAGTGGGCCGCACGCAATTCCCTGTTTGCCGCGCACACCTTGATACTTGGGGCTGCCGCGAAAGGTATCGATTCCTGTCCAATGGAAGGTTTTTCCGCGCCGAAGGTCGCTAAACTTTTAGGACTGCCGCGGGGATCCGTGATCCCCCTAGTTATTGCGCTCGGCTATCGGGCGGATGACGCCAGGATCGAGGACCGGTGGCGTCGCCCGCTGACCAATGTTGTTATTCGATATTAGAGAGACAGGAGCGAGCTCAATGATTCAGGTATTGGCAGAGCCACGTGTTTCCCTGTTGGTTTTAGTCCGAGCGACGATTGTCCTTGTTATCACCGCAAGTATCGTTGCTTGCGGTGAAAGTGTTCCGCCACAGACGCAACCTCATCCGGTCCTGGTGACAACGGTCCATAACCTGTCCAGTGAATATGAGCGGACGTTTTCTGCCGTTATTCGTGCACGCTATGAATCTGATCAAGGGTTCAGGACCGGCGGGAAGGTCGTAGCCCGGATGGTAGAAGTCGGCCAAAAAGTTACCACCGGTCAGTCTCTGGCTCGACTCGATCCCGCCGACTACGAACTTTCAGTTCGATCCGCAGAGGAACAATTGCGGGCGGCTAAGGTGGATGCAGAACAAGCAGCTTCAGATGAGGCACGCTTGCGGAACCTGCTGGCCGATCACGTGGTATCTGTGGCAGACCATGAGCGGCAGAAAGCACGATCCGATGCGGCAAAAGCACGCCAGGCACAGGCTTTACGCCAGCTTGATTTGGCACGCAACCAGATGAAGTACACAACGCTCGTCGCCGAGTTCGACGGTGTGATCACTTCAATACGCTTCGAGGTAGGTCAGGTCGTTGCCCAGGGCGCGCCTGTCATCACCATTGCCAAGCTGTCAGAACTCGAAGTTGTGGCCGATCTGCCGGAGGAAATGGCAGGTAGTGTAGATTCCATGGCTGCATCAGCAACGTTCTGGGGAACGTCAACCCTTACCATTCCGCTTAAATTAAGAGAACTGTCTCCGGTGGCTTCAACCCAGACGCGCACCTACCGAGTACGCTTCACTATCCCGGATAAGTCGCCAACCACCCGCCAGGCATTGCATCTCGGGATGACCTCCAATCTGCACCTGACACAAAAGAGTGACCAGCTTGCCTCGGTGCTTCCGGCAACAGCTGTCTGGAAGGCCGATGGCAAAAGCATGGTCTGGCAGGTGAATGACGCAGGGAACACATTGGTTGCCCGACCTGTGGAGGTGATCCGCTATACAGACGAGGCCGTGCTGGTGCGGGGACTAACGGATGGCATAAAAGTGGTTTCAGCAGGTATCCAGAAGATGACGTCCGGACTAGAAGTCATTCCCGTCGAGCGCAGCGCCAGCGGAATGAATCTGACGATATCGCCTGTTAAGGCGAGCGCACCTTAATATGTCGATGAAGACGGGCTTTAACCTCTCTGCCTGGGCTGTCAGCCATCAGCCCCTGGTGTTGTTCATGATCCTGGCAACACTCGTGGTCGGCGTACTGTCGTACACGCAACTTGGCCGTTCGGAGGATCCTAGCTTCAACGTACCGGTAATGACCGCCGTGGTTGTCTGGCCCGGTGCGACAGCACAGGAAATTCAGGAGCAGGTGACCAACCGCATGGAACGTACGCTACGTGAGTTGCAGGGTTTTGACTACGTACAGACGTTTTCCCGCCAGGGCTATGGTGCTGTCTCATTGCACATGAAGGGCGGATTACCAAATCAACAACTCACTGACGCCTGGTACCAGGCGCGCAAGAAGATCAACGACGCACGATCGGAATTTCCAGATGGCGTACGCGGTCCTTATTTCAACGATGAGTTCAACGATGTCTACATGTCCCTCTATGCGGTGACCGGAGAGGGATTGACGATGGCTGAACTCAACGAATACGCGGAGAAAATCAAACTCAACCTGCAAGGCGTGCCAACCCTGGCCAAAGTAGACATCCTGGGTAAACAACCCGAGAAGGTGTACGTAGAGCTGTCCAGTAAGCGGCTTGCAGCTTTGGGTATGACACCGCAGCAGGTTATGGATGCACTGGGTCAGCAAAATGTGATGAGTCCGTCCGGTTCGGTGGACACGCACTACGACCGTGTACTCGCTCGTGTCGATGGGGCCATACATAACGCAGAAGATGTGGCGAAGGTCAGCATTGAGGCTGGTGGCCGACTGGTACGGTTATCCGACATAGCTACCGTTCGCGCCGGCTACGAAGATCCTCAGACCTACACCATCCGACACAACGGTCATCCGGTGCTGGTGATTGCCACCACCATGACGCCGAATGCAAATATCCTGGAGGTTGGCAAAGCGGTTGATGAACGTATGGCAGTGATTCAGGCGAGCCTGCCGCTTGGTGTTACGGTGGAAAAATACGCCGATCAGCCCAAGGTGGTCGAGGAGTCGGTCTGGGAGTTTGAACGCTCATTTCTGGAGGCACTCGCTATCGTACTGATTGTCTCATTCCTTTCACTCGGACGGCGTGCAGGGATAGTCGTTGCGACCTCGGTGCCGCTAGTGCTGGGCATCGTTCTGGTCGTCATGTATCTGGCCGGCTGGAATCTCGATCGTATTTCGCTCGGTTCACTTATCATCGCACTCGGTCTGCTGGTCGACGACGCCATCATCGCAGTGGAAATGATGGTACTGAAAATTGAGCAAGGGTGGGAAAAGCAAAAGGCGGCGACCTTCGCCTATACTTCAACAGCCTTTCCGATGTTGACAGGAACCATGGTCACGGTGGCTGGCTTCATGCCCGTGGGCTTTGCCAAGTCCATTGCCAGCGAGTACGCAGGAGGGATATTCTGGATCGTCGGAACAGCGTTGGTTGCCTCCTGGTTTGTGGCGGTGATCTTCACGCCATATCTCGGCATGCACCTGCTACCCGCAAATATGGCAGATGGCGCGCACGCTGATCCCTACGACAAACCAGCCTATCGTCGGCTGCGCAGATGGATTGATCGGTGTGTTGAGCACCGGAAAATCGTATTGGCTGGCACAGTTGCCTTGTTCATCCTCGCCATTGCCGGAATGACCCAGGTGCAGCAGCAGTTCTTCCCCACGGCTTCACGACCCGAACTGATGGTCGAACTGCGCATGCCGGAGGGAGCCGCCTTCGAGGCGACCCAGGAACAGGTCATGATATTCGAAAAAGTGCTGGCGCAAGATCCAGACGTTCAACACTACACTGTCTATACTGGCGCTGGTGCACCGCGATTCTACCTATCTCTTGAACCTGAACTGCCCAATCCCGGTTTCGCACAGTTCGTTATCATGACGTCCGGCATAGAGGCGCGTGAGGCCTTGCGCGCCCGCCTGCTCGACTATTTCACCAAAGATGAGGCACAACCGTTGGTGCGCGGTCGTGTAACACGGCTTGAGTTCGGACCTCCGGTAGGGTTTCCTGTTCAGTTTCGTGTCATTGGTCCGGATCCCAATATCGTCAGGGGCATTGCCTATCGAGTAAGGGATATCGTTCAGGAGAGCGCACTGGTGCGTGATACCCAGCTCAACTGGAACGAACGTGTCCGTTCGTTACGGGTCCGTGTCGATCAGGATAAGGCGCGCTTGCTCGGTCTATCGTCATCCGATGTGTCAGAGACCATGCAGACCATACTTTCCGGTTCTACTGTGACGCAAATTCGCCGCGGAGAGGATCTGATCGACGTGGTCGTACGCGCTGAAGAGGGTGAACGAAAAACACTACAGAACCTGGGCGATATCAATTTGTTCTCACGCTCCGGCGCTGTGGTTCCGTTGTCGCAGATTGCCCGTGTTGAACCGACCTTTGAGGAACCCGTTCTATGGCGCTGGAATCGCAACACAGCTATTACCGTGCGTAGCGACTTAGCGGATGGGGTACAAGGACCCTATGCCACGGAGCAGATATGGCCATCACTGCAACCGGTACTCGACAGCTTGCCGGTCGGATACAAGATAGAAATAGGGGGAGCGATCGAGGAGTCTGAAAAATCGAATCGAGCATTGGTCGCCATTTTGCCGGGAATGATTCTCGTAATGCTCGCGTTCCTGATGATGCAGTTACAAAGTTTTTCCAGAATGGTCATGGTCGTTATGACAGCGCCATTGGGGCTTATCGGCATCGTGCCGGCTTTGCTGACCTTCAATGCACCGTTCGGCTTTGTGGCCGTGCTGGGTGTTATTGCTTTAGCGGGCATGATCATGCGCAACTCGGTCATTCTGGTAGACCAAATCGAGAGTGACATCGATTCTGGAATTCAAGCGTGGCAAGCCATAGTGGACGCCACTGTGCGTCGTGCCCGACCTGTCGTGCTTACTGCGGCAGCAGCTGTTCTTGCCATGATTCCGCTGACGCGCAGTGTCTTCTGGGGACCGATGGCGATCTCGATTATGGGAGGGCTTATCGTAGCCACAGTCCTCACACTTGGCTTTGTTCCTGCGCTCTATGCGGCCTGGTTCAAAGTACATCGGTCTTAACCACACTGAGCCGCAAAATTCTTGCCTGGATATTTTCCGATCAATATATTGAGTTCATATCAAGAAAAGATCGGTTCAGTACAAAAAACCTTTGAGGAAAACAACGGACCCAATCATGCGTTACAACGCATAGATAAAGTCATTTTTAAACAATGTCAGCGTGGAACGTGAACGGAACGCAGAAAGCTTAGAATAACG
>JBNKDG010000022.1:0-8551 GCA_050288165.1 Thiohalomonadaceae bacterium | reverse complement strand
ATCTTCCCGGTGCTGATGATGGGCATTTTCAACAAGCGCATGAACCGTGCTGGCGCTATTTGGGGTATGGTTGCCGGCATCGGCGTGACCATGCTCTATGTGTTCCAGCACAAGGGCATCATGTTCATCCCGGGCACCTCCTTCCTGGGCAACATGGGCTCCGACTGGTTCTTCGGCATCTCGCCCAACGCCTTCGGCGCCGTGGGTGCCCTGGTCAACTTCGTGGTGGCTATCGTGGTCTCCAAGATGACCGCGCCGCCGCCGGATCACATCCAGCACCTGGTGGAAGACATCCGCGTGCCCAAGGGCGCCGGTGCCGCCACCGAGCATTGATAATCAACAATAAAGCAGTACCCAGTGCCCCGCTTCGGCGGGGCCTTTTTCCTGGGCTCTGAACTAAAGAGTCTCCACGCATTGAGCGGGTGTGCGACAATCATCTGATCCGATCAATACGTTGAGATTTTTATACGATATCCATCGCGGGTTTTTCGCGGATGCCTCTGCACAGTGAGCGAATTCTTTCGAGCTAACCAATGGAAATCGAACTGGTCGAAATTCGTGATTTTCTGTCACAGCGCCCCCCCTTTGACGCATTGACCGACGAGCAGCTGAATCAACTCCCCAAACTCCTCGACATCCGCTACCTACGCCGCACCAGCGCCTTCCCACCCACGGACTCCCAGCGCAGCTACATCTACATCCTGCGCAGCGGGGCAGTTGAGCTACTCGACAAAGAGGACAAGCTGGTGGAAAAACTCGGCGAGGGTGACATCTACACCACCGAATGCCAACTGATCGATTTCGGGCGAGCCATACGCGGCGTGGCCACCGAAGATACCCTGCTCTATCAGTTGCCCTGCAAACATCTCAAGGCATTGCGCCAGGCGGAGCCCGCTTTCGACCGTCACTTCACCGACTCCATACGCGACCGCCTCAAACAGGCAGTGCGGACCGTGCAGGGCAATCACGATACCGGCAGTATTGCGCAGATGACCATTGAGGTCTCGCATCTGCTGAAGAAATCGCCCGTCGTGATCGATGCCGACAGCTCCATTCGCGAGGCGGCCATGCTGATGAGCGAGAAGAATGTCTCGTCGGTGATGCTGATGGATGGCGGGCATCTGGCCGGCATGATCACTGACCGGGACCTGCGCAAGCGCTGTGTCGCGGCAGGCCTCTCGCCGGAACAGCCGGTCAGCCGCATCATGACCGCCGACTTGGAGACCATCCAAGAGAACACCCTGGTGATTCAGGCGCTGATGACCATGACCCGGCTAAAGGTCCACCATCTGCCCGTGATGCGCAATGCCGAAGTGGTCGGCATGCTGACCGCCACCGATCTGGCCCGTCACCAGACCACCAACTCCGCTTTCCTCGCAACCGATGTCAGAAAGGCCGAGACCGTCGAGGATCTGGCCAATATCAGCGCCCGCCTGCCGGAGTTGCAGTTCCAACTGGCCAACTCTAGTGCCACCGCCTTGCATATCGGTGACGCCATCTCAAGCATTACCGACTCGCTGACGGTAAGGCTGATTGAGATGGCCGAAGCAGAGCTTGGCCCGCCCCCGGTGCCCTTCGTCTGGATGAGCGGCGGCTCACAGGCTCGCCGGGAGCAGACCTCTCACTCCGATCAGGACAACGCCCTGCTCATCTCCGACGAGATGCTGCCTGAACATGCAGGCTACTTCGAGATGCTGGCCAAGCGAGTCACCGACGGTCTCAATACCTGTCACTTCGTCTACTGCCCCGGCGAGGCCATGGCCTCCAATCCCAAGTGGCGCCAGAACCTGAGTGCCTGGCGTAAGTATTTCAACACCTGGATCAACAAACCCGATCCGATGGCACTGATGCTCTCCAGCATCTTTTTTGACCTGCGACCGGTATACGGTGAAAAAGAGCTTTTCAACGAACTGCAAACGGAGATCCTCGACAAGACCCGGGGCAACGGCATCTTTACCGCCTACATGGCGGCTAACGCATTGCAGCATCGCCCCCCCCTCGGCTTCTTCCGCACCTTCGTGCTGATCCATGACGGGGCGCACGACGATACCTTCGATATCAAACACCGGGGTATCGTGCCGATCACCGATATCGCCCGGGTCTTCGCCCTGAGCCAGGGTCTCAAACCGGTCAACACCACCGAGAGACTGTTGGCGGCCGCCGAGACCCCCATCCTCAGCCGCGAAATGTGCGAGAATCTGGTCGATGCCCTGGAATTCATTGCCAGCATACGCATCAATCATCAGGCTGAGCAGATCCACAAGGGCATTCCCGCCGACAACTACCTCTCGCCCGACGATCTCTCCGACTTGGAACGCCGCCACCTCAAAGACGCCTTCAGGGTCATCCAGGACATGCAGGAGACGATGGATAACCGCTATCAAGGCGGAAGATTCCGCTAGCGGAGTGAGATCGGCATGCTGCAGCGATTCATCAGTCTCGAAACCCGACGCAAGCGAGCGCTGTCGAAAAGCATGCCCGGCGCGCTGCACGACTATCTGTCGACTCCACTGGCCCCTAAGAAGGCCCAATGCAATGAACTCTCCATCGTCGCCCTGGACCTGGAGACCACCGGCCTCGACCCGAAAAAAGACAAGATCCTCAGCTACGGCCTGGTCGAGATCCAACATATGACGATCAAGCTGGAGACCTCCCGTCATCAGCTGATCAAGATCGACGAAGAGATCCCGGAAGAGTCGGCGGTAATCCACCAGATCACCGACGATCAGGCAGCCACGGGAATCAACATCAAGACGGCCCTGCATGAGATCCTGGAGCAACTGGCCGGTAAGGTCATGCTGGTGCACTACGCCATGATCGAACAGAACTTCCTCAGCACCATCTGCGAGAAGCTCTATGGCGCTCCCTTCGTGATACCGACCATCGATACCCTGGTATTGGCGCAACGGATATTCGAGCGTCGCAATCATACAGTTCAGGCAGGTGATCTGCGCCTGTTCAATCTGCGACCGCGTTACAATCTACCCAACTATAAAGCGCACAACGCCCTGAGCGACGCATTGGCTACCGCCGAACTCTTCCTCGCCATGGCGGCGGAGATGGTGCCGCGACCCAATCAATGTCAACTCGGCCGTTTCCTTACCCGGTGACAGGCAATAGAATGTCCTTTTCAAACATTCAATTCGAAGCTTTTTTAGACAAGATCAATATCGCCGGAGTCTTGCAGCGTTTATTACAAGGAACTGTTATTTCTCGGAAAACCCCTGGAACTTCGACAGTGTACGTGTTTTCCACAGATAAATAAGTATCAACAAACATCGTTGAGGAGCATCCAATGTCAGATAGCAAGGTTTACCCCGTACCCACCGATTTCGCGGAACAGGCCAATATCAGTGACGAGCAGTATCAGGCCATGTACCGGCAATCCATCGAAGACCCAGCGTCATTCTGGGGCGAACAGGCCGAGCAATACGTCACCTGGTTCAAGAAATGGGATAAAGTGCTCGATTGGAGTTTCGACAAAGATGACCTGCATATCGAGTGGTTCAAAGGGGCCAAGCTGAACGTCTCCTACAACTGCCTCGATCGCCACCTGGAGAGCCGCGGCGATCAGACCGCCATCGTCTGGGAAAGCGACGACCCTAACGAAGACCGCAAGATCAGCTATCGCGAACTGCACCAGGAGGTCTGCAAGTTCGCCAACGTGCTGAAATCCCGCGGTGTCAAGAAGGGAGACCGGGTCTCCCTCTATATGCCGATGATCCCCGAAGCCGCGGTCGCCATGCTGGCCTGCACCCGCATCGGCGCGATCCACTCCGTGGTCTTCGGCGGCTTCTCTCCGGACGCCCTGCGCGACCGCATCCTCGACTCCGACTGCCAAGTGGTGATCACTGCCGACCAGTCCATACGCGGTGGCAAGAAGGTGCCGCTCAAGGCCAATGCGGACAAAGCCATCTCACAATGCCCCAATGTCCATACCTGCCTGGTGGTCAAGCGGGGGGGAGATGCGGTCGAGTGGCACGATCAGCGCGACGTCTGGTACCACGAAGCCATGACCGACGCCTCCGCCGACTGTCCGCCGGAAGAGATGGGGGCCGATGATCCCCTGTTCATCCTCTACACCTCCGGCTCCACCGGTAAGCCCAAGGGCGTATTGCATACCACCGGCGGCTATCTGTTACAGGCGGCCATCACCCACAAGCTGGTCTTCGACTACAAGGACGGTGAAGTCTATTGGTGCACCGCCGATGTGGGCTGGGTCACCGGTCACACCTACATAGTCTATGGGCCGTTGAACAACGGCGCCATCACCCTGATGTTCGAAGGCATCCCCACCTACCCGGACATCTCCCGCTTCTGGCAGGTCTGCGATAAGCACAATGTCGCCACCTTCTACACTGCACCCACCGCCATACGCTCCCTGATGGGCGCCGGCGAAGAGCCGGTCAAGAAAACCAGCCGCCAGAGCCTGCGTCTGCTCGGCACCGTGGGCGAACCGATCAACCCGGAGGCTTGGGAGTGGTACTATCGCGTGGTCGGCGACGAACGCTGTCCCATCGTAGACACCTGGTGGCAAACCGAAACCGGCGCCCACATGATCACCCCGCTACCCGGTGGAACCCCCTTGAAACCGGGTTCCGCCACCCACCCCTTCTTCGGTGTGGAACCTGTACTGCTGGACGACCAGGGTGTCGAAATCGACGGCAATCCGGCCGCCGGCAATCTCGCCATCAAGCAACCCTGGCCCTCTATGATGCGTACGGTCTATGGTGACCACAAACGCTTCTTCGAGACCTATTTCGCCATGTATCCCGGTTACTACTTCACCGGTGACGGCGCGAGGCGCGACGAAGACGGCTACTACTGGATCACCGGACGTGTGGACGATGTGCTCAACGTCTCCGGCCATCGTCTCGGCACCGCCGAGATCGAATCCGCCCTGGTGCTGCACGACTCCGTAGCCGAAGCGGCGGTAGTCGGCTATCCCCATGAACTGACCGGCCAGGGCATCTACGCCTATGTCACGCTCATGGCAGGCGTAGAAGGCTCCGACGAGCTGAAATCGGAACTGGTCAAACTGGTGCGAGAAGAGATCGGACCCATCGCCAAGGTCAACATCATCCAGTGGGCACCCGGGCTGCCGAAGACCCGCTCCGGCAAGATCATGCGCCGCATCCTGCGCAAGATCGCCGCAAACGAACTCGATACCCTGGGCGACACCTCGACCCTGGCCGACCCCAGTGTCGTCGATCACCTGATCGACCAGCGTGAAAATAGATAGCCGGCATCGGGCCAACGTTTAGGGGGGCGGTTTCCTGAGGTGCCGCCCCCTTACTATCATGATAATTTTCAATTAGTTGCTTTTGTTACAACAGGAATAGCGCCCGGCAACCATTCTCAATTGAAAACTTAATTCGCTCACCCAAGGATTGCTCGCGCCACCACGAACACGCCATCAACAGATAATGAATTTAAAACTCCCCCCGCTCTATAAGCGCCTGCTGGCATTCCTGATTGTCATCGGTCCGATCTACTGGCTGATTTTTACCGAAGACGGTCAACGGCGCACCGATTCTGTGGTTCTTTTCCTGTGGGGCGAGGACGAGATCAAATTTAATCTCGAAGCTCTGGATAACCGCTTCACGGAACAGGAACTGAAGGAGGTATTTCCCGATATCGAGTGGAAATGCCAGGATCTTCAAAACGACCTCGGCAACCGTCTCTGTGCCGCACGCATCGGCATCTACAACGGCATACCCGCTCAGTACATCGCCGTTTTTTTTCACGATCAATGGATCAATGGTGTAAAAATCGGTTACCGGCGTATCTATCACGACCAAATGCTCCAACAGCTTTTGCAGCAGATGGGTGAACCTGCGAGGGAAAACGCCGAAACGACAACTTCCGACAACACCGACACTGTCCTCCGTTGGGATACGGGGCGCGGCAATGTAATCATCAAGCAGGTGCTTAAAAAGAACGAAGATCCCGTCTTGTTCTGGCTCCACTACCCCTCATTGTAGAAAAAGCCCGCTTCTTCTGGGGACACGATGATCGCACTGGGATCTCTGTTCAAACAAATGTTCAGCCGGCTGAGAAATGTCATTGAGGCTCATCCCTCAAAACACTAGGCTGACATAATTTGGAGTTGAAGCATGAGTCTGGATCGCGGCACAAAAATCTACGCTGGCGTCTTAGGTGCAATTCTATCGATCGTCGTCATCATCTGGCTCTCCAGCCTCGATTTCCGCCTTGGCGAGATCGACGACCTACTTCAGCAGGACGCTGAGGTAGCCGGCTACCCCTACAAATTCAGAGCCCTGGAGATCCACGGAAAGACAGCTGTGATATCCAGCCCCCGCTCCACCAGCATGCCGGCCGTCAGGTTTCTCGGCATCATCAGTCCGAGCCTCGCCAACAAATCTGATCAAGACCCTGCTGTAATCGCCGCTCAAAAGGAATTAGGCGCGGTACAGTCCAAGGTCAGAAAACTGGTTCTTAGCCACAATGATATCGAGGATCTCCAATGGCAATTGGACAGACAGTGGTATGCGGATCGAGGCCTGACCATTGATTGATCTCTTGTTTGTCGACTTCTAAATTGATCGGTATGCACCATTTTCCATTTGCACGACTAACACCAAGCCTCGCGGCCATTCCCCTCACTTGAGGGTGTTCAATATTCTGTGTCAACCACGGCTTACAGGGCCAAGTGCTGATCTAGCCGTCCCTCAAAATGGATCGCCAACTGAGAGAGGGTAAGATTCCAGTTTTGCACCGGATGTGTCCAACGTTCGGACGCCTTGAGTATACCGGCATAGAGCAATTTTAGTAAGCTGTTTTCGTTGGCAAAGCCGCCTTTGGTTTTCGTGAGCTTTCGAAACTGACGATGAACGGCCTCGACCGCGTTAGTTGTGTAGATGGCAGTGCGTACGTAGTCTGGGTATTTGAAATAGGCTGAGAGCGTCGTCCATTTGCTGCGCCAGGACTTGATGACCATTGGGTACTTATCGCCCCATTTGGCCTCCAGCTCGTCTAAGGCGGCCTCAGCGGCATTGAGCGTTGCCGCTTTGTAGACGCATTTCAGATCAGCCATAAATGCCTTCTGGTTTTTCGAGGCGACGTACTTCATCGAGTTGCGAATCTGGTGGATTATGCAATGCTGAATCTCGGTATCTGGGTAGATAGTTTCGATAGCCTCAGGAAAGCCCTTCAGGCCGTCTACACAAGCGATCAGGATATCCTTGACACCCCGGTTATTTAGGTCGGTCAGAACGCTCAGCCAGTGATGAGCGCCTTCTTGGTCAGAGAGGTACAAGCCCAACAGTTCTTTCTTACCCTCGATATTCAGGCCTAGGATGGTATAGATGGCCTTGCTGACGTAGCGGCCATTTTCCTTAATTTTGTAATGAATAGCATCCAGCCAAACAATGGGATAGATCGCGTCTAAGTCACGCTCACGCCAAGCCTGTAGTTCAGGCAGGAGCTTATCTGTGACCGCATTGATCGTGCCGTTAGACAGAGATATGTCATACATATCAACAATATGCGAGCGAATATCTTGATAACTGTTACCCAATGCAAACAGAGCAATAACTTTACGTTCCAACTCATCGGTGAGATGCGTTTGATGCTTCTTGATGATTTGGGGCTCAAAGGTGTTAGCTCGATCACGTGGTGTTTTTAATTCAAACTCGCCAGCAGGGCTTTTCATGGTCTTACTGGTAGTGCCGTTCTTGCGATTGGGGCTTTCCTCAGTAGCAAGGTGCTCTTCCAGCTCGGCTTGCATGGCCGCCTCGGTGAGTTGTTTGATCAGAGGTGTGAAGATGCCGTCCTTCCCGCTAAGGTCTTTGCCCTCACGCAGTGCTTGGATAGCGCTCTCCATATCGAATTTGATTTTTTCTTTCATGTATCATCTCACTTATTTTTTGTGATAGTTTAATGAAATGACACAGAATTCTGAACACTACCGAAAAATCAGTCGGTGTACCGGCGACGGCGAGAAATTGGAATACTGTCAGCAAACTCGCCACCTTGGCAGAGACGATATGACAATCTGTTCAAATCGTTCGCTGCTGCTCACAGGGACGTTCCGCGCTTCGTGACACGCTGTTATTTCGCCGAACGAAGCTCGGCATATGTATCGGGGCGAAAGTCCTCGTTGGGAAAGGGTTAGTCACCCAGGCGTATCGAGTCTTGGATCTTTGGCGGCGTACGGACTCAAGAACAATGTGATCACTTAAGAAAGCCCTGATGAACGCCATCCTTGGCATCATCAGCGCACGAAACCGGAAAACGTGATGGATCTCTTGTTTTCTTCAGTGCCAATCGCTAGGCGCGATCGAAAATGACGGCAAGTCCCTTAGCCGCTGGAGCCTCGATTTAGCAGGGAGGTTCCTTGTGTATTCCGTCGAGTGACGGTTGCGTTTTTTTCGCGCACTCTTCTTTGCCATCCAGGCCGGTACGCTTTGCTTTCTTCCCTCCTCGGCACTCCGTATGGTCTATCCCCCATCAGAACGGATATCCGTGGGCGGCTCCTTGCACGGTGATCCAGCGTAGCTGGGAGAAGTTTTCCCAGTTGGCCGGTCCG
>JBNKDG010000021.1:0-9536 GCA_050288165.1 Thiohalomonadaceae bacterium | reverse complement strand
AGACCCCGGTGCAGCCGCCAGAGTCATGAAAGACTTTGCCAAGGACAACAAGGCTCTGGTAGTCAAACTGGTTTCCGTCAGCGGACAACTGCTGGGTGCAGGTGATCTTGAACGCCTCGCCAGCCTGCCGACGAAGGACCAGGCGATCAGCATGCTGATGGCACTGATGAAGGCGCCGGTCGAAAAACTGGCCCGTACCATCAACGAAGTGCCCGGCAAACTGGTACGCACTGTTGCTGCGGTTCGCGATCAGAAGCAGGGTGCCGCTTAACGGCATTCATTGCGATTTTGACAGACAAATTTTTAATTTTAGGAGTATTGAACAATGGCCGTATCTAAAGATGACATTCTGGAAACCATCGCCAACATGTCCGTAATGGAAGTTGTCGACCTGATCTCTGCAATGGAAGAGAAGTTCGGCGTATCCGCTGCTGCTGCTGTTGCTGCCGCACCGGTTGCCGCTGCTGCTGGTCCTGCCGCAGAAGAGAAGACCGAATTTGATGTTGTAATGACCAGCTTCGGCGACAACAAAGTTGCCGTTATCAAAGCTGTTCGCGGCGTTACCGGTCTTGGCCTGAAAGAAGCCAAAGACATGGTTGAAGGTGCACCTGCCACCGTTAAGGAAGGCGCATCCAAAGCTGAAGCCGACGACATCAAAAAGCAGCTGGAAGAAGCCGGCGCTAAAGTTGAGCTGAAGTAATCGCTGGTAATCTATGCCACTCACGGTCAGGCACGGCCTGACAACCGGGTTGGATGCCCGAACAAGTGACACCATGGATGGTGTGGGTGCGCGGGGAAACTCGGCTGGTGACTCTTTTTGTCACCGGCCTTTTTCCGCTTAAAAAGCCCACGACCGTATCCAAGTCCCAAGGACGGTCTGTGCAGGAAGGAATCGCACACCGTATTTGGTTGGAAAGAATTGTTAAGCTGAGGAACTCTGATGGCCTACTCATTCACTGAGAAAAAACGTATCCGCAAGGACTTCGGCAAGCGTCCCAGTATTCTTGATGTCCCCTATCTGCTCTCCATGCAGCTCGATTCCTACCGCAAATTTTTGCAGGTGGGTTCGTCTGAGAGCAGCCGTGAGGCATCTGGACTACACGCTGCCTTCCAGTCGGTCTTTCCCATTGTCAGTTACTCCGGTAACGCCGCGTTGGAATACGTCGGTTATCGCCTCGGCAACCCGATCTTTGACGTCAAGGAGTGCCAGCTGCGCGGCATGACCTACGCAGCACCGCTCCGCGTCAAACTGCGTCTGGTGATTTACGATAAGGAGTCCGCCACCCAGTCCGTCAAGGATGTACGTGAGCAGGAAGTCTACATGGGCGAAATGCCCCTGATGACCGACAACGGTACTTTCATTATCAATGGTACCGAGCGTGTCATCGTCTCCCAGTTGCACCGTTCACCCGGTGTGTTCTTCGAACACGACAAGGGCAAGACCCACTCTTCCGGCAAGCTGCTGTTTAGCGCCCGGGTCATCCCTTACCGTGGTTCCTGGCTCGATTTCGAATTCGATCCGAAAGATGCGCTGTTCGTACGTATCGACCGTCGTCGCAAATTGCCGGCTACCGTGCTGCTGCGCGCGCTGGAATTCAACACCCAGCAGATCCTGGAGCTGTTCTTCGACCGTGACAGCTACAAGCTGAATGATAGCGGTGTAACCCTGAAGCTGGTCCCCGAGCGTCTGCGCGGTGAAACCGCTGCATGCGACATCGAGATCAAGGGCAAGGTGCTGGTGGAAAAAGATCGCCGCATCACCGCACGTCATATCCGCGAACTGGAAAAGGCCAATGTCGGCGAACTGAACCTGCCGCTGGATGCGGTCTTCGGTAAGGTGCTGGCCCACGACATCGTCGATGAAGACAGCGGCGAGATCATCGCCTATGCCAACGACGAGTTGACCCTTGAACTGCTGAACAAGATGCAGGCCAACAAGGTCGCTGCGTTCGAGACTATCTTCACCAACGATCTCGATCACGGTCCTTACATCTCCGACACCCTGCGTATCGACACCACCAACACGCCGCTGGAAGCGCTGGTGGAGATCTATCGCATGATGCGTCCTGGCGAACCGCCGACAAAAGAGGCCGCAGAGAACCTGTTCAACAATCTGTTCTTCACCGCTGAGCGTTACGATCTTTCCGCCGTAGGCCGGATGAAGTTCAACCGTCGCGTTGGCCGCAAAGAGGTCGAAGGCGAAGGTACCCTGTCGAAGGCAGACATCACCGATGTGATGAAGGTGTTGATCGCTATCCGCAACGGCAATGGCGTGGTTGACGATATCGACCACCTGGGCAACCGTCGCGTACGTTCCGTCGGTGAGATGGCTGAGAACCAGTTCCGCGTCGGTCTGGTACGTGTTGAGCGCGCTGTGAAAGAGCGTCTCTCACTGGCTGAGTCCGAAAACCTGATGCCGCAGGAACTGATCAACGCCAAGCCGGTTTCCGCGGCGATTAAAGAGTTCTTCGGTTCCTCACAGCTGTCCCAGTTCATGGACCAGAACAACCCGCTTTCAGAAGTGACCCATAAGCGCCGTATCTCCGCGCTGGGCCCAGGCGGTCTGACCCGTGAGCGCGCCGGTTTTGAGGTTCGTGACGTACACCCGACCCACTACGGTCGTGTCTGTCCGATCGAAACCCCTGAAGGTCCGAACATCGGTCTGATCAACTCATTGGCTGTCTATGCCCGTGCCAACGACTACGGCTTCCTCGAGAGCCCGTACCGTAAAGTGGTTAACGGCAAGATCACCGACGAGATCGTCTACCTGTCGGCTATCGATGAAGGCGAGTTCGTGATCGCCCAGGCCAACGTTAACGTCAACGCCAAAGGCGAACTGCTGGATGACCTGGTCTCCTGCCGTCACCTCAATGAATTCACCCTGGCGCCTCGCGACAAGGTCGACTTCGTTGACGTCTCTGCACGTCAGATCGTTTCCGTTGCGGCATCGCTGATTCCGTTCCTCGAGCACGACGACGCCAACCGCGCCCTGATGGGGTCCAACATGCAACGCCAGGCGGTTCCGACCCTGCGTTCCGATAAACCACTGGTCGGTACCGGTATGGAACGTACCGTGGCGATGGACTCCGGTGTTTGTGTGAAGGCACTGCGTGGTGGTGTGGTCGACTCGGTTGATGCTGCGCGTATCGTGGTTCGTGTCAACGACGACGAAACCGAAGCAGGCGAGTCCGGCGTAGACATCTACAACCTGACCAAATACACCCGTTCCAACCAGAACACCTGCATCAACCAGCGTCCGCTGGTCAAGCTGGGTGATGTGATCGCCCGCGGCGATGCGCTGGCCGACGGCTCCTCCACCGATATGGGTGAGCTGGCGCTGGGTCAGAACATGCTGGTCGCGTTCATGCCCTGGAACGGTTACAACTTCGAGGACTCCATCCTCATCTCCGAGCGCGTGGTGCAGGAAGATCGCTTCACCACCATTCACATCGAAGAGCTGACCTGTGTCGCTCGTGACACCAAGCTGGGGCCAGAAGATATTTCTGCTGACATCCCCAACGTCGGTGAGAGTGCACTGGCCAAGCTGGACGAATCCGGTATCGTGCACATCGGCGCCGAAGTGAAACCTGGCGACATCCTGGTCGGTAAGGTAACACCGAAAGGTGAAACCCAACTGACACCGGAAGAGAAGCTGCTGCGCGCGATCTTCGGTGAGAAGGCCTCCGACGTGAAGGACACCTCCCTGCGTGTACCTTCCGGCATGAACGGTACCGTTATCGGCGTTCAGGTCTTCACCCGTGATGGCCTGGAAAAGGATGCGCGTGCCAAGCAAATTGAAGAGTCTGAACTGTCTGCCGTGCGCAAGGACCTCAAGGACCAGCAGCGCATTATGGAAGACGACGCCTTCAGCCGTGTCGAGAAGATGCTTATCGGTAAAGTTGCCGCTGGTGGCCCGAACAAGCTCAAGGCCGGTGACAAGATCACCAAGGCCTATCTGACCGAACTGGAGCGCGACAAGTGGTTCGAGATTCGTCTGAAGAACGACGAGGCCAATGGCCAGCTCGAAGCGATTGCCGATCAGATCCAGAACCAGCGTAAGGACTTCGAAGAGCAGTACGAGTCCAAGCGCCGCAAGCTGACCCAGGGCGATGACCTAGCACCGGGCGTGCTGAAGATGGTCAAGGTTTACCTGGCGGTAAAACGTCGCATCCAGCCCGGTGACAAAATGGCCGGTCGTCACGGTAACAAAGGTGTTATCTCCATGATCGTTCCGGTCGAAGATATGCCTTACTCCGCAGACGGCACCCCGGTCGACATCGTGCTCAACCCGCTCGGCGTACCGTCGCGGATGAATGTCGGTCAGGTACTGGAGACCCACCTCGGTTGGGCCGCGAAAGGTCTGGGCAAGAAGATCAATGCCATGGTTCAGGCCAAGGCGAAGATCGACGAGATCCGCAAGTTCCTCGACAAGATCTACAACGTCAGCGGCAAGCAGGAAGACCTGTCCAGCCTGAGCGACGAAGAGATCATCGATCTAGCGAAGAACCTGAGTGGTGGTGTGCCGATGGCGACACCGGTATTCGACGGTATCGAAGAGGAAGATCTGAAGGCGATGCTGCGTCTGGCAGAACTGCCGGAGTCGGGTCAGACCACCCTGATCGATGGACGTACCGGCGAAGCCTTCGAGCGTCCGGTTACTGTCGGTTACATGTACATGCTGAAGCTCAACCACCTGGTTGATGACAAGATGCACGCCCGTTCCACCGGTCCGTACAGCCTGGTTACCCAGCAGCCGCTGGGTGGTAAGGCGCAGTTCGGTGGTCAGCGCTTCGGTGAGATGGAGGTCTGGGCACTCGAGGCCTACGGTGCTTCCTACACTTTGCAGGAGATGCTCACCGTCAAGTCCGACGACGTGAACGGCCGTACCAAGATGTACAAAAACATCGTCGATGGCGACCACTGCATGGAGGCCGGTATGCCGGAATCCTTCAACGTACTGTTGAAAGAGATCCGCGCCCTGGGCATCGACATCGAACTGGAGCATGAATAAGTCCGCGCGTTGAACACGAATACGCAGCGGTTTAACGACGGACAACTGAGGAGATATTTACGGTGAAAGACCTGCTTAAAATGCTGAAGCAACAAGGTCCGGTCGAGGACTTCGATGCCATCCGCATCGGCCTGGCCTCGCCCGACAAGATCCGTTCCTGGTCATACGGCGAAGTAAAAAAGCCGGAGACCATTAACTATCGCACCTTCAAACCGGAGCGCGACGGCCTGTTCTGCGCCAAGATCTTCGGTCCAGTGAAGGATTACGAGTGCCTGTGCGGCAAGTACAAACGCCTCAAGCATCGCGGTGTGATCTGCGAGAAGTGCGGCGTTGAAGTCACCCTGGCGAAAGTTCGCCGTGAGCGCATGGGCCATATCGAACTGGCCTCACCGGTGGCACACATCTGGTTCCTGAAGAGCCTGCCGTCCCGCATGGGCCTGCTGCTCGACATGACCCTGCGCGACATCGAACGCGTACTCTACTTCGAGGCCTTCGTCGTCATCGAACCGGGCATGACCCAGCTTGAACGCGGCCAACTGCTCTCCGACGAAACCTTCCTCGACGCCATCGAAGAGTACGGCGACGAGTTTGAAGCGAAGATGGGTGCCGAAGCGATCCTCGACATGCTGCGTTCCATGAACCTGCAGCAGGAAGCGGAAAAGCTGCGTAGCGAGATCCCGGAGACCAACTCCGAGACCAAACTGAAAAAGCTGACCAAGCGCCTGAAGCTGATCGAGGCCTTCCTCGAATCCGGCAACATGCCCGAGTGGATGATCATGACCGTGCTGCCGGTGCTGCCGCCGGAACTGCGTCCGCTGGTGCCGTTGGAGGGTGGTCGTTTCGCCACTTCCGACCTGAACGATCTCTATCGTCGCGTCATTAACCGTAACAACCGTCTCAAGCGTCTGCTCGATCTGAACGCGCCGGACATCATCGTGCGCAACGAAAAGCGCATGCTGCAGGAAGCGGTTGACGCCCTGATGGACAACGGCCGTCGCGGTCGTGCCATCACCGGTTCCAACAAGCGTCCGCTCAAGTCCCTGGCCGATATGATCAAGGGTAAGCAGGGTCGCTTCCGTCAGAACCTGCTGGGTAAGCGCGTCGACTACTCCGGTCGTTCCGTTATCGTGGTCGGCCCGACCCTGATGCTGCATCAGTGCGGTCTGCCGAAGAAGATGGCGCTGGAACTGTTCAAGCCGTTCATCTTCTCCAAACTGGAGCGTCGTGGCCTCGCCACCACCATCAAATCAGCGAAGAAGCTGGTCGAGCGTGAAGGGCCGGAAGTTTGGGACATCCTCGAAGAGGTGATCCGCGAACACCCGGTCATGCTCAACCGTGCGCCGACCCTGCACCGTCTCGGTATCCAGGCGTTCGAGCCGGTACTGATCGAAGGTAAGGCGATTCAGCTGCACCCGCTGGTCTGCGCCGCGTTCAACGCCGACTTCGACGGTGACCAGATGGCGGTTCACGTACCGCTGTCGCTGGAAGCCCAGCTCGAAGCGCGTGCGCTGATGATGTCCACCAACAACATCCTCTCGCCGGCCAATGGTGAGCCGATTATCGTTCCTTCCCAGGACGTGGTGCTCGGTCTCTACTACATGACCCGCGAGGCGGTAAACGCCAAGGGCGAAGGCATGGCCTTTGCTGATACCAAGGAACTGCGCCGCGCATACGAGTCCGGCCATGTTTCGATTCATGCCCGCGTTAAGGTGCGCCTGCGTGAAGTGACCATCAGCGAAGAGGGTGAGCGCAGCGAAAACTTCAGATTGCGTGATACCACTGCCGGTCGTGCCATGCTGTTCGACATCCTGCCTGCCGGTCTGCCGTTTGAGCTGATCGACCGTGCCATGTCGAAGAAGGCGATCTCCGGTCTGATCAACGCCTGCTACCGTAAGCTCGGTCTGAAGGATACCGTTATCTTTGCCGACCAGCTGATGTACACCGGTTTCCGCAACGCGACCCGCGCCGGCGTCTCCTTCTGCTCCGATGACATGGTCATCCCGGAAGAGAAGGCCGCGATCCTGGCCCGCGCCGAGGACGAGGTAAAGGAGATCGAAAACCAGTACATCTCCGGTCTGGTAACCAACGGCGAACGCTACAACAAGGTCGTCGACATCTGGTCCCACACCAACGACCAGGTCGCCAAGGCGATGATGGACAAGCTGGGTAAAGAGGAAGTCGTTAACAAAGACGGTGATACCGTCAAGCAGGACTCCTTTAACTCAGTGTTCATGATGGCCGACTCTGGTGCTCGTGGTAGTGCCGCGCAGATTCGTCAGCTCGCCGGTATGCGTGGCCTGATGGCCAAGCCGGACGGCTCCATCATCGAGAACGCGATCACCGCGAACTTCCGTGAAGGTCTGTCGGTACTGCAGTACTTCATCTCCACCCACGGTGCTCGTAAAGGTCTGGCCGATACCGCGCTGAAGACCGCGAACTCCGGTTACCTGACCCGTCGTCTGGTCGACGTCGCCCAGGATCTGGTGGTCACCGAAGACGATTGTGGCACCACCAACGGTCTGCCGCTGCACTCCCTGATCGAGGGCGGTGACGTGGTCGAGCCGTTGAGCGAGCGTGTACTGGGTCGGGTTACTGCCGAAGACGTTATCGTTCCTGGTACCGATGAAGTGGCCATCCCTTCCGGCACCCTGCTGGATGAGAAGATGGTTGCACGTCTGGAAGAGCTCTCCATCGACCACCTGCTGGTACGTTCCGCGATCACCTGTGAAACCCGCTACGGGGTCTGCGCCTCCTGTTATGGTCGTGACCTGGCCCGTGGCCACAAGGTCAACGTCGGTGAGTCGGTCGGTGTTATCGCCGCCCAGTCCATCGGTGAGCCGGGTACCCAGCTGACCATGCGGACCTTCCACATCGGTGGTGCGGCTTCCCGTTCCGCAGCGGTCAACAACATTCAGAACAAGATCGACGGTACCGTGCGCCTGCACAATATCAAACTGGTGCAACACGCCGACGGCCACAACGTGGCGGTTTCCCGTTCCGGTGAACTGACCATCATCGACGAAAGCGGTCGTGAGCGTGAGCGTTACAAGGTGCCGTACGGTGCCAAGATCGACGTCAACGATGCCGATAGCGTCAAGGCTGGCGATATCCTTGCCACCTGGGATCCGCACACCCACCCGGTTATCACCGAGATCGCCGGTTTCATCAAACTCTCCGAGTTTGAAGAGGGCGTTACCGTCAGCAAGCAAACCGATGAGGTTACCGGGCTGTCTTCACTGGTGGTTATCGATCCGAAGCAGCGTGGCGGTGCCGGTAAGGACAAGCGTCCGATGGTCAAGCTGGTCGACGGCAAGGGCAAGGACCTAATGATCCCGGGTACCGATATCCCGGCTTCCTACTTCCTGCCCGGCGGCGCCATCGTCAACCTGACCGACGGTGCCGAGGTGAGCGTGGGTGAGGTTCTGGCGCGTATTCCGCAGGAATCCTCTAAGACCCGTGACATCACCGGTGGTCTGCCGCGGGTTGCCGACCTGTTCGAGGCGCGCAAACCGAAAGAGCCTTCAGTTCTCGCCGAGATCAGCGGTACTGTCGGCTTCGGCAAGGAGACCAAGGGCAAGCAGCGGGTGGTGATCACCCCGACCGACGGTTCCGATCCGCACGAAGAGCTGATTCCGAAGTGGCGTCACGTCACCGTGTTCGAAGGCGAACACGTGGAGAAGGGTGAGGTAATCGTCGAGGGTGAACCGAACCCGCACGATATCCTGCGCCTGCAGGGTACCGAGGCATTGGCCCAGTACATCGTCAACGAGGTACAGGACGTCTATCGCCTGCAGGGTGTAAAGATCAATGACAAGCACATTGAGGTCATTGTCCGCCAGATGCTGCGCAAGGCGGAGATCCGCAAGCCCGGTGACAGCAAGTTCCTTACCGGGGAGCAAGCCGAGGTGGCCCGTATTCTCGACGAGAACGAGATGCTGGAGAACGACAGCAAGATGGGGGCGACCTTCGATCGCATGCTGCTCGGTATTACCAAGGCCTCCCTGGCTACCGAGTCGTTCATCTCCGCGGCCTCCTTCCAGGAGACCACCCGCGTTCTTACCGATGCGGCGGTCACCGGCAAGATGGACGAACTGCGTGGTCTGAAGGAGAACGTCATCGTCGGTCGCCTGATTCCGTCGGGTACCGGTCTGGCGTATCACACCGAGCGCCGTCGTATGAATCAGACCTTTGACTCCTATGTCGATACGCCGTTGCCGTCCGAGGAGAACCTGGCGGCGGACGAAGCCGGGGAGTAATCCCCGTAAATCGCGGATTATGGATGTGCGTTGCCCTTGACACGGGTGGCGCACGGCCCTAGAATTCCGCTTCTTTTTCCCAGGCCGGTACCTGTACCGGCCTGTGTTTATTTTTGTGCTGGAGCAAACAGGATTATGGCAACGATTAACCAGCTGGTGCGCAAGCCGCGCAAGCGCAAGGTGGATAAGAGCAACGTGCCCGCTCTGGAGGCATGTCCGCAGAAACGTGGCGTTTGCACCCGTGTCTATACCACCACCCCGAAGAAGCC
>JBNKDG010000020.1:0-9692 GCA_050288165.1 Thiohalomonadaceae bacterium | reverse complement strand
CGCTTGCTTGTCATTGGGATACTCCTTAGCCAGTATTGTGGCTGATTTAAAGTATCCGTTAAACTGGGGGAGGTTCAATCTGACCCCACTTATTCCCGAAATGACTGCGATGCTCGGCGGCGTCTACGGGACCCAAAACCGCTCCGTTCAGCACTTCATCAGGCTTTGATACTTGCCAATACCATCTTACCGGAGTACAAGAAGTAAAACCGGCTAGAGGGGAAGGATTCCGCTATGACAAAGAAATTAATGCTAACGGTTTGGCTGCTACTTGCTGGCACAGTTTATGTACACGCCGCATGCCCGTATGATCAAAATTGTCTCAATAATCCCTATGGTGCAGGAAGCCCATACGCACCTAATGGCCTAAACAATCCATATAGTCAGTACGGTAGCCCATACAGCAATAAATCTTGGACCAATCCATACGCAACAGATGCGCCAAAGCTGTATGACAGCCAAGGTAATTACCATGGCCGTCTTAGCAACAACCCCTATGACCCTGATTCAACTTCAAATCCGTATGGCAGATATGGAAGCCAGTATTCACCAGAAAGCATAAATAACCCATATGGCGCAGGTAATCCATATTCCAACCAACCAATATATGTTGTTCCGCAGTAATTCATAAAGACGAAGAAAACAACATGGCAATCAAAAGAATCCGTCCACCAAAGCCACCCAAACCAGTTGATAGAATGCAAAATATGAAAACACCGCAACCGCTCGGAAAAACAAAATGGGTTAAGGCACATTGGCGTTGGAATTATGGTACGAGGCAATGGGAGTGGGTACTTGGCCACTGGAGTAAATGATGGCATGGACCAAAACAGTGCGAGAGAAGAACACTCCATACCTGCTAGCAATTATTCTTATCTGCACCGGTTTTTTTGAACTCAAGCGTTATGCTTCTCAATGGATGTACCAGATGAAAAACATCGCTTTAGTGATACTGCTTTTGATTCCTTACAATGTTCAAGCTGAAGAAGTTGGGAAAGAAGACATGAGCGCAATTACCGATCTAATGATAGTTGCAAAAGCCACTGGAATGTGTGGCGTGTACCGCCAAATGGCAATATTCCAAGAATCAACGAAAATGTCTGGCGGGAATGAGTTTATCCTTCGATTTTTAAATACTGAAGCAGCACGCCTAGGGCATACGCCAGAATCCTTCATGCAACAATGTGCTCAGGTAACTGAGAAATACAATAATTCCATGAAGCTTCTTGGCTTTGAACAATAAAGGGAAATCGCATCAGGAGCAATACTCTCCTATGTTAGCAACAACACCTCTCTGACCCGATCTTTCCTAAACAGTCACCCCTTAACCAAGGAGGACGTATGCGAACTTTAGTGAAGAAGCTCGTATTTATAGCCATATCCCTCTCTTCCACAACCAGCACTAACGTGGTTGCAGCAGACAAAGCAAATGGCACACCATACGTGGATAGCAACAAGCCATTTCTTGAAATAAAGGACGTAAATAGACAGGCAGAAGCTTGGGCTATGTGCGCAGCAACGTATGATGTAATAGCCGAAATTCTAATCGACACACAACCCGCCCGTTCGCAGTACCTAAAGAATCTTGCCAATGGCGCTGAGATTGCCGCTGGCATGTCTGTTGTAGTAGACGGCATCGTTCCAGATATAACACAGGAACGATTTAATTCATTGTGGGAAGTAGCTAAATTAACAATGACGGAGTTACCGAAAACCAGCCAAACAATGTTATTAGCTGACAGTGAATCAACTTCAAATAAGGCAGCGGCAGAGGCATACTTTGCCAACTTAAATGCAACTATGAATGTGTGTTTCAAGAACCTTGAAGCACAACAAATGTATATTGACGCATGGCGCGAATTAGCAAAAAGCGGACTACTGAAATTGCCGAGCGAGTAGCTAAACCAAAAGGCTCAGACTCGATTAAAATGATTCATATCAATTCCGAAGGCAGCAGGAATGACAGGTTCAAATCTTCACCGGCAAAACTTCATTCACCAAACTCTGCCCCTCCTTCTGCAAAAACTCGATAAAGCCCAGTGCAGCCGGTGAGAGTCGCTTACCTTTGCGATGCACCACGTTCCAACGACGACGCAGCGGAAACCCTTCCACTTTCAATACGACGATCTGTCCCGCGGCGATCTCCAGTCGCAGGTTGTGCATCGACAGCGCAGAGATCCCCAGCCCGGCCATGACCCCTTGCTTGATCGCCTCGGCGCTACCCAGCTCCATGTAGGGCTGGATAGCCTGGCCGTGTTCCTGAAAATACTCCTCCACTACCTTACGGTTACCCGATCCGCTTTCGCGTACCAGGAAGCGCTCTTTCGCGACTTGCTCCAGCGTGATCTTGCGTTTCTTCGCCAGCGGGTGATCGGGACTGGCGACGACGACGATGATGTTCTCTAGGAAGGGGTACTCCTCCACGTCGATCTCCGGCGGCACATGCCCCATGACGTAGAGGTCGTCTTCGTTGTCGGCGACCCGCTCCAGCAGGCTGGCGCGGTTGGCGACGATCAGCTTCGGTTCCAGGTCCGGGTAACGACGCTGGAAGGCACCGAGCAGATGGGGCAGGAAGTATTTGGCCGAGGTGACGGCGGTGACGCGCAGCGAACCGGCCACCTCGCCACGCAGGGAGTCGATGGAATCGTCCAGTTCCACCAGCCTGTCCAGCACGTCCTTGCTCGCCGCGTAGAACTCGCGCCCCGCCTCGGTGAGGCTGATCTTCTTGCCCACCTGCTCGAACAACGGCATGCCGACGTTCTCCTCCAGCCGTTTGACCTGGATCGAAACGGCGGGCTGGGAGAGGTGTACCTCCTCCGCAGCGCGGGTGAAACTCTTGTGGCGGGCGACCGCTTCAAACAGCCGTAATTGCTGCAGGGTGGCGTGGATCATGGCTCGAATCTCATACTCATAATCACTATATTAAAAAGCAATCATTTACATATGTAAATGACAAATATAAAAACAATTAAATGTTATTTATTCACCGGATACCTTATAAACACTTGCCCTTGTTCAGCACTATCAATGCTCCAACGCGGTAAAAAGAAAACGGAGAGGCGGACAGGCGGCATATTTATCTGTGAATTCATTGGGTAGGAATACGATGTCAAAAGGTACAAATGCTCTGGCGATCGACGAGCATATCGTCGAGATTGTCAGCGATTCCGGTGAGGGCGCACAGAAGTGCGGCCAGACTTTCGGCGCTATCAGCGCCAAGATGGGCAACGGTGTCTGGACCGTTGAAATCATCCCCGCCGAGATCCAACCCCCCGCACGCTCCCCCGCCGGTGCCAGCGGTAACCGCATCCGTGTCGGCTCCAAAACCATCACCAACATGGGCAACGAGGCCGACCTCGTGGTCGCCTTCAACGAACAGGTACTCTTCTCCCGCATCGCCAACGGCGCCTACAAGGACGGCACCGTCGTGCTGCTGGAGAACAAGTGGGCCAACGACCCGCAGGAGGAGATCCGCACCGCCTACGCCAACGCGGTAAAGGAGTTCCGTGAGCACGGCCTGATCGTGCACGAACTGCCGCTGGAGCAGGAGTGCCTCAAAATCGTCGACAACGCCCGCCGAGGCAAGAACATGTTTGTCCTCGGTATGCTCTGCTACATCTACAGCCGTGACGTGGAGCGCGGCCATGCCGAGATCCAGGCCACCTTCGGCCACAAGGGCGCAAAGGTGGTGAAGCCTAACCTGGACCTGTTCGACTCAGGTTACGCCTTCGCCCGCGACCATCTCGACTACCACTTCAGCATCCCGGTCAAAGAGACCCTGAGCGGCAAACCGATACTGGTCTGCAACGGCAACACCGCCCTCGGTCTGGGCGTAATGGCCTCGGGCATGGACATGGTCTCCATGTACCCAATCACCCCGGCCACCTCCGCCTCCCATTACATCGCCGACGTTTACGACAAGGTCGGCGGCTTCGTGCATCAGGCGGAAGATGAGATCGCCGCCATCGGCTTCGCCATCGGCGCCTCCTATGCGGGCAAGACCGCCTGCACCATCACCTCCGGCCCCGGCATGGCGTTGAAGACCGAGATGATCGGCCTCGCGGTCATGAGTGAGATCCCGCTGGTGATCGTCGACGTACAACGCGGCGGCCCCTCCACCGGCCTGCCGACCAAGGTGGAACAGGGCGACCTGCTCTCCTCCATGTTCGGTATGCCCGGCGATGCACCGAAGATCGTCATCGCCCCGGCCACCATCGCCGAGTGTTTCCACTTCACCATCATGGCGCGCAAGCTGGCCGAGACCTTCCGCGGCCCGGTGATCCTGCTCACAGACGCCAACCTCGCCACCGGGGTACAACCCTGGGAGCGCCCGGAACTGCAGGAGGAGTGGCTGGCACCGCCGGTGGATCAAACCGAATGGGACAAGAGCGTCCCCGCCTACGACTGGGATGCCACCACCGGCCTGTCGCAGCGCCCCATCCCCGGCCAACCCGGCGGCATGTACGTGCTGACCGGCCTGTCGCACACCAATCGCTCCAAGGTGGCCTACGACTCCGACACCAACCAGAGCACCATGGAGATGCGCAGCCGCAAACTGGCCGCGCTGCAAAGCACCCTCAAGCCGCCCGCCATCCACGGCGACGAATCGGGCGACCTGCTGGTGGTCGGCTGGGGCTCCACCCTCGGCGCCATCGAAGAGGCAGTCGATATCCTCCGCGAACAGGGCCATAAGGTCTCCAGCCTCCACCTGCGTTTCCTCTCGCCGCTGGAACCGGGGCTGAAAGAGATCTTCGCCCGTTTCAAGAAGGTGATGACCATCGAGATCAACTACAGCGACAAACCCGACGCGCCGCTGATCACCGATGAAAACCGCCGCCGCGCCCAGCTGGCCAACATCCTGCGCATGCAGACCGCGGTCGACGTCGACTGCTGGGCGGTGGTCTACGGCCACCCGCTGCAGCCGGGCATGTTGATCGAAGAACTCACTCCGCGCCTCGACGCGCTGAAGAACTAAGGAGTCACGCGATGTTTGGTATCAAAGCGGACTGGTCTCTCGACGTATTCGAACGCTACTTCACCCTCGGTGACTACTCCGGCGGCGAAGCCCGCTGGTGTCCCGGCTGCGGCGACTTCGCCGTACTCAACACCGTCCACCGCGTGCTGCGCGATGCGCAACTGCCGCCGGAAAAGAGCGTGGCGGTCTCCGGCATCGGCTGCTCCAGCCGTCTGCCCCACTACATGGGCACCTACGGTCTGCACGGTCTGCACGGTCGTGCCCTGCCGATGGCCAACGGCATCAAGGCCCATCGTCCCGAGCTGGATGTGTGGGTCGCCACCGGCGACGGCGACTGCTTCTCCATCGGCGCTGGCCCGTGGATTCACTCCATCCGTCTCAACATGGACATGGTGGTGCTGGTGTTCGATAACGCCATCTACGGACTGACCAAAAAGCAGACATCGCCCACCACCCCGACCGGGATGCGAACCAACACCCACCCGGGTGGCGCGCCGCTGCCGCCGCTGAATCCGCTGACCATCACCCTCGGCGTGAGCAACGTCTCCTTCGTCGCCCAGGTGGTCGACTGGAATCCGCCGCTGCTCTACCAGACCATCAAAAAGGCGCACGAGCATCGCGGCACCAGCTTCGTCCGTATCCTGCAGCGCTGCCCGGTCTTCTCCGAAGGCTTCAGCAAACCGCTGCAGGAGCACCCGGAAAAGTTTGTCCTGCTGGAGCACGAAAACGGCATTCCGCTGGACGACAGCATCAAACGCGTCTTCAGCAACACCGTCGCCCATGACCCGCGTGACTGGCTCGGTGCGATGAAGCTGGCGAAAGATACCGAACAGCTGCCTTTAGGTCTGCTCTACCAGGACCCGGATGCGGTGGTCTACGAAGACATCGCCGCCCAGAACATCGGCAAGAGTGACGAAGAGAAAATTGCCGCCATCAATGCAGCGATGGATGCGTTTGCTATTTAGGATTAGTCGGCCATGACAGCAAAGAAGACGAAGGCTAAACAGACAGCGACCCCGGAAACCACCATCCCGGCGATGCCGGTGACGGTGATCGACGCCGAGGCGACCCGTGGTGTGATGCACACCCTGCGTCACTTCCACCTGGGTAACCCCAGCGTGAAGGGAGAAGTGGAGCCGGTCAGCAGCGACTACATCCCCGCCCTGCTCGAACCCTACCGCGATGCCTCGCGGCTGCGCTACGACTACCCGCTGTTCCTCACCCCGGTACGCGAAGGCGAGATCGCCCAGAGCGCCGAGGAACTGGCCCGCCCCCTGTCGCAGTACCTCAGCGACAGTGTCAACGCCTTTGCCCCCGGCGACGAGGCGGCACGCATCCTCAAGGACAACCTCCCCTGGCTGGAGCGCGAACTGCGCCTGCAGGTCACCGAGACCGAAGGGCCGGTGACGGCCAAACCGCTGCTGGAGTCAGTCGGCAAGGCGCTGCTCAAGCACCTCAAGCTGGACAAGGCCAACGCGGCAAAACTGCAGGATGATATCGACAAACTGCTCGCCGCCACCCCCGACGAGGGCAAGCTGCTGGCCTATGGCCGCTACCCGGCGATCCACCTGCTGATCCACGTGATCCGCAGCAGCGTGATCCCGCGCCACGCTCGCTTCCGCAAGAACATCAACCAACATATCCGCGGCCTGAAGCAGCTGCTGGATGTGGAGTGGAGCAAATCGGACGAGGCGCAAAAGCCGGAGACGCTCAAGGGCAGCGTCGGCGGCGTTGCCGGTTTCTTCGATCCGGGCGCCCTCTCCAATGTAATGAAACACTCCCACGGTTCACGCCAGATGTCCGCCGCCCGCCGCGCCCGCATCGAACAGGCGCTCAAGACCCTGGAAGGCTACAAACAGAACGCCACCCTGGTGCGCTTCATCCACCACGGCACCCTCGAAGACGACTGGCTGAAACAGATCGCCGGTTTCGAAGCGGTGGCCGACGAGGCCCCCTGCGCCGCCGCCACCCGCCTGTTCGACGACGAGGCGGCGCGCATGGCACAGATCTTCGGCGCGGTGCGTATCGCCGAACTGGAGATCGAAGGGATCTACGACGAGGCGATCCACGATCCCTTCTTCAGCAACTTCGGCTGGGAGGCCTTCTCCACCGAAGAGCTGTTACTGCTGCCTGCGATCATCGCCCTGGAGTCGGCCAAGTTCGTTGCCGGTGAGGGGCTGACCTCCTTCTCCCGCCTGCTCAGCTCCGGCCGTCCGGTGCAGATCTTCGTCCGCGTACTGGGCCACGGTAACCCGGCCGCCACCGCCGACGAAGACCCGTTCCAGAACTACCGTCTGGAGCTGGGCTACCTCGGCATCAGCCACCGTCAGGCGGTGGTCTCCCAGGCCTCGGCGGCACGCCACCGGAACCTGTTGCAGCGCTATTTGAGCGCCCTCAACGCCACCCGCACCAGCCTGCACCTGATCAACATCGGCCTGCGCCCCACCGGTCAGGACCTGGGCCTCAATGCCTGGCTGGTCGCCGGTGCCGCGCTGGAAGGCAGGGTGCACCCCTTCTTCCATATCAATCCTTCCGCCGGTGATGCCTTTGCCGAGCGCATGGACTTCAGCGGCAACCCGCAGCCGGAGCGCGACTGGCCCTTACATCCATTCCGCTACAACGACGCCAGCGGCAGCGAGGTCGAAACCGACCTGGCCTTCACCTTCGCCGACTACGCCCTGCTGATCCCGCGCCTGCACCACCACTTCGCCGTGGTACCGGGCAACTGCGACACCGCCGATCTGGTGCCGGTGGCCGAGTTCCTGAAACTGCCGGAAGAAGAGGTGCACAAACACGTCCCCTTCATCTGGGCGGTAAGCCAGGGCAACGTGCTGCACCGGGTGGTCATCTCCCGCGCCCTGATCCAGGCCTGCCGCGACCGCCTCAACTTCTGGCACGCACTGCAGGAGATGTCCGGCGTGCGCAACAAACATGTGGAACAGGCCATTGCCAAAACCCGTGCCGAGATGGAACAGGCCAACGCCGAGACGATGGCGCAATTGGCGCAACAACACGAAGAGGCACTGGCAAAGACCCGCGCCGAAGCCGCCGGCGAAGTGCTGGGTAAACTGACCGACGTACTGCTGGGCATGGACCTGAGCGGCAGCGCCGCACCGCGTCCGGCCAAAAAGGCAGCTGCGCCAAAGGTAGAAGCACCCGTAGAAAAACCGGCAGAAGAAGCCGTTGCCGCAGAACCGGAGGAAGAGGAAGCGGTACTCAGCGAAGAGCCGTGGATCGACACCCCGCTCTGCACCTCCTGCAACGACTGCCTCAAGGTCAACCCGCTGTTGTTCGTCTACGACGACACCAACCAGGCCCACATCGGCGACCTTGATGCTGGCACCTACGCGCAGATGGTCGAAGCAGCGGAGCTTTGCCCCTCCAAATGCATCCACCCGGGAGCACCGTGGAATCCTTCGGAGCCGAATCTGGATGAATTGAAACAGCGGGCAGCGAAGTTCAATTAAAAGATGAAAAGCATTCACCGCAAAGGCGCAAAGTACGCAAAGGGGTACAAAGCAATGGTCTTCTTTGCGCCCTCTGCGTCTTTGCGGTGAGATTAGATTTTTTATGAACGAATTTTTAACAGCACCGGCGATCATGGCAGGCCTTGGCCTGCTCTTCGGCATCATCCTTGCCGTCGCTTATCGCCTGCTGCGTGTCGAGGAAGACCCGCGCCTGGCGCACACCGAAGAGTTGCTGCCCGGTACCAACTGCGGTGCCTGCGGCGAACCGGGTTGCCTGCCCTTCGCGCAGAAACTGATCAGCGGTGAGCGCCAGCCTGGCGGCTGCACCGTAGCGAGTGGCGAGGTGATCGACGAGATCGCCGACTATCTGGGCGTGGATGCTGGTGAGGTTGAGAAGCGCGTGGCGCGACTGCACTGCGCCGGCGGCAAGGCCCAGGCCTACCAGATCGCCGAGTACCACGGTTTCGAAAGCTGCCGTGCCGCGGCGGTGGTTTCCGGTGGCGGCAAGGGCTGCTCCTGGGGTTGTCTGGGACTGGCCGACTGCGAGGTCTCCTGCGACTTCGACGCCATCGTGATGAACCACAACGGCCTGCCGCAGGTGGACAGCGAAAAGTGCACCGCCTGTGGCGACTGCGTCGAAGCCTGCCCACGCGACCTGTTCGAGCTGATGCCCGTGAGCCAACGGCTGCTGGTGCAGTGCAACACCCCGCTGGCAGGCGAGGCGGTACACATGCTCTGTACTGTCGGCTGCGACGCCTGCGGCAAGTGCGCCGCCGATGCCGAGCCGGGCCTGATTGAGATGAAAAACGAACTGCCCCTGATCCACTACGAATCAGGGCTTGCCCTCACCGCCGGGCCGACCCGGCGCTGTCCGACCAGCGCCATCGTCTGGCTGGAGGGGGACGACCAGTTTCAGGACATGAGCGACAACAACGATAACCGGAAGCGTTATGCCTAGTTTCAGCGACACGGCCATCAGCCTCTATCGGCGACTCTTCGGCACCCCAGAAACGGCGGCGCGTCTGGCCGACGGCATCGAAACGGTGCTCGACGGCGACACCGCCGTGGCCATCGCCGAGGCGTGCATTGCCGATACCGCGGCCATCGGTAGCGGCGGTCTGGCGTGGTTGTCGGAAATGCAACGCAGCCCGTACGGGAAAAGATATATCTTCGTATGGCAACTGAACGCCGAGGTCACTATCATTTCTGTCATGCTTGACATGTTGCCCGACCGGGATGCCTGTCGCCCG
>JBNKDG010000019.1:0-9901 GCA_050288165.1 Thiohalomonadaceae bacterium | reverse complement strand
CAGTTGGTCCACTTCCAGATGCAGGCCAAGTAGTGTTTCCACCGCCAGACGGTACATCCAGCCAGCGGCTCCGGTGTACCAGGTCCAACCGCCCCGGCCCGTGTGTGGTGGTGCAGCGTAAATATCCGCGCACATAACATATGGCTCTACCTTGTAGCGATCCATCTCCTCCGGCCGGCTGCCATGATTTACTGGATTGAGCATAGCAAACAGCTCCCACGCACGCTCCCTGTCACCCAACATGGCAAACGCCGTCGCGCTCCAGATTGCAGCATGGGTATACTGGCCGCCGTTCTCGCGCACGCCTGGCACGTAGCCCTTGATATAGCCTGGTTCAAGATCTGATGTATCGAAGGGCGGAGTAAGCAATTGAATCAACTTTTCATCACGCCGCACCAGATGCCGGTCTACCGACTCCATGGCCTGGCGAGCTCGTACATGATCGCCACCACCGGAAATAACCGCCCAACTCTGACTAATGGAATCAATTTTACACTCGTCGTTGTCGGATGACCCCAGGGGCGTTCCATCGTCGAACCATGCGCGACGGTACCAGGCGCCGTCCCAGGCACTGGCCTCAATACTTTCGCGCAATTGTGTAGCCTGTTCGACACAAATATCGGCAAAGGCACCATCGTTTTGGCCACTCGCCAGCTTGGCAAACTGCTGCAGATTGTCGTATAGAAACCATGCCAGCCAAACGCTCTCACCCTTGCCTGCACTGCCGACGAGGTTCATCCCATCGTTCCAGTCGCCGCAGCCCATCAGTGGAAGCTGATGATTGCCAAAGCGTAAACCATGTTTGATTGCCAACACACAATGGTCATAAAGGTTTGCTACTTCTGTTGAACATTGCGACTGATCATAGTACGCCTCTTCTTCCCGATTTAACTCCCGGCCCTCCAGAAAATGAATGGCTTCATCGAGTACGCCTATATCACCGGTCGCTTGCACATAGCGGCAGGTAGCATAGGGCAACCACAAATAGTCATCTGAAAAATGCGTGCGCACACCCTGGCCATGGGGTGGATGCCACCAGTGTTGCACATCACCCGCAAGAAACTGGCGCCCGGCGCAGCGCAGCAGTTGTTCGCGCGCGAGCCATGGCGTGGTATGAATAAGCGCCATAGTGTCCTGCAACTGATCACGAAAACCGTAGGCGCCGCCGGACTGATAATAGCCACTACGGCCCCATAAACGACTCGATATTGTCTGGTAGACCAGCCAACCATTAGCCAAGACGTTTAGCGCCGGATCCGGCGTATCCACATTGACGGCACCCAAGGTGTGGCTCCAGTATTCCCACACCGCTTCCAATGCCTGACCGGCACCAGCAGTTCCGCCGAAGCGCTGGATGAAATGCTGCACCTCTTCAGTGTCACGAGCCGCACCGAATATGAACACGAACTCCTGTTCTTGCCCATCGGAAAGTTCGAATTGTGTCTGTAAGGCGGCGCAGGGATCCAGCCCCGCACCTGTCTTACCCGACAACCGTGTACGCTGCATCGCTGCCGGGTTGCAAAGTGAGCCATTACGTCCTATGAACTCGTTACGGTTACCTGTCACCGTACAGGGGCGCGCATTGACCTGAGCGAATACAATCCGATTGGCGCATTCACGGCTATAGGCGTTTTTCGCCAACAGTGCACCGCTATGCGGATCTGTTTCGGTTACTATGTGCATTTGATTGGCATGGCGCCACTCGCCTAGCACCAGCTCCCAATAACCGGTCAGCGACAACCGGCGTGTCCGCCCGGAATGGTTGTGTAACTTGATCAGCAAGAACTTTACCGGGGCATCCATGGCGACATAGGTGGTCAATTCCGAGGATACCCCTGTTGCGTCATGCTCGAACACGCTGTAGCCGAAACCATGGCGACACACATAACCGGACTGCCGTTCCTCATCCTTCGGCGCTGGTAATGGCGTTGGCGACCAAAATGCGCCTGTCTCCTCATCGCGGATATACAACGCCTCGCTACTAGTGTCACTGAGTGGATCATTGTGCCAAGTGGTCAAACGGAACTCGTGCGCGTTTTCCACCCAAGTATAGGCACTACCGCTTTCGCTGATGACGGTACCGATGTGTGGGCTGGCAATGACATTGGCCCAGGGCGCCGGTGTACGCTGCCCTGGTTCGAGGGTAATCACGTACTCCCGTCCGTCAGGTGTAAAGCCACCCAATCCATTGCAGAAAATTCGTTCGCGCCTTGCCAGAGTCGGGCCCGGTTCAACCTCAGGCTTTGGTTCCATTTGTAGTACAGGCACCAGACGTTCCGGCATACGCTCAACCAGCGGACGACGCTCTACCTGCTCGACCAGAGTCTCGGCGCTATCGGTCAGCACGACACGGGCAACGGCCTGAAACAGCACCCGGTCCTCCTCAGACAACTCCTCGGCACGGCGTACAAACACACCGCCTGGCTTATCGATACTTTGTGATTCGGGGCCGGAGTTGATAAACCCGATGATCTGATCTTGCAATACTGCCCGGTAACCTGAGAAGTCCTCATTAAGGATCACCAGATCAGCCCGCAAACCTTTCATGCGCCAGTAGCTATGAGCCTGCAGGGCCTGTTTGACCAGATTGATGCGATTGATATCACTGATGCGGATTAGCACGATCGGCAGATCGCCGGAGATAGCAAAACGCCAAAGTCCGGACTGGCCGAGTTGATTACGGGCAATCACACTGGGGGCAACGCGACGTAAACCAGTGCCATAGATTACGGAGCTGGCCAGGCGGCCATAGACCTGCGCATCAGCCTCGCTGGCATTAAGGTTGCGCATTACCTCCTGACTCTGGAACCAGGCCATTTCAAATGCGCGTTCAACGAAGTGCCGGTCACAATATTTTTCCAGCAATGCCAATGCGGCCGCACGCGAATCGGCGATGCCGGAGATGATCTGCACGCTCACCGATTCGTCAGCATTCAGGGTAAGGGTGCGTCGGATCGCTACAATGGGATCAAGCACCGGTCCGTCGGTGTTCGACAGACTGGACATACTGTTCGAGCTAACCAACATCACAGGATTGGCGGCCGTACGTCCCCGCCCGATGAACCTCGCTCGGTCTGTCTCATACGAAGACTGATCGGCCACCGCTCCCGGTGCCGCCAGCAAGTGAAACATCCAAGGCACCTGTTCCCCCGGTGTGCGTGGACGGCGCGTGCAGAGAATAGCCTGTAGCTCAGGCAGGATTTCGGTTTGCACAAATAGATTACTAAACGCGCGGTGTGATAGGTCGGCATGCAAGGGTGCCAATACCACTTCGGCGTAACTTGTCACTTCTATATGTCGAATGCGCGACGACTGGTTAGTCAATGTAACGCGACGGATCTCCACGTCGTCTTCCGGTGAAACGCTGATCTCGGTATGCGCTTCGATTGCCTGATCGCGCAACCGGTACTCGGCACGTGCCTGGAGGAAAATGGCCTCGTAGTGATCGGCCCGCTGCAGTGTCGGCTGATAGGTCGTTGACCAATAGCGTCCACTGTCACGGTCGCGCAGATATATGTAAGTTCCCCAGCCATCACTGGTGGCATCTTCGCGCCAGCGGGTGATCGACAGGTTGCGCCAGCGACTGTAACCAGATCCTGCATTGTTTACCATCAACTGATAGCGACCGTTAGACAACAAGTGAACTTCCGGGATCGCTGTATTTGGATCGGTATAGATACGCATAATTGCAGCGGCCTCTGCGGCCACCGGGCGTGCCGCAGCGCTAACTTCGGCAGCATGCGGATGCAAGGTTGCGTCCCGTTTCGGCACACGCTCCTGCAACAATAATTGGGTCGCCCGCACCAACGGATCTGACATAAAACGCCGTTGCATCGGCTGACCCAGGATGACATGCGCAATGGCCAGCAGACTCATACCCTGATGATGCGCCATGAAAGAGTGCACAATGGCGTGTTGCTTACCTCGCGGCACGCGTGATGGCGTGTAATCAATCGCTTCGTAGAAGCCATAGTCACCGAGGAAACCCTCAGCAACCATTCTCTGTAAATTGTGGCAGGCGGCGCGTGGCAGTACCGTCAACGCCAGTGCGCTGGCATAGGGTGCAATAACCAGGTCATCAGCCAAACCCCGCTTGAAACCCAACCCGGGAACACCAAACGCCCGATACTGATAGATCTGGTGCATATCTGTGGCGTTGTAACTGGACTCGGAAATACCCCAGGGGACGCCGCGCTGACGACCATACTCAATCTGGCGTGACACCACAGCCTTACATGTCTCCTCCAGTAAGGTATTGGTATAACTCGGCATGATCAATTGCGGCATCAGGTACTCAAACATTGAGCCACTCCAGGAGATCAGACTCACGTCATCACCATGACGGGTAAGCAGGCGACCAAGTGCAAACCAGTGCTTCTGCGGCACCTGCCCCTGCGCGATAAGCAGAAAACTTGCCAGCCGCGCCTCGGAGGCAAGCAGATCATAGCAAGCGGGATCACGCCGACGTTCACCAACGTCGTAACCAATGCTCAACAGACTGCGCGAAGTATCGTAAAGAAATTCAAAATCCATAGCCGCCAGTTCACCACAACGTGCAGCCAGATCGTCGATGAGTCTAACTCTCTGTGCGGCTTTGGATGACAGCGTACCAGTGTCGATTTTAGCCAGTTCCGCCAATGTAGGGATGGTACCGAGCTGCTGCGGTGCGGGTACCAGCGATCTTAGGTCATCACGTAGAGCCAACAGCTGCTGATCAAATGCCTGTGCCCAGTAATAGAGTTCGCCATCGATATCAATATCCGCCGGCAGCCAGGTCATAAGCCCATTGCCGGCATGGTGAATCTCATCCAAGCGGCTGATTGCAGCGGCCAATGTTTGTGGCTGTGCCTTAGATGTCAGAGCCGGTTGCAATATGTTTTGCAGTGACAGGATCTTCCCGGAAAGTTCCGGCATGGGCTGTGCCGGAAGCTGTTCGACCAGCACCTGTAAGGTATCGTGCAAACCTTGAAATGCCTTAGTTGAGAACAGCGGCTGCCCCTTCAACTCGAGCAATCCTGCTTGCAAGGTAACTATGCTACAGGCCAGGTTGCCGCTATCCACCGACGAGATGTATTGCGGATGTAGCGGTTTGAGCGTGCGCGTATCGTACCAGTTGTAAAAATGGCCACGGTAACGTTCCAGTTTTTCCATCGTCCGCAACGTATTCTCGGTCAAATGCAGGAATTCCCCGGCGCAGATGTAACCGAAATCATAGGCGGACAGATTGGCCAGCAATCCCATTCCAAGGTTGGTGGGTGAGGTGCGTGTGGCCAGGGCAGCTGCCGGGTATTCCTGAAAATTGTCAGGTACCAGCCAGTTATCCTCCTCCGCCACAAAATGGGCAAAATAACGCCAGGTACGTCTGGCCAGGGTGCGCAGGAAGGCATTTTGCGTCTGACTCAGCTCTGGCGCCGGTGAAACCAGCGGCAGGCTGATCCACCAGCCAACCACGGGTGACAGTAACCACAATAGCGGCAGCGGAAACCAGAACAACCATCCCGCCGCATTGGTTCGCCAAAGTAGCAAGCTTAAAGACAGGGCCAGTGCCGGCCCTATCCACATCTCAACCACAAAACTGAGCAAGGTATGGCGCGAGTTGCGCTTTGAATATGCGGGCAGTTGCCAAAGTAACAGTCCGCGCCGCGTAAACAGCATGCGCACACCTGAGCCCAGGATCGCGTCCAGACAGATCAGCGTGTCGTAGGGCAACAAAATCAGGCTAAGTAATCCATGCAGCAGTGGACGCCCGGCGGCTTTACCGGTCAAACTCAGTTGTATCAGCCAACCGGGCCCAACGGGTTTGCAAATAAGTTCAAGTATGGAACCGATCAAGGAGGGAAGGAACACGATTGCTGTAACCAGCAGGGTCCAGAAAGCTGTTGCATCAGGCAGCAACAACCAGCCGCCTATGAGCAACGCCAGTAACGACGGTGCTACCAGACTGCGACGCAGGTTATCGAACAGTTTCCAAACCGACAGGGCACTAAGCGGGTTAGCTTGTCGCTTCGCCTGCACTGAGCTCTTTGTTATTCCGGTCTCATCTGCTGTGAGTGGGCCGGGAACATACGATAGCAGCCAACCGGCGAGTTGCCAGTCACCGCGTATCCAGCGATGGCGTCTGCTGGCCTCGATGGTGTAACTGGACGGATATTCCTCTATCAGATCGACATCAGTAACCAACGCCGAACGCGCATAGCCCCCTTCAAGCAAATCATGGCTGAGAATGAGATTCTCGGGGAAGCGTCCATCTACAGCCTGACGAAAGGCGTCCACATCATAGATGCCTTTACCAATAAATGATCCTTCACCAAAAAGATCCTGGTAGACATCCGAGACCTCACGTGTGTAAGGATCAATCCCCGGCTCGCCTGCAAACAGTTTGGTAAAGCGTGACTGGCCGGTACTTGTCAGGCTGATCGAAGCACGGGGTTGCAGGATCGCGTAACCTTCAACAACACGCCCCTTACGGGTATCGTACACCGGCCGGTTAAGCGGATGCGCGATGTTGCCGATTAACGTGCACGCCGCGTCACGTGGAAGTTGCGTATCAGTGTCGAGCGTAATGACGTACTTGATCGAATGGAGAATAGACTGGTCACCTACAATCTCCGAGAACGCACTTCGCTCCCCTCCCCGTAACAAGGCATTGAACTGTTCCAATTTGCCGCGTTTGCGCTCATAGCCCATCCACACACCTTCGTAGGGATTCCACATCCGAGGGCGGTGGAACAGATAGAAGATACACGGACGGTCATTGGCATAGGTCGCATTAAGCGTTTGCACAGCGCCACGCGCGTAACTGAGTAACCCATCATCTTCCGGCATAGCGCAATCAGGCGCATCATGGAAATCAGTTAGCAAGGCGAAAAACAGATTCGCATCACGATTACCGAGATAACGGATCTCCAGCGCTTCAAGCAGATCGTCAACATTTTGCCGGCTTCCCAACAAGGTTGGAACAACCACCATAGTGCGATGAACATCAGGAATACCCTGCGACAGATCCAATCGTGGTAATGCGCGCGGAGGCAATATCAGCGTAAGCAACAGATTTATCAACGGCACGGCCAGCGCCGAAGAGGCGATTATGCCGATGACCGCAAAGAACCAGAATTTCCAGTTGCCTGGCTCGAACCCGGCGAACGGCAACAGTACAACCGTTGTCGCCAGTCCGGTAAGTAATAGGATGGGGCCGAGATAAAGCGACAAACGAAGATGCTGGTTCGCACGACTTGCCCAACCTCTCCAGGTTACACGACAATCGACTGCACGCTCCAGTGCCTTGCGTCCATGATCAATCAGGTAGTATCCGACATGCGCTCCGCGGTCGTTGCTACTCAATCGCTCAGCAGCCCTCTGCGCTAGGTTAATCGCCTCACGTGCTACCTCATACTCACTACGCAAACTACCTCTCGCCACATCCTCGATAACATGTCGGTAACGGTCACGTGTGGAAAAGTCCTGCTTGGCGTACATCTCTACCGGATCTTCACACAATGTCTGTTCGACGATACTAAGTGACTCGACGTAATCCTTCCAGTTCGTTGCGTCGATGAAACGCAAACTACCGATACTGTTAGCGATAGATATCTGGTTTGCCGCAGCCGTGCGGGCGGCCGCCGCTGAGAGTTGTGCTGCGGTGATGCCTTGTTCCTGTAGTTTTTGCTCGACCCAGGTTTGAACAAACGCCATAGCGGATCCCTGCGCCTGGAGTCTTGCGTAGAATTCCTCTACAAAGGGTGCGGTCAGGGGTACATCGGCATTGGCAAACTCGGCGAGCAACTGAATAAGCTGATTCGGCTCCTTCTCAGCTGTAGCATGCATACGATCAGCCCAGATAATGGCTGCGTCACGCTCCTCACGCCGACGGGCAATATGCATCCCAACACGGCGCAGATTTTCCAGCAGCGCTAATTGCAGCATGATCGGGAATGCCCACAGCTCACCCAGCATCAACGGTGTTGCGGTCTGGTAGGCGGCGACAAATTGGGTTGCGTTGTCGCTATCAAGGCGGCCATCCATGTGCGAGATCAACTCCAACGCCAGGGCATAGATGCGGGGGAAACCGGCGGAAGGACCATCCGCCAGTCGCGGCAACTGCCGACTATAACCACGCGGCAGATGCCGACGCGCCAGTGTGATCTGCTGATCAATTAGATAGAAATTGTCGAGCAACCAGGCCTCTGCCGGCACAATCCGTTGTACCGGTGTGGTTGCGGCTGTAACGACGTCATATGCTGCCAGCAGAACGCGTTCATTGTCATCCAACCGTGGCAATAATCTGTCCCGCCCCGGGTGTGGATCTATTCTATGCCGCCCAGCTAGTTTTACCGCATGGCGTTTCAGCTGCTCGATGCTGAACAATTCTGAGCGCAGCAACTCGGTGCCCGGGTCGTTACCCAATGCATTCCGCATTCGTGCCGCAAGACCGAATCCTTTCATAGTAATGATATTCTCCCTGCCCCAACCCTGTTCCGGGGTGGCCAGTGCGCCATCAGCCACTACCTGCCTGGCGCAACCTGTTTACGCTGCGCCGTCAGGTATAGTGGTCATAAAGGCAAGAGTAGACAGTGTCTGTGTCATATCAACATTAATTTGCAGAATTCAAGACCAATGCCAGCCAAGTTCAACGCTTCCTATAACTTAGTCAAAAAGCCCTCCTTTGGACTCCTTCTTGGATTTCTTTGCGGCCTTCTTTTCTTTCGGAGTCATGGACGGTTTCTTCTTGCTCTCTTTATTGCCTTTTTGCTCTCTGCTCATGTTCTTCACTCCTAACAATTAATAGGTAAACTCCAGATCAATCAAGGCAGCATCAACCTGCTACACCTGTCGTTGCAGCCGGATAACCGGGCACACGAAGTATGCTTGTTGATAACAAACCTGATTCTCAGGCTGGCGTAATGGGCTCACCACCATCTTGAGAACGCTTGCTATCACTCTTGGCATAACTTGCCGCATCCGCAAGCCTGTCATAGCGGTACTCTTTGTAGAAGTAAACCGTCTTGACTGAGCTGGTAATACCGTATTCGGCCATAAGGGTTTTGTCTTGTTCGCTCATTGCGATCTCCTCGCTTCATTTGGTTTGGGATAGCTCGATATAATGGTTTGACACCGAACGCTTGAACCATGGGTGTCCGTAACACAGGCCGCTGTCTATGGAAGGGACCGGAGTGGTATTTTCCGCGGACTGGATCTTGTTCAACCAGCCAGTTCCACAAAACAAATTTCAATGTAATGACTGGATGTTTTGCTACCACTGGCATCGGTTGCGTATTGAGTCATAAGGCAGTCCGAATTGAATTGGACACGAGATACGATGTGCTTTGCTTGCTTACCGCAAGCGAATGCACAACAGCTGGGAGCAGATCGAAGTTCGCGAGAAAGGAGTATGACACGCAAAATGACCGTTCAGTCAAAGTTCTGCTGGATAGAGGCTTGCCAACTTACAGACGATGTGCTCTCTGACAGCATCCTCTCATTATGTCTGGAAAGCAAATTAACTAGGCTGATGAAGTGAGATATAGACCGCCTTCCGCACTGGCAAAGGCCGGCACCACCCTGGAACATCAACTGGCACAAGGCCGGCGACTCAATGTACCGACACTCTGTCCAAATTTATCTCGATCGGCGCCTCCTGATTTTCACCGCGATAGGTTAGGCGTCCGAAGTAAAAATATGAATTACAGGGTTGCTTGCGCGTGCAATTCGTTACCCGGCCTGCTTCAACTCTATTGCTGTCCCATTTACGCGTCGTTCCCGCGCAGGCGGGAACCCAGTTGGCATGTCCTGCATACAAATCAACCGCTTACTGGATGCCCGCCTGCGCGGGCATGACGTTGCTCCGTTTTTCTAATTTTATGTCTCTATACAATTCAGCGTCTTGTAAAAGCAGAAATGAAGA
>JBNKDG010000018.1:0-10478 GCA_050288165.1 Thiohalomonadaceae bacterium | reverse complement strand
AACAGCAAATTAATCCTATCTGATCAAATCATCTAACAGGTCTTGCTGACAATACTGAAGATTATGTGTTGTCGCTGCTTTAATGGTTTTTTAATGATGACTAAGCGGTGGGTGTCCTTGTATTCTTTTCGTGGGTGTCCTTGTATTCTTCCTTGTATTCTTCTTGTATTCTTTCTTTGCGTGCTTGGCGTCTTGCGCGATGCTCATTGGTTTTCTTGGTTGTTCTTGCTGCCCTCCTGTTATTGCTGCTGCCCCGTTCTTGCTTAGAAAAATGTGACAACAGCTAGAAACATTTGCAAATGATGCACGCGGGGATAGAATCAAACCCAAGGGCGTGTACGTCCCATCGAAAGTCCTTACGCAAGCGAATCATCTGATATTCGGCAATGTCAGTCGATCGGCAGTGACTGACATCGAATAGGTTCAAGCCGCCGTTTTACTGCTTAGTGGAGGTAGGTTATGAGTAATGCACCCAAGACCAGGCCCAAGGTTCCCGAGGGCAAGTCGCGATTTCTGACCACCCGGCAGAATAAGGCAAATGAGAAGGGTTTCGTGGGCTACGACACCATCTGGGAATCGTTCCAGAAAGAGCAGGAATACCAGACTCCGAAGCGCCCCTGACCCCTGACGCCGCGCGTCCCCTCGCTATGGGCGCGCGGCCAACCCATCCAGCAGCTACACACGCCCTTCTTATAGGCTTTTGACTGCCGTAACGGCCATCAGATCGGGACCTGGATACCCTCGGGTAGATCAGGCCCTGGTTCAATCTTGCCACCGAACTGGATCTCTTCATCAGTGGCGTCGCGAACCTGTAGTATCTCAAGCCTGAATAGCACTTCTCGACCGCAAAGCGGGTTGTTGCCATCGATGGTGATGTAGTCATCGGCGATGCGCGTCACCAGGAAACTCTTGGTCTGTCCCTTGTCGTTCTCCATCAGGATGGCCATACCGATCTCGCAGTATTCTTTCGGTACGTTATGGATGTTTTCGGTAATGACCAGGGATTCGTCCCTGGGGCCATAGAGCTGGTTGCAGTCGATCGGCACTTCGATCATGTCGCCTGCCGCCTTACCCTCGAGCTCCCGCATGACTGCCGGGGCCAGCACCTCATTGATGCCCTGCACGTAGCCCAGAGGATACGCGATTTCGGTTAACACGCTGTCAGTCTTGACGTCGATAACCTGGTATTTCAGTTCGACGTATTTCCCGTCTGTGATGATCTCTTTGCTTATCTCAGTCATGCTCGTCTAGCTAGGGCGCGATGGACTAAAAGATGGAAGCGCCGAAGATCTTGATTTGGCCGTCCTCGTAGCCGAGCACCATACGCCCCAGCCACTCACCTGCTTTTTTGCTGCTCCGGACACGGTACAGGCATGTGACATGCTCCCCACGGCGAATGAAACCCAGGAAGTCGTAATTGGGGTCCAGGCTCCGCGTCAACTCGCTCTGGGCGAACTGCTTGCCCATTTCCACCTCGTTTAGCCCGAACAGAAGGTTATAGGAAAACCTTTTGATAAATTTCCCGTACTGTCCCTTGTTGGAATAGGTGATCAGTTCATCCCACATGGGATGAGCGATCTCCTGAAGCTCTTCATTCGTGTGGTCCAGGATGTTTTTGCAGTCTTGTGGCTTTTTGCGTGCTTGAGTCATCATTCTCGTCCGAGGTCCCTGTCAACTACTCGTCTTTATCATCGACCAGGTGATAACATGGCGCCTTCTCCATGGTGTATTCACCGGTTTTCGGGTCGCGCCGGGAAACGGTCAATACATGCCAGTTCTCATCATCTAGCTTCAATGCGTCACCACGGTAGTAGTAGCCGGGCCAGCGGGTCTCCTTGCGGAACAGGGTGTGTTGCAGGACGGCCTCGGACGTGAGGACACGATGCCTCAGTTCCCATGCACGCAGCAGTTCGTGAATATCTTCTGCAGCCAGCTTCTCAAGATCTTCTGCCATAATCTTGAGTTTCTTGAGGCCGATGTGCAGCAACTTCTCGTTGGTCATGTAGTTAACCGTTACGCCACCGGCGTATTCGTCCATCAGCTTCTGCAGACGATCAAGACCCTGGCGCGGGTTGATATAGTTGGGATTAACCGAACCCGCAGTAATCTCGTTGCGGTATATACGGTAGTGCTCCATGGGCTTGTAGATATCCTTCCTGCGATCCTCTATCTGCTTCTGGGATACCACGATACCTTCAGCCTTACCGTCGTCGATGTACTTGCAGGCAGCCTTGGCGGCCAGACGGCCCTCGGTGAAGGAGCCTGAGGAGAACGCGTGCGGGGTGCCACCGACGGCATCACCGGCACCGAACAGACCTTCCACCGTGGTCATTCGATTGTAGCCCCAGAAGTATTCATCTGGTGATATATCCTCGGGACCTGAGCACCAGGCGCCGCAACCGGTCGCGTGTGAACCCATCACGTATGGCTCGGAAGTCGTCAGTTCAGGGTTCTCGTTTTTCGGGTCAACGTCAGTGGCCGCCCAAAGTACCGCCTGACCAACGGTCATACCCAGAAAGTTGTGCCAGCCTATCTCTTCAAGATGCGGGTCCTGGAAGGCCTCCATGGTCACCATGTAAATCGGACCGCGACCGGCATTGACCTCACTGATCAGCGCATGGTTACGCAGGCAGGTCGGGATCGGTCGATGGGTTGCATGCGAGACTTCCGGATCGAGATATTCCTTACCGACCATCTCCTGAAGCTGCGGCCACCACTTGGATTCATACTCTTCCCCCAGAGAGTTCTGGGTGTAGGTCTTGAGATGCAGAAAGTATGCACCTACCGGACCGTAACCGTCTTTGAATCGAGCCAGTACGATGCGGTTCTCCATCTGCGTCATCTTGGCGCCAGCGCCAATCATCAGCCCGTAGGCTGAGCCCGATGACCAGGGCGCATACCAGACACGACCAGCGCCTTCACCCACCGAGCGTGGTTTGAAGATGTTGGAGGCGCCACCGGCGGCAACGATCACTGTCTTTGCCTTGAATACGTGGTAGTTACCGGTGCGCACGTTGAAGCCGACAGCTCCGGCCACACGGTTCTCCTTGGATTCGTCCATCAGCAGATGGGTTACGCAAATACGGTTGAATACCTTGTCGGCCGACTTCTTCGCGGCCTCTGCGACAATCGGCTTGTAGGACTCACCATGGATCATGATCTGCCATCGGCCTTCACGCTGATAAGCGCCGGTATTGGGGTCGCGCATCAGTGGCAGGCCCCATTCTTCGAACTGATGCACGGCGGAGTCGACGTGGCGTGCCATATCAAACGCCAGATCTTCACGCACCATACCCATTAGATCGATACGCGCATATCGCACGTGATCTTCCGGGTTGTTCTCACCAAAACGGGTGCCCATGTAGCAGTTGATGGCGTACAGGCCCTGTGCCACAGCACCGGAACGGTCGATGTTCGCCTTCTCGGCGATCACGATCTTCTTGTTTTGGCCCCAGTACCTGGCTTCCCATGCAGCACCGGTGCCGCCCAGGCCCGCACCGCAGACCAGGATATCAATGTTGTCTTCGACGATTGTTTCGTAAGCCATCAGTAGTACACCCCCGCCTTCAGTTTCAGACCATTGGACTTGAGGGTGTGTATATCACCATCATCAAGTCGCAGATATTTGGGTTCGTTGAACAGCAGCTCGCTGTCGCGCTGCTCCTTGCTAGGAGCCGACACGGCACGCAACTGCGGGCTGCCGGTCCCCCAGGGCTTGGTGGTGATAGGCGCCAGCAGTTCTATGTCTTTCTGGCCGTTGCGGAACTTGATGCGCCAGGCGATGACGCCTTTCTCTTCGTCACGCAACACGCGTACCGAGTGGCCCAGGGGAGCGAAATCTGCATAGCCCCGCACGTCGATCGCCTGATGCGGGCAGGCCTTGACGCAGGAGTAGCACTCCCAGCACATGTTGGGTTCGATGTTGTAGGCGCGCCGGGTGACCTTGTCGATATGCATGATGTCTGAAGGGCAGATATCGACACAATGACCACAACCGTCACAACGAGTCATGTACACAAAAGTTGGCATTCCAGGCTCCTTACTTTTGAAAATTAATTAGTAGTGACAAGGAGGTTCGCGGCTGATACCGAGTCCCATGTTGGGCGGGTTGCTCCCCATGTATTCGGGAATATCAGGATAGCGTTTCTGCACGGCAGGGTCCGTCAGATCATAATCTTCAGGAAGATTTTCACGCGAACCATCCGCCATGATGAGCTTTTTCTGGTAAGCCGCGGCAGGCTTGAAGAACATGTGCGCAAACTTGGACCAGTAGACACTGCCGAAGAGCACCGTGGCGCTCGCGATGAACAGCACAAGCAACAGCGTATTCAGTGCGCCGGCGCCCAAGGTGAATGACCAGAGCAGGGCGAAGGTCGAGGTGGCAAGCAGACCGACGATGAATATGTCGCCTCTTCCGTTGAAGTTGTACCACTTCACACCTTCAGAGAAGAGATCTACGCGGATGGCGAACCAGAACCAGTAACCGCCAACGGCGAGGGACGCCGCGCCCAGATGCCAGAGAAGCGGCCAGACACCTGCATTGGCTTGTGTTGCGTAGCCGAAAATCAACACCGCCGTGCTGATGACAAATACGATGAAGCCCCACATGGTGAGCAGGTGAGAGGCGCGGCGACGAGGATTGCTGAACTCCGAAGAGGTCAGCACTTCGTTCGCCAGAGTCTGCACCGCAAGCGATGCCTTTTCGCCACCGCCCAGGGTGCGTTTGGCATTCCTTTCTGACTTTTTGGCATTTTCAAAAAAGTACTGGGCGCTCTTCTTGTGCAGCATGTCAAGGATGGTGCCAACAACCACCAGAATGACCATCAGGATGACGTATCCCTGCATGATGGAAGGAGAGATGAGTGCCGAAAGCTCAGCAAACGGGTTGTTCACAATCATGGAAATGAATCTCCTCAGCTTACGTTTCTACATACGGGAGTGTGAATTGATCTCAATGACATTAGCACAAGTTACGCTTGTTTGGGCCATAAGTTCGACAAAACCGTAAGTTCCGTCGGCCCGCTGATGGCGCCGTAGCCCGCCAGGCGGTGTCGGTAGGATTGTGGTCCTTTGATCCGCCCAAACCAAACCGGCAGGTAGGAGTCCAGTCCCCTGGGCGATTTAACATCATCCATCGCTCTTGCAAAGACGCAAAGAATGCCAAGAGTATCCGTGCGTTTGACCTCTTTGCGTGCTTGGCGTCTTGGCGTGATGATCGTGGTTAATGCATCGCCTTCGGGAGAGGGTTCCTACATGAGATGTCATCTGCATTACGGGTAGCTAGGCGGGTAGGAGCCCAGTCCCCTGGGCGATTTAACATCATCCATCGCTCTTGCAAAGACGCAAAGAATGCCAAGAGTATCCGTGCGTTTGACCTCTTTGCGTGCTTGGCGTCTTGGCGCGAGGATCATTGTTAATGTATCGCCCTCGGGAGATGGTTCCTACAGGAGATGTCATCTGCATTACGGGTAGGTATGCGGGTAAGAGCCCAGTCCTCAGTGCGATTTAACATCATCCATCGCTCTTGCAAAGACGCAAACAATTAGATTGGTGGGTGCCCCAATTAAATTCTGTGAAGTGAGATTGCCGCGTATTTGGGGAAGATAAAGGCCCGGGATAACATCCAGTCGGTTCTTGGTCCTGGCGGTCGATTTCGCCAGGAACGACGACGTTAGGCAGGAGCAGGTCCTCCAGAAAGAATGCAGACAGTTCAGCACGCCCCGATAATCCGTACTTCCGATATATCTCCACGGCGTGCTGGCGAATGGTGCTTTCACTGCGCTTGGTTGCAACCGCAATCTCCTTGTGGCTCATTCCTTTCAACAGCAGCAGCGCTGTGGTGCGCTCCCCCTCGGAGATTCCCCACTGAGTGGGTTCGGAGCAAAGATAACGCTTGATCGTTCCCACGCCCCAGTGGGAATGCAGCTCATACCGCTCCGGAGGTCTCACCTAACCTAAGGAAGGTCTGAATAATTACATCCTGTAATTTTCATACCACATCTGACCTACATGGACGTAGGGAATGCCAACATCCTGCCAAGAGCGGGATTGGCCCTGTGCCGCAGGAACCTATGAATAAATCAGAGGCTCCTATATTTAGCCATAGCTTCGATACCATAAAAAATACCATACTCAAAAAATCCTTGAGTGAATTGAATACACGACCGTCAATTGCCTTTGTCACCAGCCTGACCTATATTCGTAGGGGTACGATGCCAACATCATGAAGGTAATTGGCGTCTGTGGGCTGCTGGGGTTACTGATGTCGCTGTTGCGCTGACGTTTGCAGTTCGCAATCCGCAGGGCTAGGTTGTCAGGACTAATGGATAGGGGAAATCTTGGCCATGCTGGAGTGCCGAACACTAAAAATTCTGCTGTTGGTAGCCGGCACATGGGGGTCGGCGGCTTTCGCAGCCAGTGATTCCCCCATCGATACATCAACTATCGACAAGAACCGGCAGGCCAACGAGGCCTGCTTTGCCTGCCACAGCACCGCGGGTATCGCCAAGCCGCCACGCGCCGGCCTCGATCTGAACAAACTCCGCGACTCGCATGTGGAACCGACGGTCTTTAACCCGTCGGACCACGGCGTCATGGACTGTCGCGAGTGCCACTCCAAGACGCACTACAACGATTACCCGCACGCCGAGGTCGGCAAGAGCGAGACGGTCGGCTGCACCGAATGCCATGCCGCCAAGGTGCTGCGCCTGGAGCCGCAGTTCAACGCCTCTGTGCATGCGCAAGTCAAGGGGGTCAAGGAGAAGTTCACCTGCTTCACTTGCCACAACCCGCACATCAACATCGTCCAGAAACGGCTCAAGGACCCGGCGAAGATCGTCGCCCAGGATAACCAGAGCTGCCTCGAATGCCACAACTCGGATCTGAATTTCGCCAGGTTCGCCCCCGAAGGCAAAAAGACGCCAGGTGTGAAGAAGCTACGTCCCGACATCGACACCATCCACGACTGGCTGCCGAACGCCAGGGGGCACTGGCAGGCCGTGCGCTGCATCGAGTGCCATACGCCGGAAGTGGCCGAGGCCAAGATGCTGTCCCACGAGATCCTCGATAAGGAAAAGGCCGAGAAGAAGTGTCTGGCCTGCCACTCTGCCAACAGCACGCTGAAGGTCCGGCTCTACCGCCACATGGCCAAGGACGAACAGCAGAAGTACGGCTTCACCAACAGCATCTTCCTCTCGAATTCCTACATCATCGGCGCTACCCGGCATCCGCTGCTCGACGCCATCATCATCATTGCGGTGCTCCTGACGCTGGCTGGCGTGCTCACGCACGGCGCCATCCGGATAGTGTTGGCATTGCGCCGCAAGGGAAAAACGAAATGAGCGAACGCATCTATCTCCTGCCGCTGTGGCTTCGTATCTGGCACTGGACCAACGCGCTGCTGATCGTCACTCTGGCCATTACCGGCTTCAGCCTGCACTTCGCCGACCCCAGGCTGCCGCTGGTCGAGTTCTCGCTGGCCGCGCGTATCCACGACATCGCTGGCATCGCCCTGGTCGTCGTCTACTCGCTGTTCGTCATCGCCAACATCGTCAGCGGCAACTGGTGGCAGTACGTGCCGAAACCGCCCGGCGTGCTTAAGCGCTGCTGGATACAGGCCAAGTGGTACATGGTAGGCATCTTCAAGGGCGAGCCCCACCCCTACCGCGTCTCCGAGGAGGCCAATTTCAACGCACTGCAGGCCATCAGCTACTGGGTCATCATGTATATGGTGCTGCCGGTGATGTTGCTCACCGGCATCGTTTTTCTAATTCCGGAGCTTGCGCCAGACCGCATATTCGGCTTCGACGGCCTGCTGCCGGTCGCCGTCCTGCACTACCTAACCGGCGCGATGATCGTCATGTTCATGATCGCCCACATCTATCTCGGCACTACCGGCAAGACAGCCACCAGCATGTTCAAGACCATGATTACCGGCTGGCACGAACACTAGCCGTGGTCCATAACCGCTGCACTTCCACAGGAGTAACGCCATGAAACACACGCTAGCCCAAGTTGCAATCATTACCTCATTGACCCTCGCGGTCACTCTTGCCCCGGCGGCCAAGGAGCCCGCGCCGAAGGACAAGCCGAAAGAGCACAAGCCGATCACCGTCACGGCCGTGGTGGCCGCTGCCGCCCCCGACATCGACGGCGATGCCAAGGACGCCATCTGGAAGCAGGCGCCGGTGACCAAGCTAAGCGCAATCAAGGGCGCCAACTTCAAGGGAGGCGATACTGGCGCCACCCTGCAGGTCGCCCACGACAATGAGAATATCTATCTCCTGCTCACGTACGACGATCCGACCCTGTCTGTGCGACGCAATCCCTACCAGAAGCAACAGGACGGCAGCTGGCAGAAGCTGAAGGACCCAGAGGACAAGGGCGGTGACAACGACGTCTACTACGAAGACAAGTTCGGCATGCTCTGGAACATTGACAACAGCATCCTCGGCTTCGACAGGTTCGGCTGCCAGATCGCCTGCCACGGCGGCGAACCGGGCAAGCCCTACGGCAACAAGTACCTGGAAGAAGCCGGCGAACTCGGCGACCTCTGGCACATGAAGTGGGTGCGCACCGGCCCCAACAGCCAGGCGGATGACGGCTATCTCGACCATACGCGCTTCGACCCGGAGAAGGCAAAGGGTGCCGGCCGTAAGCCAGACCCGAAGACCGCAGGCGGCTACGAAGACGTCAAACTGGTGAATGGCCAGCCCGAGTTCATGAGCAAGAGCGCCGTGCCATCCAACAAGGGCGGCACCTACTGGATCATGGCGGAAGACAAGGTGCCCTTCGACGACACTAAGTTCCAGGCCGGCGACGAGGTGTCCTCAATCATCGTCGCGCCCTTCGTGGGCGACCGCGGCGACATCAAGGTTGCCGGCATGTGGAACAATGGCAAGTGGACCATGGAGGTCTCGCGCAAGCTGGTGACCGGCTCGAAGTTCGACGTGCAATTCGACGACCTGAAGAAGACCTATGGCTTTGGCGTCGCGCTGTTCGATAACTCGCAGGTACGCCACGCCTACGTCGAGGAGCCGCTGGTCCTGCAGTTCGAATAGGCCTTTTCGATGCGGCGCAGCACAGGCCCATCTCCTGTGCGAGTGCGAATTCGGATCACAAGCTGTCCATCAGAATCATCCATGACCGGGCAGAAGATACCTGACAAGTAGTCTTGTTATCTTCCTCCCGGTCTGTTTCAGACCTATTCGGTGGCGCCCCGGTGCATGATATCCAATATGTATCCCTTAACTTTAATCGCCTCTTCCTTGAGTTCCGCCGGCAGAACAATCAAGACACCGAACAATCAAGACGAACAATCAAGACACCCACTCAGACAAACAATCAAGACACCCACTCAAAAAAATAAGCCCTTAAATTCTGATCTCATTTATTGAATCTTGATCGTTGAAATTCACAAAAGGGCAGTTTTCATCAACAACAGCAATCCAGACATGCTAAACCCCAAATCCCAGACACGGCCTGGCCTCAGTAATACTGATGTGATGTTTATGTTATGAGTGATGGTTGGAATTAACCGCTCAGAAGCCTCTGGCACACATCAAGGTTCGGTGTTCTCTTATAGCCCAGCCTGGTACAGGCCGCCTTTAACTTGAATGCCGTACCCACCAAACCCTTAAATCTACTCTCAAAGCCATCCGCCATATACAACCAGTGCTTGGGGTCTATCTGCAGCCGCTCCAAGATAGGTGGGTGGTAATCCGGAATACTGCCCCTCTTATCCTCACGTAAGATACGCCCGGTCCAATCCACCAGTTCCAGATAATCCTCCAACCTGAACGGCAGACCCTTAGGCATATCCTTTCTGGGATTACCTGCAAACGACAGCAGTCCCTTAGGTTGTATCTGCTTTTCGTGGGAAGAGGAAAGAATAGATCTAATTCTTTGTTGTATTGATGTATAGTCAGACCCCTCCGGGGTATCTGCCATCTGTGCTCGTACTGGGTTTAGATCCACATAGGCCAGACATGCAGCCAGGGCCTTTTCATCTAACAGTGCCTGGGACTTAAATCGTCCCTCCCAAAACCTGCCACTACAACCATCCTCCCTATTCGCTTGCCGGGCAATGGACTCATTTAAACAACGCATAAACCAGCTGATATCCAACAACCGCTCCCGCCAGATATCGATCAGATCCAGTACTAATCTCTGTTCTGCCTGAGACAGTACATCTCCATCCAGAAACCGCTCTACCAGGGGATGACCTGAAAACATACGCCGCCAACGGATAGCTACCTCAGTATCACTCCAGGACAAAGCCTGCTCCCGATCTACATGCAATACCACATGATAATGATTAGACATGACAGCGTAGGCACAGATGTCCATAGAAAAGACCGTAGACAATTCAAGCGTGCGCTGTTCAATCCAGCCGCGGCGATGTTCATAATCCCTACCGGAAAACATATCAGAACCACAGAGAAAGGCGCGACGCACACAACGGGATACACAGTGATAGT
>JBNKDG010000017.1:0-13819 GCA_050288165.1 Thiohalomonadaceae bacterium | reverse complement strand
ATGAACTCCTGCAGCGCGGTGGACTGGAACATGATGCCTGCTTCGTAACGAAAGGCACCATCAAGGGGTTCGCCCTTGTAGCGAATACTGCCGGAGGTGGGGTCCTTGATCCCTTCAAGCATCTCCACCGTGGTGGTCTTGCCTGCGCCGTTGGGACCGAGCAGGCCGAAACAGGTGCCACGCTCAATCTGGAAACTGACACCATCTACCGCACGCACGCCCTGATAATGCTTAACCAGATTTTCGACTTCGATCAGGGCAGACATGGTGTGGTGTGTTCTCGTTATTGGGATCGGAAGTCCATCTTAGCCCCCGATCATGACCTGTCAACTACGCTACGGTTTGCTCGCCAGCAGACGCTTCACCCGTGGATCGAGCGAGGCCATGAAGCGTTCCACCGCGTCGGTATAGGCACCGGGCAGTCCCAGATCAACATTAATTTCGCGGTGGCTTTTTGCCTGCCCCAGCACCTCGGCACGAAGCCCCATGCGCTTAGCCCTGGCAGCAAACTCGTGCATCTGCTCGCACGGTTTGTCGCGACGTTGTGTCGAGCAAACCAGCAAAATCGGCTTTGCCTGTGCCGTCAGCACGTGCCATGGTGAGGCGGATTTCCAATAGTCCCTGCTGTTGCCGAAGGCATCGTCGTAAAGACGGAGATGTTCCCGCTCCATCACCTGCACAATATTCGTCCCCGCGGTATCCAGTGATACGGTCCCCAGCCAGGGGCGTGCGCCCTGTTTAGCGGCCCGCTCAGGCGCGGCGTTGAGTAGCGAGACCAGATGCGCGCCAGCGGAGTGGCCCATAAGGATGAATTTGTCCGGGTCACCGCCCCACTCGGCAGCATGTTTTTGTGCCGCCGCCAGGGCGCGGGCCACGTCATCGGCCTGGGTCAGCGGATCGGCAACGGGCAACATGCGATAGTTGGCCGAAATCAAGATAAAACCACGCGGCGCCCAATATGCCAGCTTGTTCTGCACTACCGAGGCAAGCCCTTTATCCCCATTGCGCCAACCGCCACCATGGACCATGAAAATGACCGGCGCACCCTTCACCCCGGCAGGCAGGTAGACGTCCATCTTCTGTGCCTCATCCTTACCATAGGCGACATCACGCAGCACCTTGACCTCTGGCGGCACACTGATGCGCCCGGCACAGGCGGTAATTGGCAATGACAATATGGCTATAACCGGCAGCATTACACCGATCTGGCACCAACGCTTAACCATCACCGCTTTCTTCTCCAGCGCTATGCTTTTTCGGGGAAGCGGCCCGGCATATCCTCCGCTTTTTTCACCCGGATCTGACTACCGCCCACGATCGTGGCATTGAGGTTTTTCATTGCCGCCTTGGCTTCGCCCGGCGAAGGCATCTCCACAAAGCCAAAGCCCTTGGACACTCCGGTCTTGGCGTCCATCACCAAATTGCAGGACTGTACCTGGCCATAGGCCTTGAACATCTCTTTGAGTTCTTCCGCCGTCGTCTTGCGGGAGAGATTGCGGACCAATAGTTTCATGGAGAGTCACCGGGATCGAAGGAAGAGAGGACATGATAACACTCCCGTACGCTAACTACGCCCCCAGCGGACGAAAGCATACCCGGAACGCCCGTTTCCCCTTATAATTCGCCGCAGATTACGACTGGAGTGAGACAGCAATGGGCAGAGCCTACCAGAACCGCAAGGTATCCATGGCCAAAACGGCCGCCGCCAAGACCAAGGTCTACAGCAAGTACGGCCGCGAGATTTACGTCAGCGCCAAATCGGGCGGCACCGACCCCAACGGCAACCTGACCCTGCGCGGCCTGATCGAACGGGCGAAAAAGGACCAGGTGCCGAGCCACGTCATCGAGAAGGCGCTGGAGAAGGCCAAGGGCAGCGGCGGCGAAGACTACTCGCCCGCGCTCTACGAAGGCTTCGGCCCCGGCGGCTGCATGGTGCTGGTCGAGTGCCTTACCGACAACCCCAACCGCACCATCGGCGACGTACGCACCTGTTTCAACCGAGCCAAGGCCAAGCTCGGCACCTCGGGTAACGTCAGCCACATGTTCGACCACGCGGCGATCCTGGTCTTCAACGGCGACGAAGAGGCCACCCTGGAAGCGCTGCTGAACGAAGATGTGGACGTCAGCGACGTGGAGAACGAAGACGGCAAGCTGACCGTGTTCGTACCGCATACCGAATACGGCAAGGCCAAGCAGGCACTGATCAATGCCTTTGGCGAGATCGACTTCGAAGTGGACGAGATCCAGTACATCCCCAAGGGCAGCACGCCGATCAGCGGCGACGACGTCGACGTGATGGAGAAATTCCTCGATGCGCTCAACGACGTGGATGATGTACAGAACGTCTACCACGACGCGGAATATTGATTTCCCGGAAAATAAAAACGCCCCCATTCGGGGGCGTTTTTATTTGTGTTGAACAGTGCAGCGTGACACACCTCGTGGTCACCGCATCTCAGGACTTCACTACCGCACCGACTATTGCGCCCGCCGCAGTCATTTCCGCCAGACTGCCCAGGAACCAGCCCCAGGCAAGACTCATCGGTATCGGCATATAGCTGTAGGAACCGAAACCCATGGAAACACCTGCCACCAAGCCAAACAGCAGTCCCAGTTTGATTCCCGCCATGAGTGACTTGTTCGTTACTAGCAGTGCGTAGATAGCGGTAAATCCGATAGCGGAAACGACCGAAACGAAATACATCAACGGCATATTCATCTGTTCCATCGGTCGCCACAGACTGGCGGTTGCCTCATAGGTAGGACCCAGTAGTACCCCGTGGATCACCATATCCATCCCGGACCAGGCAAGAAAAATCAACACAACAGCAATTGCAGAACGTTTCATCATATCCCCCTCTCCTTTTAAGCATCAGAAAACAGCCTCGTGTATACAATTCGATTCAAGCACCATCCACCTGCTATGACCTTGATCGCTTACACACTTACGAGATTAACTGTAGCCAGACGCTACTGACAGCGGTGTGGCAGTAGTAAAGAAAAACACTGTCAATAGCAGAAAACGGTGAGACTAAAACTGAACACCAAGACCGAGAAAATAACCATCGAAATTCAGGAAAGACTCCGTATGAATCTCACGTTCCTGACCGTCGTTACCTCTTGCACCACTTGTCGTTAGTCCGATTTCACTACGTTGATAACCAGCACGAAACGAGACATTCTTCAGGCGGTAATTGATACCCAATTCCGTCTTCCAGATAAAGCCGTTTGAAATACCCGATATCGCACCACTCAGTTTCGATTGGGCAGTACCGATAGCACCACCGACATATGGCTGAAATTCGCCATCAGGGTTCATATAAAATTTGCTGTTTACCAGCAGATTGGTCACCTCCCATTTGCCGCGCGTCTCGACAAGCGTTTCCGCGGTATAAGAGCGCTCCATCCGGAACAGCTCAAAACCGTAGCTATACCATCCCTTACGATTGAGACGATCATATTCGAGGCTGACGACCGAGGCAGGCGAGTCATCAAATTTGACTGGAACAGGATCGGTAATGTCGCCACAAATAAACCACACACAACCAGAGCCGACGACCTTACTGAATTCCTGATCGGGATTATTCAGCGACAATTGTGTAACCCTGATGCTAAACAGATTGCGCTTACCATGTTGTGGGCCATTAATGATAGTGTAAACATCGGGTTTATCGGCCTCAACTTCGGCATACAGTGATGGTGAAATAAATGGTGCCAACGTAAGAAATGCTACTGCAAAAGCATCCGTTTTCTTATTAACCAATGTCATAGTGGGTCCCTGTATAAATACACCTACACTGCATGGACAGCGTGCCACTGAATTTGTTTCAACTATTGTTAATAACTGTCATTATGCAGCGCAAATCTTATAGCGTGGCAGGATATCGTGCACAATAGCGCTCCGGTGCACCTGAAGGGCGTCGTGGAACAATTTCCAGTCGCTCTCCAGGAAATGTTCTGAATAGGGATAGCGCTCGAATTTTGCATCCTTCTCTTTTTCAGTGTTGAGCGCCTGATGCTTCCAGCTATCTTTGCCCTTACCGATATAATGCGGTTCGGCCGGGCCGAAGCTAAAACGTCCTTCTCTGATCGCCTTTTCCCAGGCCAGACGACGCTCTTCACCTTCGATGGCGCGTAAACCACTAAACAGTTCACTGACCACGGTACGATCGGCAGCGCCCAGTCCTTCGTACTTCATTAAATCCATCGATTCATCGTCGTTACGCCATGCCTGCATGGCACGGGTCATCATGTCGACGGCAGTCAGAAAGTCGCTGGGATTGTCGCGGGTAATCAGCGGTTCGTTTTTACCATTCCGGTAGTGCCACACCAGAAACGGCAGATCCGGATATGAACCGGCGGTGGCATGTCCCAGCGGCTGGTCGGCACTGATCTCTTTCCAGTATTCCAGCGGCCCCTTTCCTTCCTGACGCATAACAAAAAAGGCCGTTAGCACCCATTGAATCAGCTTGCGCAGGAAGCCTCTGATGCTACCGCCAAGTTCCGCAATCGCCGCACTGATGGGATTCCCCTGCAACAGCACATCGATACTTTTGTCATCGCTACCCAACCCCGTCACTTTATTCGCCCGATGCAAGGCACCGACAAAATTCTGGTGGGAAAAGGTATCGGCATAGACATGCATAGCGATACCCAGACGATGCAATTCACGGGATCTGCCCTTATCTGCAAGACAAGAACGTAACATATCCCTTGCGACATGACTGTCTGGACGACAGATCAGCTTCTCGTGTTCACCGTTGGCAGGTTCTTCATTTGCGGGAAGTCCACCATTTCCGGGAAGAAAGTGAAACGGAAGCCAGACAAGATGATTGGAAGGTTCCAGCAGATTTTGATAATCAAGCGCCTTGTGCGCAGAGGCGATGCGACAATACAAATATTCGCTATCACGAAAAAAAATGACGCCTTCATTGTCAGCGTCATCGACATATTGTGCAGCGTAGGCGATTTTGTGAGCTTCGCTGTGGGAAAACCCTGCGACGCGGGCCGCAACGTAAGTGCCGGTGTAATGACCGTCGATCTGCATACCTGATACCTCCCTGTTTCAGTACACATCTTGCGAAATGGTTTGTTATCTCAGGGCGCCAAGTCCTTCAAGCGCCATACCTGATTAAACCCCGGCTTTAACACCCAGGTCAATCTCCGAAGCAGGAAAACCACCTCGAATACCCCAGTTATCCAGGGGGACTTCGTGGAGCACGATGAAGACATCGTTGGCCTCAATATCGAGGGCCGCGAGGTTTTTCACGATATTCTGATAAAGCGTCCGTTTCGCCTCCAGTGAGCGCCCGACAAACAGGGTAATATCCACCAGCGTGTAATTTTCGGTCTTTCCGGGCGGTACCTGGAAGTGCTCGGGTTTATGCTCGATATAGCGAATTTGTCGATCTGCGGCAGGCACCTTCAGTGCATCGCATTGGGCCTGGTGCACAGCATCCATAATCGCCGTTATCTGTTCAGGAGAGCGGCTTCGTCTTACCTCAATCTTGATGAGCGGCATAAAAATCCCTCAGCAGGAGAATATAAAGTTTCACGCAGAACAGATGCGGTTACGTCCGAGACGCTTTGCCTCATACAGCGCGACATCCGCCCTGCGCAGGACATCGTCCAGACTTTTGTCCGTATCTTGCAGCGCGGTTATACCGATACTGATGGAGAAGGAGACGATCTGGCCTTCACCAAAATCCAGTTTCGTATCTTCGACGACACGACGAAGCCTTTCAGCCATCGCACTTGCCCCATCTAACTCCGATGCGGGTAACAGCGCTGCAAACTCTTCTCCGCCAATACGGCCGATTAAATCTATCGCGCGCATGACTTTGCGGCATGCATTTGCTACTGAGACGATCACCAGATCGCCGCAGGCATGTCCATAGTGATCATTGATCGCCTTGAACTCGTCGATATCGATCATCAAACCACATAGCGGCTGTGAAAATCGTCTGGCGCGTTGCACCTCTTTTTCACCGTTCTCGAAGAAGTGGCTACGATTTGCCAATCCAGTCATACCGTCGCTGGTAGCGCGCTGATAGAGTTTCTCTTCCAGTTGTTTGCGATCGGTAATATCCAGCACCGTTCCCACGACACCACGCACTTTTCCTTCGCTGTCGAAGAATGGCGCACGATGATGTAAAACATGCAAGGTACGGCCTGCCGTATCGGTCAGCGTTGTCTCACGCCGGTTTTTCTGTGTTGGGAGATGATCAGTGGAGAAACGGTCGATCTGCACGTCTGAGCCCACGATCGCACTGCTATCGATGTTCAGCATTTCCGAAAAAGCATGATTGCATCCCGCATACTGGCCTTGCTGATCCGTAAAATACACCGGTGTCGGAATGGCATCGATAAGGTTTTGCTGCAGCGTCAACTGTTTGTCCAGCATCGCACCGGACGCGCTTAGTTCAGCAGTACGCTCCATCACCCGCTGCTCAAGTTCATCATTCGCCTCTTCCAGTCGACGCAAAGCATCTTCTCTTTCCGCTGTAAGCGAACCGATCGCCAGAACACTGATACTGAGAGAGACGACCATCAAACCCAATGTAACCAACGGTCGTTCGGCACCGGCAAGGATAAATGGCCCACTGCCCATCAAGGTGCCGACACATGCGACGATGGCCATAGCGGAGAAGAGTGTTGTCCCGGCGCGCACAGAATAGCTAACCGTTACCCATAGCAACGGTGCCACCAGCAGATACGGCAAACCGGACACGGCATGGCGCTCACCGTGAATCAGCAAAAAGAAGAGTGCCGCCAGAATAATGGTGACCATGCTGACACTGGTAAGAGTCAGTAGTTGTTGGCGATTAATGCTGACCTTCCGTTCATGCAGCCACAGCAGAAGCGCCGGCGCGAAGAAGAGTGTGCCGCCGGCATCAGAGAGACACCAGCGAAGCCAGGCCGAGGGCAGCACTGCCACATCGAGTACGCCACCGGCATACGCCGCGACAATACCGCCACTGGCCGCCAGCACTCCATGCAGTCCGGAACCGAACAGAATAAATATGACCACGTCCCGGAATCGGTGGAACGGTGTCGCCGTGCCGGTCATGCGCAGAATGATTGCTGCACAGAGAGCGGGTGCCAGCACATTGGTTACTGAAACCGAAACAGCAACCATCACGGGAGCATCAAACAGGTGGTAATTGGCAAAGAATGAACCGAGAAAGATGCCTGGCCAGAGACGGCGACCGCCCATCAACGCAGCCGTCAGGGCAATACTTGCTGAAGGCCAGTTAGGCGCGGGAAACAGACCGTAGGCACGGAAGAACTCTGCAACCGCCACACCCAGTCCGTAGTACGCAATCAGGGTAACCAGGTTCAGCGAAACAGTACGTATTACTTGTTTCCAGTCAGTTTGCAGTGACATAGCCAATGTACTCGCCTGAATAGCGGCATTGAGAGCAACCGCAAACTAGATGATCCCAAAAAAACTTTGAAATCCTGTCAGCGTTTGCCTTCGTCGCCGGATGCGAAAAAGCGACTGCGCACAGCCACTCGAAGACCATATTCAAACAAAGGTTATTTGCCTTTGGATGGTAATTATAAACCCAAATACGAGAAAGCCTGTTCTACCCGCATACTGACACAGTTTTCTCGAATCCTTCAGTCGTAATTCGACAGACTATCCAATACAAAACATAGGAATGTCCGATACCGTACAAATCGCATACCACTCACCGTTATTTATCAACAACTTACTCTGGCATCCCATTTGCTGTATCGACTTATCCATTAACCAAGCGGAGGTCAATATGGCTACCATCTACTTCTCATCCCCCATTATGAGCAAAAACAAGAAGGTCACTGCCGTGGCCGGCAAGCGCGACACCCTGCTCGCTGTCGCCAAGGAAAACAACATCAAGATCCCATTCGAGTGTCAGGACGGTGAATGCGGCTCCTGTCTGGTGAAGATCACTCACCTGGATGGTGAGCGGGTAAAGGCCATGATGTTGACCGACAAGGAGCGCAAAGTACTCAAGTCCATTGGCAAACTGAGTGCGCATGAAGAAGAGCGTGCCAATGTCAAAGACCTGCCGCCAACCTTCCGTCTCGCCTGCCAGACCATCGTCACCGACGAAGACCTGCTGGTTGAGTTCACTGGCGAACCCGGCGGCGCCTGAGCGATAAATGAAAAGGGCCGACAACGAGTATGTGGTCGGCCCTTCAACAATCGAGCTGAGCTACTCCAGCTATCGCCCTATAATTTAAGGACATTGCGCGGTGGCGAGAGTAAACCCACACGGTTCCGACTGCTGCCAACGATGGACATCCATTTCTTTAGTGCAGCCCATATCCTCAAATATTGCCGAATCCGCATCACACACCAGTACGATCGCATGGCGATCACCGGTCAGCACCTTCAATCGATAACCCTCAAAACCATTCAGCAAGGACGGCTCGTGACTGACCGCATAGTCGACTAATGCCTGATCCTTCAGACCTTCTGGCGGATGCTTGTAACGCACGGTCGATTCCACAGCCGCGGTAAGTTTGGTCAATGCTGTCGCCATCTCATAATAGCGGTCATTCGAATGATCCGTCGTGGCACAGCCAGAAAGCATTGCCAGAAAAAGCGTGATAGCTAAATAACGTTTCATTGCTTAACTCCAGAACACCAGTTGATCCGATCCCTGATCGCGTCCCGTATCCAGATTCCAGTTACCCAGATTGGCCACATAGGTTTGATCGCCGCTCAAAACACCTTCAGCAATCCAGCGCCAGACAGTACCGACATTTTCAACCGCCAGATCGAAAATCTCATCGTAATCCATCGTCCCTGTCGGTACTGCCAGGTTGTTGATGTACTGCATATCGATTTCAGCTTCACTGGGATAGACCACGGCCAGATCCGCAGCAAGATGACGTGCACAGGGAAGCAGTCGCCCACCCTCTTCGGCGATATTGTCTACCACCTTGCAGAACCACTGGTGCCACTTCTTCGGCTCCGGCTTATTTGCCCCCATCGCATCGCCATGTACATCCTCTAACATCCCACGCCATAGCGCAGCCACATCCTTATCAAGTTTCTTGACCGGCCCACACTGCGCAATCCCACTATCAAGGTGCTCGCCGATGCCGATCCCACCCAGATTCAGTCGCTGATAGATATAGGCATCCTGATGCATCTCACACAAACGATGTGCATCTTCGTTACCGTGATACGGTCCCACCTTCAACTCCACCACCGGGTGAATGGTGACATCGGTCGTCACGTGTGCCGCGTAGCCAAGCAACCAGGCCAGACATTTCTTTTTCGTCTCGCCCGATAGGCCACGTACGCGCGCGATACCCGCCTGAAGAACCACTCCGGTCTCGGTGTAGTGCATCGCATCTGCCCATGCGGCGGAACTCTTATCGCCCAGGACCAGGTAAGGGTAGTCAGGACTGACCGAGCCCAGTTCGCAGAACTTGAAATAGTCGAGAACGCTGGTAATCGCATCCACCGGCAATCCCGCATCCTCCAGCAAGGCAGGCTCCCTGTAATGATTAACCAACGTTATGTGTGCGTAGGCACCAGGCATACTGAACTCCTTTCAGTTTAATTTGTACAAAGCAGGGGGTTACAAAAGATATTCACGCGACTCTGGCGTGGTGTTTACTCACCGATATCTTCGTTCCACAACTCGGGATTGGCCGAGATAAAGGCCGTCATCAGGGCGGTGCATTGGTGATCGTCGACCACCTCCACCTCAACACCTCGTGAACGTACATACTCCTCTGGGCCTTTGAAGGTTCGGTTCTCCCCCACCACAACACGGGGAATACCGTAGAGCAACACCGCACCGCTACACATGTCGCAGGGCGACAGGGTGGAGTAAAGCGTTGCACGGCGGTAATCGGCAGCAGTCAGTCGACCGGCATTCTCCAGACAATCCATCTCCGCATGTAACACCGCACTGCCCTGCTGCACACGACGGTTGTGTCCGCGTCCGACGATCTTGCCGTCGATCACCAGTACCGAGCCGATGGGGATACCACCCTCAGTGGCCCCTTTCTTCGCCTCGTCTATTGCCGCTTGTAGAAATTCGTCCACTTGTTTTCCAGGCTCAATCTGACTAAGTACAAATACCGGAGAAGGCCAGCACACGCTTGCCGCCCTCAAGATCGTACTTAAGTTCAAGAAGGTTATAGAGAGGTAAGTATTCAACCGCGATACCGCGTATTGGCGTTCCGAATACATCGTTATAGGCTGGAATGAAACCTTTAAAAATGGAGCCCACCGTATCCAGTGAAAAATCGAGCTCAGTCACCGCAGAACCCGTATCGCTGTAGATTTCCGCGGTCATGGTCCAGCGCCGCAAAATAAGGTTACGCCAACCATCCACTTGTCGTGCATCACCGGCTCCAATACCGGAATCATAGAGATAGTCGACACCCCGGCAATGATAGACATCAGGCTCTGACGCCTCGACCACACCCGTTGACACAGCAACAGCAAACAGGATTGCGCCAATATATTTTTTCATGTCCCTAATTTCCGTATCCAAATGTTCAATACCATGATTCTGAAACACCAAATGAGCCAGGACGACTCTCCGCCGATCACATAACAAAGTGTCCGCTAATTCCACCTATTTCGTCACTACCGAAGCGCTTGCGCATTCCAGACCGTTTTAGTAGAGTTTACGGGCACCACACCATTAAAACACATAATAACCAGGGGGTTATTACAATGTTCATCAACGTCGGACCACAGGAACGCAACATACGTATCGCCGCTGGCTTCATCTTCCTGGCAGCAGGTATTGCCGCACCCATCCCGGATCTGTGGCACGCAGTCAGCATGAGCCTGGGTGTCGCGATGCTGTTCACCGCATCCCTGGCCTTCTGTCCCTTCAAGGCGCTGCTGCTGCGGAAAGTAAGCTAAACCTTCTGAGGGTGTTCCATGATAATAGGGGCCTTGAAGGCCCCTATTATTTTGTCTGGTGTCATGTTCCTTCTCAGCAACATCACGGCAAGCTAAGACACATCAAAGCGCTTGCTCAGGTCATTGGCAAACCCCTTACCTGCCTCAGAATAGATATTGAACACCATCTCCACGCCATGCGCCTCCAGCTCCTCGGCCTGATCCCGATACTTGGTCGTGGCGGCGATACGGCACTTGGCATCGTTCTCCAATAGACGGTCGGCCGCGGCGATATTGGCACGATGGTTAGGCAGGCAGAGTACGGCCCATTTCAAGCGCTGAGGCAAGCCTCGGGCCCGAGACCAGAGATCGGGGTTAGTACCATCGGCCTTCACAATAAAGCGGCCCTCTTCCTGGAGTCGTCGAATATTCTCATCATCCAGGTCAACGCCCATTACCCGACCGGGAAACGCCTTTGCCAGTGCGTCATAGGCGGGCACGCCCAGTCGTCCCATACCGATGACGACCACCTCAACGTCCTCCGCTTCCAGATCGGTATCATCCTCCAGGCGGGCGCTGCGCTCGAATACCTTAATCCTGTCCCGCCACTTCAAATAGATGTTATCCCCAGCGGTCGCCAGTGGCGCCGACAGGGTAAATGAAACCGCTAGAGCAATGGAGAAGACCGCCAGCCACTCTAGCGGCAACCAGCCTGATGCAGCGGCCATGGCCCCCACGATCAGCCCAAACTCACTATAATTGGCCAGATTGAGCGAAGCCTGCCAGGCAGGATGGGCACGCAGGCGGAACAGACTGAAGAAACCGAAATAGAGCGCGACCTTGAGCGGCAAAACCGCAAGGAGTATCAGCGCCGCCATCAGCTCGGCCCAGCCGGGCATCGCCGACATAACGACGCTGAGAAAGAAACCGACCAGGAAGATATTCTTGAAACTCAACAAATCCTTGTACAGCTCATCCGACTTGGGGTGGCTATTCAGCAGCATCCCGAACACCAGCGCCCCCAGATCGGCCTTCAGGCCAACCATCTCAAACAGATCAGCACCACCCAGCGCCAGCACGATACCGTACAGCACCAGCAACTCACCGTGCCCGGTATGATTCAAAACCCGCTGTAGCAGATGCCGCAAGGGGAACAGCAACAACAGTGCAAATGCCCAGATGGAAGGCACCTTACCCGCGGAAATGGCGAGGAAGGCAACCGCCGCAATGTCCTGAACGATCAGCACCCCAATCGAGACACTGCCGTGGCGCGAAGCGGTCGCACCCAGAGATTCCAGCACCTTGACCGCAAATACCGTACTCGAGAAAGAGAGCGCAAAACCGATAAGCAGCGCCGTCGTCATATCGACACTGCTGAATAGTGGTAACTCCAACTGGGCCAGGAGCAAAACCACCGCCGTGAGCAGCAGCGTTACCGCGAGCATGTGGAGGGTCGCTACGCCCAAGACTTCCGAACGCGCCAGGGATTTGAACTTGAGCTTGAGACCAATGGTGAATAACAGCAGGGTCACACCCAGATCGGCGACTTCCTGCAAAAACTCACCGCTCTCAACCCCATAGGCATTGAGAACGAAACCGGCGACAAGAAAACCTACCAGAGGTGGCAGTCCAATCAGCTTTACAGCCAGGCCACAGGCAAAGGCGATGGCGATCCACAGGGGATCTTGCGGGTTGATGGAGAGTAAAAGTGATTCCACGTTGAACTCCGTGAGCAGCGACATTCGCACCAATAGTGCTACCGTGGAAACAAACTAGCACAAGAAACCGGTTAGGGATAAATATTGGTTCCTGACTAACTACCAAATATCTTTAACAGTATATAAGTGACGGAACCGATTACCAGAACAGCCCCTGCAGCCTGCAACAAGGGGTTGGAAGCAGCACCACTACAAGCAGAACCTGCGCCACTAAGAAATGCAGCAATACCAAACCATATTCCCTTCAGACCCGTCGTTATTGCTGATAGTTTGCTTTTTCTTTTTTTCTCGCTTTGATATTCAGTATTGAGTTGTTTTAACTCTGCTTGCGAATACTCCTTGTGCGCTTCCTCCGCCTTGACGTAAGCCACCTCACAAGAAGGACACTGCCATGCAGGATTGGTATCTGAATCTTTGCGAACATAACCACAGGCGCCACAGGTGACCTCTGAAGTCACAGGCTTGCTTTCAAATGGCTTAGCCTTTTTCTTTTCGAGTTTTTCGAACATTAAACCAGTGCCCTACAGTAATGAGGTCAGACACGGTCATGAATTATGCCTGCACATCATTCCGGCCAAGAAGCTTGGAGACATCCATGACATTCATCACCCAATATGCAAGCACGCCGAGCGCGGGATTGACGAAAACAATCGCGCCCCACACGAACGGGCTGAGATTTAGCGCCAGCTCATTACGTGTTTTTGCATGCTTATAGATAAGAACCGCAATCAGAAATGTGACTACGGAGTATGCGAGATAATAAATCCAGTAGACAAAAGAGAGATCAAGAAAAGACCTCTGCACATGCACATTGTCGTCATAGTTTTTGGCATAACCCTGATCTGGCATGGAATACTGCGAGCCTTCACCGGGAAGCGTCCGCCCTTCGTCTTTACACAAAGTGGCGCAGATTAACTTTATATCTTCCTTGTTTGCCTTAGTTGACTCGGCATAGATATCACCAGTCACAACCAGCAAAAGAGATAGTAGCAGGACAACAAAACCATTTTTCATTATTCTTCCTTTTAGCTGTTCAATACCCCATGAAACTCACTAATAAATCGTGGTCTGCCCTAGAGTATTTCCTATATTAGAGAATATTGCTCTCTGGTACGGTTTTTCTGCTGCCATGTAAGTCTGATTCAGAAAGTTTCAATCTGAACCTCCCCCAGTTTAACGGATACTTTAAATCAGCCACAATACTGGCTAAGGAGTATCCCAATGACAAGCAAGC
>JBNKDG010000016.1:0-25382 GCA_050288165.1 Thiohalomonadaceae bacterium | reverse complement strand
ATTACCATACGCCCGTTCAATATGAGAGGATAATGAAAGTTGCTTAATCCACTGTCCGTTTTATCGGGGACGCCTCACTCTGACCCCTTAAATCTATCATCCCTGCCCCGTAAATTTCTAAATATCACCGCATACATCAGCCATAAATTTCTGGAACCATGATTCATTTTGTATGTTTTGCATGGTACGTTGTTGTTTCTTGAAAATTAAAAAAGGTGCCGGAGGGAATAAATTTTAATCCCTCCGGCACCTTTATTCATCCATACGCATGGCATATCCATCGATCCTCAACTTGAAGGTGCTGGATTAAGCGCTGGAGGTTAAGAGAATGTTTTAAGCGGAATAAGTGCGAATAAGTGGGGTTAGATGAAACTTATCTAGCATCTAGGTAGATTAATTTTCATCTGACCCCAAATATTATTTGTTCTGACTTGGGTGGCTATCAGTTCTCTCATGACATGTAATTTATTGGGGTGTTTATGAAAAAAATAATCGGAATAGCACTAATATTTGTTTTGAAGTCTGTCTTGGCAAATGATAGCCCTGAAGTTCAAGCTAGACCTTCTTTTGATTGTGCAAAGGCGCTAACAAAAGTAGAAAAAACTATATGTGCTGATGGGTATCTTTCCGGTCTTGACTCATATCTCAGTTATGTTTATGGGATTGCTATTAAGGCTGGTGACCCATCTGCGCTAAAAAAAGAACAACGAAAATGGTTGCAAAAAAGAAAAGAGTGTTTGGAGAATGACGAACAGACATTTTACGATGATGGTTTGATTGGGTGTTATTCTTCACGCATATCTCATCTTATTTCGAAGTACGAAATTGAACAAACAGATGAGTTTTATAGCGACGTTGCAACCAAGATGGGTATTGCTGTGCCCAGTGGATTCAGTAATCGCGCTGAAAAATTTGTCTTTTTCAATAATTTGAAGTGGAACATAGAGGGGTATGCTGATCATCACTGTCAGTATAATCCAGAGGCAATACTGTCATATTCTTCGCCCCTGCTTTTAACCCGAGTGTCGGGTAGTACAGTTTGTGGCGGTACATCTAGTCCCGTAACGGGAACAACAACATATTGTGAAAAAGATGGAAGGTTTGTCGAGGGCGGCATATGGGCGTGTAAACCCAAGGGGTTGAGTGATGAAGATTATTTGCTCAAGTACCTGAAAGGGAAAACAGTCAGTGCATTTGTTGATTCTCAAGAACCGTCTAGGCGTAGCAAGAATAATAGTGTTGTTGATTTTCTTTATTCGCTCCCCATTCATTCGCTCTCTGATGGTTATATGGGTAGGGTGTTCACAGAGAAGTTTATTGCATTTGCTGAAGGCAATATGGGTATTTTTTCTGGACTCGTTAAAGGGTATGAGGCTGAAGTTGTAAGCATATTGGATGGTATGGAATGTACATATAATATGATTATCAATAAAAGCGACTGGTCCAGAATACTTGAATCGCATGTGCCCGGCTTTTCCGTAGGAAAATACTGGTACGGTAACCAGTTTGACGGGTGTAAGGATTTCGATAAGCAAATTGTAGGTGAGGCATATACATATAAAGAGTTGTATGTACTGCTATGGCGACAACTATATATTTCTGGAGGATTTGAGCGGGCCAGGAAGCTTATGCCAGTTCTGAGAACGATGATGACGGGTGGACAGGTCCAACTTGAGCCTAAGGTGATGACAGAAATATTCGGTTACAGTGCGCGCAGAATGACGCATGACTTGCAAAGTACTACTGCGCCAAAGACTTTAAAAATCGGTCTTATTGATATCTACCTTAACCCAAATATAACTGACAGGTTGACTGAAATTGGCTTCAGAAGTATTGATGTCGTGTCCATCCCGTTCACCCTGGAAGATATAAGCAAATATGATGTTGTATATTTTCGCTCCGGCTGGGCAGGGTACGGTGGTGAGAAATACGAATTTTTGGAAAAGAATTTTTCGGTAATCCATGAATATATCGCGAACGGTGGGGGACTATATGTTGAGCAACCGAACCCATATAAAAATGGCGATGAGCAGATGGTTACACCTAAAATCTTGCCATACAAAGCAACATTCAATTATACCTATGCTGGTATTGATACAAGCAAAGTTACTATAGACAACCGACATCCCATAACAAAAAACATAGGTAATTACGCTCTACCCATGCCAAGCGATACAGTAGAGTATGCGGCTAAGGAATACATGCCATTAATAGCATGGGGAAAAAACAGGGATCCTTCATTGCTGATTGCTAATTATGGTAAAGGTAGAATAGTCATTTGTACTCACCAACCAGCTAAGGATATTAGGTTGCCGACAAGTGATGAAATTATAATACGCATGATTAATTGGTTATCACCAGGTGACTAGGTGAAGTTGAATATGTCAGGGGAATGTTGAGCAAGGTATCGATGTCGCTGTATGACTTCGATACCTTGCTATTGCCTTCGTATTTTTTGCGGTGAAATTCTTTTTTTACAATCCCGCCAACACTTTCCCCGCCGCGGCAATGGTCGCATCGATATCCGCATCGGTATGCGCCGAAGAGACAAAGCCTGCCTCGAAGGCTGACGGCGCCAGATAAACCCCTTCATTCAGCATGCCGTGGAAGAAGAGCTTGAAGCGATCAGCGTTGCACTTCTCTACCGCCTGGGCGAAGGAGGTGATCTTCTCTTCTTCGGTGAAGAAGAGGCCGAACATGCCGCCGACGTGGTTTTCGCTCATCGGGATGCCCACTTTTTTCGCTTCGGCCATGATGCCGTTGACCAGCTTTTCCACCTTGGCGCTGATGTCCTCGTAGAAGCCGGGTTGTGCCGCCAGTTTGAGGGTGGCGAGTCCGGCGGCCATGGCGACCGGGTTGCCGGAGAGGGTGCCTGCCTGATAGACCGGGCCGAGCGGCGCCAGTTTTTCCATGATTTCACGCTTGCCGCCGAAGGCGCCGACCGGCATGCCGCCGCCGACAACTTTACCGAGGGTGGTCATGTCGGGTTTGATGCCGTAGTGGCCCTGGGCGCAACCGAGTCCGACGCGGAAGCCGGTCATCACTTCGTCGAAGATCAGCACGCTGCCGTATTCGTCGCACACTTCGCGCAGGCCTTCGAGGAAACCGGGTACCGGCGGGATGCAGTTCATGTTGCCCGCGACCGGTTCGACGATGATGCAGGCGATCTGGCCGCCGATGTGGGTGAAGGCTTCCTTCACCGCGGCGATGTCGTTGTACGGCAGGGTGACGGTGTGTTCCGCCAGCGCCGCGGGCACGCCAGGTGAGCTGGGTACGCCGAGGGTCAGTGCGCCGGAACCGGCCTTGACCAGCAGGGCGTCGGAGTGGCCGTGGTAGCAGCCTTCGAATTTGACGATTTTGTCGCGACCGGTGTAACCGCGGGCGAGACGGATGGCGCTCATGGTCGCCTCGGTGCCGGAGCTGACCATGCGCACCATGTCCATCGACGGCACCAGTTCGCACAGTTTGTCGGCCATTACCGTTTCGATCACGGTGGGCGCGCCGAAGGAGAGACCGTTTTTGGCCGCTTCGAAGACCGCGTTCAGGACATCGGGGTGGGCGTGGCCCGCAACCATCGGGCCCCAGGAACCGACGTAGTCGATGTATTTGTTGTCCGACTCGGACCAGGCGTAGGCACCCTCGGCGCGCTTGAAAAAGATCGGCTCGCCGCCGACGCCCTTGAAGGCGCGTACCGGGGAGTTGACCCCGCCGGGGATGTGTTTTTGGGCGGCCTGAAAGAGTTCGTGTGAGTGAGGCATAAATTAATTCCTTAAAAGATTATTCACCGCAAAGGCGCAAAGGGCGCAAAGTTTTTGGAATGATACCGTCTATGTTGTTTCAACTATGTCGGTACTGTTTTCTATTATTTAGCAAATCCGTTTTGCTTTTCCTCTGCGTTCTTTGCGTCTTTGCGGTGAGTTTTATTCAAATAGTCCGGCAATTTTATCCGCAGCAGCGGCGATGTCCGGCTGGCCGAAAACACCGTGAATGACGGCGAGCATGTCGGCACCCGCCGCGACAAGCTGTGCGCCATTGTCGGCGGTGATGCCGCCGATGGCAACCACCGGGATGGTCAGTTGCTGCTTGGCCTGGCGTAGCAGATCGGCATCGGCCTTCACTGCATCGGGCTTGGTCGGCGAGGGGAAGAAGCTGCCGAAGGCGACGTAGTCGGCGCCTGCTTTTTCCGCTTCGAAGGCGCGTTGCAGATCGTTGTAGCAGGAGACCCCGATGATCATGCTGGCACCGAGTTTGGTGCGGGCGGCGGCGATGTCGGCGTCGTCCTTACCGAGGTGCACGCCCTTGGCCAGGATGTTGCTGGCCAGCTCCACGTCGTCGTTGATGATCAATGGTACGCCAAGCGGACGGCAGAGGTTGCTGAGATCGGCAGCTTCGTACTGGCGGCGCATTTCGTCGTCGCCCTTGTCGCGGTACTGGATCATCACCGCACCGCCGTGAATGGCGTAGGCTACCGCTTCGACCAGACTTTCTGCGGGCAGCAGGCCGGTGTCGGCGATGGCGTATAGGCCGCGTGGCAGGGGTTTCTTCATCGTTTATTCCTCATTTTCATCTCGTGCCCAGAACAGGCGATTGGGATGGTGCTGTCCCATCCCCAGGCGAACCGCGTGCTTGAGGCTTTCCCAGGCAAACTCCTGCGCCTCGTGGATCGCAGTGAACGGCTCCAGCCCCTGCGCCAGTAGACCGGCGATGGCAGAGGCAAGGGTGCAGCCGGAGCCGTGGTAGGTGTGCGGCAGGCGATCCCAGGAGAAGGTCTCCAGCAGGCGACGATTGCCGTAGAGGCGGTTGTCCACCGTATCGCTGTTTTCGTGGCCGCCGGTGATCAGTACCAGTTCGCAACCACCATCGAGCAGTTCCTGGGCGCAGGCATCGAGGGTGTCCGCTTCCGGGGCCAGGGCGCGCGCCTCTTCGCTGTTGGGGGTGAGCACCGTGGTGTAGGGGAACAGCAGTTCGCGCATCGCGTCCTGCATTTCGTTGTCACTCAGATGGCGGCCACCACCGGCGCGCAGGATCGGATCGAGTATCACCGGGATATCCGGGTAGTCGTGGAGGATGGAGTGGATCGCCTCGATATTCTCCACGCTGCCGATGAGGCCGATCTTGATCGCCGCTACCGGCATGTCTTCCAGCACCGCGCGCGCCTGCTCGATTACTACGGTGGCGTCGGTGGGGATCACTCGCGAGACGTTCTGCGTGTCCTGTACCGTCAGCGCGGTGATCACCGGCGCAGCCTGGGCGCCCATGCTGGCGACGGTTTCGATGTCGGCGACGATACCGGCACCGCCGGTGGGATCGTTACCGGCGAAGATAAGTACGACAGGGATAGAAGATTGGGTAGTCATCGTGATTGAGTCTAAAAGCCTTTACCACGAAGCTCACGAAGTGCACGAAGCTGAAATAAAAACTTCGTGCTCTCTGTGTTCTTCGTGGTGAGGTTTTTCATCATGACAATTTTCCGGCCTGCTGGGCGATGAAGGCGGTTTTGGCGGAGAGCTCCAGCGAGCAGCTCCATTTGTAGGCGAGATTGATCGTCTTGCCCCAGGCGTAGACGCCGTGGCCGCGAACGATGGCGATGCGATTCTCCGACAGCGCGGTAGAGACCTGTTCTGGGGCCAGTTCCACATAACGATCGTAGGGAACGGTGATCACCGGCACGCGGGGGAAGTAGTAGAAGCCTTCGAAGTCGGGCGGGATGAAGTCGTTGCCGTCGAGGGTCAGGGCCACACTGTGCGGGCCGTGGCTGTGCAGCACGGAGACCGCCTCCGGGTTTTTCTGGTAGACCAGCCGGTGCAGCGGTGCATCCAGCGAGGCGCCATCGCCGCAGTGACCATTCACTTCGCAGCGGATCAATTGGTCCGCGCTAAGGGTGTCGGCACAGGCGCCGGTGGGGGTCACCCAGAAATCGTCGCCGACCCGCACCGAGGCGTTACCGCTGTGGGAGTCGTTGTTGCCGTACTGTCTGAGCCAGCGGTAGTGGCGGACTAAATCTTCGCGTGGGTCCATATGAGCCTTTAGTTAAGGTATTGTTAAAGGTAAGGCTGTACTAGTTAACAGCGACTGCAGATGGTAACCCATAGCGAGCCGGACACAGAAGCCGGGAAGCCATCTCAGTGGTCTTCGTGCCCTGATCCTGCGTTGCAAAGCCCACTCCGGTGCTCATTTGCTACCGGCAAACTGCGCTCCTCGTGGGCTTTGCGCCATGTTTCCGGACACGAATCCTCACTGAGATCATGTTTGTTGTTGCAAATGAGAATGATTCTCATATATATTAAAGACACCCCAGATAACGACTTGAGTACCCACACATGAACAGGCTGATATTTACCTTTCTCTTTCTGCTCCTGCCGGGGCTGCTGCGTGCAGAGGCCAACCCGGTGAATATGTTGCAGATGCTCGACTATATGGCGGTCGATTACGGCAGCGCGGTCAAGGATGGCGAGGTAAAGAACCGGGAGGAGTACCTGGAGATGCGCGATTTCGCCTCAGGTATTGCCGCCGATGCGGCGGCCATGCCGGACGGTCAGGCCAAGCAGCGCCTGCAGACCCAGGCAAAGCAACTGCTGGCGCTGGTGGACAAGCGTGCCGACGGTGTCGAGGTGGCCGAGCTGACGGCGGAGATGCGCGAGCTGGTGTTGACCGAATTCAAGGTGCTGCCGACACCACGACGTCCCCCGGATTTCGCCCTGGGCGAAAAGCTTTATGCCAGTAACTGCGCCGTTTGCCACGGCATCAGCGGTGACGGACACGGCAAAAAGGCGGCGGAGCTGAATCCGCCCCCCATCGCCTTTATCGACAGCGAACGGGCGGCGAAACGCTCCATCTATGGTCTCTACAACACCATCACCCTCGGTGTTGAAGGCACGGCGATGACCGCCTTCAGCAAGTTCAGTGACGATGCCCGCTGGAGCCTGGCCTTCTACGTCGGCTCCCTTGGAGTGCCCGCCGATGTGGCGCCCAACGGCGGCAAGTCTAAGCTGTCCCTGGCGCAGATCACCACCATGTCTCCGGATGAGGTCGAAGCGAAATTCGGCGCCAGCGGTCGCGATCAACTGGTCTGGCTGCGTAACCATCCCGAAGGATTCTGGTTCGACAATCCGATTGAACTGGCGTCGGCCAAGCTGGACGAAAGTCTGACCGCCTATCGCAAGGGGATGCGCGAGGAGGCCTATCAACTGGCAGTGAGCGCTTACCTTGAAGGCTTCGAACTGGCCGAAACCGCGCTGCGCAATGTCGATGAAGAGCTGCTGATGCGTATCGAGCGGGCCATGACCTCGTTCCGCAAGGGGATCCGCGACGGTATCCCGGTGGGTGAGGCGGAGAACAAAATGGCCGAACTGGATCGACTGTTCACCGATGCGCGTCGCGCCATGGACGGGGTGGCCCTGAGCGGTGCCACCGCTTTCGGCAGCGCCTTTGTGATCCTGCTGCGCGAAGGGCTGGAGGCGATTCTGGTGATCGCCGCGCTGGCCGCGTTCCTGATCAAGACCGAGCGCACCGATGCGATGCGCTACCTCCACTATGGCTGGATCGGTGCGCTGGTCATGGGCTTCTTCACCTGGTGGGCGGCGACCCATCTCTGGACCTTCAGCGGCGAGGCGCGGGAGATGACCGAGGCGGTGGCGGCGCTGGTGGCCGCCGGGGTGTTGCTCTATGTCGGTATGTGGATGCACAGCAAGACCAATGCGGTGAAGTGGCAGCAGTTTATCCAGCAGAGCATGGATAAGGCCCTTAACGGCGCGACTCTCTGGTCGCTGGCGGGGCTGTCGTTTATCACCGTCTACCGCGAGGTGTTCGAGACGATTCTGTTCTACCAGACCCTCTGGTTACAGAGCAGCAGCAGCGGCACGCGCATGGTGGTGATCGGTTTTGTCGCCGCTGCCGGGGTGCTGGCACTGCTCGGTTGGTTGATCCTGCGCTACAGCCCGCGTCTGCCGCTGCGCCAGTTCTTCAAGGCGACCGGTGCACTGGTGTTTGTGCTGGCGCTGGTCTTCACCGGCAAGGGGATCGCCGCGTTGCAGGAGGCAGGCAAGCTGGAGTCTACCCTGATCAACATTCCCAAGATCGAGCTGCTGGGGATCTACCCCAACGCCGAGGGGGTTGGTAGTCAGTTGCTGATTCTGGTGCTGTTATTCGGTGTGCTCTGGTGGCAGCGTCACCAGGCACTCAGCCACGTTGCCGCCACCAGTGCGGACCGAGGAAAAAGAGCAGCGCAGCGGTAACCACTATCGCCGGTCCGGCGGGCAGGTCCCAGCGGAAGGAACCGAACAGCCCGCCGCCGACCGACAGCATGCCGATGAGCGCGGCGAACAGCGCCATCTGCTCCGGGGTGCGGGCGTAGTGACGGGCGGTAGCCGCCGGGATGATCAGCAGCGAGGTGATCAGCAGGATGCCGAGCACCTTCATCGCGGTGGCTATCACTAGCGCGATCAGCAGCATGAACAGCAGCCGGGTGCGGGCGGTGTTGACGCCCTCCACCTGTGCCAGCTCTTCATGCACGGTCATCGCCAGCAGCGGTCGCCACAGCCACAGCAACAACCCCAGGGCGAGCAGCCCGCCGACTCCAATCCACCAGAGATCGTTCTGCGCCACCGCGAGGATGTCGCCGAACAGGTAGCCCATCAAATCGATGCGCACACTTTCGGTAAAGCTGATCGCCACCAGACCGAGGGCCAGGGCGCTGTGGGAGAGGATGCCGAGCAGGGTGTCCGAGGCGAGCTTGCGCTGGTTTTGCAGGAACACCAGCGCCAGTGCCAGCACCAGGCAGACCAGTACGATCGCCAGATTCAGATTAACCTCCAGCAGGATGCCGAGGCTCACCCCGAGCAGTGCCGAGTGGGCCAGGGTGTCGCCGAAGTAGGCCATGCGTCGCCACACCACGAAGGTGCCGAGGGCGCCGGTGACGATCGCCACCATCAGCCCGGCGAGCACGGCGCGCAGCAGGAAATCATCCATGGCGTATAACCTCCCGATGGCAACTGCCACACCAGCCCTTGTGCTCCGGGCTGTGGTGATGGTGATGAGTGTAAGGGGCTAGGCCCGGCAGCGGCCCGTTGATGACCTGCTCGCCCTGGGGGCGCAGGTCCGGGTGGCCGGTGCAGCAGACCTGTTGATCGAGGCAGAAGACCCGATCGGTACGCGCCATCACCAGATGCAGATCGTGGGAGACCATCAGGATGCCGCAGTGGCGTTCGTCGCGCAGGCGGGCGATGAGGTTGTAGAGCTCTTCCTGTCCGCTGACATCGACCCCCTGCAACGGCTCGTCCAGTAACAGCAGTTGCGGCTCGCGCAGCAGGGCGCGGGCCAGCAGTACCCGTTGGGTCTCGCCGCCGGAGAGGGTCGACATCTGTGAATCGAGCAGGTGGGCGGCACCGACCTCCTCGAGCGATTTGCCCAATGCCGCATCGTCGTGGCTGGCGGTGAGGGTGAGGAAACGGCGTACGGTCAGTGGCAGCACCGGGTCGATCTGCAGCCGCTGCGGCACGTAACCGACGCGGATATCGGGTTGTAGCGAGATGCCGCCGTGGTTCGGTTTCTGCAGGCCGAGCATCACCTTGAGCAGGGTCGATTTGCCTGCGCCGTTGGGACCGATGAGGGTAACGATCTCCTTTTCATGGATGGCGAGATCGACGTGGTCGAGGATCATGCGTGAGCCGTAGTGGACGGTGACGCCGCGGGCCTCGATCAGGGCGGGGTGCGATTTACTCATCGTGCTGCTCCTGGCAGAGGGGACAGAGGCCACTGATCTCGACGGTTTGCCGTTCGATGGCGAAGCCGAGGCGACTGGCGCTGGCGTCGAGCTGGCCACTGATCGCCGCTTCATCCAGTTCGGCGACGTGGTGGCAATGGCTACAGACCAGAAACTGGCCGTGGTGCGGGGTGCCCGGTGCGGTGCAGCCGGTGTAGGCGTTGAGGCTTTCGATGCGGTGGATCAGGCCGTGCTCCAGCAGGAATTCCAGGGCGCGATAGACGGTGGGCGGCGCTGCCTTAACCCCCGCGTCACGCAGTCGATCCAGTAGTTCGTAGGCGCCGACCGGTTTGTGCTCGCGCCAGATCAATTCGAGGATCTGCTGCCGTTGCGGCGTCAGGCGCAGCCCCTGTTCGGCGCAGAGGGCCCTGGCCTGAGCCAGCGCCTCTTCGACACAGGCGCGGTGGTCGTGCGCTGCCGGGGGAAAGGGGGCGTTCATCGGTTTGCCGGACTCCAAAACGAGACGAATGTGTTACATTATAACATTACGTTGCCGAGGTGCTCCATGCTGCGACCACTCTTTTTCCTATTTCTGCTCTCCTGCTCTCTGCCGCTGGCGGCGGCGCCCCGGGTGGTTGTCTCCATTGCGCCGATTCACTCGCTGGTGGCCGGGGTGATGGCGGAGGTGGCCGAGCCGCAACTGCTGATTCCGCCCGGTGCCTCGCCTCACGCCTATTCGCTCAAACCCTCCGATGCCCGCGCCCTTGCCGACGCGCAACTGGTGGTTTGGGTTGGTGAGGGGTTGGAGCCGATGCTGGAAAAGCCACTGGCTAGCCTGGCCGGATCGGCGCAGGTCATCGAACTGGCCGGGGTGGAGAGGATGTCTCTGCTGGATAATCGCGAGGGCGGCATCTGGGGCGAAGAACATCACGACGAAGAAGATGAAGGGCACGGCCATGGTGAGGTGGATATGCACCTGTGGCTGTCGCCGGCCAATGCACGCTTGATCGTCACTGCCGCCGCCTCCGCGTTGAGCGAACTGGATGGAACCAATGCACAGCGCTACCGCGACAATGCGGCACAGATGGTGAGTCGCATCGACACACTGGAAAGTAGTCTCAGGACAAAATTGCAGCCGCTAGGCAAGACACCCTACATCGTCTTTCACGATGCCTATCACTATTTTGAAGAGGCGTTCGGACTGAATCCCGCCGGGGCTATCTCCGTCAGTCCTGATCGTTCGCCCGGCGCGAAACGGATCAGTGAAATTCGACAGACGATCCGCGAGCGCAAAGCCGCCTGTGTTTTCAGTGAGCCGCAGTTTCAGCCGCGGATTGTGAAGGTGGTACTGGAAGGGAGCGGTGCCTACCACGGTGTGCTCGATCCGTTAGGGGCCGAACTGCCAGTCGGAAAAGAGCAGTGGTTCGATTTGATGCAGGGACTGGCCGACAACCTGAGCGGCTGTCTGGCGTTACGTTGACCTGGCATGCAGGCGTCGTTGTTGCCTGCGTCGCCACCAGATGATCAGACCGCTGATGGCGTTGAACAGAAGTATCAGCGCGACGGCATCCATCAGGTAGTTACCCCAGCGACCGAATATTCGACCGCTATGCAGATCGAGGATGACTCGTTCCAGCGCTAGCGTTGCCCCCGCGCCCTGTTCCAGCAGATTTTCTCGTAGTGCCATCGGCGGAGTGACGGGCGTGGGCCAGATGGGGGTAGCGGAGATGCTCTGCCAGGTGCTTTCATCGACTGAACCGGCGAGTACCGCGTTACCGCTTTTTAGCAGCAGGCGACCGTGATCGTCGCTGGTGATCGCCTCGATATTTTCCGGAATCCCATCCAGCTTTCCCAGTTGTTCGATCAATTCACCTTCGCTGGTGAAGAGCAGCAGATGATTGCGGCTTGCGGCGATGATCATCGACGGCAGCGCGACCGCTCCCACTAACGGTTCTTCGAGTTGAATCGGCAGCGCTTGGCTATCCAGATAGAGCCGCTCACCCCACTGACTAAGCCAGTATGGATCGGCGCGAAAAAAAGTCCCGCTTACCGGCTCGATGCCGTACCACTGTAGCAACCAGCGCTGTCCGAGTTTTTGTTTCGATAGATCGAGTGTATCTGTGTGATTCAACATCAACCCGGTGACCGCAAGCAGCAGGGCGAACAGGGCCACGGCGACACCGAGATAACGGTGCCATAGATAGATGGAATTCAGTTTTGGCCGATGCGCTTTATGGCGTGTCATCTTTGCGGTTTACCCAGTTGTGTAGCACCAGCGCCATGCGGGCCATTCTGCTCATGGCCCTGACCGAAAGGGTCGCGCCGGTGATGGAGTCGATGTTGCCATCCAGTTGCTGTCCCTCATCCAACCCGATGCCGCGAAACTGATCGGTAAAAAAGGGATAGCGGATCTCCCAGCCGCGGCTTTCGCGAAAGGCCAGCACCCGTGCCTGCTGCAGGCGCCCTTGTTCGACGACAAAACCGGCGGTGATCGGGTGTTCCTTGCCCACGGCCTCCAGTATCCAGACAGTGCGTTGGTTCTGTTGCCAGTAGCGCAGACGTAACTGGCGCGGTGCTTCATCCATGACTTCACGATAGATTTCCTTGCGCTTGCCGCTGAGCCAGAGTTTCTTCGCTTGCGGTGGATGGTCGGCAAACTGTTCGGCAATGAAGTCCTGCGGGGTCTGGTAGACCTCGGCGAACACACTCGACCAGCCGATGAGTAGAAGTAGTAGTGGGGACGCGTAGCGCGCCCCCCTCTGTATGGCGGACATACGCATATCCCTAGAACTGGTAACCGATGCCAAGGTTGATGCCGTCGTATTCGTTCTGTCCCGTGGGGACGCTCTGATCCTGATAGTCGAGTTTGATCACCACGTCGGGATGGGGCCAGAAGTTAACGCCGATGTCCGTCTGCTGATATTCCGAATCGGCGCTGTCGCCAGACTGGTTGTCCCAGACGTTATGTCGGGCAAACAGGCCCCAGCGGGCATTGATCCGGTAGGCAGGTTCGACATACCAGCCGAACTGCTCATCGGCCCCGGCCGCCGTGCCGTCATCATCCAGTTGCCATTGTGCGTAGAGGGCGCGCAGGCCGAACGGGCCGCTGCTGTAGATAGCGTGGGTTTCAAGCAGGTTGGCGCTGACTTTTTTGGTGCCTGTGTCCTGACGGATGTCGTCCTGGCGGTTGAGGCTGGCGGCCAGTTCCAGACCCGGTACACCGGTCCATTTGATTCGACCGGTGTAGGCCAGGGTATCGCCTTTGGCTTCGCTGACCTTCTGTCGACCGCTGCGGAGGTTGTAGCCGCTGTGGTACAGACCCGAGTGGAGCGCCAGATCGTAGGAGAGGCCATTGGCGAAGCGTTGACCGATGGCCGCACCGCCTTCCCACCAAGTCGTGGGAATAATGTTCTTTTCTACCGGGTTGCGCTCGACACCGTAAAAGGTCGGCGGCTCGTGGGTCTCATTGGTAATCCCGACGGGCAGCAGGAACAGACCGCCCTTTGCCGTTGTCTGCGGTGACAGATCAAACTCAACGTAGGCCTGTTCCAGCTCCACTGCCCCGGCTTCGCCATCGGCGGCTACCGAGTGTTCCACCTCCAGCTCACTGAAAAAACGGGTATCGGGGGCGAATTCGTGGCCGAAGAACAGCACGAAGCGGTGGAAGTCGATGCTCTTTTTGTCGGAACCGCCTGCCAACTGGTTATTGAGCAGGTTGTAGTGCATCTCGCCATAGCCGCCGATGGTCGTGCTCTGACTTGGCGCAGTGCCTCCCAGTTGCTCAATCTGTTCCGCCAGCGCGTCTATCTGCTGTTGGAGTTGGGCGTTACCAGGCACCTCCTCTGCCTGGACGGTGAGTGGTGTCAGGATGGCCGCGGCGAGCAGGCCAGATAGGGACTTTTTCATCGTTTTCTCCAGCAATAAGGGTTAGGGGGAGCGCTTCCCGGGTGGCGCAGGGATAATCTAACGAGAATTTGCCTCATATGCAAATGATAATTATTCTCAATTGGAGGGCGTGCGAGGAGGACGGGATATAGGGCGAGGGTATGGGAAAGGCAGGCCAGGCCTGCCGATTAGAAGGGTTTGACCGTGACCAGGATCGTGACGGCGGTGAGGATCAACACCGGCGCTTCATTGAAGAAGCGGTAGAACTTGTCGCTACGGGTGTTGCGGTCTTCGGCGAACATTTTCACCAGTTTGCCGCAGTAGAGGTGGTAACCGATGAGTCCGGCCACCAACGCCAGTTTGGCGTGCAGCCAGCCGCCCTTGAAGCCGTAACCGAGCCACAGCCAGGTGCCGAACACCAGCGCCAGTACCGCCAGCGGGGTCATGAAGCGATAGAGTTTGTGCTCCATCAGTTTCAGCCGTTCGATCTCGGATTTCTCTGTCGCCATGGCGTGATTGACGAACAGTCGCGGCAGGTAGAACAGACCGGCGAACCAGGAGACGACAAAAATGATGTGGAAGGATTTAACCCAAAGCATCGCTTAACCCTTTTTGGAAAGCATGCCGACGATGCGGTTATGCAGTGCATTCATATCCATCTCCCCCAGCTTCTGCTGCACGATCAGACCCTCCGGGGAAATAAGGAAGGTGGTGGGAGTCAGTTTGACATCACCAAAGGCGAGCGCAGCGCTGCCGTCGGTATCCAGCGCGACCTTATAGGGCGGCTGCTTGAGCTTAACCATTTCGCGCACCTGATCTTCCGGGTCGTAGGCCATCGCCAAAGCGATCATCTCCAGTCCACGTGGTGCCAGTTCTTTATACAGTTCTGCCAGGTGCGGCATCTCCTTAACGCAACCGGGGCAGGTAGTGGCCCAGAAGGTCACCAGTACCGGGCGACCCTGTAGCGATTGCAGATCGATCTGTTTGCCTTCAAGGGTAGTGACGCTGATTGCCGGAGCCTGTTTGAGGCCGTCCGGTGTGAACCAGATGAAGGTCAGCAACCCAATCAGGGCGAGGACGAAGATGCCGGTGATGATCTCTTTTAATTTCATGATTAGCTCGTGGTTTGAATCTGGGTGAAGTGTAGCGGTATTCGTTTATCGCGACGAATCGCTTTTTTCTTCTTCCGTTTTGTCCGGTTCCGGCGGTGTTGGTTCCGCCTCACGCAGTCGATCGAGGAAACCCTGCGCCAGCGAGCGGTAGATCGGTTCGTGGCAGATCAGCTTCGATGCACCGTAGGCGATGAAGGCGGTAGCCATCAACGGCAGCACCATGGCGTGGTTGTCGGTCATCTCCATCACGATGACGAAGGCGGTAATCGGCGTCTGCACCACACCGGCGAAGTAGGCGACCATGGTGAGGATCACGATGGCCTGAACCTCCGGGCCGGAGAAAAATTGCGCCATCACCGCGCCGAGTCCTGCACCGGTGGCCAGCGACGGAGCGAAGATGCCACCGGGGATGCCGCTGAGATAGGAGGCAACAGTGGCGAGGATCTTGAGGAAGGGGAAGGCGTTATTGACTTCGCCGCTGCCGGTGATCACCGCCTGTGCCTCCGGGTAGCCGGTACCATAGACGGTGCCGCCGGAAAGAATGCCTGCGATGGCAACTACCAGACCGCAGGCCGCAGGTATCAGTATTGGCCACTTACCCAGATACGGGGCGATCCAGCGCGAACCGCTGACCAGCATGCGGGCAAAGACACCGCCAAGCAGGCCGCCGCAGACGCCGACAATCGGTACCACGATCCAGCTGCTATCCAGTGCCAGCGAGGCGTGGCTGGTACCGAAGTAGGTGTAGTTGCCGAGCACCGCCAGCGCGGTGACACCGGCGATGATTACCGCGGTGAGCATGGTGCCGCTGGTACGTTCTTCAAAGCTGCGCGCCATCTCCTCGATGGCGAAGACGATACCTGCCAGGGGGGTGTTGAAGGCGGCGGCGATCCCCGCCGCACCGCCCGCGACGATCAGGCTCTTGTCCAGATAGTGGCGCGGGAAATGGGCCAGTTGGCCGATGGAGTACATGATCGAGGCGCCGATGTGCACGGTCGGGCCTTCGCGGCCGATAGAGGCACCGCAGAGCAGACCCAGCAGGGTCAGCAGAATCTTGCCGATGGCGATGCGCAGTGACAGTACCGCACGACGCAGATGCGGCATCTGTGGCGGGATGTCGAGTGCGGCAATGGCCTGGGGTATCCCGCTGCCCTGAGCGCCGGGAAAGAAACGGCGGGTGGCCCAGGCGATGGCTGCCAGACCGAGCGGGGTGATGAGTAACGGCAGGTAGCGGTATTCGCCTTCCACTTCGCGGAACAGGCGACTGGCCTCTTCGCTACCGAGGGCAAACAGCGCCGAGGCGAGTCCTACCAGTATCGCACCGCCCCAGAAAACGAAGCGCGCCAGCCAGTCGTTGGGGGCGAACAGGGATCGCAGCGAGAGTTTCAGCTTGTCCAGTGTGGCGCGCATGGTTATCGGGTGTGGGTCTGCGTGGAAAGCGGCCATTATGCCAGAGCAGGGAAGGGCTGTCGTCGCCACGGTCGCATGCGGGGCTTTCGCTTTACCCTGCCACGCTTTATCATCGATTTCTTTCGGCTTTCAGCGCAGGTTGTACAGATAAGATGATTAAGGTTGGCATCGTAGGTGGAACCGGTTACACCGGGGTCGAGTTGTTACGTCTGCTGGCGTCTCATCCAGAGGTTGAGTTACAGATGATTACCTCCCGCTCGGAAGAGGGGATGGCGGTCGCCGATATGTATCCCAATCTGCGCGGTTATGTCGATCTGAAATTCACCGCGCCCGATACCGAACTGCTCAAGCAGTGCGATGTGGTTTTCTTTGCCACGCCCAATGGCGTTGCCATGACCCAGACTCGCGAACTACTCGATGCCGGGGTGAAGGTGATCGATCTGGCCGCTGATTTTCGTATCAAGGATATCGATGTCTGGCAGCATTGGTACGGGATGGAACACGCCTGTCCCGATCTGGTTGCCGAGGCGGTGTATGGCCTGCCCGAAATTAATCGCGATGCGATCCGGGTCGCAAAACTGGTGGCCAACCCCGGTTGCTATCCCACAGCGGTGACGTTAGGCTTCCTGCCTCTGCTGGAGGAGGGACTGGTCAAACTCGACGGTTTGATTGCCGATTGCAAGTCCGGCGCCAGTGGTGCAGGCCGTAGTGCCAAGGTGGCTAATCTGCTTTGCGAGGTGGACAGCAGCTTCAAGGCCTATGCGGTTCCTGGACATCGGCACCTGCCGGAGATCAGTGAGAAGCTGGGGATTGTCGCCAGTGAATCGGTCGGGCTGACCTTTGTGCCGCACCTTCTGCCGATGATTCGCGGTATTCACGCCACCCTTTATGCCAGTCTGAAAGATTCAACGGTGGATCTGCAGGCGTTGTACGAACAGCGCTATGCGGACGAGCCTTTTGTCGATGTATTGCCAGCCGGTTCGCACCCGGAGACGCGTAGCGTACGTGGTGGCAACGTTTGTCGTATCGCGCTGCATCGGCCGCAGGGTGGCGATACGCTGGTGGTATTGTCGGTGATCGACAATCTGGTCAAGGGCGCGGCGGGACAGGCTGTGCAAAATATGAACATTATGTTTGGTATGGATGAGAAAAGCGGTTTGGACATGATTCCGGTGTTGCCATGACGCACCTCGTTGTCAGGGCTCGGCCCCGCTGGCAGGTGCTGTCGATGCAGTTTGGTGCGGCATTGGCGGTGATACTGGTCGCCTGGGGCATGTACGAATATGGTCGGCACGAGGGTGGCTTCGATGTAGTTGCCGCATTCGAACAGAAGCAGCAACTGCAGCTGCAACTGGATGGCAGCCACCAGGAAAACACCCAGTTACGCGAGCAGATGGCGGTACTGGAGCGCAGCAGCCAGATCGAGCAGGAAGCATACAAGCAGTTGGAAGGCACGGTGAACGGGCTGCAGGACGAGATCCTGGAGCTGAAAGAGGAACTGGCCTTCTACCGCGGTATCGTCTCGCCGGGTGATGCCCAGCAGGCAGGGCTGAATCTGCAATCCTTCGAGCTGACTCCTACACTTATCGAACGCAAGTTTCACTACAAGCTGGTGTTGACCCAGGTATTGAGCAACGGCGTGGTCGCCTACGGCAACATCTCCTTCTCGGTCGAGGGAAGTCAGGAAGGCCAGCCGATGGAGTACACCCTGGCGCAGCTCAGCAGTAACGACAAGGAGCTGCGTTTCCGCTTCAAATATTTCCAGTCATTTGAAGGGGACCTCACCTTGCCAGACGGGTTTATCCCCAGTAAGGTCAATCTGGTGGTGAAGCCGAGAAGCCAGAAACACAAGCAATTGACTGAATCCATCAACTGGATGATCCAGGAGAACCGATAGCCATGTTCGGAAGTAAACACAAGCCTGCTCCTAAGAGCAAGAGCACCAAGATCGATACCCTGATAGGGCAGAATTCAGAGCTTCACGGCGACGTGATTTTCAGCGGCGGCCTGCATGTTGACGGCGTGATCAAGGGTAATGTCTACGCCGAGAGCGACAGCGGCTCGATTCTCAGCGTCAGTGAGCGCGGCCTCATTGAAGGCGAGGTGCGCGTCCCCAATATCATCCTCAACGGCAGCGTCAACGGCGATGTCCATGCGGCAGACCATATCGAGCTGGCGGAGAACGCCAAGGTTACCGGCAACGTCTACTACAAGCTGATTGAGATGATGCGTGGTGCCGAGGTCAACGGCAATCTGGTGCATCGTGGCGACAAGGCGCAGGATTTCCTGCCCGGGCCGAACCACGGCAAGTCCTCCGATAGCGAGGATGATGAGGCGAATTCTTGACTAATTATCTGGGGATATGCTAATTAGCACCCCATAGAGAGACAAATATTCTGGAGAAATCCCATGAGTGATGCAGAAAGCCCGTTAATCTTTACTGACAGCGCAGCCGACAAGGTCAAGGCGCTGATCGCCGAAGAGGGTAACGACAACCTGAAGTTGCGTGTCTACGTGACCGGCGGCGGCTGTTCCGGTTTCCAGTACGGCTTCACCTTCGACGAGAGCATTAACGAAGGCGATACCGCGGTGGAGAAGAACGGTGTGACCCTGCTGATCGACCCGATGAGCTTCCAGTACATGGTTGGCGCAGAGATCGACTACAAGGAAGACCTGCAGGGGGCACAGTTCGTGATCCGCAATCCGAACGCCACCACCACCTGCGGTTGCGGTTCCTCCTTCTCAGCCTGATCGCTGACAGGGTGTAGCAATCCCGAGGCCCTGGCGCATCGCGCCGGGGCCTTTGCTTTTGTCACTTAAGGTTTGCAGTAGCGTCACTTCGCCCATATCCCTACAATAGCTAGCCCAACGAACTTCCATAACCTGCGAGGTTTATCCATGAGCGATTATCTGCCCGGGCTCGAAGGGGTTCCGGCCACCCGCTCCAATATCTCTTTTATCGACGGTGACAAGGGTATCCTTGCCTACCGTGGTTACCCGATTGAGCAACTGGCCGAACACAGCACCTTCGAAGAGACGACGCTACTGTTACTTGATGGACGTCTGCCCAAGGCCAGTGAGCTGGCCGAGTTCGACCAGCAGCTACGACGCAATCGTCGGGTGAAGTACAACATCCGCGAGATCATGAAAAATCTGCCGGCCACCGGTCATCCGATGGAGATGCTGCAGACTGCCATCGCCAGCCTGGGGATGTTCTATCCGGGTAACGAGTGCCTGACCGGTTCCGAGCTGTGCGAAGACCTGAACTACATCCATCGCATGACGGTTAAGCTGCTGGCGCGCGTGCCGGTGATCGTTGCCATGTGGCAGCATATTCGCAAGGGCTACGATCCCATCGCACCGCGAGAGGATCTGACCACGGCGGAAAACTTTCTCTATATGTTGCATGGGCACGAACCCGATCCCATCGCTGCCGAGATCATGGACACCAGCCTGGTGTTACATGCGGAGCACACCATTAACGCCTCCACCTTCGCCGCGCTGGTGGCCGGTTCCACCCTGGCCAGCCCCTACGGAGTGATCGCTGCGGCGGTCGGCACCCTTTCCGGCCCGCTGCACGGCGGTGCCAACGAGAAGGTGGTGGAGATGCTGGAAGAGATCGGCTCGCCGCAGAATGCTGCCTCCTGGCTCGAAAAGCAGTTGGATAAAAAAGCCAAGATATGGGGCTTCGGTCATCGCGAGTATTCGGTCAAGGATCCGCGTGCAACTATCCTGCAGAAGTTGATGGAGAAGCTGGCCAATGCGCAGGGCCGTAGTCACAGCCGGATGGTTGAGACCGCGATGGCGCTGGAAGAGGCTGCCGAGGAGCGACTGGGTGCCAAAGGTGTGTATGCCAACGTCGATTACTACTCGGGCATTCTCTACGCTGAGATGGGTATTCCCGTTGACCAGTACACACCGATCTTCGCTATTTCACGTATGGCCGGTTGGTTGGCGCACTGGCGCGAACAGTTGGCGGACAATCGAATCTTCCGTCCGACCCAGGTCTATACCGGGTTGCCGATACGCGATTACGTGCAGATAGATAAGCGTTAAGCGTTTGCTTCAGTGCAAAAAAGCCGGGCTTTGCCCGGCTTTTTTATTGTTTGCCCGGATAGATTGCGCCGAGGATCACCTCTTCGCGGGCACCGGTAACGGAGGGCAGATTGCCCGGCAGGTGTTGCAGGGTACGTTGTGCCAGCCAGGCGAAGGCCATTGCCTCGATCCAGCGCGGCTCGATGCCGTAGGTTTCGCTGCTGACGATCGTGATGCCCGAAAGGTTGGCGCGTAGTCGTTGTAGCAGATGAGGGTTGTAAGCGCCGCCACCGCAGACGATCACCTCTTCAGTGGCCGGGGCATGTTCCCTGATTGCCGATGCGACGGTGCGCGCGCTCAGTTCGCATAGCGTCGCCAGCACATCCTCGTCACTCAATCCTTCCGGCGGCAGGTTGGGCAGGAACCAGTCCAGATTGAAATGCTCCCTGCCGGTGCTCTTTGGCGGCGGCAGACGGAAATAGGGATCGCTCTCCAACTCCTCCAGCAGGGTCATATTGACCGTACCGCTGGCGGCGCCGCGCCCTTCCTGATCGAACGAACCCTTGCCGCGGTGTTGGCACCAGGCATCCATCAGGCCATTGGCAGGCCCTGTGTCGAAACCGATCACCGGTTGCGATGGCTCGGCGGACAGGATGGTGATGTTGGCGATGCCGCCCAGGTTGAGGGCGATACGGTGATGTTTGCCATCGCGATAGATCGCGTTGTGGAAAACCGGCACCAGCGGTGCCGCCTGACCGCCGACCACCATATCGCGGCGGCGAAAATCGGCCACGGTGGTAATACCGGTCAGTTGGGCGATGGTATTGGGATCGCCGATCTGTACGGTGTAGGGTGGGTTGGCATTGGGTGCATGACGAATGGTCTGGCCATGACTGCCGATGGCGCGGATGGCGTTGTTGTCGATGCCACTGTTTTGCAGCAGTTGCCTGACGCACTCGGCGGAGAACTCTCCCAACAGGCGATCGGCGCGTGCGCTACGATCGATTTCGTTGGGGCCGGGTTGTGCCAGTGTCAGCAACTGCCGGCGTAGATCGTCCGGAAAGGATTGGCTGAGCGTGCCGAGCAGGACGGGTTGCTGGCCGCTGAAGTCGACCACTACCGCATCGAGGGCATCCATGCTGGTGCCCGACATCAGACCAACATAGTACTCAGCCATGGAAAGGATCAGGGTTGGGAATCGGTAGCCCGGGCTACCTGAATGGTGTTGAACACTTCAAGCTGCGCCAGCAGTTGCCGCGACTGGAGCTGAAAGACCTCTTTGTATTCCGCGGCGAGCGGCTTGGCGTCCGGCAGTTTTACGGTCAAAGGGTTGCGGTGCGAACCGTTGACCCGGAATTCATAGTGCAGGTGCGGGCCGGTCGCGACACCGGTCTTGCCGACATAACCGATGATCTGGCCCTGACGTACGCGGCTGCCGTTGCTGACGCCGCGACGGAAGCCCGACATATGCGCATAAAGGGTAGTGATGTTGCCGCCGTGCTGCAGGATTACAGTGTTACCGTAACCGCCTTTCTTGCCACGGAAGATTACCTTGCCGTCACCCGCCGCTTTGATCGGTGTGCCGATCTTTGCCGCGTAGTCGACGCCCTGGTGGGGACGTTTTACGCCAAGTACCGGATGCCAGCGTTCGCGCTGGAATTTCGATGAGATGCGGCGGAAGTCCACCGGGCTGCGCAGGAATGCCTTGCGCATACTACTGCCGTCGGGGGCGTAATAGAGCTCACGACCCTGAGGATCGGTGAACAGCACCGCCTGATAGGTTTTGCCCTGGTTGGTGAACTCGGCGGCAAGGATGCGGCCGTCGCGTAGTTTTTCGCCATCCAGATACTGTTGCTCGTAGAGCAGTGAGAAGTGATCGCCCTTGCGGATGTCGAGGGCGAAGTCGATGTCCCAGCCGAAAATATTCACCAACTCCATAATGGTGCCAGTGGAAAGACCCGCATCAACCCCACTCTGATAGAGCGATGTTTCGATCAGACCTGCGGCATGGGCCACGCGAGTGTCCAGCGGCGCCTCTTTCAGCAGACTCTCGAAACCGCCGTTGGTCTGTTTGATGTAGTAGTTCTTTTCAGGGGAGAGTGAGTGACGGATGGTCTGTAGCTGATCGCCGTCGATCTGGAAGTGCAGTTGTTGCCCAGGCTGCAGGGTTGAGAAAACTTTATGTGGTTTGTCTGCTGCGACGACTTCGCTCAGTTGTTGCGGGCTCAGGTGCAGACGGTCGAAGATCAGCGACATGTTATCGCCGGGGCGTACAGTGATGGTGCGCCAGGGAATCATTCCCGGCTGTTCGTATTTTTCTTCGGCAGAGACGGTGGTTTCCAGGGTCTTGGGCAGCGCCAGCGGCAGGCTCAATACATCCTGATCGGCTGGCGTAGCCTCCAGCGCAACAACCTCTTCACTGGCGCTGATTTCGCGGGTCGCTTCAGCTTCATGGCTGGGGCTGAACAGCGCTACCAGTCCGACGGTCGCGGCGAAAATTGCCAGTGCGTGCAAATGCTTAGGTTGAACACGAGGGAGCCGCTCGCTGTTGCGTGCGGTTTTCGATTTATAGTCACGGTTTAAGTAGTTGCCGTAATGCACGGAATTTTCTCGAAAAATTTTCCCAACCATACCCCCGAGCGCTGGGCGGGTCAATAATCCAGTTCGCATTCTGTAGCGATTTTCCGCGCTATGGTACTCTAGCGCCATTTTTCAGCTCGGGAGATAGGCATGGCAACGATGGATGAAGCGCTCGCCCTGATCAGGCGCGGTGCGCACGAAATCCTGGTCGAAGAGGAGTTGGTGGCAAAGCTCAAAGAGGGGCGGCCGCTACGCATTAAGGCGGGTTTTGACCCGACTGCGCCCGATTTGCATCTGGGACATACCGTGCTGATCAATAAACTGCGCCAGTTCCAGGAGTTGGGCCATGAGGTGATGTTCCTCATTGGGGATTTCACCGCGATGATCGGCGACCCGACCGGCAAGAGCGCTACTCGCCCGCCACTGACCCGTGATGAGGTGCTGGAAAACGCCAAGACCTACGAGCACCAGATATTCAAGATCCTCGATCCGGAGAAGACCACGGTATTGTTCAACTCCTCCTGGATGGGAGAGATGTCGGCGGCAGACCTGATTCAGTTGGCTTCCCGTCATACCGTGGCCCGTATGCTCGAGCGCGACGATTTCGACAAGCGCTATAAAAGTGGCCAGTCCATCGCTGTGCACGAATTCCTCTACCCGCTGGTGCAGGGTTACGACTCGGTAGCGATGAAGTCGGATGTGGAATTGGGCGGTACCGACCAGAAGTTCAATCTGCTGGTTGGGCGCCAGTTGCAGGAGAGCTTTGGCCAGAAACCGCAATGCATTCTCACCATGCCGATCCTTGAGGGTTTGGACGGGGTGCAGAAGATGTCCAAGTCTCTCAACAACTACATCGGTATTAATGACGCCCCAGACGATATGTTCGGTAAGGTGATGTCGATCTCCGATGAATTGATGTGGCGCTATTTTGAACTGCTCAGCTTCCGTCCAATGAGCGAAATCGAAGGCTTTAAACAACAGATCGCGGAGGGCACCAACCCGCGGGATATCAAATTCCTGCTGGCGGAAGAACTGATTACCCGCTTCCACGATGCTGCTGCGGCGAAAAAGGCGCAGGAGAGTTTCATTGCCCGTTTCCAGAAGGGGGCGATGCCGGATGAGATGCCGGAGTTGACCATCACCGCAGCGGGAGGCGCTATCCCTCTGATTAATCTGTTGCGCGAGGCAGGCCTGGTGGCCAGTACTTCAGAGGCTATGCGCATGATCGATCAGGGCGCGGTGCGTATCGATGGCGAACGAGTTGAAGACAAAAAACTTGAGATCGCTTCAGGTAGCCAGCAGGTCTATCAGGTTGGTAAGCGGAAATTTGCCCGTATCAGTGTGAAATGAGATGGCTCAAAAGGGTTGATAAGGGATTAACCCATTGAAATATAAGCGGTCATAAAAAATATTAGCGTTTGTTGAAGTTTTTTGTTGACCGCCCAATCGCGCTGCGTATAATGCGCACCTTCCTTGAGGCGACGCAGTCTGGTTGCCCAGGAAATTCAGGAGGTCAGAGTGGACTCCGAAGTCTGGAAATACCGGTGTTTTTCGGTGGTTAAGGCGACTAGCTAAAGCGAGTTGACAAACCTTTGGGCGACGGTAGAATACGCGACTCTTTCGCCGGGTAAGCGACGGTGAACTGAATAAAGTCCTGCTAAATTGTTGTTGACAATTCTGTAGGCGCCGGTAGAATACCGGCCTCTTTGCTGGAGTTATCCAGCGCGCTCTTTAACAACTTGGCTAAGTAATTTGTGTGGGTGCTCCGTCGTAGCTTGCTTGAGCAAGTATATTGACGAAGTAACCTGACCTGTAATTAATAGGTTGGGGTCTACGCTTCGTTTAAAAGGTTTGGTTATGCCTAATAACCGCAACATTTAAACTGAAGAGTTTGATCCTGGCTCAGATTGAACGCTGGCTGCATGCCTAATACATGCAAGTCGAACGGCAGCACGAGAGAGCTTGCTCTCTTGGTGGCGAGTGGCGGACGGGTGAGTAATGCATAGGAATCTGCCTAGTAGTGGGGGATAGCCCGGAGAAATCCGGATTAATACCGCATACGACCTACGGGTGAAAGTGGGGGATCTTCGGACCTCACGCTATTAGATGAGCCTATGTCAGATTAGCTTGTTGGTGGGGTAATGGCCTACCAAGGCGACGATCTGTAGCTGGTTTGAGAGAATGATCAGCCACACTGGGACTGAGACACGGCCCAGACTCCTACGGGAGGCAGCAGTAGGGAATATTGGACAATGGGCGAAAGCCTGATCCAGCAATGCAGCGTGTGTGAAGAAGGCCTGCGGGTTGTAAAGCACTTTCAATTGGGAGGAAAAGCTGAAGGTTAATAACCTTTAGTCTTGACGTTACCTTTAGAAGAAGCACCGGCTAACTCCGTGCCAGCAGCCGCGGTAATACGGAGGGTGCAAGCGTTAATCGGAATTACTGGGCGTAAAGCGCACGTAGGCGGTGTGTTAAGTCGGATGTGAAAGCCCCGGGCTCAACCTGGGAACTGCATTTGGAACTGGCAGGCTAGAGTACGGTAGAGGGTAGTGGAATTTCCTGTGTAGCGGTGAAATGCGTAGATATAGGAAGGAACACCAGTGGCGAAGGCGGCTACCTGGACCAACACTGACACTGAGGTGCGAAAGCGTGGGGAGCAA
>JBNKDG010000015.1:0-31096 GCA_050288165.1 Thiohalomonadaceae bacterium | reverse complement strand
GACCTGGAAGACCTCTACAAACGTTCCCGCGGCGAAGGTTTCGGTCCCGAGGTGAAGCGTCGCATCATGGTAGGCACCTATGCACTCTCTTCCGGTTACTACGATGCCTACTATTTAAAAGCGCAGCAGTTGCGTCACCTGATCTCCGACGACTTCATCAAGGCCTTCGAACAGGTCGACGTGATCATGGGCCCGACCTCGCCGACCCCCGCCTTCAACCTTGGTGAGAAGAGTGACGACCCGGTCGCCATGTACCTGGCCGACATCTACACCATCGCGGTCAACCTCGCCGGTCTCCCGGGTATGTCAGTGCCCTGTGGTTTTGTCGGCAAGCGTCCGGTCGGTTTGCAGATCATCGGCAACTACTTCGACGAGGCACGGCTGTTGAACGTGGCGCATAAATACCAGCAGGCTACCGATTGGCATGCACGGGCACCGGAAGGTTTCTAATGAAAAGCATTCATCACGAAGCGCACAGAGCACACGAAGATGAAGATGTCTTACTTCGCGTCCTTCGCGTCCTTCGTGGTTAAAGGGGTTTAACAATTATGGAATGGGAAGTTGTCATCGGTTGTGAGATCCACACCCAGCTCGCCACCAACTCGAAGATTTTTTCCGGTGCTGCAACCGCTTACGGTGCGGAACCGAACACCCAGGCCTGTGCTGTCGATCTCGGTCTGCCGGGAGTACTACCGGTATTGAATAAAGAGGCGGTGCGTATGGCGGTGATGTTCGGTCTGGCGGTGGACGCCGAGATCGGCAAGCGCTCGGTCTTCGCACGCAAAAACTATTTCTATCCCGATCTGCCCAAGGGTTACCAGATATCCCAGTTTGAACTGCCGATCGTCGGCAAGGGTCATCTGGAGATCGAACTGGAAGATGGCGTGACCAAGACGATTGGTATTACCCGTGCGCACCTGGAAGAGGATGCAGGTAAATCCTTGCACGAAGATTTTCACGGCATGACCGGTATCGATCTCAACCGTGCCGGGACTCCGCTGCTGGAGATCGTCTCCGAACCGGACATGCGTTCCGGTGCCGAGGCCTCCGCCTACATGCGTAAGGTTCACTCCATCGTCACCTACCTCGGTATCTGCGACGGCAACCTGCAGGAAGGTTCCTTCCGCTGTGACGTTAACGTTTCGGTTCGTCCGAAAGGCCAAAAAGAGTTCGGTACCCGTGCCGAGATCAAAAACCTCAACTCCTTCCGCTTCGTCGAGAAAGCGGTGGAGTATGAAGTGGAGCGGCAGATCGCGGTGATCGAATCCGGCGGCAAGGTGGTGCAGGAGACTCGCCTGTTCGATGCGGACAAGGGTGAAACCCGTTCCATGCGTTCCAAGGAGGAGGCAAACGATTATCGTTACTTCCCCGATCCGGATCTGCTGCCGGTGGAGATCGAAGACGATTTCATCGAAGGGTTGCGCAAAACCCTGCCCGAACTGCCCGATGCAAAGAAAACACGTTTCATGCAGCAGTTCGGTCTGCCTGCCTATGACGCAACCATTCTTACCGGTTCACGCGGCATTGCCGATTACTTCGAACAGGTGGTGGAGAAGTCGGGTGCCGAGGCGAAGATCTGCGCCAACTGGGTAATGGGCGATTTTTCTGCTGCACTGAATCGTGACGGCAAGGATATCAGCGAATCACCGGTTTCTGCTGAGATGTTGGCGGGGATGCTCAAGCGCATTGCTGACAACACCATCTCCGGCAAGATCGCCAAGGAGGTGTTCGAGGCGATGTGGAATGGCGAAGGTGATGCCGACGCGGTGATCGAAAAGAAAGGTCTTAAGCAGATCACCGATACCGGTGCCATCGAAGCGGCCATCGATGAGGTGATCGCCAACAACGCCCAGCAGGTGGAGAACTACCGTAACGCCGAGCCGGACAAACGCGGCAAGATGATTGGCTTCTTCGTCGGCCAGGTGATGAAGGCCACAGGCGGTAAGGCCAACCCCGGCCAGGTTAACCAGCTACTCAAGTCCAAACTCGAAGGCTAAAAAACTCAGCCACAGAACGCACGGAGGATAAAAGTGGAATTCCGTGTGTTCTGTGACCATAGAGTCTCTTATGAGCGATCAACTGCAACGTTTCCTGTTCGAAGATGCCGCGGTACGTGGCGAGGTGGTGCAACTGGGTGCCGCCTGGCGCGCTGTGCTCGAGCGACATGAGTATCCCGCTGCGGTGCGTGAGACGTTGGGACAACTCTATGTTGCCGGGGTCTTGCTCGCCGCGACGTTGAAACTCAAAGGTTCTATCACTTTACAGATCCGTGGTGACGGACCAATCAATCTACTGGTGGTCGATTGCAGCCCTCATCATGCCGACGAGGAGAGCGGTGCGCTCTATCACGTGCGTGGTATGGCAGGCTGGAACGGCGAAGTGCCGTCCGGTGATCTGCAGAGCCGCTTCGGTAACGGCAATTTGGTGATTACCATCGATCCCGGCAAGGGCGGCAAACGCTATCAGGGCATTGTCGAGCTCAGTGGTAGTTCCGTAGCCGATGCCATCGATAACTATCTGGAGCGCTCCGAGCAGCTACCGACTCGCATGTGGTTGGTGGCGAATGAGGAGCAGGCGGCTGGATTGCTACTGCAAAGGATGCCGGGAGTGAGTGGCAAGGATGACGAAGTCTGGAATCGGGTAACGACTTTGGCGGCGACCATCACCGATGGTGAATTGCTGGCACTGGAACAGCGTGAAGTGATCCACCGCCTGTTCCACGAAGAGGATATACGCCTGTTCGAGAAGCAGCCCGTCTCCTTCCACTGTAACTGCTCGACTGAGCGGGTGGCGGATACCCTGCGTAGCCTGGGCCATGATGAAGTGATGGACATCATCGCGGATGAAGGGGCGGTTGAGGTGACCTGTCAGTTCTGTAACCGTCTCTATCGATTTGATGTGGTGGATGCGGAGAGGCTGTTTGTCGAGCAGCCGCAACCGGACAGTGGAACAACCCGCCACTAGAAGCGGCTTCAGAATTGCTGTGCTTGGTGATACGGCGTTAAAAATGGACTCAAAATGCTCATTTACTGACGTGTAAACTCCGCTTTTTCGTCCATTTTTGCCTTGTCTCACCTGCGCGCGCTAATTCTGAGACATCTTCTAAATTCATTATTATTCTGCCAAGGCAGTCGCGAAAATTACCTGATAGACTCTCTACTATCACGGTCTCCTATTTACAGGGTTAAAAGCATGTCTCTACCCGTCATAAATGCTTTCCGCCTACCACAGCGACTGTTCTGTGCGTTGCTGATTTCATCTGCGTTACTTCTCCATCCCTTTTCGGTAGTCGCGGAAGACGGACTCAATAGCTATTTCCCCCTTCCCGATGAAGCATTGCTGAGCAAAAGGGTCAGTGGAAAGGAGTGGTTGGCGCTGGATGATCGGATCGGCAAGATTGAGGCGGCCTTACGCAACCGGCGCGATGTGGATGAGCAGCAACTGACTTCCTGGGAGCAGGAGACCGCTGCGGTAAATACGTCGGTCAGTGCCTATGTTGAAAAATTGAATGAAGAGTTGCAGCGTCTGAATAATGAACTGGAGACTCTGGGTGAGGCGGTACCTAAGGAACCGGACACCATTGCCAAACAGCGTAAACAGGTAAAGGAACAAAAGGGAAATCTGGAAGGTATGCTGGTGGGCTATCGCCTGCTGCAGCTACACAGCAATACCCTCAATAAAGCTTTACAGGAAAGGCGTCAGCAACTGATCGCCGAACGTTTTCTGGTACGTGGTCCGAGTAGTTACACCCTGCTGCTGGAGAATCCTGAGCTGACTCTGCGCTGGGTGCCTGGCGGTTGGAACTTCATGACCGGCAAGAGCGGACTGGAAGCGGTCGCGCCAAAGCAGCTATCTATTCTGGCAGCACTGATTGTGTTTGCAGTTTTGTTGGGTGGAGTCGTGAACAGACGCTGTCATCGCTGGATCAAAACCCATGATGACGAACGTTATCTCTATGCCAACCGACTGGTCGATGCGCTGGGACATTATGCGCCACACCTGATGTTCGGTGTGGTCGTGGCGATATTTTCCGCTGTGGTTTTCGACACCAAACCCTATCCATTTGCCTGGTACCTGGGACTCTCGCTGCCGCTGTTTTTCGCTGCATTGACTGGTCTGCGCCTGCTGCTCTACCGGCAGGGTATCGTCGTACTGTTGTTCAACATTCCTGAAAAGGTATCCCGCGGACTGACTCGCGGCCTGCGTTTGTTGCTGCTGGTGCTCTATGCCGGGATGCTGATCTTCAATACGGATCTGGGAACGCAACTGAGTGAACCTGCGCGCCTGTTGTCACGCGATATTTATGTGCTGCTGGTCTGTCTGTCATTGCTGTGGAGTGCTTTCTATCTGCGCGTACTGCTGTTTGCCAATGGCATGCGCGGGCTGTTCGGTCTATTGCTACTGGTGTTGTTGATTACCTCGGTGGCTGAGGTCAGTGGATATCGCAATTTTGCCTACTGGGCTTTACGCACGGTATTTGGCACCGGTTTGCTGGTGTTCCTTGCCTGGCTGGTGACACATTTGATTAGCGAGTTTTTCGTCGGACTCCGTTCCGGTTCATTGAGTTGGCAGCGTGGAGTACGCCAACTGCTTGGTTATGGCACCGATGAATCGATGCCATGGGTTGGTTGGTTGCACGCACTGACAGTCGCCGTGGTCTGGTTCGGCTTTGCCTACAGCGCACTACTAGTGTGGGGACTCTCCAACGAGGTGATGACAGCGCTTTCCCGTTATGTGCTGGAAGGTTTCCAGATCGGTTCCCTGACCATCGTACCGTTACGTATTGTGCTGGCCGTGCTGATTTTTGCCCTGATGCTGGCAATGAGTGACTGGTTACGTGGTCGACTGGAAGGGAAATGGCTGAAGCAGAGCCGCATGGCGCGTGGCAGTCGCGAGGCGCTGGTAACTATTAGCGGTTATGTCGGTGTCGCGCTGGCAGTATTGATTGCCCTGGCGGTTGCAGGTGTGCAGTTCACCAATCTGGCGATCATCGCTGGTGCGCTCTCAGTTGGTATCGGTTTTGGCCTGCAGAACATCGTCAACAATTTCGTTTCCGGTTTGATTCTGTTGTTCGAGCGTCCGGTAAAAACCGGTGACTGGATCGTGGTCGGTAATACCGAGGGGCATGTCAAACGGATCAGTATCCGATCAACGCTGATCCAGACCTTCGACCGTGCCGATGTCATTGTGCCGAACTCGGAGCTGATCTCAGGACAGGTCACCAACTGGATGTTGCATGACTCCCGTGGCAGGGTGCGTGTTCCCGTCGGTGTCGCTTACGGTACTGACACCCACAAGGTGCAGGAAATTTTGCTGGGTATCGCGGAAGCACATCAGAATATCATTACAGACGGCAGCATGACGCAGCCTAAGGTGTTGTTCATGAGCTTCGGCGACAGTTCGCTTAATTTTGAATTGCGCGCCTTTATTCGCAATATCGATGAACGCTTGCAGGTAGTGAGTGACATTAACTTCGCTATCGACGCAGCGTTCCGTGAGGCGGGCATCGAAATTCCGTTCCCACAGCGAGATGTACATCTTTATAACGCACCGAGTAAGGACCTCGATAAGGAATAGTGCTGGTTAGAACCAGTTGCGGCGTTTGAAATAAACGATCATTCCCACTGCGATGCCAATCATCACCAGCCATAGCAGCGGGTAGCCGTAGGTCCAGTTCAACTCCGGCATTGCCCATGGGTTGTCGGTTTTGTTGCCGAAATTCATACCGTAAACCCCAACGATGAAGGTTAGCGGAATGAAGATGGTCGCGATCACCGTGAGAACTTTCATCACCTCGTTCATTTTGTTGCTGATGCTGGAGAGATAGACATCCAGCATACTGGCGGTCATTTCACGGTAGGCCTCGATTAGATCGATGATCTGGATGGTGTGGTCATAACAGTCACGCAGATAGGGGCGGGTCTGCGGATGGATCTGCGGTTGTTCTTCCCGCACCAGAATATTAATCACCTCACGTTGTGGCCAGAGCATCCGTCGTAGGAACAATAATTCTCGTTTGAGACGATGGATCTTCGCCAGGGTTTCTTTATCGGGTTCTTCCAGTAACTCCTCCTCCAGCTCCTCGATGTATTCACTGAAATATTCGAGTACCGGGAAACCGCGGTCGATGATTATGTCGAGCAGGGCATAGAGCAGATAGTCGGCGCCGCGTTCGCGTATCTTGCCACTGTGTTTGCGCAGGCGATAAAGCACCGGGTTGAAGGGCGCATCTTCGGCGCCCAGGAAACTGATCAGGAATTTTTCACCGAGAAAGATACTGACCTGAGTGGTTCCGATAATCCCGTTTTCATCGACGGATGGCAGGTTCATCACCACGAACATCTGTTCATCGTAGCTGTCCGCCTTGGGGCGTTGCCCCGTATTAATGACATCTTCAAGCGCCAGTGGATGAAGACCGAACAGGTTGCCCAGTTCACGTACGGTTTCGGCTCTGGCAACCCCCTGCACATGCACCCAGGTGATACTGTCGCGCTCAAGATATGGACGGCAGTCTGTCGCATTATCCAGCTCCAGCTCGGTAAATTCAGTGGCGGTATAGTCGACCATGCGGATACGTATCTGCTCTACCACATTCCCTGTATCCAGCGTGCCGGGCGGGGTTCCTGGTGGATGATAGCGTTTGGTGAAGTAGCTCATGGATGCCTCCGTTACTGGTCAAGAATAGCGCATCGTCTCCTTGCTGCGTGCTAGGATACGATATCAGCAAGGAGAAAATGTATGACCAAGAGACTTTTCCTGATATCGCTACTGTTGCTGCTTGGCGGATGTAGCGAAGAGCAGCAGAACAAAATTTCCCGCCTTGGCGTGACCTGGCTCGAAGGGGACTATAAGGTGACCTATGCCGACGGCGAACATGTCAAAAGCTGGATAGTGAAGGACGGCAAGGTCACGACCGAACCGGACAAGGGATACTACTACTTCTGGGCCGATGTTAATGGCAAGAATATGTATGTGCAGACGCCGATCAACCGGACCTATATCGAAGAGATCAAGTAACCATATTGGATAATAAAAAAGCCCGGCAGGTTGCCGGGCTTTTTGTGTATGGTGGCTATGATTAGAAGCTATTTCAAACACGGACTCGCGTTCGGAGACAAGGCGCAAAGTCTGCGAGGAGCGCAGTTTACCAGTAGTAAATGAGCACCGGAGCAGGCGTTGCAACGCTGGATCAGGGCGCGAGAACCATTTTGAGATAGCTTCGAGATTTGATCACGCGCTTTGCATGGGGGACGCACTTCAGTGCGCCCGCAGAGTGGCGGCATCGCCGCCATCCACTTGTGACCCCTCATCGGATCAGGCCGGGGTCGCGGCGAAAAAAACGGGACGCTTGCGCATCCCGTTTTGTGTATGGTGGCTATGACTAGATTCGAACTAGTGACCCCATCATTATGAGTGATGTGCTCTAACCAACTGAGCTACATAGCCATGTTCTGAGAGGGCGCAATTTTGCGGGCTTGCGCCCTTTCTGTCAAGTTTGCGGCCCTGTCCGGCACGGATGCTAGACGTTGAAGCGGAAGTGCATCACGTCGCCGTCCTTGACGATGTACTCCTTGCCCTCCAGGCGCAGCTTTCCAGCCTCCTTGGCCCCCTGTTCGCCGTTGCAGGCGATGAAGTCGTCGTAGGCGATAACCTCGGCGCGGATGAAGCCTTTTTCGAAGTCGGTGTGGATGACCCCGGCGGCCTGCGGCGCGGTGGCACCGATACGCACGGTCCAGGCGCGAACCTCTTTCACCCCGGCGGTGAAGTAGGTGTGCAGGCCGAGCAGTTTGTAACCGGCGCGGATCACCCGGTTGAGGCCCGGCTCTTCCAGACCCAGTTCGTCGAGGAAGGCCTTGGCTTCGTCGGCGTCCAGTTCCACCAGTTCCGATTCGATGGCAGCACAGACCGCTACCACCTCGGCATTCTCTGCTTCGGCCAGCTTGCGTACCGCGTCCAGGTGCGGGTTATTCTCAAAGCCGTTCTCGGCGACGTTGGCGATGTACATGGTCGGCTTGATGGTGAGCAGGTGCAGATCGTAGATCAGATCCAGCTCGTCCTCATTCAGGCCGAGGGTGCGTACCAGTTTGCCGTCGGCCAGGGCATCGCGGACTTTTTCGAATACCGCCAGCTTGGCCTTGGCATCCTTGTCGCCGCTTTTGGCGATCTTGGCCACGCGCAGCACGCCTTTCTCCACGCTCTCCAGATCGGCCAGCATCAGTTCAGTGTTGATGACGTCGATGTCGTTCAGCGGATGAATCTTGCCGGCGACGTGAACCACATTATCGTCTTCGAAGCAGCGAACCACCTGGGCGATGGCGTCGGTCTCGCGGATGTTGGCGAGGAACTTGTTACCCAGCCCTTCACCTTTCGATGCCCCGGCGACCAGACCGGCGATATCGACGAATTCCATGGTGGTGGGCAGGACACGTTCCGGTTTGACGATCACCGCCAGTTTGTCCATGCGCGCATCGGGCACCGGCACCACACCGACGTTGGGTTCGATGGTGCAGAATGGATAGTTTTCGGCCTGAATGCCCGCTTTGGTCAGGGCATTGAAGAGGGTCGATTTACCTACGTTAGGCAGGCCGACGATGCCGCATTTAAATCCCATGGTGTCGTTTCCGTAAAAAGTGTTAGTGGCTAAGCTCGTTTGCCGTGTAGCTCATTCATTGCTTTTTGCATTTCACCGCCGATCGCCAAGGGTATGACCTTGAGTGCGGCGTCGATGGCATCTTCCATCAGTCGCTGTTCGTCGGCAGGAGCCTTACCCAGTACATAGCCGGTGACCTGGGAGCTGTGTCCCGGATGACCGATGCCGATACGCAGTCGCTGGAAGTCACGGATGTTGCCGAGTTGCTCGATGGTGTCGCGCAGGCCGTTGTGTCCGCCGTGGCCGCCACCCTGTTTCAGGCGGATATCTCCCGGCGGTAGATCCAGTTCGTCGTGGGCGACGAGAATATTTGCAGGCTCGATTTTGTAGAATCGTGCCAGCGCGGCAATACCCTGACCGCTGCGGTTCATGAAGGTCATCGGTTTGAGCAACCAGACCTCGTGACCACTGATGCTGATCTTGCAGGCTTCGCCGTGAAATTTGTTTTCGCTCTTGAAGCTGGCGCTGTGCTGCCGCGCCAGTGCCTCTACAAACCAAAAACCGGCGTTGTGTCGCGTCTGCTCATATTGCGATCCGGGATTACCCAGACCGACGATGAGTTGAATACGCGACGACAACGCCGGTGCTCCGTGCGGGCCGCAGGGCGAAATTTATTCGCCTTCGCCCTCGGCAGCGGCTTCGCCGCCTTCAGCAGATTCCAGATCCTTGCTGGCGCGGGTTTTGTGAATCGCCGCAATAGCCGGGTTATGGCCTTCGCCGTGCAGCAGTTCCACCAGATCAACACCGGCAGGCAGTTTGATGTCGGTCAGGTGCAGGATGCCTTCCATCTCGACACCGGCCAGATCCACTTCCAGATATTCCGGCAGGTCTTTCGGCAGACACTGAACCTCAACCTCGGTCATGTTGTGGGTGACAACGCCGCCCGCTTTCAGACCAGGTGCCTGTTCTTCGTTGATGAAGTGCAGCGGCACATGCATCTTGATCTTTTCCTTGTCGGAAACGCGCATGAAGTCGGCGTGCAGCAGTACCGGTTTGGCCGGGTGACGCTGCAGATCTTTCAGGACGGCTTTCTGTTTCTTGCCGCCGATCTCGAGGGTCAGGATGTGCGAGTAGAACGCCTCGTTTTCCAGATGATGCACCATGTCGTCATGATCCAGGGCGACGATCTGCGGTTCTTCGTGACCGCCATAGACGATCGCCGGGAATTTGCCTTCACGACGCAGGCGGCGGCTCGCACCCTTCCCCAGGTCGTTGCGGACTTCGGCGATGATGTTGAAGTCAACTTTGCTCATTACAGTTCTCCATAGTCAAAGATAAACAACCACCCATGCGGGTGGTCGGTTGCCGCCGTCCGCGACCAGACGGCGGTTTGGCAAGGGCCGACCTAACTGGCCCTAATCCATGTACAGCGAGCTGACCGATTCGTCGTTGTTGATACGCAGAATCGTCTCGGCCAGCATCCCGGCGATAGAAACCTGACGAATACGAGAGCAGGCCTTCGCTTCGGGACTGAGCGGGATGGTGTCGGTCACCACCAGCTCATCCAGCTGTGAATTCTCAATGTTCTCCACCGCGGGGCCCGAGAGCACCGGGTGGGTAATATACGCTTTTACTCTGGCAGCGCCATGCTGTTTCAACGCATTGGCGGCCTGGCACAGGGTACCGGCGGTATCGACCAGGTCGTCGATCAGTACGCAACTGCGTCCTTCCACGTCACCGATGATGTGCATCACCTGAGCCACGTTGGCCTTGGGACGGCGTTTGTCGATGATCGCCAGGTCGGCATCGTCGAGGCGCTTGGCCAGGGCACGGGCGCGGACCACGCCGCCGACGTCAGGTGAAACCACCATCAGCTCCGGATCGCGGCCTTTCCAGATATCGCCCAGCAAGATCGGCGAGGCGTAGACATTGTCTACCGGAATATCGAAAAAGCCCTGAATCTGATCGGCGTGCAGATCCACGGTCAGTAATTTGTTAATGCCGGCTCCCGCCAACATGTTGGCCACTACTTTCGCAGTGATCGGTACACGTGCGGAGCGCGGGCGACGATCCTGGCGGGCATAGCCGAAGTAAGGGATTACCGCGGTGACCACTCGAGCTGATGCGCGGCGCATGGCATCGGCCATGACCAACAACTCCATCAGGTGATCGTTGGTTGGTGCACAGGTGGGCTGGACGATGAACACGTGTTTGCCGCGCACATTCTCCAGAATTTCCACCATCACCTCACCATCGCTGAACTTGCCAACGATGGCCTTGCCCAGAGGCATTTCCATGTAGGTTGCGATATCTTGTGCCAACTGCGGGTTGGCATTGCCCGCGAAGACTATCATGTCTGACACCATGGACCCCTTGGTAGCGGAAGCAATTGCTGACGCAGTTGCCGAAGAATCAAGCAGAAAATGGCTGGGGCGCCAGGATTCGAACCTGGGTATGACGGGATCAAAACCCGTTGCCTTACCGCTTGGCGACGCCCCAATAAACTGTGTAACGAGAACTCCGATGGACCTGCTAAGTTCTCTGAAAATCTTTCTCCGTCAGCCTGCGCCGACAAAGTCGGCGTGGGCGCCAGGATTATTCGGCGCTTTGCGCCTCACCCCTTCGGGGCCGACGTCGCTTCGCTCCGTCGTTCCCTCGCACTTTGTGCTCGGGTCGAACCTGGGCAGGGTATGACGGGATCAAAACCCGTTGCCTTACCGCTTGGCGACGCCCCAATAAATCGTTACAGGCGAATAGCTCGAGTATAGAGCTATTCAAATAGTATTCAGTCTCTCCAGCAGCGGCGAGCGGTTATGCCCTTTGGCGATAAATCCGCGCCACTTCTGCGGCATGTCGGCCATTACCGTTTCCGCCTCTTGCCTCGTCGCGAAGGCGGCGAAGACGCAGGCACCGGTGCCGGTCATCACTGCTTTGCCATACTGGCCCAGCCAGACAAGGCTCTCGGTGACGGCGGGGTAGCGTTTTGCCACCACCTCCTGGCAGACATTAATGCCTTGGCCTGAGAGAAAGTCGCGTATTTTGATGGCAGGAGTATCCCGTGTCAATTCCGGGGCGTTGAAAATTTCTGCGGTGCTGACCGCTACATCGGGGATTAGTACCAGGTACCACGGCTCCGGCGGATCGACCGGGGTCAGTTGTTCGCCGACCCCTTCCGCCCAGGCCGCATGGCCGTGGACGAAGATCGGCACGTCGGCGCCCAGTTGCAGACCGAGTTCGGCCAGCCGTTCCGTGTTCAGATTCAACTTCCAGAGGTGGTTGAGGGCGACCAGCGTAGTGGCCGCATCGGAACTGCCACCACCCAGTCCGCCGCCCATCGGCAGGCGCTTTTCCACGTCGATGTCGACCCCCAGTGGGCAACCGCTCACTTCCTTCAGCAGCCTTGCGGCGCGGACCGTGAGGTCGTGTGATTCATCGACACCGGGAAGTTCGTTGCGCCGATGAACCTCGCCGTCTTCACGCGGGGTGAAGTGGAGGGTGTCGCCATAATCGAGGAACTGGAAGACGGTTTGCAGCAGGTGGTAGCCATCCTCACGGCGACCGGTGATATGCAGGAACAGGTTGAGTTTTGCCGGTGCAGGCCAGCCTTTGTCGCTCATGGTGTGGGCAGGGGCTGCCAGTCGCTGATCACCAGTCGTACCTTGGCCTTGTGGTTGTTGACGAAGACCCGTCCCGGTAGTTCGATGCCCATGCGTGATTCGTAATCGAGGAAACGGATCTCCCAGCCATCCTGTTGCAGTTGTACCAGGCGGCCATATTCGTCCAGCTGTTCTTCACGCTGGTTGCCCGGCGCGGGCACGCCGAGTACCCAGTAGCGCAGCGATTTGACCGGTACCTTCCAGCCGAATTGGTGGTAGAGCAGTTCGCCGGGGTCGGAGGCGCTGACGCTTTCGCCTTCATCGGTCTGCAGGGTCACGGTGTCTGCGTTGCCGCTCAGCTTGAGACTGCCCTGTCCCAGCGGGGCGGTGAGCAGGATAGCGTAGTTCTGTTGCTGCTGTTCCCAGTTGATGCCGACATGCCAGGCCTCGTGGTCGTTCTGGATCCCCAGACGCCCGGAGAGGGTCCAGTCGTTGAGCGAGGCGAGCTGGTATTGCCGCTCCTGCCAGGCCATCTCCGGATCGGCCACGGGCGAATGGCTCGGCATGGTGGTACAGGCCGAGAGCAGAAGTAATAAAAGAGGGAGAAAAATGCGCGACATCAGGGATTGAGACGTTGCATGGTTTCCTTGAGCAGGCGGTGCTCGGGCTCCAGTTTCAGCGCATCGTTCCAGATCTTTTTCGCTTCCTGTTTTTGCCCGCTGACCCACAGCACTTCACCCAGGTGGGCGGCGATCTCTCCGTCCTGCATCATGCCCGATGCCCGGTGCAGGTATTCCAGGGCCTCTTTCAGGCGACCAAGGTGATAGAGGCCCCAGCCCATGCTGTCGAGGATGGCCGGATCGTCCGAGCGCAGTTCATAGGCCTGCTTAATGTAACCGAACGCCTCTTCGTGGCGATCGGTACGATCGGCCAGGGTGTAACCGAGGGCATTGAGTGCCTGCACATTTTTCGGATCCTTGTGCAGGATGCGTTTGAGATCCCGCTCCAGCAGATCGATGCGACCGATGCTTTCGGCGATCAGCGCACGGGCGTAGAGCAGTTCGGCATTGTCCTGATAGTGGGTCAGTGCCTCATCGTAGATGGCCATGGCATCGTTGAGGCGCATCGCCGAGGCGAGCAGTTGGGCCTCTGCCTGATAGCGCTGGATCTTGTCTTCCGCGGTGGTGAGTTTCAGGCTACGCAGGTAGGCGATCGCCTGTTCGACGTTCTTGGTTTCCGCGATCAGTTGCGCCGCGTGAACCTGTGCCTCCATATAGCGCTCGCCCTGGGGTACCGACTGGAACCATTTGATGGCGTCTTCGGGTTGCTTGCGCTGTTGTGCCAGTTGGCCGAGGGAAAAGCGCGCCTCGTCCTCGCGCTCATGCAGGCGCAGCAGATCCATAAAGTAGGGTTCGGCGTCGTCGCTCTCGCCCGCTTCCATCGCCAGCAGGCCGAGGGCGTAGATCACATCGCTGTTGTCGGGCAGGCGCTGGTTGAGTGTGCGGAACTCCTTGCGCGCCTCCTGCAATTTTTTAGTGTCGATCAGCATCCGCGCATAGGTCAGGCGCATGCGATCGTTTTCCGGATCGAGCGCCAGGGCGCGGCGCAGACTTTCCACTGCCTTGTCGTCGTGTCCAAGGGCGTGCATGACCCGGGCCTGCAGGATCAACGCTTCGCTGTTTTTCGGATCCTTTTTCAATACCTGCTGCAGCCGTTCACGGGAGGTTTCGTTTTTGCCCAACTGGTTTGCCAGCCAGGCCTCGGCGTACAGGGCATGCGCATTATCGCGATACTTTGCGGTCAACTCCTGCATCTGCTGCAACGCCTGGGCAGGATTGCTGCTGTGGGCAAGTTGCTTGGCCATGAGCAGGAAGCTTTGATCGCGTTCTTCGGGCGATGTCAGGGCGAGGATTTTGCGCAGATGGCTCATCGCCTTGTCGCCCTGTCCACTGCGGATCAACAGTGCCGCCAGTGACTGCTGGGCGTCGATTTCGTTGGGTGCCAGCTCAACCCACAGGGTGGCGGCGGCCAGGGCGGTGTCGAAATCGTGGGCGTAGACCGCTGCCTGGGTGGCGCGGCGGGCCAGTTGCGGATCGCGGGTCTCTTCGGCACTACGCAGGTAGGCGTCGGCGGAGAGACGTAGTTGTCCCTCCTGGGCGGCGAACTCCGCCACCAGCAGTTTGAACATCAGGTCGGCGGTCAGCTCTGGTGAGGTCTCGGTCGAGGTTTCGGCAGGCGCGCCGGGTTGTTCGGCCATGGTTGGGGAGACGGGTACCGGTTCAGGCGTCTCGGGCGTGCTGGCGCAACCGGCTATTCCCGCCAGCAGCAGGGCATACAACGACCTGTGAAGCACAACTCTCATCAACATCTCCATGGCCGGATACGGCAGACGGCCAACTATACCGAAGTTTAAGCGCTTTTTCCCGGTGTCAGGGCTGTGCCGGTTTAAGCGCTGATTAATCAGCAACTGCTTATAAAACAGCAGAATACTTGCTATCGGTCACGTCTCTAGAGCAAAATTGACCGTTCCTACATATAAGCTATACGAAGTTTGATCCCAATGACGCTGCTTGCCCTTGGCCTGAATCACAAAACCGCACCTGTAGACATCAGGGAGAAGGTTGCGTTCACCCCGGAGAAACTTCCGCTGGCGCTGCGCGAATTGCACGAGCTTAACAGCGTTAACGAGGTGGCGATCCTCTCCACCTGCAACCGCACCGAACTCTATTGCGGCGTCGCGAACGAAGACACCCGTAAAGTACGCGAGTGGTTCAGCGGTTTTCACGAACTGAATATCGCCGATGTAGAACCCTATTTCTATGCGCACCCGGATAAACACGCGGTGCGCCATATCCTGCGCGTTGCCAGCGGCCTCGATTCACTGGTGCTGGGCGAGCCGCAGATCCTGGGGCAGATGAAGCAGGCCTACAGCCATGCCAACCAGGCGGGTACCGTCGGCCAGCTGTTGAACCGCCTGTTCCAGCATACCTTCAGCGTGGCCAAGCAGGTGCGTACCGACACCGCCATCGGCGCCAGCCCGGTTTCGGTCGCCTTCGCCGCAGTCAGTCTTTCCAAACAGATTTTCAGTGACCTTTCCCAGCATACCGCGCTGCTGATCGGTGCCGGTGAGACCATCGAACTGGTGGCGCGTCACCTGCACGAGAGCGGCATCGGTCGCATCATCGTCGCCAACCGCACGGTAGAGAAGGCGCACAATCTGGCCAGCGAATTCGGCGGTTACGCCATCGCCCTGGCGGAGATCCCGGAGCATCTGGCCGAGGCCGATGTGGTGATCTCCTCCACCGCCAGCCAGTTGCCGATCCTCGGCAAGGGCGCGGTCGAGTCGGCGCTGAAGAAGCGCAAGCACCGGCCGATGTTGCTGGTCGATATCGCCGTGCCGCGGGACATCGAATCCCAGGTCAGCGAACTGGAAGATGTTTTCCTCTACACCGTCGACGACCTGCAGGAGATCATCCAGGAGGGTCTGCGTTCCCGCCAGGAGGCGGCACAACAGGCTGAGGAGATCATCGATACTCAGGTGACCCATTTCATGAACTGGCTGCGCTCTCTCGGCGCGGTCGATACCATCCGCGATTATCGTCAGAGCGCTGAGCAGATCCGCGATGAGGTGCTGGAGCAGGCGGTACGCCAACTCCAGGCCGGTAAGGATGCCGATCAGGTGATCAGCGAACTGGCGCGGCAACTGACCAATAAACTGGTACACACGCCTTGCGCACGCATGAAGCAGGCTGGCTACGACGGCCAGATTGAACTGCTCGATGCGGCGCGTGAACTCTTTAGCCTGAAACCCGGCACTAAATAACTTCTGTGAAACCCTCCATTCTTGCCAAGCTGGAGAATCTCTCCGAGCGGCTGGAAGAGCTTAGTGCTCTGCTGGCCGATGCCGGTGTGATCTCCGATCAAAAACGCTTCCGCGAATACTCCCAGGAGTATGCCCAGATCAAACCGGTGGTTGACGGCTTTGAACAATACCGCCAGGCACTGGACGATATCGCCGCTGCCGAGGAGATGGCCCGCGAGAGTGACGCCGAGATGCGCGCCATGGGCGAAGAGGAGTTGCAGACGGCGAGCGAACGGCGCGATGAGCTGGAATTGGAGCTGCAAAAGTTGCTGTTGCCGCGCGACCCCGACGACAACAAAAACGTCTTTCTCGAAGTCCGCGCCGGGACCGGTGGCGACGAGGCGGCGATCTTCGCCGGGGATCTATTCCGCATGTATTCCCGTTATGCCGAGCGGCAGCGCTGGCGGGTGGAGATCATCTCCGAAAGCCTGGGCGAACACGGCGGTTATAAAGAGGTGATCGCACGCCTCGAAGGGCAGGGCGTTTACTCGCGACTCAAGTTCGAGTCGGGGGCGCACCGGGTACAGCGCGTGCCGGAGACCGAATCTCAGGGGCGCATCCACACCTCAGCTTGCACCGTGGCGATCCTGCCCGAGGCGGATGAACTGGAAGCGATCGAACTCAAACCGGCGGATCTGAAGGTCGATACTTTCCGCGCCTCCGGCGCTGGTGGTCAGCACGTCAACAAAACCGACTCGGCGATCCGCATCACCCACCTGCCCACCGGCATGGTAGTGGAGTGTCAGGACGAACGTTCGCAGCACAAAAACCGCGCCAAGGCGATGGCGGTATTACACGCCCGTCTGGCGTCGATGCAGAAGGACAAGCAACAGAGCGAGCAGGCCGCCGCCCGTAAATTGCTGGTTGGCAGCGGCGATCGTTCCGAGCGCATCCGTACCTACAACTTCCCACAGGGGCGCGTCACCGACCACCGCATCAACCTCACCCTCTACCGTCTCGACGAGGTGATGGAGGGGGATCTGGATGAGGTGATCGAACCGCTGATCAACGAATATCAGATGGATCAGTTGGCCGCCCTGGCCGGGGAGTAATTCTCCTCGAAGCGGTCTCAAAGTTAAGATTCGTGCCCGGAGACAAGGCGCAAAGCCTGCGAGGAGCACAGTTTACCGGTAGTAAATGAGCACCGCAGCAGGCTTTGCAACGCAGGATCAGGGTACGAAGACAATTTTGAGATCACTTCGAATGAGTATTGCCGAACTCCTGCAACAAGCTGCAACACGGCTTGCCGATGTCAGCGACTCCCCGCGACTCGATGCGGAACTGTTGCTCTGTCATGCACTCGGCTGCGAGCGCAGCTACCTCTTTACCTGGCCGGAACGCGAACCTGAAACATCACAGTGCGATGCATTCGAAGTGCTGTTAGCTCGACGCGAGAAGGGCGAACCCGTTGCCCATATCCTGGGGCGGCGCGAGTTCTGGTCACTGGAGCTGGCGGTAACCGCCGACACACTCATTCCCCGTCCCGAAACCGAACTGCTGGTGGAAGCGGCGCTGGCACGTATTCCACGCGATGCGGAATGGCAGATCGCCGATCTCGGTACCGGCAGCGGCGCCATCGCCCTGGCCATTGCCAGCGAGCGGCCCGCTTGTCGGGTGGTGGCGGTGGAGCGTTCGGCAGGAGCACTGGCGGTGGCGCGAGAGAACGCACAGCGACTCGGTATCGGCAACGTGGAGTTTCTGGCCGGTGACTGGTTCGAGCCGCTGGCCGGGCGGCAATTCCAGATGATCGTCTCCAATCCGCCCTATATCGCATCGGCCGATCCTCACCTGCAGCAGGGTGATGTCCGTTTCGAACCGGCCAGTGCGCTGGTCTCCGGTGACGATGGCCTGGACGACATTCGGTACCTGATCACAAAGGCAAAAAATTTTCTCGTGTCACCCGGTTGGTTGTTACTTGAACACGGTCACGACCAGGGGGCGTCGGTGATCACGCTGCTACGGGACGCAGGGTACCAAGACACTGAAATTCTTATGGATTTGCTGGGGAATGATCGGGTGGGGATCGGCGCCATTTCGGTATAACCGGCGGTCGGTTCAAGCTTGATTAATCGGCCTTCCGGTATAGTATCGAAGGCATGGATAGAGATCACACCACACTGATCCGCCACCGCGAAGTTCGCTTCTGCCGTTTGAATCCTGGCGTCGCCCATGCCCACGATGCCAGCCTTATGCTTAGCGGTGTCGAGGGCATCCATCATGTGCAGCCGGTCGAGTCGCATCTGCTGCATGTGCGTTATGACATCACCCTTATTACCCTCAAATCCATCGACGATGTTCTGATCGAGCTGGGCTTCCACCTCGACAACACCCTGCTCTATAAACTCAAGCGTGCCCTCTACTACTACTCCGAAGAGACCCAGCAGGCGAACATGGGGCAGGAAGGGGGTTGCTGTGCAGGCAAGCAACTCTTCATCGACCACTATCAGCGCCGTGATCACGGCTGTCGGGATCCGCGTCCGCAGCATTGGCGTAATTATCGCTAGTAAAAGATTTCACCACGAAGCACACGAAGGCCACGAAGTATAAAAACTGCGTGGCCTTTTTCATGTTTTATTTCTTTCGTTGAATGGCTTTGTGGTCGGTTGGTACTGACACACTCAAGCCTCGATTCTGATTTTTAACCTTCGTGCTCTTCGTGTGCTTCGTGGTAAATGCTTTTTCTCACACAGTTTTGCGATGCCCGCTCGGTTTCCAGGCCGGGGCGATAACGTCCTCGTCGGTGGTGCGTTTGAGCAGCCGCGCCGGGGTCAGGGTGAAGGCGCCGTAGCGCTGGTTTACTGCATCCATCACCGGGTTGTCCTGGTGTGAAGTCTCCTCGTTAAATAGCTCCAGTTGCTGTCGCGCCGGGCGCGGGTCGAGGGCGGTGACCTGGATCTGGTAGACCGGCGCGCCGTGCCAGCGATTCTCCAGTACGAAGCAACAGAGGCGGAAGATGGCGCGACCATCGTCCCCGGCGACTGGCAGGCGTGGTTTGTCGCCGACCCAGCCCTCCTTCTCTTTCCAGCCGATCAGAAAGCGTTTGGCCTGCAGGTTATGGCGGCGCAATCGCGCGCCGACCTTTTCGCTCATGTGCAGGAAGTAGGTGAGTAGCACCTCGCGTTCGCGGGTGCCTGGCGGCAGCACCTTGCCGTGGCCGATCGATTTAGGCGCGGCGACCTCGCGATGGATCTGCTCCGGGTCTTCGCCCTGACACATCAGCCAGATGCGTCGTCCCAGATTGCCGAAGCGTGATCCCAGTACGCTGATCGGCAGTTTCTCTATCTCGCCGCAGCGGTAGACCCCGTGGCTGGCGAGAAAACCGCCGATGCCGCGGGCGATGCCGCTCAGTTCGGTGGTGGGGACGTCGGCCAGCCGCTGGCGTGCCTCCCACGGCGGGATCACCGTCAGGCCGTCGGGCTTTTTCAGTTTGGCGGCGAATTTGGCGGTGGTTTTGTCGCCGCTCACCCCCACCGAGCAGGGCAGTCCGGAAATGTCCCACACCCGCTGTTTGACCATACGGGCGATGCGCGGCGGGGTGCCGTGCAGTCGTTGGCAGTGGCTGACGTCGATGAACGCCTCGTCCACGGAGAAGACTTCGATGTCGGGGCAGATGTCATGCAGCCCGGCCATGATGGCGCTGGAGATTCTGGCGTAGATGCCGGAGCGGGCGGGGCGGCGGATCAATTCCGGGCAGAGCTGGCGCGCCTCCTTCAGGCGCATGCCGGTGTGGATGCCGAAGGCACGCGCCTCGTAGGAACTGGTGATGATGGTGCTGCCCTGATTGCCGTTGGTGATCGCCACCGGGCGGCCGCGCAGTTCGGGGAAATCGCGCTGCTCCACCGAGGCGAAGAAGGCGTTCATATCCATCAGGATGATCGCCCGCGGCCAGTAGACAGGGCAGCTTGGCCCCTCCTGTTCCAGCGACGTGTTCACTGGTAGCTGCGCAGTTGGCCGACGATCTTTCCCTGAATGGCGACCCGTTCGGCGGGATAGCGCATCGGTTGCATAGTGCTGTTGGCCGGGTGCAGGGTGACGCTGCCGTCGCGGTTGGTTTGCAGCCGTTTGAGGGTCGCCTCCTCGTTGTCGATCAGCGCCACCACGATGGTGCCGTCGTCGGCGCGCTGGCAGCGCTGGATGACCACCATGTCGCCGTCGAGGATCCCCGCCTCGATCATCGAATCGCCCTGTACCCGGAGCACGAAGCGTTCGGCGCCGAGGAAGAAGTCGGCCAGGTTGACCTCATCCTGCCCCGGGATCGCTTCGATGGGCAGTCCGGCGGCGATCCTGCCCAGCAGCGGCAGGGTCGGTTGCGCCGCCTGGCGGTCGGCGAGGGTGATGCCGCGATGGCGGCCCGGATGCAGCTCGATCAGGCCCGCCTCAGCCAGGGCCTGCACATGGCGGTGCACTACCCCCTTGGAGCTGATCCCCAATCCTTCGGCCACCTCGGTCAGCAACGGCGCCTGGCCGTAGCGGATAATGTAGTCGCGGATGAAACGGTAGGTGTCCTGCTGGCGTGTGGAAAGCATGGGAAAGTTCTCTGGGAGTTCTCAGGAGAGAATAGAGAACTTTGTGAGAACTTTCAATTGGGAAGATGTTGTTGTAGATTGGTGCAGGATGGCCATCGGGGTATAGTTATTCCACACGAGGGAAATTTGCCTGGAGCGATGATGAAAACACTATCTGCATCTGACATCGCAGAGATGCCTATTGAGCAGCGGCTTCAGTTGGTCGAGGATCTGTGGGATTCGATAGCCGACTTGCCTGAGTCGGTGAGTATCCCCGAATGGCACAAGTCCGTGCTTGATGAACGACTCAGCGCATACCACGCAGATCCGAGTCAGGGGATGCCGTGGAGCGAGGTGAAGAAGGATATCTTGGGATAGGGAACGATGTTGGTTGTTCGCAAGGAAGCAAAAGAAGAGATAAAAGCCGCGTTTACCTGGTATGAGAAGCAACGAACCGATCTGGGTGCGATGTTTCTGTTGGAAGTTGAGCGTGTACTTGATGCGGTGCAGTCGTCGCCGGATGCTTATGAGGTGGTCTACAAAAATTTCCGTCGCGCGTTATGTCGGAAATTTCCTTACGCGATCTATTTTCTCAAAGACAAGTCCAATATTGCCGTGATGGCTGTGTTGCACCAGCGGCGCCATCCTTCCATGTGGCAGCAACGCAAATAGACTAAATAAACCTCACTCTTTATCGTTTCCCCGCCGCAAAATCTTTACCACCCAACGGTCGATATTCCCCCAGAACCACTCCTGCAGCCGTCGGTACCAGGGACGGTGGTGCCACTTCTCTGCCAGGATCTCGCGGCTGGCGCCGAAATCTTTTTCGAAGAGTTGTACCAGTTGGCCGACCAGCTGCTGATCCAGCAGTTCCTGGTTGGCCTCCAGGTTCCAGCGCAGGTTCCAGCGGTCGATGTTGCTGGAGCCGATGGAGACCCATTCGTCGCAGAGGATCATTTTGGCGTGGAGGAAGCGCGGCTGGTATTCAAAGATACGTATGCCGTGGTTCAGCAGGTGGGCGTAAAAACGACGTCCTGCGTGGCGTACCGCCGGGTGATCGGTGTGCGGGCCAGGCAGCAGCAGGCGCACGTCGATGCCGTTGCGTGCGGCGCGGCGCAGCAGGCGGCGGATCTTCCACGAGGGGATGAAGTAGGCGGTGGCGAGCCAGATGCGCTGCTCGGCATTGCGGATGCGTTTAATTAGCGAGCGTTTGATCTCCATCCGGCTCGGGGCGTTGAGGGTGACCCGGCCGAGGTGCGAACCACGGCAGTGGCTGACGGTGGCTGGCGAATTCTCCAGTGATGGTCCGGACCAGGCGCTCCAGGTCTGCTCGAACAGGTGTTGCCAGTCCTGCACCACCGGGCCGCAGACCTTCAGCATCACCTCGTGCCAGCCCAGTGGTTTGTCGCGGGTATCGAACGCGTCGGTGATCCCGGCGCCGCCGGTATAGGCAGTATGGCTGTCGACGATCAGCAATTTGCGGTGGTCGCGAAACAGGTTGCGCCGCAGATGGCCGTAGCTTAGTGGGTTGTAGAAGGTGAGGCTGATGCCGCTGTGGTTTAGCCGTTGGCGATCACTTTGGTAGAGACCGCTGGCGCCGTAGTCGTCGAGCAGCAGATAGACCCGCACGCCGCGCTCGGCGGCGGCGATGAGCGCATCAATAAAGCGATCGGCCATCGCGCCCGACTCAAACAGGTAGAGCTCCAGCAGGATCTGATAACGCGCGTGGCGGATCGCCTGCAGCATGTCGGGGAAGAAGTGCTCGCCGTCGACCAATAGCTCGAAGTGGTTGCCTTCGCGCCAGGGGTAGCGGTATTGGTTGTCGCCGAACACTTCCATTGCTTCGTCCGTTCGTTACTCCCGTTCGATGATTTGAATGCGGCCCTTTTCCACCATCAATGCCAGTTCCCCCGCCAACATCTGTTGCAGCGCATTCCCGGCGATGGCGGCACGCCAGCCGTGCAGCAGTGGGATGTCCTTCTCGCCGAGCAGCAACAGCTCCAGTTCGCGGCGGCCGCCCACCGCGCCGGGGCTGATGTTCTGTTCGCGGCAACGTTCGCGCAGCAGCGCCATCAGCAGGTCCACCAAGGGTTCTTTTTGCGGCGGCAGGCGCTTACCCTCTTTCGCTGTGGGCCACTGTTCTTTCGGCAGTTTGCGCGCGGCGTCGATCAGTTTCAGCAGGGTCTCGCCGTGGCGTTGCACCGTGCCGTCTTCTAGGCCACGGATGCGGCGCAGTTTGTCGAGGGACTGCGGCATCAGCTTGGCCATGTCGAGCAGTACCTCGTCCTTGATGATCCAGCGGCGCGGCCGGTCGCTCTGTTGTGCCTGTTCCTCACGCCAGCCAGCCACGGCCTGCAGCACCGCCAGTTGAACGCCCTTGAGACGGTTGCTGCCCTTGAGTCGCAGCCACGCCTCTTCCGGCGGATTGCTATAGCGAGCCGGGTCGCTCAGTTCGGCGAAGTCGCTCTCCAGCCACTTTTCCCGGCCCAGTTCTTCCAGTCGCTGGCGCTGTTTCAGATAGACGTCGCGCAGGTAGCGCACATCGTCGGCGGCGTAGTCGAGCTGGGCTGCGTCGAGCGGGCGCTGGCACCAGTCGGCGCGGGAGTGGGCCTTGTCCAGATCGATATCCAACACTGCCTTGACCAGATTGCCGTAGCCGATCTGCTCTCCCTGGCCGAGCAGGGTGGCGGCGATCTGGGTATCGAAGATCGGTGACGGTGCCGTTCCGCGCAGGTCGAAAAGGATCTCCAGGTCCTGGTGCGCCGCGTGCAGCACCTTGGTGATGGAGGTGTCGTAGAGCACGTCGAGCAGCGGCGAAAGATCGTCCAGCGCCAGTGGATCGACACAGGCGATCACCTCCGGGTTGGCTACCTGCAACAGGCAGAGGCGCGAGCGGTAGGTCTTCTCGCGCAGGAATTCGGTGTCGAGGGTGAGCCAGTCGTGGCGACGCAGTTGTTCGCAGAGTGAGGCCAGTTGTTCGGGGGTGTCGATATAGAGTGCGGTCATGGTTTCTCTGCTGATTAATTCGAGTGCCAATTATTCCCTACGTGGATCGTGAAGTATATGGAGACCATCGCAAGACTGCGGCATTGGCGGTTGTTGCGGTGAACGGCGGGACGGTATGATGCCGGGCATATTGTCGATTTTTGGTTGGGGAAGAGAGGTTCATGGCAGCACTGTTCAAGGTCTTCTGGCAGATCGCCCTGATGCGTAAGGGGCCGCAGGTTCTGCCCGCTTCGCGTGAGCTAATGCTGGTCGTGCTGGCGGTCCACTGGCTGCTCGGTGTAGTGCTGGTGGTCGATACCTTTTCCCTGGATCGTGCGCTGCTCTCCGGGCTGGTCGGTACCCTGATTCTGGTGGCCACAGTTCACGGCCTGCTGGTTTTGCGCCATCGTCATAGCCGGGTGACCCAGACCCTCAGCGCCCTGGCCGGTTGTGAGGTATTGCTTGGGCTGATGATGTTGCCGTTGCTGGCACTGCTTCATCTCGGCGGCGGCGCACAGACCATGGCCGCGATGTTCTGGTTGCTGTTGATCGGCTGGAACGTCGCCATCGCCGCGCATATTTTCCGCCATGCACTGGAGGTGCGGCAGGGCGCCAGCCTGCTGTTTGGTGTCGGCTACATCATCCTCTCCATGGCCCTGACCAGTTTTCTCGTGCCGTTGGAGGCACCCGTATGAAGATTCACATTCTCGGTATCTGCGGCACTTTCATGGGCGGCGTGGCGCTATTGGCCCGTTCGTTGGGCCATGAGGTCAGCGGTCAGGATGCCGGGGTCTACCCGCCGATGAGCACGCAACTGGAAGAGCAGGGGATTACCCTGCACGAAGGTTACGAGCCGCAGGCGATCCCCGCTGATGTCGACATGGTGGTGATTGGCAACGCCCTCTCCCGCGGCAATCCGGCGGTGGAGTATGTGCTCAATCGTAATCTGCCCTATACCTCCGGCGCGCAGTGGCTTAGCGATAACCTGCTGGGCGGTTGCTGGGTGCTGGGTGTGGCCGGGACTCACGGCAAGACTACTACAGCCTCAATGCTGGCCTGGATTCTGGAGTACGCCGGACTGAAACCGGGTTTCCTGATCGGCGGCATTCCACAGAATTTCGGCCTCTCCGCACGTCGCGGCGAGACCCCTTTCTTTGTCGTCGAGGCGGACGAGTACGATACCGCCTTCTTCGACAAGCGTTCCAAGTTCGTTCACTACCGGCCGCGTACCCTGATCATGAATAACCTGGAGTACGACCACGCCGATATTTTTCCCGACCTGGCGGCGATTCAACGCCAGTTCCATCATCTGGTGCGCACCGTCCCTGGCGAAGGGTTGATCCTCTCACCGGCCAACGATGCCAATCTGAAAGAAGTATTGAAGATGGGTTGCTGGACTCCGATGGAAACTTTCGGCGGCGATTCTGGCTGGAGCCGCAAACTGCTCGCCGACGACGGTAGCCGTTTCGAGGTGAGCTGGAACGGCACGCCGCAGGGTGTGGTCGAGTGGTCGCTGCTCGGCGAACACAACGTCAATAACGCCCTCGCCGCCATCGGTGCGGCACGCCATTCCGGGATTCCGGCGGCGCAGGCGATCGAGGCATTGGCGCAATTCCAGAACGTCAAACGGCGCATGGAGGTGCGCGGCGAAGTGGGCGGCGTGACCGTCTACGACGACTTTGCCCACCATCCCACCGCCATCGCCACCACCATCGATGGCCTGCGCAAGAAGGTCGGCGGCGCGCGCATCCTCGCGGTACTCGAACCACGCTCCAACACCATGCGCATGGGTGTGCACAAGGACACCTTGCTGCCGTCACTGGCGGCAGCGGACCTCGCGTTCATCTACGCACCGAAGGAGCTCGGCTGGGAACTATCGGCCAATGCAGCGAAGAACGTTACCGTCTGCGACGATTTCGACACGCTGTTAAAAGCGGTTCTCGCCGAGGCCAGGGCCGGTGATCACCTGCTGGTGATGAGTAACGGCGGCTTCGGTGGCATCCACGGCAAGTTGCTGGATGGGCTGAAGGCGGGCTGATTATTTCCCCTCGCCGCCGCGAAGGGCTATCCTAAATCCACATATTTCCATTTAGTTGCCTATGTCCAAACCTGCTGACGTTATCTCCCTTGCCATCACCGGCGCTTCCGGTGCCCCTTACGGCCTGCGCCTGCTGGAGCAGTTGTTGCGCGGCGGTGTTGGCGTTTACCTGATGATCTCCCCGGCGGCGCGGGTGGTGCTGAAGGCGGAGAGCGATATCGAACTGCCGCAGGAACCGGAAGCGGTGGCCGATTTTTTCAGCCAGCGCTTCGGCACCGATAAAAAGCTGTTGCAGGTGTTCGGCGAGCAGGAGTGGTTCGCCCCGGTGGCCAGCGGCTCCGCCGCGCCGAGATCGATGGTGGTCTGTCCCTGTTCTTCCGGATCGCTTTCGGCGATCGCCACCGGCGCCAGCAATAACCTGATCGAACGCGCTGCGGATGTGATGATCAAGGAGCGGCGACAATTAATTCTGGTGCCGCGCGAAATGCCGTTGTCGGCGATCCATCTGGAACACATGCTCAAACTGGCGCAACTGGATGTGACCATCATGCCTGCCAGCCCCGGCTTTTATCACCAGCCGCAGTCGGTGGAGGCGATGGTCGATTTTGTGGTGGCGCGGATTCTCGATCACCTCAACATTCAACAGAAACTCGCGCCGCGCTGGGGAGTCGACTAGCGTGTCACGGCGCACGTTGCCCATCTTCCCCCTGCACTCGGTACTGTTACCGGGCGGTCCGCTGGCACTGCGCATCTTTGAACCCCGTTATCTCGATATGGTCTGTCGTTGCCTGCGCGAGGAGAGCGGTTTCGGCGTGGCGCTGATCCGTGAAGGACAGGAGGTTGGCCCCGCCGCAGAAGTTTATGGCGTCGGTACCCTGGTGGGGATCAGCTACTGGGAACAGCGCAAGGACGGTCTGCTCGGTATCACCGTTCGCGGTGAACAGCGTTTCCGTATTCTCGACAGCAGTGTGCAGGAGAATCAGTTGCGCATTGCCGAGGTGGAAATGTTGCCGGAAGAAGAGTCGATAACGCTGCCCGGCGAATACCGTCACATGGCTTCAATGCTGCAACGCATCCTCGATGATCTTTCCCATCCCTACATCACCCTGCCGCGCCATTACGATGATGTTGCCTGGGTCACCGGTCGCCTGGTCGAACTGTTGCCGCTGGAATTGGCGTTGAAACAGCGGCTGTTGCAGATGGATGGACCGATGCAGCGGTTGGAGATGCTTAGTGGGTTATTGGCTGCTGAGTCAAAAGATTAGTCTCTAGCAAGATCACTTCACCCGTCCATCCCTTCAGATCACTTTTCCTGCGCCGTTGTTTCATCGACCACTCCGATAGATCCGCCAGCAGTTGTTGCAACGGTCGATTGAAATCGGTCTGTGTGCGCGGCACGTGCATGCCCGCGGTTTCGGTCGGTTGCAACAGACCGACGCTACCGATCCACAGCGGTTGATCGTTCTCCTCCAGCCGGTAACCGGAAGGCCAGAAGCGCAGCGCCAGCCACTGTTTTTTCTCTTTCTCTTCCTTCACCAGTAACAGCACTTCGCTGCTACCGTTGTGTACCTGCGGCAACACCGGGATCTGTTGCAGCAGCGTATCGGCGGCAAGCCAGACCAGCCAGTTAAGCGCGGTTACCTCACGCGGTTTGTACCAGCCGCGTTGCAACAGGTATTGCTCCAGCGTCTGCAGATCATCGGCGTATTGCAGATCGAGCGGATGGTTGTGAATACCGCGCAGGTCATCGCGATAGGCAGGCAATTCCAGCCAGCGTTCCGCCAGCCAGTCGTCGCGGCTGGTGACGATCTCCAGCGGTGCGGTGGTGTAGCGTTGCAACATCGTCTGATGATTTTGCAGGCCATGCCAGCCTGCCGCGATCAGCAGCACCAGTGTTGCGATACCCGCCAGTCCCGCTGGTTGCACCCGTTCCGCCGGATGGTGGCGATAGGCGATACCGAGCAGCGATATCCAGGCGCCACCCAAAGTCAGTGCGCCCATTACGCCGGTAAGACGCGATGCGCCGAGATAGAGCCGCGCCATCGCAACGCCCAGCAGCAGCACGGTAACCAGCGCGTAGATCGGCCAGCGCCGTTGTTCCGGAAATTCGCGGGCGATGATGATGGCGAGAAAACCGTAGACTGCCAGCGCGGTCATCAACTGACCGCTGTGCAACGGCACCGGGAAGATCGTGTTTTCCGCGCCTTCCAGCCACAACAGGTTGAGACTGAGCAGTGCGCCGATACCGACCGCCGCCAGCCAGTGCTTTGCCGCATGATGATTGCAGCAGCGCCAGAGCCAGGCGAACACCGCCAGCGAAACCGGCAATAACACCTGCCAGTCGGAGAGCTGTGCCAGTGAGACAAACAGATTATCCATCAACGGTGTGCGCAACGAGGTCGAGGCGATGTGCAGATAGCGGTCGAGATTGAACAGCAGTCCCGACGAACCGCTGGCGTGTGCCACCAGGGCGAACAACGTCGTGGTGAGCAGCAACAGAAATGCGAGCAGGGTCAGGCCACGTGCCTCCGGTCGATCCGGATCGAGCAACGATGCCGGGATGTGTCCCATACGCGGATGCAAATTGGCCCAGGCGAGGGTGCGCTGAATCAGCGGATAGGCGTAACGATGTACGCGGTTAAACAGAATACGCAGCAACCACAGTGCGATCAGCAGCGTGCCGCCGACAGTGCCGAGCACGACCGCCAGCCGTGAGGTGACCTCGGCGGCAAGGCCCAGCGAAGCGGCGAAGAGGATGCCGGGGAAGACGTAGACCGGCGCCCAGAGAATGCCGGAGACGATGTTAAAGGCGAGAAAGCGTCGCGGTTCCATCTCCAGCATCCCTGCCACCGCGGGAATGACCGGGCGGATCGGACCGATGAAGCGGCCGAACAGAATACTCTTGCCGCCGTGGCGATGGAAAAAGTGGGTGGCACTGGCGATCAACTCAGGATGGGTACGCAGCGGCCAGATCGTTTTAATCCGCATGTGCAGGGTACGGCCCAGCCAGAAACTGATCCCGTCTCCGGCGATCGCCCCGGCTGCGGCCCAGATCAAGGTCGGCCACAACGGCATCACGCCACTACCGACCAGCGCGCCGATGCCGAACATCATCACCGCACCCGGTAGTACCAGCCCCACCAGCGCCAGCGATTCGAAGAAAGCAACAAGGAATACGATGAACCCCGCCCAGGCGGGGTTGGCGCTAATCCAGCTAAAGACGATGTCGACCGTATCCATGGCGCTAGTGTACGTGATGGGGTGAAAGTCTTGCCACGAACCTGCTTGGCACAAAACAAATTATTGGTAGTGAGGTATATAAGTGTTTATTTGGTGCGGGATGTATATTAGCATTCCCTAATGGTTTGAGGGGTGGATATCTCCTGATTAAACGTCAGGGACAAACAGCGAGGAACAAGCATGAATCAATCACGCCTGGCGCATTTTCCGATCTCCTGGTTTGCCACCGTCATGGGCCTCTCCGGTCTGACTATCGCCTGGGAGAAGGCGGAGGCGGTGTTCAAGATCGGTTTTTCCATTAGCCCCTATCTGGTGCTGCTCACCGCAACGCTGTTCGTTCTACTGCTCGGTATCTACGGCCTGAAACTGATGCGCTATCGTGCGGCGGTAGTAAAAGAACTACACCATCCAATCAAACTCAGTTTCTTTCCCACCATTTCGATCAGCCTGATTCTGCTCTCCATCGCCACCCTGCATGCCGCGCACGGTTTGTCGCAGGCGTTGTGGATGGTGGGGACGGCGCTTCATCTGCTGTTTACCCTGTATGTCCTGAATGCCTGGATCAATCACGAACACTTCCAGATCCAGCACATGAACCCCGCCTGGTTTATTCCCATCGTCGGTAACATCCTGGTGCCGATCGCCGGGGTTGCGCACGGCTACACCGAAATCTCGTGGTTCTTCTACAGCATCGGCCTGGTGTTCTGGCTGGTGTTAATGACGATTATTTTCTACCGGGTGATCTTTCATGCGCCGTTGCCGGGCAAACTGGTGCCGACCTTTTTCATCCTGATCGCACCGCCTGCGGTCGGTTTCCTCTCCTATATGAAACTGACCGGTGAACTCGATTCACTGGCACGCATTCTCTACTACTTCGGCCTGTTCCTGACGCTGTTTTTGTTTACTCAGGTGCAGCGCTTTGCCCGCCTCAAGTTTTTCCTCTCCTGGTGGGCCTACTCATTCCCTCTCGCCGCGATCACCCTCGCCAGCATGTTGATGTACCAGACGCTGGCGACGCCTTTCTACAAAGGCTTATCGCTGGTGCTGCTGACGATATTGAGCGTGGTACTTGTGCTGCTGCTTGGACGCACCCTGCTGGCGGTTGCTCGACGTGAGATCTGTCTGGATGAAGATTGATTCCCGGCATAGCGGTAGATGGGAGTTTTGTGATGCAAAATAGTTGGGATAAAAATACACGCCTGATCCACTGGGCAATGTCGATCACCGTTGTGTTCCAGCAAGTGAGCAGTATCTGGATGTCCGACCCGGGCACGCAATACCTCTTCCCCTACCACCGCATCATCGGCGCCATCGCCGCAGCGGTAGTGCTGCTGTTCTGGCTCTACAGCTACGCCATCTACGACTTCAAAATCCTCTTCCCCTGGGGCAAGGAATCACGAGGCGAAATAGGGCGAGAGTTGAAAGGACTCTTTCAGCGGAAGCTTCCCGTTAGCGGACGCCGCATCGGTCTTTCCAGTTTCGTCCACGGCCTCGGCATTCTTGCCCTGACAGGTTGTGCCCTAACCGGCATCATCATGTTTGCCATGATCCCGCCTGGCCATGTTGGGCCACCCGAAGACCCCATCGCTTTCACTCGCTATACACTGCAGCATAAATTCTTTGGCGAGATGTTGTGGCTCTATCTTTATGGTCACGTCATCTTTGCCGTCATTCATCAACTCTCTGGCGACAATGTCTTTGGCGCTATCTTCAGCATACGCAAGGACGATAGCAGTATATAATAAAACCGAGATATATCCTCGGGAATGGGTTATAAGTTGCGAACCAAAGGCGTCAGTGATACAAACGAAACAGGAATCACCGGGCAAGGGATGTGCTGTATTTATATCCACGAATATCTTTCTTGCCGTTTAACCCAAGAGACAGCTTTAACAGATAACGATGGTTTTTCCTCCTTTTAAACGCGAGCCAGTAGATTCTGAGTGGTGGATATACAAATGGATATTTATTCCAGCGACAGTGATTGTCGTTTTGTATCTGTTTACCCACCAGTCAGTCAGGTTGCATAAGTGTAAGACAGCATGTGTAACTTCAGGCCATGAATTTGAGCATTACACACCAAATAATAGAGCGGGTGTCGGTGAGAACTGTATGTGTAAAAAGGTATCGAGTAAGTTAGGCGGTGAAATAATTGATGTTGTAATTGATTAGCATGCGTGACGTGGGGAAGTCGTTTAAGGGCTCTGGCATGCCCCGGATAAAACGGACACCAACTTTAGGGGATAATACCCTTGGGAGGTGTCCAATGGCAAAGCGTGA
>JBNKDG010000014.1:0-41889 GCA_050288165.1 Thiohalomonadaceae bacterium | reverse complement strand
GGCAAAACAGAAAAAAAGTGGCGGCGGGCAGGAAACCGCACTACAGGAACTCTATCGACACAGCCAGTCATTGCTGCGCCTGTCCAAATCCCTTGAGTCTGCGCAGAATTATGATGACGTCCTTGATGCGGCACGACGGGAGATAAGCGCCACCATCGGCTACCCAACAGTCTGGGTTTATCTCTTTTCTGATGATCTCTCCTTTGCCGTGCTCCTGGCCGCCGACGGCTCCACCTCTGAAACCATCCTAACCGATGAAGCGACCCAAAGACTCACCATAGCTGGCGACCCCATGATGGAGGAGATTGCCGCGGCCAAAGACATTGTGGTGGTCGAGGACGCACGCACCGATCCACGCACCAACAAGGAGATCGTCGAAAAGCTGGGCAACCGCACCATTATCAACGCCCCGATCATCTTCTTTGACCGACATCTGGGTTGTATCGGCATGGGTACCTTCGGCGATGAAGGCATCCGCGTACCCTCGAAGCTGGAAAAAGACTACCTCTCATCGATCTGCAGCCATCTTGCGGTCACCCTGGATCGCATTCATCTGATGGTTGAGCGCAACCAGGCAGAACAGGCCCTGCAGGAAAAACAGGAGCTGCTGCTCGAGGCGCAATCCATCGCCCACATCGGTAACTGGTGGCACGACATGGTCACCGGAGAAATGTACTGGTCCGACGAGTTTTTCCGCATCATTGGCATCGAACCACAAACACCTACCGTAGAGCTGGGCTTCCGGTTTTTCCATCCCGATGATCTGCCCATCATGCAAAGGGCCATGGAAGAGTCCGCGGCAGGAAAAATGGAGAACGAGCATGAGTTCCGCATTATTCGTCCCGACGGTGAGATCCGCTGGATCCACAACCGCTGGCGTCGGATCAATGATGCTGACGGCAATGAGATCAAGCGCATCGGCACCCATCAGGATATTACCGAACGCAAACTAAGGGAGCAGGAACTGGAGCGTTACCGCAACCACCTTGAAAAAGAGGTGCAGCAGCGCACCGCGGAACTGATCCTGGCGCGCGATGCAGCGGAAGCGGCCAATCGTGCCAAAAGCGTCTTCCTTGCCAACATGAGCCATGAACTACGCACGCCGCTCAACGCCATCCTTGGTTTCTCCCGGATGTTGGATGACGACCCTAAACTGGGACAGAAGCAACGCGAAAGCCTCCGCATCATCAACCGTAGCGGCGAACATCTGTTGCAAGTGATTAACGACGTGCTGGAGATGGCCAAGATCGAGGCAGGACGAGTACAACTGGCAAGCACGCCTTTCGATCTCGGCAATCTGGTACGCGATCTCATCGAGCTGATGCAGATTCGTTGTCACGAAAAAGGACTCTATCTACAACTCGATCAATCATCCCGATTTCCCCGTTTCATCAAGGGCGACGAGGCCAGACTACGGCAAGTACTCCTCAACCTGATCGGCAACGCGGTGAAATTTACCGAGAAAGGCGGCATTACCGTACACCTTGGCGTAAAGAACAACAGCCATTCCCACCTGGTTTTCGATATTGAGGATACCGGTCCTGGTATTCCTGTTGAAGATCAGGAGCAGGTCTTCAAGCCCTTCGTGCAGTTGAGCGGGGATGCCGAGCACACCGGCACCGGCCTCGGTCTGGCTATTACCCAGCAGTTTGTGCAGATGATGGGGGGCAGGATCAGCATCATGAATGCACCCGGCAAAGGTGCCCTGTTTCGTGTCGATTTACCGCTGGAGGCGGTTGCGGAAAGCGACATGGGACAGCTTGACAACATACGTCCGGGCAAGATCGTCGGCCTGGCGCCGGACCAGCGTAACCGGCGCATCCTGATCGCCGAAGATCAGCGCGATAACCAGCTCCTTCTCAGCAGACTGATGGACGACCTCGGGCTTGAGTTCAGGGTTGCGAATAACGGCGAGGAGTGCGTCGAGCTATTTCAGCAGTGGCGTCCTGACCTCATCTGGATGGACCGGCGCATGCCGCGTATGGATGGTGTTGAGGCTACCCGGCATATCCGCAAGCTGCCCCATGGTGACACGGTGAAGATCGTCGCCGTCACCGCCTCCGCCTTCGCCGATCAGCGTCAGGAGATGCTTGATGCGGGCATGGACGATTTCGTATCCAAACCCTACCGGTTTGAAGAGCTGTACGACTGCCTGGCAAGACAACTGGACCTGCACTACCGTTACGCAGAGGATGCTGCTGTACCGCAACAACGTACACCGCTTTCCCCCAGGTTACTGGCAGACGCCCCGGCGGAACTGCGCCAACAACTGCGACACGCGCTGGAGAGCCTGGATAGTAACGCTATCGATGAAGTCATCGGCCGGATTGCCAATATCGACAAGAGACTTGGCCTGGCACTTGCCCACCTGGCTGAAGAATTTGATTACCCGGCCATCCTGGCCACACTGAGAGAAGCAGAACAGCAAAATGAGTGATCAAATCTCATCCGCTGCCGCGGAAAGCGAGAACCGCTACCGCGCGATATTCGAAAACTCACCCGTGTCTATCTGGGAAGAGGATTTTTCTGCGGTCAAAATTCTCTTCGATCGCCTGCGTCAGGAGGGCGTCAGTGACCTCGACGCCTATTTCGAGCAGTATCCTGACGTTCTCCGCGAGTGTGCGGAGCAGGTCAAAATCATCGATATCAACCAGGCCACGCTGACACTGCACGGCGCCAAGAGTAAACAGGAATTGCTGGCGGGCCTGGTGAATACCTTCACTCCAGAATCATTCGTCGCCTTTCGTAAAGAGATTGTCGGCCTGTGGCACGGCATAAACTCGATGAGCCTCGATGCAGTGGTCAAAACCCTTGACGGCGAGCTGCGCCACGTCACCGTAAACTTCACCGTCTGCCCAGGCTGCGAAGAGACCTTGTCCAGGATATTCGTCTCGCTCACCGACATCACTGAACGTAAACGATTCGAACAGACACTGAGCGAGTCGGAACTACGACAAACCCGTTTCATCGCCAACCTGCCGGCATTCTTCTTCACCTTCCGTTTTTGTGAAAACGGAAAGCTCTGTTTCCCCTACGCCAGTCCGGGTATCAGGACACTTTACGGCCTCGAACCTGAAGATGTACGCGAAGACATGACACCGCTGCATATGCTGGCACATCCGGATGATCGCCCATATATAGAAGCGAGCCTCGAAGAAGCGTTCAAAACGCTGGAACCGTTCCGCATCGAGTTCCGTGTCTGCCGTCCGGACATGCCGGAGCGCTGGCTGGAGTGCCGCTCGGTGGCCGTACCTGACAGTGAGGGAAACCCTCTGTGGCACGGCATCATGCTCGACATCACCGATCGCAAGGCGGCAGAACTCAAATTAAATCAGGCCGTTGGATTTACGGAAGGAGTGATCAACGCCATCCCCGATATCCTGTTCGAAGTCGATGTGGAGGGGAGATACCTCAATGTCTGGACAAAACGGCCTGAACTCCTGGCAGCACCCAAGGAGGCACTGATCGGCAAAACGGTCAATGAAATCCTTCCCCCTGATACCGCCGCCGCAGCGATGGCCGCGATACATGAAGCGGACGTGGAAGGCATCTCTCTCGGTAATATCCTGCGTCTCGATCTGCCCGATGAAACCCGCTGGTTTGAACACACCGTGTCGAAACTGCCTTCGGATGACCCCACGTCCGGACCCAGCTTCATCGTTCTGTCACGCGATGTTACCGACCGTAAACGCGCGGAAGAGGCACTGCGCAGTCAACGTGATCAGCTGAGCAACATCTATGCGACCAGTCCGGTTGGCATCACCATGGTTGATCGCAACGGACAGATTATTGATGCCAACCCCCAGGCGGAAAAGGTGCTTGGACTGGAAAAAGAAGCGATACTGCAGCTTCAATACAATACCCCTGCCTGGAAAATTACCGGTCTTGATGGCTCACCTTTTCCTGAGGACCAACTACCCTTCACGCGCGTCAAAGCAACTGGACAACCGGTAAAAGATATACAGCACGCCATTCAGTGGCCGGATGGCCGACGAGTGTTCCTGTCGATCAACGCGGCACCGTTATTTGATGAAGCGGGTCAGTTCGATGGGATGATCTCCTCGCTCGAGGACATCACCGAGCGTAAGGAAGCTGAAAAAAAGTTACTCGAAAGAGAACAACTCTTCCGGGCTCTCGTAGAAAACTCACCTGACTTCGTTGCCCGCTACGATCTGGAATATCGCCGCGTTTATGTCAATCCGGCGATACAGAAACTTTTCTCCATCCCCCCTGAGGATGTCATTGGTGAAACACCAAAGGAACATTCTCCCATGAAGACACCTCAGGTCTATATCGATCACCTGCAGCAGGTGATCGATACAGGCTCTGAGAGTTTTCTGGAAGCACCCTTCCGCACAGCACAGGGTGAGATGCACTGGGGCCAAATTCGATTCACGCCGGAATTTGACGAGAATAACAGGATTGTCTCCGTGCTCGCCATTGGGCGAGACATCAATGAACTAAAAGTTAATGAGAAACTTCTGCTGGAAGCGCAGCAGATCGCTCATATTGGCAACTGGTGGCACGACATGGTGACCGGCGAAATTTACTGGTCGGATGAATTCTTCAGCATTATCGGCCGCGAACCACAAACACCCGGATATGAACTGATACAGGAGGTTGTTCACCCTGATGATTTGCCGCTGCTACTCAAAGAGATGCAGGAGTCAGCGAGCAGCGAAGTAGAGCATGATCATAATTTCCGGATTATCCGTCCTGATGGTGAAATTCGCTGGATCCGAAATCGCTGGCGACGGGTAAACGATGCCGACGGAAATGAAATACGACACGTCGGCACCCATCAGGACATTACCGAACAGAAACTCATGGAAGAGAAACTGCGCGCCAGCGAACAGCAATTCCGTAGCCTGGCGGAAAACTCCCCTGACAACGTCGTTCGTTATGATCGGGATCGCCGCCTTGTCTACTACAACCCGGCGATGGCGCAAACACTGCCTCATGATGCGGAAAAATTGCTCGGCAAAACACCGATCGAGGCTGGCTTCGGCGGTCCGGAGATCAGCGCTGAATATGAAGGGCACATCCAGCGTGTTCTGGAAAGTGGTGAGTCAAGTGACCTGGAAATGGTCGTACCGAATCCCGATGGCAGGCTTCATACCCATCTCGTCCGTTTTACTGCGGAACGCGACAGCAACGGTAGCATTGCCAGTGTACTTGCAATCGGCCGCGATATTACCGAACTGAAACTGATAGATGACACCCTGTTTTTCCTCGCCCAACACGGCTGGCAAACCGATTCTGAGAACTTTTTCGATGCGCTGGTACAGTTTCTCGGCAAAAAGTTCGATGTCGATTACGTCATCGTCGACAAGCTGGGCGAAAGCACCGACGTTGCAGAGACCGTGGCCCTCTATGCCAAAGGTGCGATCGCCCCGAACATTCACTATGCCCTTAAAGACACCCCTTGCGAAAACGTCATGGGGCATAAACTCTGCCTCTATCCGCGTGAGGTCCAGCGACACTTTCCGAATGATCCCCTGTTGGCTGATATGGGTGTGGAGAGTTATCTCGGAATTCCGCTGTGGGACTCATTTGAGCAACCTGTCGGTTTGATCGCCATCCTGGACAGCAAGCCGCTTGCTGAAGATACACCGGCAATTCAAATACTACAGCTCGTCGCGACTCGCGCCGCGGCGGAGTTACAGCGCGAACAAAGCGAACGCGAATTGCGCGCCAGTGAACAGCGCTTCCAGGCAATATTCAATAACAGTTTCCAGCTTATCGGCCTGTTGTCGACCGATGGCACTTTACTCGAAGCCAACCAGGCATCTATGGAACTTGTGCATGTCGATAAAGACGAGGTAGTGGGTAAACCGTTTTGGGAAGCGCCCTGGTGGAACCACTCCCCTGAACTGCAGCAACGGCTACGTGATGCCATCCATAAAGCGGCGAATGGAGAATTCGTGCGCTTTGAGGCGGAGCATCCGGATCAGGACGGCAACATTCACTACGTCGACTTCTCACTCAAGCCGATCACCGATGCCGATGGCAGAGTCATCCAGCTGATTCCAGAAGGACGCGACATCACCGACCGCAAACAGGCCGATGATGCACTACGTACCAGCGAACACCGCTACCGCATCGCCCAGGCCATGGGACATGTCGGCAACTGGGAATACAACCTGCAGACAACCCATTTCTGGGGATCGGATGAAGCCAAACGCATCTACGGATTCGATCCGGCAAAAGATGATTTTTCCACCGATGAAGTCGAACGCTGCATCCCTGAAAGAGAGCGGGTACACCAGGCATTGATTGATCTGATCGAAAAAGAGAAATCGTATAACCTCGAATTCGAGATTCAACCCAGGGACGGCTCGGCACCGAGAATCATCACCTCTGTCGCCGAATTGCAACGCGATGAGCACGGTAATCCGCTGAGGGTCACCGGAGTCATTCAGGATGTTACCCAGCTCAAGCAGGCGGAAAGGGAGCGCCAGCTTTATGCGGAGTTCCTTGCCAACATGGACCGCATCAACCGTGCGATTCAGGGTGCGGATGATCTCGATAGCATGCTGAGAGATGTGCTTGATGAGGTGCTGGATATCTTTGATTGCGATAGAGCCGTCCTGGTCTACCCTTGCGATCCCGCTGCCAACAGCTGGACCAGTCCAATGGAGCAGGCACGCCCCGAATATCCCGGGCTGGGCACAATGGATCTCGATATACCCATGGATCAGGAAGTAGCGGCAATGTTTAAGTTATTGCTGGAAACCCGGGGGGTCGTGAAGTTCGGAGCGGGAACAGAACATCCCCTGCCTGATGCCGGTGAGAATATATACGGTATTAAATCATTCATGGCTGTGGCCCTTTTCCCAAAGACCGGCAAACCCTGGCAGTTCGGTATACATCAGTGTTCACATGCCCGGGCCTGGACCGAGGCAGAAGAACAGTTACTGGAAGAGATCGGCCGACGCCTGTCGGATGGCTTAAGTAGTCTGCTGACACTACGCGATCTCCGTGAGAGCGAAGCCAGATACCAGCGGCTATTTGACACTGCTAATGAAGGCATCTGGATCCAGGACGAAAACTTCGTCACTACCTTCGTCAACGAACATATGGCCAACATGCTTGGCTATAGCGCCGACGAATTACAGGGAATGAAGGTCACCGATTTCATGACCGAAGAGGATGCGGTTGATCATGTGCACAAGATGGATGAGCGCAGTAAAAATATTTCCGATATATACGAGCGGCGTATGCGCCACAAAGATGGTAGCGATGTCTGGCTACTGATATCCGCCACACCGGTATTTGAGAAAGATCGCTTCCACGGCTCATTTGCCATGCTCACCGATATCACCGCGAGAAAGAAAGCAGAACTACTGCTCGCCTCAAACGAACAACTATTTCGTACCATGGTCGAGCATTCCCCCGACTACATCGCACGCTATGATCACGACTTGCGAAGGATTTATATCAACCCGGCGCTGGATGAACTATTTACGACACAAAAAAGCGAGATAATCGGCAAACTGCCCGAGGACTCATCTCCGCTAATCGAGCCTGAACTTTATATGTCCTACATCAGGCAGGCGATAGAAAGCGCTTCCGAGTACTCCACCGAACTTTCCTATCAGCAACCCGACGGCTGCATCCGCTGGTCCAATTCACGTTTCATACCGGAATTTGGCCCGGATGGTGAAGTCGCAACAGTGATGGTCATTTCAACCGACATCACAGAACGCAAGCAGGCCGAGGAGGAAAGACAGCTTCGCGCTGAACTCCTGGCCAACATGGACCGGATCAATCGTGCCATCCAGGGCACCAACGATCTTGAAACCATGATGCGCAACGTGCTCGACGAGGTACTGGATATATTTGCTTGTGATCGCGCCTTCCTGGTGTATCCCTGTGACCCGGGTGCCAAATCATGGACCGTACCGATGGAGCGCACCCGCCCGGAATACCCGGGTGCCGGGATTCTGAATGAAGAGATACCGATGGATGAGGAAGTCGCCACGACTTTGGAACTGCTGTTGAACAGTCCCGGTATAGTGAAGTTCGGTCCGGAAACCGATCACCCTCTGCCGAAGGATGTCTCCGAGCGCTACGGCTTCAAATCATTCATGTCCATGGCCATATACCCAAAAGTAGGCAAGGCATGGCAATTCGGTATTCACCAGTGCTCATACGAACGCGTGTGGACAGCCATAGAAGAGGAACAGCTGGAAGAGATCGGCCGGCGGCTCACTGAAGGCCTGACCAGTCTGTTGATCTTACGCGATATGCGCGAAAGTGAGCGCAAGCTGGTCGAAGCCCAGCGCCTTGCCCATACAGGCAACTGGGAACTTGATCTGATCGATAACACACTGACATGGTCAGATGAGATCTATCGCATTTTCGAGATCGACAAGGATAAATTCGGCGCCTCCTACGAAGCATTCCTCGACGCAATCCACCCTGACGATCGGGAAATGGTCAACACGGCTTATACCGATTCACTCGAAAACAAACAGCCCTACAATATCGTTCACCGCCTGTTAATGAAGAACGGAAGGGTCAAATACGTCAATGAAAGGTGTGAAACCTTTTATGACGCTGTTGGCAAACCTGTACGTTCGGTCGGCACGGTGCAGGATATCACCGAACAGAAACTGAAAGAGGATGAACTAAGACGCTATCGCGATCATCTTGAAGAAACCGTGCAACAGCGTACCGAAGCGTTACGCCTGGCCCGCGACGCGGCGGAAGCGGCCAACAAGGCGAAGAGTGTATTCCTCGCCAATATGAGCCATGAGCTGCGCACACCGTTGAACGCCATCCTCGGCTTTTCCCAAATGATGCAGCAGGACTCTCATCTGAATGCAAACCAGCACGAAACCCTCGACATCATTAACAACAGCGGCGAGCACCTACTCAAGCTGATCAACGACGTACTGGAAATCGCCAAGATCGAAGCAGGCAAACTACAACTGGATATCGCCACCTTCGATCTGCAAGGTCTGGTGCGTGAAGTCAGTGACATGATGCGCCTGCGGGCAAAACAAAAAGGATTGCAACTGGAACTCGACCAATCGTCAGAATTTCCTCGCTATATAAAGGGAGATGAAGCGCGTCTGCGACAGATCCTGGTCAACCTGGTAAGTAACGCGGTCAAGTTTACTGTTGAAGGCATGGTAAAAATCCGGCTGAGCATTAAAAACAACGCGCGGCACCATCTGGTGATTGAAATCAAGGATACCGGGCCTGGAATCAGCAAAGAGGACCTGCAACGTCTGTTTAAGCCTTTCGTGCAGCTACCCGAGGGTAAAACACATATTGGCTCCGGACTGGGGCTTTCTATCGTGCATCAGTTTGTGCAGTTGATGAAGGGCACCATTTCCGTTGAAAGTACGCCGGGAAAAGGCTCCCTGTTCCGTGTGGAATTGCCGTTAAATGAGGCCGACGATACGGATATCGATCGCCTCAGTGGTGAGCACCACGGCGAAGTCGTCGGACTGGAACCGGGACAACCTACTTATCGCATCCTCATCGCCGAGGATCACCGCGACAACCAGTTGTTGCTTGCCAATTTGATGACCGACATCGGCATGGAGGTAAAAACCGCCGACAATGGCGAAGAGTGCGTGGAGATATTCAAGGATTGGAAACCGGATCTGATCTGGATGGACCACCGCATGCCGGTAATGGACGGTGGCGAAGCCACACGCCGCATCCGTAAAATGCGCAATGGCAAGAAAGTCAAGATCGTTGCTGTCACTGCCTCCGCCTTCAAGGAGCAACAAAGCGAACTGCTGGATGCCGGCATGGACGGCTTTGTAAGCAAACCCTACAAGTTCAGCGAAATCTACGACACCATGGCACAGCAACTCGGCGTCAGATTCACCTACAGCGAGAAGGCACCTGTAAAACCGTTACCGAGCGCGGTCACTCAGACACAACTTGAAGCCATACCAATGACAATACTCACTGAACTCCAGGATGCTGCAGAGTCATTGGATCGAGAACGTATTCATGCAACGATAAATCACATTACCGAACTGGATAAAGAGCTCGGCCACGCTCTTTCACGTATGGCCGACGAATTCGACTATCCTTCTATACTTGACCTCCTAAAGTCAGTAGCCGCGAGAAACCACAACACCTGACCAGCTTAAGAGATTTTCTATGACCACTGCAGACACCGACTACATCCTTGCTGTCGATGACACGCCAGCCTCACTGCGCCTGCTCACCGACATACTGAACGGCGAAGGCTATCAGGTACGCTCGGCGATTAATGGTGAACTGGCTTTGCGTGCAGCACAGACACAGCCTCCACAGCTGATCCTGCTTGATGTCAGCATGCCCGGCATGGATGGCTTTGAGGTATGCAAACGCTTAAAGCAGGTACCGCGGCTACGTGACGTACCTGTAATTTTCGTTAGTGCGCTGTCGGATATGCAGGACAAACTTAACGGTTTTGATATCGGCGGCGTTGATTACGTCACCAAACCATTTCAACGCGATGAGTTGTTGGCTCGAGTTCGTACCCATCTGGAACTCTATCACCTGCAACATCATCTGGAAGAGATGGTAGAAGAACGTAGTCGTCGGCTGCTGGAGAGTGAAACCCGACTGAAGAACAACATGCTCGAAACCGTCACCGCGGTAGCGGCCATGGTTGAACTGCGTGATCCGTACACAGCTGGTCATCAACGCCGTGTGGCACAGGTTGCCGAAGCCATCGCTCGCGAGATGGGATTATCAGATGAACATATTGAAGGACTTCATCTCGCCGCCGTAGTGCATGATCTTGGCAAGATCAACGTACCTTCTGAGATCCTCAGTAAACCAGGGCATCTGACCGATGTAGAATTTGCCCTGATCAAGCAGCACCCTGACTTCGGTTATGAAATACTCAAAGGGATTGATTTTCCATGGCCTATCGCCGATATCGTGCGCCAGCACCATGAGCGACTGGATGGCACCGGCTATCCACAGGGCTTGAAAGGTGATGCAATCATACAGGAGGCACGCATTCTTGCCGTCGCCGACGTAATTGAGGCCATGGCATCACATCGCCCCTATCGTCCCGGGTTTGGCACCGATGTTGCGCTGCGTGAGATAGAGCAGCAGCGTGGTAGCAAATTCGATACTGAGGTTGTCGATGCCACCCTGCGCCTGTTCCGCGAGAAGAACTATCAACTCGAGAGCTAGTACCTCTTTTTTACCCGCATGCCCGCAAGATCAGTCAGGTAACTTCCTTTGCACGTCGGCATACTTACCCCTGATTGAGAAGGGATAAATATGAACGACGCCGCCACCCGTAACTATCAGCAACGTTTTGCCAGGGTATTTGATTATATCGATCATCACCTCGCAGAAGAGTTGAGTGTCGAATTACTCAGCCAGGTGGCGAATTTCTCCAAATTCCATTTCCATCGGCAATTTGCTGGCTATGCCGGGATCAATGTATTCCGCTATATCCAGTTGATGCGGTTACGACATGCCTCATACCAACTGGCTTTCGAGGAAAGACGTCGTATCACTGATATTGCACTGGAATCGGGGTTTGAAAATCCGGAATCCTTTTCCCGTGCGTTCAAAAAGACCTTCGGCCAGACTCCTTCTCAATTTCGCAAACACCCCGCCTGGGAAGCGTGGAACAACCAATATCAATTTACGAAAAGAGAAAGGGAGCAAACGATGAATGTTGAGATTGTGGAATTCGAAGAGACTATGGTGGCGGTAAAGGAACACCGTGGCAACCCTGCCCTGGTAAATGATAGTGCAAAGATATTTATCGAATGGCGCAAATCCAGCGGCCTGTCGCCGGTGAAAAGCAGTGACACCTTTGGCGTTGCCTACGACGACCCTGAAACAACCGATTCATCGCAGTTTCGCTTCGACATTTGTGGTGAGATCCACAAACCTGTACCTGAAAACCCACATGGTGTGATCAATAAAGTCATACCGGGTGGCCGCTGCGCCCGGATACGTCACCAAGGTTCGCATGATGGTCTTGATGAAGTCGCCTACCACCTCTATCGCGACTGGCTGCCCGAAAGCGGTGAAGAGCTACGCGACTTTCCGCTCTTCTTTCACTATCTCAACCTGATCCCGGAGACACCGGAACATGAATTGATTACAGATGTTTATCTGCCGTTGAAATAACCTGCCGTCAGGTTTGGTTGAAATAGTTCTGCAGAAAGAGATCGAAGCCGACCTTATCCGCCGCTTCGATCTCTTTCTGTTTCTGCAGCGAGCGGGCGGCCAGCTCCACCAGGGTCTGCTCGCGCTCGAAATCGACCGGCAGTTCGGCAAAGTACCACTGCTGCTCCAGTGATTTGCGCCGGGCAAATTCGAAGAAACTCTCCTTACCGTTACGCATCTCGGCCAGCACTCGCGCTGAAGGGGTAAGGTCCGGGTTCTCCACCAGACGACGCTGGCGTGCCAGTGCCTGACGATAGGGGTGTTTGGTGGTGTTGCTGTCGAGCAATACGCAGACCTCGTTCATCGCGTCGCAGATCTCTAGTGCCCATTCACGTAGCGCAATGGCGTTACCGCATCGACTCAGTTCCAGTCCCGGTTCACGCCCACGGTGTGCGGTGAGCATTTCATTCTGATCGATTTCGACACGCTCCTGCGCGGAGATCTTCGGACTCTCACGCAGCAGGCAGTAGAGCATCAGCGCTTCGAGGAAGTGGAGTTGCGTTTCGCTAACGCCCATCGGCTCGAACGGATTGACGTCGAGGGAGCGGAGTTCAATGTAGAGCACACCGCGTTTTTGCAACGCGATAGTTGGCTTTTCGTAGCCTTTCAATAATTGCTTGGGTCGAACGGTACTGTAGTACTCGTTTTCAATCTGCAGGATGTTGGCATTGAGCTGACGGTATTCGCCATCGACCTTGACACCGATCTTTTCGTAGGCCGGATAGGGTTTATTGATCGCACAACTGAGACTGGCTATGTAACTCTCCAGATCATCGTAGTTGGCCTTAATGCCGCTCTCGTTTTCCTTATTGTTCTGGTAGCCGATATCACCCATGCGCAGGGACGTAGCGTAGGGTTCGTAGTAGGTGTAATCATCAAATTGCTCAAGACTGGTCTGCTGACCGTTGAGAAACGATTTGCACACCGCCGGTGAGGCACCGAACAGATAGGGAATGATCCAGCCGATCCGTTGCAGGTTACGCAGCAGATCGAAGTAGCGATCCGATTTATAGTCCTGCAGGTTGCGGTCATCTCCTTCCAGTTGCTGTAACGCTTGCCAGAAGGCATCGCTGAAAGAGTAATTGAAGTGCATCCCGGCGATCACTTGCATCACCCGTCCATAGCGATAGCCGAGGCCGATGCGATAGATGGTTTTCATCTTGCCCGCATTGGACTCGCCATAACGTGCCACCGGAATACTCGACTCGCCCGCCACCACGCAGGGCATGCTGGCCGCCCAGAGAAACTCATTACCCATCCGGTTATAGACGAACTGTTGCAGATCGCGCAGATAGGTCAGTGCATCACTCGGCGTATGAAACGGCGGCGTGATGAACTCCAGTAACGCTTCGGAATAATCGGTGGTGATGTAGGGATGGGTCAGCGGCGATCCAAGGATACCCGGATGGCGTGTCTGGGCGATCTTGCCTTCCGGATTGACCCGCAGGGTCTCCTTTTCCAGACCCATCATGCCGCCCTTGAGCAGCGGCGCGAGATTCGCCGCCTCGATACGGGCGACCTGTTGTTTCACTGTGTAGGGCAATGTCGTTTCCGGGGGTACTTACTCAGAATGGATGGCGATTATAGCCAATCGTGCCGAGAGACACCGATTTCAAGAGATAACGTCAAATCATCACCATGCAGCTCAGTCGTTGGAGAGCTTCAGGCCACTGGTGTCGATATTCGGCTCTTCGGGCTCTTCCGGCTCCACCAGGATGACACCCGGCTCATCCATCGTCAGGCCGCTCAGGTCGACCTGCAATTCCGGCACCTCTTCCTCTTCACTGATCCGCGCGCCCGGCTCGTCGAGACTCATGCCGCTCAGATCGACATGCAACGGCGGCGGTTCCTCGTGCTCCACCAGATCCGCCTCCGACTGATCCAGACTCATACCACTGGTATCGATCTGCGGTGGCGGCACCTCTTCCGGCTCCACCAATGTCGCGCCGGGCGCTTCAACGGTAGCGTTTGCCAATTCGCCCAGCCCTTTGGGCGCCTCTTTCATCACGAAGCGCATATCGCCATCTGCACCGGCGGCGATCTCCGCTTCACTTTTACCCGTTGCGGCAGCCGCCACCGGTGTCGGTGCGGCAGTAGGCGCCGGTGGGGAAGCCGACGCAGCAGGCTGCACAGGCGCTGACGCAACCGGCGGTGGTGTAGTTGGGGCGGGTGGCGGTGGCGCAGCGACGGCGCCCGACTGCTCTTTCGCTTCGCAGATCGCACCGGCCTTTTTCATCGCCATCATGTACTTCAGGGCGGTCTCTTCATCCACGCCCTTTTTGATCATCACCGGCATGCCGATGAAGAGCCGTTCGATCTTCGCCACATCGGTCTTGAACAGCATGGCGACATTGGCCTTGACCCGATCGACTACCGCACCCTCTACCAGCTTGCCGGTAAATAGTACGTCGAACTTCTTTTCACTCATGCTCTTCTCTCCAATTCATCGACCGCAGCCGTATTCCATAAATGGAAAAATACGCCCTGAGGCAGAACGGGGCAAGGAGCATGCCCCCGTCTCACCGCTCAAACAGCGTGTTCAGAAAAGTTTGCAGTTCAAACCAGGAGGCCTTGTCCACCTCCTCGTTATAGGCCAGCGGCAGGTTGAAGCGCTTGCCGTATTCGTCGGCCTGAGGATTGGTGAAAGCATGTTTGGCACCGGGATAATCAATAAAGCGGTAGTCGACCCCGGCGCTGTCCATCTCCTGTTTGAAGGCAGTGATCTGCTCCGGCTTGGTGAAGGGATCGTCGGCACCGTTCAGAACGAGGATTTTGGCCTTCACCTTGCCCTTCTGCGCCGGGGTAGTCGTAGGCAGACTGCCGTGGAAACTGGCCACTCCGTCCAGCGGCAGACCGCGCCGTGCCATCTCCAGCACGATGCCACCGCCGAAGCAGTAACCGATGGCGGCGGTTTTGTGTTTATCAACAGTGGAATGCTTGTGCAGCAGCTTCATCGCCGCACGGAAGCGGGCCTCGGCCTCGGGCATGTTCTTACGCACCGCGCCGGCATACTTGCCCGCATCGTCCGGATGGTTGGCCTGCTTGCCGTCACCGTACATATCCACCGCCAGGGCGGTGTAGCCAAGCGCGGCAAGCATGTCGGCACGATGACGGGCGTAGGCGTTATGACCCCACCATTCGTGAACCACCAGCACGCCGGGACGCTTGCCCTTGATGCTGTCGTCGTAGGCAATGTAGCCCTTGAGAGTGGTCTCCCCCGCACGGTAGCTGACCTCTTTACCGACCACCGCTGCCTGCACGGCAGAGACGGCAAACAGTGCGAACGCTGCAAACAGTATCTGTTTCATCTCGACTCCCCCTGTTGTTGATCCGGTTGTGCCCTGTAGATCGGGTCTTGACCGAGATTGTTCAACAAGCGTAGCCGATCTGTTAGGTATCAGGCGCGGGGTTTGGTCTGCCAGGTCAGGGCGGCACAGGCGACCATTAGCAGGGCGATCCCGGCACGATCATGACTGAAGAGGTAGTAGGCGATACCGAACAGGCCCGGCAACTCCGCCAGAGCGAGGCCAGCCACCACCTGTTTTAGCTGCTCCAGTGCGCGGGCGTTGGCGCTCATACCCTGAACGATGCGCTGCTGCTCCAGCCGCGCTACACGGCGCTGGTAGAGCAGCGCCGGGGCCATGGCCGCAAGCCCGGCGAGGAACAACCAGACCCCCGCCTCGGGCATGGAAACCATGGGGATGGCATAGTGCGCCACCATCGTCAGCACCACCAGGGTGGTCAGATTGCCTGCAATCAACATACGCCAGAACAGTTGCGGTGGAATGGCGGGACGGGGATCGTTGCCCTCGCTCATGGGGTCTCTCTCCTGCTTGTGGGTTTGAGCGAGGATACACTGGATGGGATGGCAAAGGCCAAATTCCGGTAGCGGATAGGTGCCGCTCCTGCGCGTCCATGCGCCCGCGGCATACGCCGTGCAAGGATGCACCAGTGTCGCGGTCACAGGGATGTGAGTGAGCGACCCGTCCTTCCATGAACATAAAAAAAGACAGGCTGTTTGCCTGTCTTTGGTGGGGTATGAATGAAAAGAATAGGCCATCCTTGGCCCCGGTATTCCTTTACCTCGCCCGTCGGGGTATTCCTTCCGTACCGCTCCCTGCGGCACTGTTGAAATCTTAGGCCCTAGCCTGAGGAAAGGCTGTAGGAATTATCCTATAGATTGTGTAGTCATAACCCGCCTTTTTGTGTGTCTTTATGGCGTTGTTATCCATCATTTTTTTTCATCTTCACTACGTTTTTATATTGATTTACTTGCCCAGCCCCTGATGCACACTCATCCCGCGGCATTCGCCGTCATACAAGTTGTTTATCAGGAGGAGTCTATGAGAAGTAAATCCCTGGTGGCCCTCACCCTGTTGGGTCTGGCCGGCTCGCTTCAGGCCGCCGATCTGCAGTGGCCGCAGGATGCCCTGAATGAGAAAGACCCGCGTGTACAGACGTTTTATGCCGAGCAATGCGCGCAGTGGTCCGAGCAGAGCGCACTGCAGGGCCAAGCACGCGATGATTTCAAGGCCAACTGCATGAGCAGCGCAACCACACTGTGGCCGGTAGGGCTGGATCCCAAAAGCGGTGGCAGTGGCGGTTAATCGATCCCCTCAGTAAAGAAAGCCGGGACTTCCCGGCTTTTTTTATTCCTGGGTGGTCGCGGCCTGGCCGGTCCAGATGGCGTGTTCGCGATCAAGAAACGCCTCCCAGGGTATGTAGTGGGAACCGTCGCAGGAGAAGGTCAGGCTGACCATACCATTGAAGATGTTCAATGCCCCGGAACGCAGATAGAAGGTTTCGTCCATAAAGCGCAGGTCACGCAGCCCATCCAGCACATCGCGCACCCGCTCCGGTGGAATCACCGCCCCCTCCGGCCAGGGGCTACGGGGATAGGCCAGGCAGATATCTGGATCAATCAACATATCGATGTCGAGCAGGCGGTAACGGTAGGGGTCGTCCGTCAGCCAGACCGTGGCGCGACTACTGGAGAAGTGGAGCTTGGCGTGGAAGATACCGTGCTCCAGAAACAGCTCCTCTATCAGGCCAAGCACTTCATCCATGTGCCGATCCATGCGGCTTTCGGTGCGGGTTTGGTGAAACACTGTGCCACGGATCGCCGGGTCACCCTTGATCTGGCGCCAGGCCGTAGGCTCTTCATAGAGCTTGCGGGTCAGCGGCAGATCACGCAGGTCGAAGTCCGCCCCCACATATCCCAGCAGGTTACCCTCATCAAACACGGTGATCAGCGCTGTCAGTGAAGGGCGGCGCACGCGCAAACTGATGTACGCCTCGGAGAGCATGAACGGGGTACCGACCTTGACCTGCTGCATATAGGGTCGCTGTGAACGATCACGACCGAAGTCAGCTTTGATTAAGCCCTCGGCGCTGATATTGCTGCTGATCTGTACCCCCTGCGGATTGAGCGCATAGAGATATTTGCAGTAGTGAATGCTCTCCAGCGAGTTTAGCAACAGCTCATCCAGCTTATCGCGTTCGTGCCAGACATCAACGACCCGCTGCGCCAGATCCAGCAGGGGGAGTTTCATCATCGCAGCTAGCGCTTGGCGCTGTTCGGTGATGCTGTTATGCAAAGCGTCTTTTACAACAGGCATGGGGGGAATATCGGTTTATGACAGCAAGGGCAAAGATAGGAACTAATTGTGACGATCACAAGCGCCGCGCGCTATTCCGTGTTCAATTTGCGCAGAGTGTAGTTAAGCCTGCAGCCCCGCCGCGAATGATCGAGTTCGGCCCAGGCAACAAGGTGGAGGCGCAGATCGCTGCTATCGGCAGGCGCACGCAGAAAGGCGCCGATGGCGTTTTCGTAGAGTGGGGTTGTCAATTTGAAGGCGACGGGTAATTTTTCCCGCACTGATGTCTCAGTGAACCATGCGGATGCTTTCAATTCCTGAGCGGAACCAAAATTGATCACCAGCGTTCCCCTGGGGGTCAGTTGCTTGAGCAGTTGACGCATCCACTTACCATCGGCGGCAATCACCCGTTCCGGCTCGCCGTTACTATCGGTAAACAGATCTTCGATGATCAGGTCGAAGCGTTCACCCCGATACTGACGCAGCCACCAGATGGCATCCGCCTCGTGCAGTTCCACATTCTCTTCTGCCACACCGAAATGATCCCGTGCGATCTCCAGATGCACCGGATTGAGTTCAACGCCCACGATCAATTCCGGCTTGAGGAAGTGATTCAGCTGTCGGATCACCGAGCCACCGCCGACTCCCAGCACCAACACCCGGCGCACCTGCTGCGGCTGGAAAAAGGCGGGCAGCATCAACAGGTCCCAGACGTTGCCGGTCACCGGCTGCTTCGGGTTGTACTGGCTGTGAAACACGCCATTGGTGTAGAGCCGCAGACTGTTACCTGCGCGCCGCACCTCATAACGGGTATCGCCCTCCGTCTTTTGCCAGATTACTGCCACCGTTGCACCATCCTGCTTATAGAGGGCGCACCCTCGCCTGTAGGTGTTGCATTGTCAAGCGCCGCTGACGTCCGTTTCTGATAATCTTTGCCCATGAGCCGTATTCTCCTTGCCACTCTCAACGCCCGCTATATCCACGCTTCGCTGGGGATGCGCTACCTGCTGGCCAATATGGGCGAGCTTCAGCGTGACTCAAAACTGTTGGAATTCACCATCAAGCAGCGACCCATCGAGATCGCCGAACAGTTACTAGCCGAAGAACCGGCGATCATTGGCCTGGGCGTCTACATCTGGAATGCCAGGGAGAGCGAAGAGCTGGTGGCACTGCTCAAAACCCTGCGTCCCGAAGTGACCATCGTGCTCGGTGGCCCGGAGGTAAGCTATGAGCAGGAGCAGCAACCGATCGTCGCCCTGGCCGATTACGTGATCACCGGACAGGGTGACCTTGCCTTTGCTGCACTATGCCGACAGTTAATCGCTGGTGATCGTCCTGCCGACAGGATCATTGAACCCGCCCCATTCAAACTGGATGAGCTACAACTGCCCTATCGCTATTTCAGCGATGAAGATCTGCGTCAACGCACCGTTTATGTTGAGGCCTCGCGCGGCTGTCCCTTCAAGTGCGAATTCTGTCTCTCGGCACTGGACAAAACCGCCGTGCCGTTCGATCAGGATCGTTTTCTCAGCGAAATGGATGAACTCTACCGGCGCGGCCTGCGCCGTTTTAAATTTGTCGACCGCAGTTTCAATCTCAAACCGGAACAGTGTCAGCGCATTCTCAACTTCTTTCTGGAACGTCTGGATGACGATCTCTTTCTCCACTTTGAATTGATCCCGGATCATCTTCCCGATTCACTCAAGCAAACCATTCAACGTTTCCCTGCGGGCAGTTTGCAGTTCGAGATCGGTGTGCAGACATTCAATCCGGAAGTTCAGTCTCTGATCAGTCGCAAACAGGACAACGTGAAAACCGAGATTAATTTACGTTGGCTGCGTGAGGAGAGTCATGCACACCTGCATGCGGATTTGATCATCGGCCTGCCCGGTGAGGATATGCAGAGTTTCGGCACCGGTTTCGATCGTCTATGGGCGCTTGGCCCGCACGAAATACAGGTCGGTATTCTCAAACGCCTGCGTGGCGCCCCCATCGCCCGTCACACGAATAACTTCGCCCTGCACTTCCAGCCCATACCGCCCTACAACATTCTGCAAACCGATCGCATCGATTTTCACGACATGCAACGGCTCAATCGATTTGCCCGTTACTGGGATCTGATCGCCAATGCAGGCCGCTTCCCCAATACTTTGCCACTAATTCTGGGTGATGCGCCTTTTGCCCGCTTTATGCAATTGAGCGACTGGCTTTACACACAAACCGGTCAAACTCATCGTATTCACCTACAGCGAATGTTTGCTCTGTTACACCAAGCGATGATCGAATTGCCTGGTATTGCCGCCACGGATTCCGTGATGGCATTGGAGAGTGATTTTGCCCTGAGCGGGCAGAAGGGACTAACGCCACTAAATCAGGAACGCGCTCGGGAAAATCTTGTTCATGACGGCACACGCCGCCAGCAACGCCATCGGGCCAGCATTGATTGAAGATCAACGTTGAATGGCGCAATCCGCCTACGCGAACTACGACCTGAGAAGAAAGTGATTCAGATGTTCATGCAAACGATTTACTTGTACCGGTTTTACCAGATAGTCATTGGCGCCACTCGCCAAACAGAGCTCCACCACCTCTTTTTCATGGTGGCCGGTTAGCATAATAACCGGCAACTCCTTTAGTTGAGGGCTCGTTCGTACCTTTCTCAGCAAACTAACACCATCCAGATCTGGCATTTCGTAGTCGAGCAAGATTAGATCGAACTCATTGGACAGCAACATACCCATCCCTTCATTACCATTCGCCGCCTGTAGTACACCGTACCCACGCCCTTCAAGAACGGTACAAAGCATTTGCCGCTGAATGTCATCGTCATCAATTACCAGTATTTTTATCACCCGAGAATCCTTCACCTGCTTCACTTCAACGGAAGCCTTCTCCAGCAACATAAGGTGCTTCTCCAGATTACCGGTCCAACTATCCAACGCCTTTTCCATCTTTGCGTGATGATGTTCCAGCTGATCAACAATTCCCCCTTCACGTACCCGCTCAAATTCTCTGTGCAGCGCTTCGAAATCATGCACTGTAACAATCTCCTTCATATCAGGACCCATCAGGCTGTCACGAAAGATTCCCAGCCGGGCATTGATTGAAGTAACCAGACCCTTTTGTGCACCATGCTGTTTTTCACGGAACACCTTATTCTCTCGCACTAACTGATCAAACTCCTCTCGCATGCCTTCGACATGCTCTGCAAGACGGTGCATTAATTTGTGTCCACGCTGGATTGTGAGGCGGGCTTCGCGCTTCTCCAGCGCATGTGTAACCGCAAGGCGCAAGAAGTGCTGACTCAATAGTGGACGAACAATAACAAAGCTATGAAAGATCTCTCGCAGACAAAGTTCGTAGGCGCGCTCCAGCTCACTACGTGTAACAAAGACAATTACCTGATGAGGGATGTCATAGATATTTTCACAGGCATGGAAGAGTGTCAGATAGAACGTTTCTGCCCTGTGGAGACTGTTAAAGGCCAGTAGCAATAGTGCCGGTTTTTTTGTCTCGAAAAAGCGAATTGCCGCATCCTCTTTCAGGATGGCATGAACCTGTGTGTAACCGTTGCTCAGGTGGAGCCTGATCTCTTCCAGCTCACTTTCATTATCACTGACGATCAGAATGGGCTGGTCATAGTTGTTCATCGTCGCCTGTTCCCTTGGTACTGATGTGACTATGTCGCCATCTCAACTTTGGCGCTAGCAAACCAGGGAAGTACATTAGGAGGAGCGACTGCCCTGTCACCTGAGGTAGATATTTAAGGTGAGTGAGGCCGTTACTCCATGTATCCCTGGCCCTTCAGCTAACCGCCTATCTAAAAGGCGGCCTTAATAAGAAAAGACTATTCACTATGTAAATGCAACGTTACATACGGACGTCCAAACAGGTACATCTTTGCACTTCTTAACCCGCGTCATAACCAAGTTTGCGCGCCCTTCCGCCACACTAAGCCATGTCATCCAACCCCCTGGAGTAGCAACATGGCAACTCAACCCCCTGCACGCACTCGAAACTGGTCAACACCCCTGACCATCGGCACCTTTCTATTCACCGGCGTGTCCGGCGTCCTGCTCTTCTTCCATCTCGGCGAAGGGCTAATCAAGGAGGCCCACGAGTGGATCGGGATCGCCTTCATCCTGGGTGCCCTGCTGCACGTCAATACGCACTGGGCACCCTTCAAGCGCTATTTCTCCCTCGGCCTGCCGCGCGCGGTGATGGCCTCGGTTCTCGCCGGTAGCCTGGTATTCATGGTCGCCTCCGGCCACGAAGAGGGTGGCAATCCGATGATCGCAGCGATCAAAACCCTCGAAAAAGCACCGCTAAGTATGGTTGCCCAGCTCCAGTCTCGCGATGCCGACGAGTTGCACATGCTGCTTGAGGCAGAAGGTTTTCAGGTTGCCGACAACAGCACCAGCCTGCAAACCATCGCTAGTGACAGCGGGAAATCTGGGCGTGAATTGATCTCACTACTGTTCGGTCAACCACGCGCCAACGCCCTGTAAATTTCACCCCCCCGGCCGCGACGTGTGCAAAACTTCCCCCGGTTTTGCATGCCGAGCGGCCACTTTTTCGCACCGCGATATCAGCCTCTGAGACCCGTTTCTAGCGCTTTTGCCAACCAGTCCCCATTTTTCCCAGCATAGCACAGGGTTTTTTGCCAACCAGTGCCCGTTTAATCCTCGCTTCAGCCATTATCTTCATCATCAAGACTGGACAAAAGAATCACGGTCACCCCCTGTAGTACGCTGTAAGAGAGGAGTCAGTCATGTGCGCATGCATTATTGAGAGTTACCCGCCGGTAAAACAGCTGGATAAAGAAGACGAAATCCAGGGCAAATTCGTGCAGCTGCTGTGGCAGGGCAAGGAGTATCTGCTTTTTTCCGCCAAGGCGATGCACCGCCTCCACAACCAGATGCTGGCCTACTTCCTGGCCGACCACGGTGTGCCGCACCGCTGGCTCGACGAGAAGACCCTGTTCGTTGACCCCCGCGAGGTCGGCGTCACCGGTAGCGGCCACTTCCGCATGGTCAAAAGTGAAAACCTGCTGGAGCTTTGGGGCGACAAGTCACGCGGCTTTGATCGCTTCAAGGAAGCAGGCATCCGCGCCAAGATCCACAGCGCACAGCACCCATGGTCAGATGCCAAGGTACTGTTTCACTGATCTGGACAGGTGGCAGAACAACAAAGCCGGGCAGTGCCCGGCTTTTTTATGTTCTATCTTTTTCGGCGGTTTGGGATTTGCTTATAGCTTCTGCCAGCCCTGCATCAGGTAATTGTCGATAATCCACTCGTAGGAGTACTGGTAGTCACGCTCTTCGACCGGATACTCATCTTCGGTCTTGCAGACAAAGCACTCGTCATCCTCATCCCAGATCACGAAATTGAGCGGCCCTGAATACCAACGGCCCTCGTTCAATTCGTAACCCACCATCGGGGCCTCATCGACTTCCAGATCGTAAATCAGGCGAGTGACATCCGAATCGTGATCCGCCTCGCGCCAAATCCTTTTCTCAACACGGCATGGGTACATACAAACCCCCTTGGCCCCGGCAGCGAAAACGCTGGGTGAAAAGATTGTCCGCCTATTGCCAATGATGTGCAATCGCCACTATTAACCTAGAGTAGTATTGTCCCTGTATGCCAACTGATTTGTGTGCAAGGTAACAGAATGAAGTCAATCCTGTTTGACATGGATGGTGTGCTTTACGAAGGCGACACACCGATCCCTGGTGCCTGCGAGACCATCGCCTGGTGCAAAGCGCAGGGTATTCCACACCTGTTCCTCACCAACACCACCTCCAAACCTCGCCGCGCGCTGGTAGAGAAACTTGCCACGATGGGAATCACTGCCAGCGTCGATGAAATCTTCAATCCACCTCACGCGGCGGCCAACTGGCTACAACAGAATGTTCGCCTGCCCGTCGCACTGTTCGTGCCGGCACTGACACGCGAGGAATTTAGTGGGATCGCTATTGCTGACGATACGACGGAAAAGGTCGGCGCTGTCGTATTAGGTGATCTGGGTGCTGGGTGGGACTTCGCTACCTACAATCGCGCCTTTCGTCTGTTGATGAACAACCCCGATGCAGCGTTGATCGCGCTCGGTATGACTCGCTACTGGCAGGCCGATGATGGCTTACGCCTTGATGTCGGCCCCTATGTCAAAGGACTGGAATATGCCTGTGGTCGGGAAGCTATCGTGCTGGGAAAACCTGCCACCCCATTCTTTCACAACGCACTCAATCAACTCGGTGTTAGCGCTGAGGAAAGCATCATGATCGGTGATGATATCCGCGGCGATATCGACGGCGCACAGCGGTCAGGCATTCGTGGCGTAATGGTACGTAGCGGAAAATTCCGCGAAAGCGATCTTTTACTCAGTATCGAACCTTTTGCGGTGATCGACTCCGTTGCCGATCTGCCGGCGTGGTGGGAACAACAAAATGAGTAACGGTGAAGGCGTATTAGCGTGCTCTCAACATACTCAAACCCAGTGCAACTCCTCCCAGCAACGCCATCATCTGATACTCAAAGGGATGTGCACTAATACCGCCACCCTTGAGGAAGAGATCGCGAATCACCACCAGGTAGTAACGCAACGGATCGAGATAAGTCACCATCTGGATCCAGTCGGGCATGTTGCGGATCGGAAAGGCGAAACCGGAGAGGATTACCATCGGTATCAAAAAGAAGAAGGCGGTCAGCATCGCCTGCTGTTGCGTCGAGGCGAAACTGGAGATCAGCAGCCCTACCCCCAGAGTACTCATCAGGTAGAGCATACTGGCAACCAGCAGCGCCAGCGGTTCACCACGAAACGGTACGCCGAACCAGCCCACCGCGATCGCCGTCACCAACACCACATCGAACAGACCCAGCACCGCCACCGGCAGTAGCTTGCCGACGATAAATTCCACCCGCGCCAGTGGTGTCACCATTAACCGTTCCAGTGTTCCCAGTTCACGTTCACGCACCACACTCATGGCAGTGAGCAGCATGGTGGCGATCAACACTACATTGGCCATAATGCCGGGGACGAAGTAGTCGCGATCGTTGAGATTGGGATTGAACCAGGCGCGGGTGACCAGATCGATCGGAGGATGGGCATTTTGCAACATGTGTTCGCGCAGCGTCGCAGCCAACTGCCCCACCACCAGTTGCGCGCTGTTGGAATCGGAACCGTCGGCGATCAGTTGCAATTTGCCGCCGCCATCAAAGTCCCACGGAAAACGCAAGATCGCCCGCACTTCTCCTCGCTCCAGCAGATCCGTTGCCACCTTCATCCCTGCCGGATGGAGATGGAAATGACCGGTAGCACGCACCGCGTCGATCAGTTCGCGACTGGCGCTGATATTTACCTCGTCCACCACCGCCACTTCTGCCTGGCGCACATCGAAGGTGGCGGCGTAACCGAAGATCACCAACTGGATCAACGGCGGCACGATGACAAAGAAGCGCATGCGTGGATCGCGCAACATCTGCCGAAACTCTTTATTCAGCATCGCGCGAAGTCGGGTCATGCTGTGCTGGATTCGTTCGATCATTGCAGCCCCAGTTTGCGTGCACGCAAGGTCACCACACGAATCAGCAACAACATAATGCCAAGCAGTGCCAACACTTCGCTCCAGAGCAGTAGGGGCGAAACCCCTTTGAGGAAGATCAGCTTAGAGAGCGTCACGTAGTAACGCGCCGGAACAATCACCGTCAGGTATTGCAGCGCCTGCGGCATATTCTCAATGGCGAAGATAAAACCGGAAAGCAGAAACGCGGGCAGGAAGGTACTGACCAGCGACATCTGCGCCGCCAGCATCTGCCCACCGGCAACGATGGAGAGCATCGCCCCCTGCAACATCACCACGATCAGGAACAGTGCCGACACCAGCGTCAGTGCAACCGGCGATCCACGCAGCGGCACATCGAAGATGTAGACCGCCGCCAGAGTCGCGGCGAGTAGGTCGGCCATGCCGATCACAAAGTAGGGCAGCATCTTACCGAGCAGAAATTCGTTTTTACGCAGCGCCGTGGTGCGCAGCATTACCAGATTGCCCGCCTCCATTTCACGGGCAATGGTCAGCGAGGTCATCAGCGCACCGATGACCGCCATCACCACCGCGATCACCCCGGGCACGATCGCCAGACGACTCTCTTTCGCTTCGTTAAACCAGGTGCGATCTTCGATCTCGATCGGCAGCTTTACCAAACCATTCTGTTGCAGGTAGTCGTTAATAATCGCCTGCGCATAGTTCTGCGCCAGTCGTGCGCTGTTGGCATCCACACCATCGAGAATGAATTGCAGTGTTGCCTCACCACGCGCCAGATCGCGGCTTAACGTCCGCGGTACTACCAGTACCGCTGCTACTTCGCCATGTTGCAGCGACGTTTCCAACTGTCGACGATCGGTGTAATAGGTGATCACATCGAAGGCATGACTGGCATCGAAACGGGCAACGATTTCATTACTGGTTGCATCGTGGGACTCCTGCAACACCCCCAGCGGCAGATTGGTGATATCGAGGCGCAGGGCATAACCGAAAAGGAACAACAGCATCGACGGCATCAGGATGATCAGTGCAAGCGAACGGGGATCGCGCAGCAGATGCCACCACTCCTTGCGTGCCACGGCGCGGACGTGTTGCAGTTTCATAACAGCAACCCCCGCTGACGCTGACTCTCCTCCAGCAGAGCAACGAACACATCTTCCAGTTCCGCCCCTGCAACACCCAGTTCATGGATGACGATCCCCTTCTCGTCTGCTAGATGGCGGATGCGTGTCATCAACGTTTCGCTGTCCGTACCCGGCTGTAGACGGAGTCGCAACTGACCCGAGTGGGGAATGATCTCCAGCACCTCCGGCCACTGTCGCAACTCCGCGGCACAACAGGCACCGCCTTCACTTTGTAGCACCAGCAGCGGCGTCGGCAGCGGGCGCGTCATCAACTCAGTCGGCGCATCCTCGGCGATGATCCGCCCCGCATCCATCAGCGCAATGCGATCGCAGAACAACGCCTCATCCATATAGTGAGTGGTCACCAGAATGGCTATGCCGGAATCGGCCAGGTCGTAGATCAACTCCCAGAACTGCTGCCGCGCGATGGGGTCGACACCGGAAGTCGGTTCGTCGAGAAACAGTACCTCCGGTTCATGCAACAGCGCGGCGGCCAGTGCCAATCGTCGTTGATAGCCCAGTGGTAAACCACCCGCCATGCGTTTGGCACTTTCGCGTAGAGAGAGATGATCCAGCGCCCAGTCGACACGCCGTTTGCTGTGGGAATTGGTCAGGCCGTAGAGACCGGCCTGCAGTTGCAGGTTCTCCTTGACGCTGAGATCGCCGTAGAGAGCAAAGCGCTGCGCCACGTAACCGATGTGCCCACGTGCATGCCGTGCCTTGCGTGCCATGTCACGTCCGGCAACGGTGATCGTCCCGGCGCTGGGCGGCAGCGTACCGCAGAGCATACGAATGGCGGTGGTCTTACCAGCGCCGTTGGCCCCCAGCAGGCCGAACACCTCACCCGCCTCCACCGTAATGTCGATACCGTCGACCGCGACAAAGCTGCCGAAGCGGCGGGTCAGGCCACGCGCCTCGATCAATGCCCGGTTCTGTTGTGCCGCTGCCTCAGCCACGCTTCGCCTCCGCCAGCGCCAGATCGCGCACCGCCGCATCGTGCAGGGTCGGCAGTAGCGGCTCCGCCGTCAGCGCACTGAAGCCATCGCTTAGTCGCTGGCGAAACTGCGCCAACGAAACACCGTCGGCCAACCAGACATTGAGCCGCGGCCCCACCGGGAAAACGAACAGGGTCTCCTGCAGTTGCCGCAACGCCTCGCGATATCCGCGCACCCCCGCACCACTCACCGACACCAGGGTGCCGCCACCCGCGGCGACAAGTTCCAATGGTGTGCCCTGCCGGATCAGCCGTCCCGCCTCCAGCAACGCCACCCGATCACAACGTTCCGCTTCATCCATGTTGGCGGTGGCGTAGAGGATCGCCACGCCCTCACCACGCACTGCCTCCAGCAGGCGCCAGAAGGCGCGGCGCGACACCGGATCGACACCGGTGGTCGGCTCGTCGAGAAACATCACCTTCGGCTCGGTCACCAGCGCGCAGGCCAGCGCCAGCTTCTGCATCATGCCGCCGGAAAGCTGTCCGGCACGGCGCGACTCGAAACCCTTGAGGCCGGTGCGTTGTAACAGATCTGCGATCTTCAGCGCAGCGGCGGCGGGTGCCATGCCGTGAAGGTCGGCGAAGAATTCCAGATTTTCCTGAATGGAGAGATCGAGGTAGAGGCCAAAGCCCTGCGGCATATAGGCGAGGTCGTCACGCAGGTCGGGATCGTTGGGAAAACGGCCCAGGACACGCAGGCTACCGCCCTCCGGAACCAGCTGGCCGACCATCAGTTGCAGCAGGGTACTTTTGCCCGCGCCATCGGCGCCGACCAGACCGACGATCTCCCCCGCCTTCACCTCAAGGGTGATGCCCTGCAATACCGGCGCACCGCCGTAGTCAAAACGGAGAGATTCGGCACGAATCACCGCTGCCATCGTCAGGAACCGGCGTCGAATACCACGTCGGCGGGCATACCCAGTTTGAGCAGCCCTTCGGGATCATCCACCTCGACCTTAACCCGATAGACCAGATCGACCCGCAGCGCACGAGTCTCGACCGCCTTGGGGGTGAACTCCGCCTTGGGCGAGATGAAGGTAAGGCGACCGCGGAAGGATTTTTCCGGCAGACCGTCGACACTGACCGTCGCCGCCTGACCGATCTTCACCCGCGCCAGATCGGTTTCGTTGAGATAGGCGCGTACCCAGGGACGGGTCAGCTCCGCCACCTTGAACACCGGCTGCCCAGCGCCGACCACTTCGCCCGCCTCTGCCTGACGCAGGGTGACGCTGCCATCGACCGGACTGATTAACTGTGTGTAACCGAGCTGCCGCTCGGCACTCTGCAACGCGCTTTGGGTTACCGCCAGCGCGGCACGGGCCTGATCCATCTCTTCCTGACGCGGACCTTCACGCAGCAACTGCAGTTGCTGCTGCGCTTTGCGCACCGCGCTTTTGGCTACATCACGTTTGAGTTTTGCCTGATCCAGTTGCTCCTGGGAGGCGAGATGTTTGTTGATCAGGCTCTGGATCCGTTTGACCTCTTCATCAGCGAAACGCTGTTCCGCCTGGGCCTGCTCCAGGGTCGCCTCGGCGACCTTCAACTCCTGTTTACGGGCACCCGCTTCCAGCGCGGCCAGCACCGCCTGCGCTGCGTCCATGTTTGCCCTGGCCTTATCGACTGCAAGCGAATAATCCTCGGCCACCAGTTGCGCCACCACCTGATCGCGCTTGACCGTTTGCCCCTCATCCACCAACAGCTTTTCGATACGCCCGCCAACCTGAAACGACAGCGCCGTCTCCCGCGCCTCCACCGTACCGGAGAGGGTCAGGCCGCCGCCCGCCTCGCTACTGCACCCACCCAACATCAGGGCAAAAATTGCACCATGGATAAATGCCAAAATCAGTCGTTTCACTTCGTACTCCCTGTACCTGTCGTCTGCGCTGACAGACTAAACCAACTGTCGCCAACTTGCACTCAACCATCATTGATATACTGTGACCTCAATAAAGTGGAAACAATCCCATGTCACGCTGGCGTCCCCCCCAACCAAAGCAATCCCCCTACATCACCGGTGACGGTTACGATGCGTTGCAACTCGAATTGAACGGGCTGTGGAGCCGACGCAAGGAGGTGACCAAGGCCCTCTCCGCCGCGGCCGCCGAGGGGGATCGCTCGGAAAATGCCGAATACATCTATCGCAAAAAAGAGCTGGCTGGCATCGACCGACGCATCCGCTACCTGCAAAAACGGCTGCCGGATCTTACCGTGGTGCGCACCACCCCCAGCGACGCTGAACAGGTCTTCTTCGGCGCCTGGGTCACCCTTGAAGACAACGACGGCAACGAGTCCACTCACCGTATCGTCGGCCCCGATGAGTTCGATCCGAAAAAAAGCTGGATCAGCATGGACTCGCCGATGGCCCGCGCGCTGATGAAAAAACGCGTCGATGACGAGGTGGAAGTGGCGACACCCAAAGGCACAGCAACCTATTTCATCACCGCCGTCAGCTACACATCACCCGACTGACGCCCCGGTGACTATTTGGTATTAGGGTGAAAAACCAGCTGGGAAAGGAAGGCACGCAATCCTTCCTCATAGGCTGGCTGGCTCTGTAAAAAACCGCTGTTGTGATCGCCCTTCAGAGTCAGAAAACGCTTCGGCTCATGGGCCGCCTGGAACAACTTCTCACCGAAGGCAAAAGGACTGATCTCGTCCTCCCGGCTATGCGCCACCAGCACCGGACAGTGGACCTTGCCCAACGCCTCTTCGGTATCGAAACGATAGCGGAGCGGTGTCATCCACGATAGCAACGGAAAATGTTCCCGCGCCATCGCCTTCACCGAGGTGAAACCCGATTCAATGATAAGTGCGGCAGGCTGTTCCTGCTCTGCCATCCGGGCCGCCACCGCCGCGCCGAGCGAGCGGCCGAAGATCACGATGTTCTCCGCCTTGTCACCACGCCGCTCGGTCAGGTAGCGCCAGGCCGCTTTGCCATCCTGATACAAACCCTCTTCGCTCGGCGTACCGCCGCTCCTGCCGTAGCCGCGGTAATCGATGATCAGCACATTCAGACCGAGACGATGGAATATCTGCAACGAGTCGAGGCGGTGCGAGATATTGCCTGCGTTGCCGTGAAAAAAGAGTAGCGTCCGCTCACTACCGGGATTCGGCAGATACCAGCCGTGCAGTTCGATGCTGTCGGCGGACAGCTTCACCTCCTCGTAGGCCAAACCGACATCGAACGGTGTGGCGACAAGCTCAGTAACGGGATAAAAGAGCATCGCCGGTTGCCGCAGCCAAAGTGTGGCGCCCGTCGTCAGAACGATGAGCAACAACAGCCGCGCCACCCGTTTTACTACGGTCATGGCTACCGCTGCTTGAGCTTATCGATGATGGTATCGATCAGGTTCATCGGCAGCGGAAAAACAATGGTGTTGGAGCGCTCGCTGGCGATCTCGGTGAGCGTCTGCAGATAGCGCAACTGCATCGCCTCGGGAGCCTGCGCCAGTTTCTGCGCTGCCTCCAGCAATTTTTCCGAGGCCTGCATTTCACCCTCGGCATGGATCACCTTGGCGCGACGCACCCGCTCCGCCTCCGCCTGTTTGGCGATAGCACGGATCATCGTCTCATTCAGATCGACATGCTTGATCTCAACGTTAATCACCTTGATGCCCCAGGCGTTGGTCTGCTCATCGAGGATCGCCTGGATATCGGCATTGAGCCGCTCCCGTTCGGAAAGCATCTCGTCCAGTTCATGCTGGCCCAGTACCGAACGCAATGTCGTCTGCGCCAACTGGCTGGTGGCGTCGTAGAAATTCTCCACCTGGATGATCGCCTTGTCCGGCTCCACCACGCGGAAGTAGACCACCGCGTTGACCTCCACCGAAACGTTGTCGCGGGAGATCACATCCTGAGTCGGCACGTCCATGACGATGGTGCGCAGGTCCACCCGCACCATCTGCTGAATCAAGGGAATGACGATAATGAAACCCGGCCCCTTCACCTTCCAGAAACGACCAAGCAAAAAGATCACCCCACGCTCATACTCGCGCAGGATGCGGATCGCCGAGGCGAAAAAGAGCACCACCAGAACGATAACGGTGTATAGCGAATATGCGGTCATTGCTGCGACTCCTCTGTTGTGGCCTGTAGCGGCTCGACTCGCAGGGTCAGGCCGTCCATTTGCGTTACCTTCACCCGATCGCCTTTCTTCAACGGCACATCGCTCACCGCCGACCAGTGTTCGCTGTGGATGAAAATGGTTCCCTGACCATCGAAATCGGCGGTCACCACACCCGTGTCGCCGAGCATCTGTTCCCTGCCGCTAACCACCGGACGCCGTTGCGCCTTCAGCACCAGGCCGATGACAAAAACAAACAGCAACACACTGGCGACGGAGAAAACGGCGATCACCGACAGATCGATACCGAAGCCAGGTGCCTCACTATCGATGAGGATGATCGAGCCGATGACAAAGGCGATCAGCCCGCCGATACCGAGCACACCGAAACTGGGCTGGTACGCCTCACCGACCATCAGCCCGACGCCGAGCAGGATCAGCGCCACACCCGCATAATTGACCGGCAGGAGTTGCAGGGCGAACAGCGCCAGCACCAGTGCAATGGCACCGATGGTGCCGGGCAGAATGGAACCAGGATTGGAGAATTCGAGGATCAGGCCGTAGATGCCGACCAGCATCAGGATATAAGCGATATTAGGATTGGTGATCACGCTGAGCAGGCGGCTGCGCCAGTCGGGTTCATGCTGCTCCACCGCCAGGCCGTCCGTGTGCAGGGTACGCGAATGATTCTGCACCTTCACTTCGCGGCCATTCACCTTGCGCAGCAGATCGGCGGTGTCCGCCGCCATCAGGTCGATCACCTTCAGTTTCAATGCTTCTTCCGCGGGCAGACTGGCCGCTTCACGCACCGCCTTTTCCGCCCACTGCGCATTACGTCCATGCATCTGCGCCAAACCGCGGATGTAGGCTACCGCATCGTTGACCACCTTATGCTTCATCGGATCGGCCAGCGGTGCCTGCGGATCTTTTTTCTCCGCCGCTTTTTCTGGCTCGCCGCCGCCCGGCAGGCCGCCAATCGAAACCGGTGTCGCCGCGCCCAGGTTGGTGCCCGGCGCCATCGCCGCAATGTGGCTGGCGTAGAGAATATAGGTTCCGGCGCTGGCGGCACGGGCACCGCTGGGGGCAACGAAGGTCGCCACCGGTACCGGTGAATTGATGATCGCCTTGATGATGCCGCGCATCGCCGTATCGAGCCCACCCGGGGTATCCATGCGCAGCACCACCAACTCCACATTGGCAACGGCGGCCCGCTCCAGGGCGCGTGTCAGGTAATCCTCGGTGGCGGGGCCGATGGCGTCATCAACACTCAGCACCACTACCTTGCGCTCCATTACCGGCATGGCGGACTCCTCCGCCGCCAGCGCGGAGACCATCAGTAGTGCTGCAATGATCAGGAAAAGGCTTCGCATTCCATCTCCCCCGGCGTAGTTACCAAGCATAGCCGCTGATACCATAGCCATCTCTATAGAGGGTCTGGGCCATGCTCGCCATTTCCAACCAGGTACAGCTAAACGACGACGAAATCGAACTGACGGCGATCCGCGCCCAGGGCGCGGGCGGGCAGAACGTTAATAAGGTCTCCAGCGCTATCCACCTGCGCTTCGACATCCGCGCCTCATCGCTCCCGGAGTTCTACAAGGAACGGCTGCTGGCACGTCGCGACTCACGCATCACCGCAGACGGGGTGATCGTGCTCAAGGCGCAGCGCTTTCGCACCCAGGAGAATAATCGCGAAGATGCCCTGGCCCGCCTGGCCGAACTGATCCGTAGCGTCGCCGTCACCCGCAAGGCGCGCAAGCCAACCAAACCGACCCGCTCCTCGCAGGTCAAACGGCTGGAAAGCAAAACCCGTCACAGTAAACAGAAGTCCCTGCGTGGCAAGGTACGGGAAGTTCAGTAAGCCACGACACACCCTGTTTTCTCTCTCCGATGCGTCGGCCGACTCCGTGGAATCTCTGAAGAAGTGCGGTACCCCTGTTAACCGACATGTGAGGCAGGAAAGCCCATGCAAATCGAGACACCGCAACTCCTCGGCCAGCTCAACGCCATCCACCAAATGATGGCCCACCTGTTCAACTCCGTCCCTGAAGAAGATTGCTACCGCCGCTTTCACCCCGACCTGCCGCCGCTGGCCTGGCTCTATGGACGTTGCGCCTATGTGGAGAGCTACTGGCTGCGCACCGTGGTAATGGGCGATGACACGCTGACCCGCCGTGTCGGCCATCTCTTTGCCATCGGCGTCGCGCCAGACAGCGAAATCATCCAGCAACTACCGCCGCGGGATCACCTGCTCAACTGGGTGATGGCGCAGCAGGAACGCAACCTGGTGCTGCTGGCTGAGCCGTCACTGCTACCGCAACACTCGCTGGTCGCCTCGGAGCGTTTGATGCCGCGCATCCTGCAGGCACAAGCTGCCCTGCTGGAACAGATGCTGGCCCAGCTCACCGAGCGCCAGCTGCAGCGCCCGCAGACCTTCCAGGTCACCACCCCGCTCTATGTCGGCAAGCCCTCCGCCGATCACGCCGACGTACAGAAAGGCCACTACCGTATCGGCAACAAGCAGGCCTCCACTGCCGCCGATAACGAACTGCCACCCCACGTGGTCGAGCTGGACGCCTTCCGTATCGACCACCGCCCGGTCAGCAACAGCGCCTGGCTCGGCTTCATGAAGGCGGGCGCCTACAGCGACCAGAGTCTGTGGAGTATCGAGGGCTGGGAGTGGAAACAGCAGCGCGCCAACCATCCTCACCACTGGCACCTGGACGACTTCGGCAACTGGTACGGCGTCGGTCTCAACGGCCCGTTCGAGCTGCTGCCGGGCGAGGCGGTCAGCGGCATCAGCCGTTACGAGGCAGAGGCCTACGCCAACTGGGTCTCCCACCTCGGTGAAGAATTCGAAGGGGCGGCGGTACAACACGAATATCAGTGGGAGGTCGCGGTGCGCAGCAAGGCGATCAACCACGTGGGCCGCGCCTGGGAGTGGTGCAGCAACCCGTTCCACCGTTACCACGGCTACCTCGAGCCGCAGGATCAGGAGGCGGCGACCCAGGAATTCGACGCCGGCCACTTCTCCCTGCGCGGCGGCAGCACCCACACCCAGCGCATCCTGCGCCGCAGCAGCTTCCGCTTCCACGCGCCGTCGGATCAACGCTACCTGTTCAACGGGGTACGACTGGTCTTCCCCGCATCAAGGATGACGTGGCACAATTAGAGACATGTTGGAGAAAGAAGACCTGGTAAAACTGGCCAACCAACCGATGCCCTTCGGCAAATACAAGGGCAAAGTCCTCATCGACCTCCCTGAAGAGTACCTGCTCTGGTTTGCCAAGGAGGGATTCCCCGACGGCAAGCTCGGCGAACTGCTGCAACTGGCGCTGGAGATCCGCAAGGGCGGACTCGAGAGCCTTCTCAAACCCCTCAAAGGTAACCCCACCTTTAATTCCTGACATCGGCGCCCATACTTACTCATAGTTAGTGAATGATGAGGAAGCAGCTATGGCCGAGTTAGGACACGTGGTCTTCTATGTCAGGGACCTGGAAAAGAGCAGCGCCTTCTACCGCGACGTGGTCGGCCTCAACGAGATCGGCCACATCTTCAACGGCCGCGGGGCGCTCTTCACCGGTGGCCGCAGCCACCACGAACTGCTGCTGATCGAAGTCCGCGAGGCGCCTGGCCCACTCAAGGGGCATCGCCTCGGGCTCTACCACGTCGGCTGGAAGGTGGGCGATAACCTCGACGACCTGCGCGGCGCACTGCAACGGGCCGAAAACTTCGGCTGTGAGATCGACGGCCTCTCCGATCACACCGTCAGCCAGAGCCTCTACCTGCGCGATCCCGACGGCAACGAAATCGAACTCTTCGTCGACGACCCCAACTACGACTGGAACGAAAGCGAAGACTGGATGGAAGCGCCGGTAAAGCGGCTCGATTTATAGGTAATCGTTGGGCATGGTTGCCCGGCCGATAGAATATGGATACGGGTAGGCTGGGCAGTAATGCCCAGCAAATGGACAAGGAGGTTATGCAATGCGTCGATACATCCGCCAGAGGCAACCAGGCGGCTGCTATTTCTTCACTCTCGTTACCTATGATAGAAATCCCACCCTTGCCACACTAAACAACGTCGAAAAATTGCGCAGTGCCATTGCAGAGGTTCGCAAGCGCATGCCCTTCCACATTGATGCCATGGCCATTATGCCTGATCACCTGCATTGCATCTGGCGCCTACCTGAAAATGATGACAACTACCCTGTACGTTGGACACAGATTAAAAGACGCTTTTCTATGTCATTGTCACCAGTCGAAGTAATAAGCGGCTCACGGACCATGAAAAGGGAGCGCGCCATTTGGCAACGCCGCTATTGGGAGCATCTGATTCGCGATGAGGAAGACTGGCGACGACATATGGATTACATCCACTACAACCCGGTCAAGCACGGGTTAGTAGCCCGGGTACATGATTGGCCGTACAGTTCCTTCGCTCATTGTGTTGCCAAGGGATGGTATGAAACCAATTGGGGAGAAAATGTACCAACCCAGATACAAACTATGGAATTGGATTGAATTGCTGGGCATAACTGCCCAGCCTACAGAGTACCGGGCACAGTTAGGCTAATCATGCCCAGCTTGAACACAGGTATGCAGATAGCACACTTTGGGTTACCCTCATCCGAAACAACAGACATTTACCCGTCATGCTGAATAAGCTCTTCACCATCCTCCGCACACCCTGGTACTGGCTCGCCCTGATCGTCATGGGCCTCTCCATGGAAGGGGTGGCGCTCTACTACCAATACGGCCTCGATCTGGGCCCCTGCTTCCACTGCATCTTTTCCCGCATCTGGATCCTGGGGATGGTGCTGGTCGCGGCGCTGGGCCTGTGGCTCTACCGCTTTGCCATCGCCAACGCGCTGCTGCACGCTATCAACACTGGCCTGATGATCGGGCTGCTTCAGACTTCGTACCAACTCCTCGGTGCTGAACGCCAGACCCTCGAAGGCAGTTGTAAGATGGTGCTGGGCCTCCCCTCCTGGTTTGAGCTGGACGTGTGGTTCCCGACGCTGTTTGCCGTTTGGGAGCCATGCAGCGAAACCCCGGTGCTGCTCTTCGGCGTCACCATGGCGGAGGCACTGACCGTCTTTTCCTGGGGAATGCTGTTACTCAGCGGCGCACTGCTACTGCTGCAGCTAACCGCCATCATAAAAAAAGCCGGCTAACACCGGCTTCTTTGTATCGCGATTAAGGGGTGTTACACGCGTCGATTACGCGCTGCGTAGGGTGATCCGGAGGGAAAACCGCTACGGGCATTCAGATCGGCGGCGATCTGTTTGGCGTGTTCAGTGACATTCTGCTTGGAACCGGGTTTCTGCCCCAGAATCTCGGTGGTTCCACGCTTGATGATGTAACTGTGCCAATCCTTGCCATCCATTCCTTCCGGGGCGGTGATGCGGGTAACTCTGATAACTTCGAACTGACCTTTGATTTCACTAATTACCGATGACTTGTTCTGCATACTGTTTCCCTTGTTGTCGTCCCTGATATAGATAAGAGCTATAACCATAGACGACGCGTTAGAATTATTCCAATCGCACGAGCAATAAAATCAATCAGATAAAGCCAAGCTCTTGCGCGATAGAAGAAAGGAGGGCGCGACCTCCATCAAGATTGTTAATGATGCCGTGGCGATGATCGATCCACCATTTGGCCTCTATCTGTTCTTCGAGGTACTCAACCGCTTTTTCAACCCCCCGCTTCACTTCATGCCAGTGATCCGGGTCCTCCTCTGAGGCTTTGTCGTCCACCTCGTCGATCCACTTGAGCACCTTGTCCACCGCGCCGAAGGCACTGAGGCGAACAGTCTCGGCCCAGGCCACCTGTTTCGGCGAACCTTCCAACGGCGGCAGGCCGCGCTCGGCCGCCTGTAACCGCGCCGCATTGGACTGGCGCTCCCGCTCGCGTTCCTGTTCGTCGGCCTGGCAGACCCGGCACGGCGCATCGGCCAACTGGCAGGCACGTTCGTCCCAGGTGTAATCGTCGTCGCCGTAGAAGGGATGCAGCACGGTGTGGCCGCAGGCGTGTTTGATCACCTTGAGATCGAGCTGCTCCCGATCATGGCCGTTGCCCTGGTTGTGGCCGACCAGGGTGCAGGGGATGGTGTTGTGCTCGCACCAACGGGCCACATCGAGATGCTGCGTGGCTTCGTAGAAACGGCGGATGGTTTTGTCGTGGTAGTGCTGCTCGATGATCGATGCCTTCAACGCCGCCGCCTTGCTGAAGTCGCGGGCCGGGCGCAGCCACAGCGCGTCGTAACCGATGTGCCAGCGATTAAGCCAGTGCTCGGTCTTCTGCTTCACCTCGCTGCTGCGACCGCTGATGATCACCACCGGCACCCCTTCGTCCCGCGCCTGATTGAGGCGGTCGATCAGCGGCAGGTTGGGCATGTCGTCGTCGCAGGCTTCGAGGAATCGATCCCAGTGCTTCACCCCCTCCTCGTTATAGAGATGGTGCAGACGGTGTTCGATCAGCGCCAATACCCCATCGAGGCCGCAGATCACGATTTCCTGTTGTTCAGACATGGGCGCTATTGTGCCTCAATCCGCCGCTGGCGGCGCGGTAACGGATCGGCTATGTTTGCCTCCCCACTCCTGCCGAGCCTTTCACCATTAAAACTAATACTCGCATTGATGCTTTGGTACCGTGGCGGCCTGACTTCTTTGTCGGCGTGCCGCTGTTCGATCCGCTACGCCCGCTGCTGGAGACCTTTGCCGAATACCAGGAGTGGCCGGGGCTCGATACGATGCAACGCCTGCTGGATCAACGAGTTGAACCGCTGCGCACCCTGCACGGCGCCGCGCTCAAGGTCGTGCCGCAGGCGGGCCGTCCGGATCACTTCGAGCAGCACTACGCACCGCGCATTTATCTCAGCGGCGAGATCCAGACCCGTACCTGTAACTGGCACGATCTGTTTCAACTTTTGAGCTGGTTTGTCTTCCCCCGCACCAAGGCGGTGATCAACGCCCTGCACGTGCCGAAGGCAAAGCGGCGGCTGGAGGTGGATCACGAGCCGGGACGGCGCACCCCGCTGGAGAACACGCTTTCTCTTTTCGATGAGGGCGGCGCGGTGCTGGTGGCAAGCGACGAATCGCTGCTGCAACTGGTGCGGGAGTTTCGCTGGAAGGAGCTCTTCTGGAATCGACGCGCCGAACTGGCCGCGCACTTCGACTGCGTGGTCTTCGGCCACGCCATGTTTGAAAAGGCGATGGCGCCCTATCTGGGGATGACCGCCAACACCATTTTGCTAACTGCTGGCGCCGATTATTTCGACCGAGATCGTGAAGGACGGCTGGCATGGCTCGATGAACAACTGGCGCAAATCTTCGAGCGGGGCGATCGCTACCAGCAACCGCAGGACCTGCAACCCTTCCCCATCCTCGGCATGCCCGGCTGGGACCCGGCCAACGCCGACGAGCACTACTACGACAACAGCGATTACTTTCGACCCGGGCGACGCACACGCGTGGCATAAACCACGCTATTTCTTCGCCGGAGGACAATCCTCTTTGGTACAGCGCGACAGCACTGGCCGCAACAACAGCGGCGTCAGCACCGTGGTGACCACCGCCATGATTACCACAGCTGAGAAGAGGTTCTGCACAATATCCGGCACCGGCTTCGGCTGGTCGAACAGCCCGGCGCGCAGGGCGATGTCGGCGATGATCAACTCCACCGCGCCACGCGCACTCATGCCGATCCCCACCGCGGTCGCCTCCCGCTTGCTGAAACCGAGCAACCGCGCGGGCAACCCCGCACCGAGCAGCTTGCCGAAGAAGGCGATGGCGATCAGCGCCAGCACAAAACCGGGCACATTCATCGCCGCCTTCAGGTCCAGGTTCATACCGATGAAGGCAAAGAACAGCGGCGCGAAGAAACCGTTAACGAAGGTGGTGAGCTTGCCCTTCATGTTGTCGTAAACGCCGGGCGCCAGGGTGTGGCGCATGAAGAACAGCCCGGCGAAGAAGGCGCCGAGGATAAAGTGCATTCCTAGCGCATGGGCCAGCAGCGAGTAGGCCAGCGCGGCGATCAGCAGGCCGCTGAAGTCGAACTCGGCGGCGATGGTGGCCTTGAGCATGTGGCCGAAGATCGGCAGCACATAAAACCCGATCAGGGTGGCCATGGTGAAGAAGATCGCCACCTCGGCGAAGATCAGCAGAATGTCGAGCGCACCGGGCATCGTGCCGGTCTCGATCAGCGCAGTAAGCACCGCCAGCAACGCCAGGCTAAGCATGTCGTCGACCACCGCGGCAGAGATAATGGTCTGGCCGACCCGGCTATCCATCTGGTGCAGGTCCGACATCACTCGCACTGACACCGGCACCGCGGTGATCGCCAACGCGGTACCGAGGAACAGCGCCTGCGCCACATGCACATCGGAATCGGGAATAAACCACCAGGCGAGAGCAAAGCCGGTGATCAACGGCAACACCATGCCGCCAATGGCAATCAATATCGTGTTACCGGAACTGCGCGCCATGTGCCGCGGGTGCAACTCCAGTCCCGCCAACAGCATCAGGAAGAACACAGCCAGATCGGTGATGCCGATGAACACCTCGTTATGCGGCAATGCACTGAGGGTAGGAAAGACTTCAGCGTAATTCTGCGCCACCAGACCGAGGGAGATCCCCGCCACCAGTTCGCCGAGGATCAACGGCTGCCCCAGACGCTCGGCGAGCTCGCCGAAGAGGCGAGTTACTGTTAACAACACCAGCAGGATGTAAAGCAGATCCATCGCGATCTCCAAAGGCAGAATTAGAGTCTAGATGTCTGGAGTTTTATTGCCTCTATAGTCCTATTAAGAGGTTTTGTGTGCAATGCGCCGATGTCCGGTGTATCTCTGTGGTTTTGTACAAGCGCATAGAGGTTTAGTTATGCAGACAGGCCCCCGGGAGATTCTCACCCCCTTTCGACCCATCCCGCTCGACGTGCCGGAGGGGATGAAACCGAACGAGTTTTTCAACAGCACCGAAAACCTCGACGACCTGGTCAACAACAACGGCCTGCTGCTCAACCCGGAAAACCTGCTGCTCTACCGCAAGGCGCTCGGTCACTCCAACGAGTTCGACGCCTCCATCATCTATAACACCTCAAAAACCATTCTCAACCCCCTGGGTCGCCCGGTGCGCCGCACTCAGGTACCGGAAAACGTGCGTCATGTCTGGAACCGCATGAACCAGATCATGATCCAGTACATGCTGGAAAAATATCCTGACCCGGCAAAACATCTGGTACTAGCAGGCGAAGCGAGCCTCGACGCCACCTGGCCACTCACCTCACCCGGCGTACCCAGCATCCGCATGCTGCACAACCACTTCATCGTCTTCCCGATGGAAGAGTTGCGCAGCGCCAAGCTGGCCGATCCGAAAAACCCCAACCTCACCGACGGCGGTCAACACTCGCTGTTCGAACAACACATGCACGATGTCTACCGCGAATTTATCTGCAAGGCGCTGCATCTGGAAGTGCTGCGACCGATCAGCGACGACTCGGCGCGCCTCACCCTCACCGGTTATCCTCACGGCCTGCCGAGCTGGGAGATCCCCGGCGGCGCGGCAACCCTGGAAGACATCCGCTTCTGGCACGAATACGAGCTGGTGCTGAAAGGCTTTATCGATTTTTACCGCACCTTCTTCAGCCAGGTCTCCAGCCGCAACGCACCGAAGCTTCCCGATCTCTACTTCCCCGAGCAGGTGGAAAGCGTGCTGCTATTCGACAACGACTTCCTCAAAACTGCGAAGATGGTGCGCGACCGCTGCATCAAAGACCCGGCCTACGCCAACGCCATCCGCTGGCAACCGGCGTTCAAGCAACTCATCTACCGCAACGACGACGGCAAACTGATCGTCACTATCAGCCAGAACTCCATCGGCAACGCCATCACCGAACTGCTCGGCGTAGTGGTCAATCGTGCCCCCGATGCGGAAGCGTATGAAAAAGCCGAACCGGCCCTGATCGAAAAACTTCTGGAAGTGCGCCGCCGTTTGATCGAAGCCGACCTCGGCGAAGGCATCGCCACGGCGCATTGGGGAAAAGACTAATTCATTATCAATGGCCACGGAACACACGGAATACACGGACTTTGAAAGTTAAGTCTGCACATATCTCACTTTCATCGCTCTCGCCTAACAAATCTTCGTTTCGTCATTCCGGAAAGCGCACATCGCTTATCCAGAATCCAGGGGTGCTTTCCCCAAACCGATGTATCCCCTCGCTAATACAAATTTCCGTGTATTCCGTGTGTTCCGTGGCCATTCGATGTTAATCTGCACGTCCCAGCACCACCCATCACATAACATCGATGTTCCCTGACTTCACCACCGGACAGATCCTGCTCACCGCGGTGATCTTCGTCTGGACCGGCTTTGTTCGCTCCGGCCTCGGTTTCGGCGGTGC
>JBNKDG010000013.1:0-62266 GCA_050288165.1 Thiohalomonadaceae bacterium | reverse complement strand
ACCAATATCATCTATCCCCAATCCACCGACCGCACTGCCGCCTGGCAGGTCCGCGAAGACGGCGACGACTACGGCAAAGACGACAAGAGCAACGTCCGAACCACCTCCCTCTCCGATATGCACAACCGTATCATTGACCGGCTCGACCGGGCCAAAGCCCTGACCCACCTGCTGAAAACCGCTGACAGTCCGGCAGACGATGTCATCCAGCATACGGTTGCCATCCTCGAAGAACACATCGAGCAGGCCCAAACCACCAGTGAAAGAATGTGGGGTTACATACAGCGAGAGAGGAGAGGTGAATAGTCATCCGTTACCCCCGCTAACAAGCAGTCAGGCCGGAAACGGCCTGACGCCCCCATATTCGACGAGGAGAATGCCATGTCACAGGCAAATACCAACATCACCTATCCCCAATCCACCGACCGCGACCCTTCTCGCTGGCAAGTCCGCGAAGATAAGGACGACTACGGCAAGCTGAGCCGCCAGCTACTCGAACTGCACGACCGCATCACCGATCGCCTCGTCCGCGCCGATGCCCTGAGCTACCTCATGCAAACCGCGGAGAACCCACCGGAGCACGCCACCCGGATCACCGCCATGCTGCTTCAGGATCTGATTCAGGAAGCACAGCAGGCCAACGAGAAGCTATGGGAGGAAGTACACCGCCTCACCCGCCAGCTTGGTGATAACGAAACTCGCCACTGATGTAATAAAAAAACCTGCCGGGAGTATTCCCGGCAGGCTTTGTCATTTTCTCTATCGCCAACTGTTGGCGATCTGCTAACTAACGTTCTTTTGTTTATCGTTCTCCAGCTCTTCGAACTGGTTGATGGTGACATCGCCATCGGGAAAATGAGCACGAATCTCTAACTGCCCACCCATTGCCTCGATAAAGCGGCGCAGTGTGGAAATATACATATCCGTCTTTTTCTCTATTTTGGCCACGGCGGGCTGTTTGACCTCAAGCTCTGCGGCAAGCTGTTCCTGAGAGAAAAGGCGGGCTTGACGAAGCTCGGCGAGGGGCAAGGTCGCCTTCATTGCCTTGGCCTTCGCACGTGAGCGCGCCTGGGCCCCGGGGCTCATCGCTTTACGCAGATCTCTGAATTTTTTAGCCATGCCTCGTCTCCGCTATCGCTATTTTTTCCGAGAGTAAGCTTCTCTCTCTAATACTGCCAGGTGTTCATCGTAGAGCCGATCCGCCAACGGGACATGCTCGTCGTACCAACGGTTATTACCGGTCTTGTCTCCACCAATCAGCAGGATAGCCATTCGGCGTGGGTCGAAGGCATAAAGCACCCTGTAGGGCCTTCCTGCATGCTGGATTCGAAGCTCTCGCATATGCGGATGTCTGGAGCCATTGATTCCAGAACTATAGGGGTGGGGAAGCTGAGGGCCTTTCTCCTCCAGCAATTCAACCGTCGCGGCAACATCCTCCTGCTCTGCTTCAGAGAGGCTTTCCCACCACTCGCCGAACTCATCCGTGTACTCGACTTCCCATTCCATATCCGGAATATAACTGATATGGAATATATGTCAACTACAAATACTGATTAGAAACGGAGATTTTGATGCGCAGAAGGCCAACGAGAAACTGTGGGAAGAGGTACACCGCCTCACCCGCCAGCTCGGCGACAACGCAACTCGCCACTGATGAAGTAATTCGGGCCAGAGACAACTACTCAACAATCAGTGATAATTGTCTCTGGCCCGAATTTCAGTGCGTCATCATTTGCCATCTACTCAATCCAAGAGGGGGTTAAATGAGATATCTAGTCGCTAATTTGTCGACCAGCAGAGCAGCAATCGTTGTCGGGATTGCGTTCATCACCTCAGTTGTCATCGTTTCCCTGGTTGACGATTTTCTTTTAGCCAATTTTGTCGTGCCCGGCGATACCGCGGCTTTAGCCAGAGACATAGAGGCTGATGGGCGGTTGTTGGGAATTGCTATTGTTGGTTATCTACTCGTCCTTTTACTTGATTCGATTATTGGCTTCGCACTTTATGTGGTGCTTAAACCGGCCAATGGAAAACTGGCGTTGCTCACCGGTGCTCTCAGACTGCTATATGCCTGGGTTGTCATCAGCGGTTTGATTGCCCTGGCACTGCAAATAGTCGATGTTTACGGTTACGCGGCCATACAGGAACTGGGATACATCTTTTTTGCGTTGCATATCCTTGTCCTTGGTTATGCGGTCTTCAAATCAGGATATATGCCGAAAGGCCTTGGTATTTTGCTAATACTGGCATCGTTCACCTATGTCGTATTTTTTGTCGATCTCCATCTGCCTGAAGCACTTAATATCATTATCATGTTGACCATGGCTATTGCAGAACTTTCACTCAGTATCTGGCTTATGGTGAAAAGAAATAGCCTGCCGTAGAGTTTTTGGTGCTGCTTGGGGTTAGAATTCAAGAGACCCATAAGGCCAATGAGAAGCTGTGGGAAGAGGTGCACCGCCTCACTCGCCATTGCTGTAATCAAAAAGCCTGCTAGGGTCCCTCCTGACAGGCTTTATCGCACAAAAGCATGACTTGTCTACAATGTGAGGACTGCCTCTTGGCAGTGTGAGGATAGCAACACCCTCACAGGGATATTTCCACTATTCAAGTAAGGATGTCAGCATGCCTCCAGACACACCGGAACTGCGAAAATTCGTCGTGCCAGAATTTGTTTATGGTGATGGTGCCCTGGCCCTGGTTGGTCGCTATGCCCGGAATTTTGGCGCCAGAAAAGCACTGGTCGTCACCGACCATGGCGTGGCCGAGACGGAGTGGTTGGGCCATGTTCTCGATTCCCTCAAGGATGCAGAGATATCCTGGGTGGTATTCAAGGATGTTACGCCTAACCCAAAAAATTATGAGGTATCCGCTGGCGTCCAGTTCTTCCGCGATAACGACTGCGACATCATCATTGCGGTGGGCGGTGGAAGTCCGATGGATTGTGCCAAGGGTATTGGTATCGCCTTCGCCAACGAGAAAGATGTTCTCACCTTTGAGGGCGTGGACGAGGTGGAAATGCCGGGGCCGCCTCTGATCTGCATCCCTACTACCGCAGGCACCTCTGCCGATGTATCCCAGTTTGCCATCATCAATGACACCACACGTAAGGTTAAGATTGCGATCATCAGTAAGATGGTGGTCCCCGATGTAGCGCTGATCGATCCGGAGACAACCACTACCTTGTCAGCGGAACTGACGGCGGCTACTGGCATGGATGCATTGGTGCACGCCATTGAGGCCTATGTTTCCAACGCCAGTTCGCCGATAACCGATATTAACGCCCTGGCGGCCATTCCCTTGCTGTTCAATAACCTTGTTCCAGCCACTCAGCATCCTCTGGATATGACTTACCGTAATAACATGATGGAGGGCAGCCTGCTCGCCGGTTTGGCTTTCTCCAATGCAAGCCTTGGACTGGTGCACGCCATGGCACATAGTCTGGGTGGTCTTTCCGGTCTGGCTCACGGTATGTGCAATGCCACATTATTGGAGTACGTCATCGATTTTAACTATTCCTCCGCATCCGAACGTTATGACCGCATTGCACAGGCTATGGGACTTGAGCTTACTGGTCTTGCCGCAGAGGAAAGAAAACAATTGTTGATTTCAGCACTGGTCAAATTACGCACCGATGCAGGCATCACCAAAACCCTTGGTGCACAGGGCATCACCACAGCGGATATCCACCAACTTGCCGCCAATGCCTATCATGATCCCTGTTTGGTCACCAACCCTCGCAAGACCAGCATACAAGAGATAGAGGCGCTCTATGAAAAAGCGCTCTAAAGCGATGGACGCAGGATCGGCGCTGCGCGACAAGATCATCGGACTTGGTGAGCGCTCGATCCGTAAAAGTTACTACCCACAACTCAAGCAACAGCTGGAAGATATGGAAGAGGTGCGCAAGGAGTTGGCCGCCAGCCAGGCGCAATACCGCTCCCTTGTTGAGAATATCAATGATGTGATTTTCAGTTTGAATCCGGAAGGCGTGATCACCTATATCAGTCCAGTTACCCTGAATATGATCGGATTCACTCCTGATGAAATCGTCGGTAAGTCTTTTAAGGAATTCATTCATCCCGATGATATCGCCAATGTCGCGGCAAGTTTTGCACTCGTTCTGCAAGGAAAACTACAACCACTAGAGTATCGCGTCATCACCAAAGATGGCGCGTTTCGCTACATGAGCTCTTCAAGTCGCCCGTTGAGAAAAGAGGGACAGGTCGTAGGCCTGACTGGCGTTATGAGAGACATCACTGAACGCAAGGAAGTCCAGCTGGAGCGCCAGATAGTTGCTGAGCAGCAACAAAAGTTTTTGCTACAGACCATCGGCGCTATTGCTGCCACTGTCGAGGCACGAGATCCCTATACAGCAGGACACGAGCAACGCGTCGCCCAACTTGCCAGTGCTATCGCACAGGATATGGGATTATCGGAAGAGGTTGTTCAGGGCATCACCCTGGCTGCCAGCATCCACGACCTGGGCAAGCTGCTCGTACCGGCCGAGATACTCAACAAGCCCTCCAAACTTTCCCCTCTCGAATATGAACTTATCAAGATTCATCCCCAGGGCGGCTTCGATATCGTCAAGGACATCCAGTTTCCACAACCGATTGCACAAATGGTGCTGCAGCACCATGAGCGACTGGATGGCTCTGGTTATCCGCAGGGATTGAAGGATAACGAGATTATTCAGGGCGCCCGGGTACTGGCCGTTGCTGATGTGGTCGAAGCGATGTCTTCTCACCGTCCATACCGCCCCAGCCTGGGCACTGATGCGGCGCTAAACGAGATCATTGAACATCGAGGCATACTTTACGATCCTGATGTAGTGAATCATTGTGTTGCCCTGTTTCAGGAGGAACGGTTTGTCTTCCCATCGTGAATGGTAAACCCTTAATAATGGAGGCATCCGCATAGCCGATGCCTCCATATTTAACTACCTGATACTTGCAATCACAGCTATCGCATCACCTTCCGGCATCAATTCTGTGCCAGTCAGGTCACCCGTCATTTCAGTGACAACGAAACCCGCATCATGCAGTTCTGCCTTGATTGCTTCCAGCGTGTAGTGCTGAGCCCAGTTGTAGATCTGCCAGGTCTCTTCCGGCTCAACGATGACGTAGCGATCCAGAACAAGTTGCTCTGTTTCGTAGATAAACGTTTTCTGGATACCCACGTAATCGCCTTCTGCCCAGAAGCCACCCATCAGTCGATCTTCAATCTGAACGCTCTCTTCCCGACCTTTCAGCATTCCGATACCTGGCACATCCAGCACGATGTGGCCGCCTGGGTTAAGCATCTTGCACATTCTGCCCAATAGCTTTGACCGTTGTTCCGGTGACAGGACACACAGGTCCATATAGATCAGTGTGATGATGTCGAAGCCGGTAGGTAGCTCATCGTTCAGGTAGTCGGCATGCAGATAGTTGATCGACTTGTCTGTATTTTCCCTGGCGTAGTCGATGGCCTGTTGCGAAAAATCGACACCGGTGACCTTTGCACCCAACGCCGCAAAGCGCTGGGCGTAGAGCCCCGGTCCGCATCCCAGATCGCACAGGCTTTTGCCGGACAGCTTCAGTTTTTCATCAAACCAGCTAACGGCCTTGTCGATGGTTTCAATGCGGCGCGACGCCAGATCGGTTTCCTGATTAAGATGAAACGCCAGCATCTGCCGCGCGAGGTGAGGTTTTGTCCATAGCTCCCTGGCCGTGTATTGGGAGAACGGCGCAGGACGGAGGGCAATGTCATGCATCAAATCGTACATATATGAATCCCTTGAAGCCTGATGGCTTCCATAGTGAAAGTATTGTTTGGGAATTGTGCGGACGAGTTGCAGCGCATCTTTTCTCTCCCGCCGGGAAAGAAGAAACCGATGCAAATCCGCGATGTCGATTAGATGTTCATAACGGTGGCGATTATATGGATTACGTTTAACAACATCAAAATAAAAACCCCTCTATTTGCAGTAGAAACGTAAATATCTTTTCCACTTTCCACTTTCCACCATCGCCCCATGTCCACACGGTTTGTCTCACATCTCTAGTAACGCATTGATTTACTGGGTTATCTCCAGATGGCACGAGCGTTGCTCTATCTCCTTCGTCAATAAAAGCAATACGGACACCACCACCAAGATCCGTGTGACTGGAGGAGCAAGCAATGATCGAAACTTTCTATGATGTAATGCGGCGACAGGGGATCACGCGCCGCAGTTTCCTCAAGTTCTGCAGCCTGACAGCGTCGGCGCTCGGCCTCGGCCCTGCGTTTGCGCCGAAGATTGCAGAGGCGATGGAAACCAAACCGCGTATTCCGGTGCTCTGGCTGCACGGACTGGAGTGCACCTGCTGTTCGGAATCGTTTATCCGTTCCGCCCACCCGCTGGCCAAGGATGTGGTGCTGTCGATGATCTCCCTCGACTACGACGACACCATCATGGCCGCCGCCGGTCATCAGGCCGAGGCGATCATCGAAGAGACCATCGCCAAGTACGACGGCAACTTCATCCTCGCCGTAGAGGGCAACCCGCCGCTGAATGAAGACGGCATGTTCTGCATCATCGGTGGCAAGCCTTTCACCGAACAACTGAAGAAGGCCGCCGAACACTGCAAGGCGATCATCTCCTGGGGTTCCTGTGCCTCATGGGGTTGTGTACAGGCGGCACGTCCGAATCCGACCCGCGCCACTCCCGTGCATAAAGTGCCGGGACTGGCCGACAAGCCGATCATCAAGGTGCCGGGCTGTCCGCCCATCGCCGAGGTGATGACCGCGGTGATCACCTACATCCTCACCTTCGAACGTTTCCCGGAACTGGATCGCCAGGGCCGACCGAAGATGTTCTACAGCCAGCGCATTCACGACAAGTGTTACCGCCGTCCGCACTTCGATGCGGGCCAATACGTGGAGTCGTGGGACGACGACGGCGCGCGCAAGGGTTACTGCCTCTACAAAATGGGCTGTAAGGGACCGACCACCTACAACGCCTGCTCCACCATTCGCTGGAACGGCGGCCTGTCGTTCCCGATCCAGGCGGGCCATCCCTGCATCGGCTGTTCCGAGGACGGTTTCTGGGACAAGGGTTCTTTCTATCAGCACACAACCGACATTCACCAGTTTGGGGTCGAGGCCAACGCCGATAAGGTCGGCCTTGCCGCCGCCGGTGCGGTGGGCGCAGCCATCGCCGCGCACGCCGCCGTCAGCGCCCTGAAGAATGCACAGAAAAAGGGAGGTGACGAATAATGGGCATCATAACGACTCCAAACGGCTTCAAGCTCGATGACAGCGGCCAGCGCGTGGTGGTCGACCCGGTTACCCGGATCGAGGGCCACATGCGTTGCGAGGTCAACATCGACAACGACAACATCATCCGCAACGCGGTCTCCACCGGCACCATGTGGCGCGGACTGGAAGTGATCCTGAAAGGTCGCGACCCGCGTGATGCCTGGGCCTTCACCCAACGCATCTGCGGCGTCTGCACCGGCACCCACGCGCTGACCTCGGTTCGTACTGTGGAGGATGCGCTGGGGATCAAGATCCCGGAGAACGCCAACTCGATCCGCAACATCATGCAGCTCACCCTGCAGGCGCACGATCACCTGGTGCACTTCTATCACCTGCACGCCCTCGACTGGGTCAATCCGGTGAATGCACTGAAGGCCGATCCGAAGGCGACCTCGGCGCTGCAACAGTCGGTCTCGCCGCACCATCCGCACTCCTCGCCGGGCTACTTCCGTGATGTGCAGAACCGCTTGAAGAAGTTTGTCGAAAGCGGCCAGCTCGGTCCGTTCAAGAACGGCTACTGGACCAACCCGGCCTACCTGCTGCCGCCGGAGGCGGACCTGATGGCGGTGACTCACTATCTGGAAGCGCTCGATTTCCAGAAGGACATCATGCGCATCCGCACTATCTTCGGCGGTAAGGACCCGCACCCGAACTGGATGGTCGGTGGTGTGCCCTGCGCCATCAACATGGACGGCGATCTCTCCGCCGGGGCACCGCTGAACATGGTGAACCTCAACCTGATCTCGTCGATCATCGACCAGACCCGCGAGTTCATCAAAAACGTCTACATCCCCGATATCCTCGCGGTGGGCAAGTTCTACAAGGGCTGGCTCTACGGCGGCGGTCTGTCGGGCATGAACGTGCTCGCCTACGGCGACATCCCGGACCGGGCCAACGACTACTCGGCCGACAACCTGATGATGCCGCACGGCGCGATCATCAACGGCAACCTGAAAGAGGTGCACCCGGTCGACCTGCGCAACCCGGACGAGATCCAGGAGTTCGTGCCCCACTCCTGGTACGACTACCCGGACGGCGCCAAGGGCCTGCATCCCTGGGACGGTGTCACCCAGCCGAACTTCGAGCTGGGCCCCAACACCAAGGGCAGCCGCACCCACATCAAGGAGATCGACGAAAACGCCAAGTACTCCTGGATCAAGGCACCGCGCTGGCGTGGGCATGCGATGGAGGTGGGCCCGCTGGCCCGCTACATCATCGGCTACGCCAAGGGCCACGAGGCGATCACCGAGCAGATCAACTTTGTGCTCAGGACCCTCGACGTACCTGTTACGGCGCTGTTCTCCACCCTCGGTCGTACCGCAGCACGGGCGCTGGAGGCCGACTGGTCCGCCGATCAGATGCGCTACTTCATGGACAAGCTGATGGCCAACATCAAGGCTGGCGACAGCACCACCGCCAACGTCGATAACTGGGACCCGTCCACCTGGCCGAAAGAAGCCAAGGGGGTCGGTTTCACCGAGGCACCGCGCGGTGCCCTGGCACACTGGATCCGCATCAAGGACACCAAAATCGACAACTACCAGTGCGTGGTCCCCACCACCTGGAACGGCTCGCCGCGTGACAGCCAGGGCAACATCGGCGCCTTCGAGGCATCGCTGATGAACACCAAGGTGATGCGCAAGGAAGAACCGGTGGAGATCCTGCGGACCCTGCACAGCTTCGACCCCTGCCTCGCCTGCTCCACCCACGTGATGAGCGAAGAGGGTGAAGAGCTGGCCAAGGTCACGGTGCGCTAAGAGGAGAATGATGATGACGAAAAGAAACACCACACTGGCCGCCCTGGCGCTGATGCTGATCTCCGCACCGGTCGCGGCACACACGGGACATCACGACGGCGGCCTGCTCGCCGGGGTGATGCACCCCTTCAGCGGCGTCGACCACCTGCTCGCCATGTTGCTGGTGGGCGTGTGGGCTGCGGGGCTCAGCAGCGGACGCAACGCGCTGCTGGTGCCGCTGGCCTTCGTCGCCTGCATGGGCGTCGGTGCCGCCTTCGGCGCCGCCGGTATCGGCGTGCCGCTGATGGAGCTCGGCATCGCCTTCTCGGTGCTGTTCCTCGGCGCGATGCTGCTCACCCGGATGCAACTGCCGCTGGGTGTCGCCTCGCTACTGGTCGGCGCCTTCGCCCTGTTCCACGGCAACGCCCACGGTCTGGAGATACAGCCCGGCCATCTGGCGCTCTACTTCTCCGGCTTCATCGCCGCCACCGTCTCGCTGCACCTGGCGGGGATGGCGTTGGGGCGGAAGTTGCTGGCGCACGATCGGGCACTGCGGGCACTGGGTTTCATCAGCGGCGTGGTCGGCACCTCGCTGATGCTCGGGGCCGGGGCGTAATCCAGCGCTGCGCTGTCGCAACATGCGGCAACGCGGCGATGCTTGAGGAGAAAGATCATGCAAAGCGAACTCAGACAATCATCGGTCTACGTGTACGAAGCGCCGGTCCGTCTGTGGCACTGGGTTAACGCGCTGTCGATCACGCTGCTGGCCATCACCGGCTACCTGATCGCCAACCCGTTTCCCACTCTGCCCGGCGAGGCTAGTGAGCACTTCCTGATGGGCTATATCCGCTTCGTCCACTTTTCCGCCGCCTACGTTTTCAGCGTGGGATTCCTCGGTCGGATCTACTGGGCCTTCGTCGGCAACGACCATGCGAAACAGCTGTTCCGCCTGCCGCTGACCTCGAAGAAATACTGGCGGGAGGTGCTCTACGAAATCCGCTGGTACGCCTTCCTGGAGAAAGAGCCGAAGAAGTACATCGGCCATAACCCGCTGGCGCATATCGTGATGGTCGCCATCATTACCGTCGGCGGTTTCTTCATGCTGCTCACCGGCTTCGCCCTCTACGCCGAGCAGACCGGCCTGGGCAGCTGGCAGGACAGCCTGTTCGGCTGGCTGATCCCGCTGGTGGGACAGAGCCAGGATGTAAGGTTGTGGCACCACTGGGGCATGTGGATCATCGTGGTCTTCGTGATGATTCACGTCTACGCCGCAGTACGTGAGGACATCATGTCGCGGCAGAGCCTGATCAGCACCATGATCAGCGGCTGGCGGATGTTCAAGGACGACCGTTAACCTTTTTACCACTGGTTACGCAAAGTGAAAGGAGGCCGACCGGCCTCCTTTTTTTTCGTCCCTCTGAACGGCGCTACTGGCCATTAACCTTACACCTTGTGCAACATCTAACCACCACTCGGCCATGGCTGCAGCGCAACACTGTAATGTAAGTTTCCATTTATCGACTAAACTGAACATGTTGTTTTCACACACTGTATCCGCTCATGTCGTTCAGCCACAAAATCGCCTTTAGTAACAATCGGTTAACAATTCCGCAGTGGCTGGCACAGGCATTGCTCAACCATTGCCATAACGATTAAAAGTGATTCGGAGCACCACACACATGCAGCCATCACAGCGCCCCAATGACACGCGGCGGGCGGAGCGTGTCCTTGTCCTCGGCATCGGCAACATCCTCTGGGCCGATGAAGGCTTCGGCGTACGCGCCCTGGAACACCTCAAACAGCATTACCTGTTTCCCGACAACGTCACCCTGCTCGACGGCGGCACCCAGGGGATCTACCTGGTGCAGAACGTCCGCGAGGCCGACATCCTGGTGGTCTTCGACGCGGTCGACTACGGCCTGCCCGGCGGCACTCTCAAGCGGGTCGAGGGCGACGAGGTACCGAAGTTTCTCGGTGCCAAGAAGGTCAGCCTGCACCAGACCGGTTTCCAGGAGGTGCTGGCGATGGCCGAGATGATGGGCGACTACCCAGCGCATCTGTTGCTGATAGGCGTGCAGCCGGTGGAGCTGGAAGACTACGGCGGCAGCCTGCGCGATGCGGTGAAGGCGCAGATGCAACCCGCCATCGACATGGCCCTCGACTACCTGGCCGGTTTCGGCATCCACGCGGAGAAGCGCGACGTTCCGCTCACCGCCGATGAGATGGCCGGGGCTATTGCCGATATCTCCCGTTACGAAGCGGAGCGCCCCGATCCAAGTGAAGCGTGCCGGGTCGGTGATGGCCGGGTGCTCTTCTCCGAGGACTACAACGTCGCCTATCGTCCCGCCGAGATCGACAGCGTCTCCGTCGCGCTGGATCAACACCTCGATAAATACCGCGAGGGTGACCGCTGATGTGTATCGGTATCCCGATGAAGGTGATCGAATCGTTTCCCGGTCACGCGGTGTGCGAAACCAATGACGGCAACCGCCGCCGCATCGACACCATGCTGCTCGGCGAACAGCCGGTCGGCACCTGGCTGCTGACCTTTCTCGACACCGCGCGCGAGGCGTTGAGCGAAGAACAGGCGGCGCAGATCAGCAATGCCCTGCAGGCGGTGGAGCTGGCGATGCAGGGCGAGGCCAATATCGATCACCTGTTTCAGGATCTGATCGACCGCGAACCGCAGCTACCCGATTTTCTGCGCCAGCAGAAGACACCCCGACAAGAGGGAGAATAGAACCATGCCATCACCACAGATCAAACGCCTGACCGAACGCCACCACTATCCGGTGTTGAACGAAAACAGCCTCGACGACTTCGCCGCGGAACAGGAGCACCTGGTGCTCTTCTTCAGCGAAGACCCGGTGAAGTTTCCCGAGAGCAACGACGTCGCGATGGTGTTGCCGGAGCTGGTCAAGGCCTTCGACGGCCGCCTCACTGCGGCGCTGATTGATCAACAAGCACAACACAGCCTGCAAAGTCGTTACGGTTTCAACCAGTGGCCCGCGCTGGTGTTCCTGCGTCGCGGCGAATACCTCGGCGCCATTACCCAGATCCAGAACTGGGAAGACTATCTGCGCGAAACCGAACGTCTGTTGCAATCAGAACCGATCGCGGCACCGGGCTTTGCCATTCCGGTCGTCAGCGACAACACACCGCACTACCACTAGGAGTCAGCGCATGAACGAATTTCCCATCAGCGGCCCCGGCACCCAACCTGCCGAACTCGACGGCGCGGAACTGGATATCCTGCAACTCCCTTCCGGTATGGACACCTACATCGCACCGCCGCTACCGGAACCGGAAGAGGTGCGCGGTCTCGATGCGGCACTGGCGCTGCTGCATCAACTGGGTGAACAGTTATCGGCCTACCGTAGCGATGCGGCGCAGTCAGCCGTCGTACTCAACGATCTCGACCCGCGCAACCGCGCCCTGGTGGATCAGGTGCTGGGTGAAGGCGAGGTAAGTATCGTCATCGAAGGGGCCGAACATATCCGCATTCAGGAGTCGGTGCTGGCCGGGGTCTGGCGCATTCAACAAACCGATAGCGACGGCCTGCTGCTCGACGACCGCATTGAGGTCGGACCGATCCCACAGCAGGTGGCACAACAGGCCTTTGCCGAAGCAAAAGACAAAGTGGAACTGGTGTCGCCGCTGCCGCCCGGTGTACTCAATTCACCGCCACTGTTCAGCGAGATCAACGATCAGGTACACAACTGGCAAGCGGGAAAAACCTCCCACGTGATCAACCTGACCCTGCTGCCGCAGACCGAGGAGGATCTCGGTTTCCTGCAACAGCAGTTGGGCGCGGGTAAGGTGAGCATTCTCTCCCGCGGTTACGGTAACTGCCGCATCAACAGCAGCGGCACGCGCAACGTCTGGTGGGTGCAGTATTTCAATTCGCAGGATCGCAACATCCTCAATACGCTGGAGATCACCGACGTGCCCAGCGTCGCCTGTGCCGCACCGGAAGATATCGCCGACAGCGCCGTGCGACTGGATGAGATTCTGGAGATCTACCGGTGAGAAGCGATCAGTTCTTCAGCGGTTCGTATGGCGGTGACAACAGCAAGATCACCGATACGACCAAACTGGAGTGCAAGATCTGCTGGCATGTCTACGACCCGGCAGAAGGCGACGACTACTGGCACATTCCGCCGGGAACGCCCTTCTCAGCCCTGCCGCCGCACTGGACCTGCCCGGTCTGTGACAGCAACAAGGATGATTTTCTGGTGATCGGTGACGACGCATGAGCGCGATCGCGACACAGGTGGATCTGCTGGAGCAGACCTATCGCCGCATCGAACAGACGCGCATGCAGGGACTGCCGTTCCTCAACCCGATGCTAGAGGTAAAGGCCGTGGGCTTTATGCCCTGGGGCAAAAATCTTGTCGGCGTGTTGATCACGCCGTGGTTTATGAACCTGATGATGTTGCCCGGCGAGGAAGATTGGAGTGAACTGAAGGTCGGCGACAAGGTGACCCATCTGTTCCATTCCGGCGCCTATGAGTTTACCGTCGGTTATGAAGCGGAGTTCGGTCGCTACCAGATGTGCTCGCTGTTTTCGCCGATGCAACAGTTTGTCGATCAGGCCGCTGCCGAGGCTACCGCCGTTGAGGTGATGCGCGGACTGTTCGATAGCGAAAACCGCGAAGGATTGACCATGCACGATGAAATGGTGCGTCGCGCCTGGCAGGGTGGCGATGCCCCGCAGGAAGAGACCGAAGACGACGGCCCGACCCTGACGGAAAAGATGAACCGGCCGATCAGCCGCCGCGAACTTTTGCGCGGTCGTCAGCGTAGCGAATGAACGAGGTAGCAATGATCCAGCAACACTGTTTGACCGAAGGACTGGAAAAGGCGTTCCGCGCTATCCATCAGGAGCGCATGCAAGGCTTGCCGATCCTGAATCCGGCACTGCAGGTACAGACCGTCGGCTTTTGTCATGTGGACGGACACTGTGCCGGTATTTTGATCACGCCGTGGTTTATGAACCTGATGTTGCTGCCATCCGAGGGCGACAGTTTTGCCGATGCCGAACCGGGTAGTAAACGCAACGTTGTCTTCCCCTCGGGTCCCTGCGAGATGGAGTTGTGTGAAGAGAAATTGATCGGGCGCTATCTTAGTCGTCCGTTGTTTTCGCCGATGGGTAATTTCAGTGAGCAGCAGCAGGCCGTAACAACCGCCGAGTCGATCATGCAGCGAATGATGACCGCCGTAGAACCAGTAAAGCAGGATGCACCGCCTGAACCGGGACGTCGCGCACTGTTGCGCGGCCTCTTTTCTGCCAGCCAGGAGTAAAGGGTGAACGTCGAGGGACAACTCGATATCCAACTGACCTGTGACGCAAGCGGCGTCAGCGCGGCGACGTTGCGCTCGGGACGCCCGCTGCAGGCGAGTCGTATTCTGGAGGGGCTTTCTCCGGATAAGGCGCTACATCGACTGCCGATGATCTTCAGCCTCTGCGGCACCGCGCAATCGGCTGCGGCGTTGGCCGCCTGCGAAGAGGCGTTGTCGATCACACCATCGAAAGCCCAACGACAGGCGCGCGGCATGTTGGTGTGGATGGAGAGCGCCCGCGAACACCTGCTGCGTATCCTGCTCGACTGGCCCGGCTTTACCGGTGAGGCAGTCGTGCAAGACGGATTACCCAGGGTGATGAAGCTGCTACCGGCCATGACCCAGGCGCTCTATGGCGATAGCGCGCCGTTTCATTTGAATGCAGAACTCAACGTCGACAAAGCAAAAGCAAAGGCGGTGATCGCCGAACTGCGTGGCATGATCGATGCCCTGCTGGATGGAAATCTGCCGGATACCGGTTTCGGCATGGAGCAGTGGATTAAGCGAGGCAACACCATGCCTGCCCGTCTGCTCGGTCAACTACGTGATAGCGGCTGGGATCGACTGGGTCAGAGCAAAGCGTTTTTTCTGCCGACGCTGGCCGATGCGGTACTGCATCAGCAACTTGCTGCCGATGATGCGGAGGACTTTATCGGTCAACCCCTGTGGCAGGGCAATGCCTGTGAAACTACACCGCTGCAACGACAGCAACAGCAACCACTGGTACGGGAGCTGTTGCAGCGCGAAGGCAACGCGCTGTTAACGCGTCTGACCGCCAGGCTGATCGAACTGGCATCGATCCCGGATCTGTTACAGGCGGGACTGGCGGCACTGAGTACGGCTGACAAAAGTAGCAACCATCGCCGTGTGAATAGCGGTATCGGACTCTCGCAGGTGGAAGCGGCCCGCGGTCGTCTGATCCATAGAGTTGAGATCGATGACGGTGTGATTCGGCGTTATCAGATCCTCGCGCCCACCGAGTGGAACTTTCATCCGCAGGGTGTCGCGGTACAGGGGTTACAAACATTGAACAGCAATGATGAGGAAGTTTTGCAGCAACAGGCGGCACTCTGGCTCAACGCCATCGATCCCTGCGTCGGCTATCAACTTCAGGTACACCACAATGCATGAGATGTCGCTGTGTGAAGGGGTGTTGCAGGTGATGGAAGATCAGGCCAAAAGCGTCGGCTTCAATAAGGTCAAAACCGTCTGGCTGGAGATCGGCGATCTGGCCGGGGTCGATGCCGAGGCGATGCGCTTCGGTTTCGATGTCATCATTAAAGGCTCCGTTGCCGACGGCGCGGCGCTGGAGATCATCAACCTGCCGGGACGTGCCTGGTGCATGGCCTGCAGCCACGAAGTGGCGATAAAACAACGCTTCGATCCCTGTCCTGACTGTGGCGGTTACCAACTACAGGTCACCGGCGGGGACGAATTACGAATCAAAGAACTGGAGGTGGAATAATGTGTACGGTATGCGGTTGCGGTGAAGGCGAAACGACCATCGAGGGGCATGAACACAGCCACGAACATGATCACGGCCATCATCACCACGATCATGATCATCACCATGATCACGATCACCATCACGATCACGGTCATCACCACCATCATCACGACGAACACACCCACGACTACGGTCAGGGTCCGGCCCATGCCCACGCCCCCGGTATGAGTCAGGCACGTATGGTGCAGATCGAACAGGATATCCTCGGCAAGAACAACGAGTACGCCAACGCCAACCGTCGCTGGTTTGCCGAGCGCGGTATCCTCGCGCTCAATCTGGTTTCCAGTCCCGGTTCCGGCAAGACCACCCTGCTCACCCGCACCCTGACCGATCTGAAAGGGCAATATCCGCTGGCGGTGATCGAAGGCGATCAACAAACCGCCAACGACGCCGATCGCATTCGCGAGACCGGCGTACCTGCACTGCAGATCAACACCGGCAAGGGCTGCCACCTCGACGCGCACATGGTCGGCCATGCGCTGGAAACATTGAAACCGGAAAACAGCGGCGTGCTGTTCATTGAGAACGTCGGCAATCTGGTCTGCCCTGCGGCCTTCGATCTTGGCGAGGCGCACAAGGTAGCGATCCTGTCGATCACCGAAGGCGAAGACAAGCCGATTAAATATCCGGATATGTTCGCCGCTGCTGATCTGCTGCTGCTGAACAAAATCGATCTGTTGCCGCATCTGCAATTCGATGTCGACAAGTGCATCGACTATGCGCGACGGGTTAATCCTTCCATCAAGGTGTTGCAGGTTTCCGCCACCAGTGGTGAAGGCATGGATAGCTGGTACCAGTGGCTCGCCGCAACCCGGCAACTGGCAACAATCGGAGCATAACTATGTGTCTGGCGATCCCGGCAAAGGTCACTGCCATTAGCGAGGACGGCGAAATGGCCACCATCAGTCTCGACGGCGTGAAGAAGGAGGTTTCTCTGGCGCTGGTCGAAGGGGTGCAGGAGGGCGACTACGTGCTGGTGCACGTCGGTTACGCACTCAACCGTCTTAGTCCCGAAGAGGCGGAACGCACACTCAAAATCTTCGCCGAGGCGGGGATGGTGGCCCAGAGTTCTCACCACCCTTCTACTGCGGATTCCGATCCGCACGCTCTGACAGGACGTACTCCCTCCAGTCAGCTCGACGTAGCGTCAACTACGCCTTCGCCGTCTTCCGGTCCGTGCGCCCAGTCAGACCGGCAGCTCGACACCCTCGCAACGAACGATGGCAAGAACTCTGGGCCTGAGGAGGGTACGGCATGAAATACGTCGACGAATATCGCGATCAGGCACTGGCAAAAAAACTGGCAAGCGCCATCGCCAGCGAGGCAAACAGTGATCGCACCTACCGCCTGATGGAGTTCTGCGGCGGCCACACCCACGCCATCTTCCGTTACGGCGTGCAGGACCTGATGCCGAAGAATGTGCAGTTCGTGCATGGCCCCGGTTGCCCGGTCTGTGTACTACCCATCGGTCGCATCGATAACGCGATTCAACTGGTGCAGGACCACGACGTGATCCTGTGCAGCTACGGCGACCTGCTACGCGTACCTGCGAGCAAACGCATGAGCCTGCTCAAACTGAAGGCCGCAGGCGGCGATGTGCGCATGGTTTATTCCACACAGGATGCGCTACGCATCGCACGGGAAAACCCCGAACGCCAGGTGGTGTTCTTCGCCATTGGTTTCGAAACCACCACTCCGCCGACTGCCGTGGCACTGAAACAGGCGCAGGCGGAAGGACTGAAAAATTTCTCCGTCTTCTGCAACCATGTGCTGACCCCTGCGGCATTGAGGGCGATTCTGGAATCCGATGATATCAACATCGACGGCTTCTTCGGCCCTTCCCACGTCAGCACCTTGATTGGCAGCAAACCCTACGAATATTTCGCCGAGCACTACAAAAAACCGGTGGTCATCGCCGGTTTTGAGCCGCTCGACATCATGCAGTCGGCGTTGATGTTGCTGCGCCAACTCAATGCCAACAAACATGAAGTGGAAAACGAATACATTCGTGCCGTCACCCGCGAAGGCAACCTCAAGGCACAGGCAGTGGTCAACGAAGTACTGGAGCTGCGCGAAACCTTCGAGTGGCGCGGTCTCGGTCTGGTGCTTGACAGCGCGCTAAAAATTCGCGAGGAGTTTGCCGAGTTCGATGCGGAGAAACGTTTCACCGTTCCGGCGATCAGCGCCTCCGATGTCAAAGGTTGCGAATGCCCCAGCATTCTACGCGGACAGAAGAACCCGATGGACTGCAAACTGTTCGGCACCGTCTGCACGCCAGAAAATCCGATGGGCTCCTGCATGGTCTCCTCCGAGGGCGCCTGCGCCGCCTACTGGAGTTATGGCCGTTTCCGTCAACAGAAGGTGAGCTGAGATGAATGCACCGCAACGTTTTGGCCAGCGTTTGAACACCCGGGATGGCACCGTGGACATGAGTCACGGCAGCGGTGGTCGCGCCATGGCGCAGTTGATCAGCGAACTGTTCGCCAAACATCTGGACAATGAACTGCTGCGCCAGGGTAATGACCAGGCGTTATTCCCTGTCGAAGCAGGACGCATGGTGATGAGTGTCGATGGCCACGTGATCTCGCCGCTGTTTTTCCCCGGCGGCGACATCGGCTCGTTGGCGGTGCACGGCACGATTAACGATGTCTCTATGTCCGGGGCCAAACCGCTCTATCTCTCTGCCGGTTTTATTCTCGAAGAGGGCTTTCCCCTCGCCGATCTGGAACGCATCGTGATCAGCATGGCCCGCGCCGCATCGGAGGCAGGCGTTCCTGTGGTCACCGGCGATACCAAGGTGGTGGAGAAAGGCAAGGGCGATGGTGTCTTCATTACCACCACCGGCATCGGTGTGGTGCCTGAAGGTATTCACATCTCCGGCGACCTGGCCAAGCCGGGTGATGCGATCCTGCTCAGCGGCAGCATTGGCGATCACGGCGTAGCGATCATGGCGAGCCGCGAGAACCTGGAGTTTGAAACCACGGTGGAGTCCGACTCCGCCGCGCTACATACGTTGATTGAAGCGATGGTAAAAACCGCGCCATCGATCCACTGCCTGCGCGATCCGACCCGCGGCGGCCTCGCCACCACCCTTAATGAACTGGCACAACAGTCGAAGGTGGGAATGCGTCTGGATGAGTCGGCGATCCCGGTTAAATCACAGGTCGCTGCCGCCTGCGAACTGCTGGGACTCGATCCGCTTTACGTTGCCAACGAAGGCAAGTTGATCTGCATCTGTCCGATGGCGGACGCCGAGCTGTTGTTGCGCACCATGCACGCCCACCCACTGGGTAAGGATGCCGCGCTCATCGGTGTGGTCACTGAAGACAGTAACGGTTTTGTCGAAATGCAAACCCGCTTTGGTGGTAACCGTATTGTCGATTGGCTGGCGGGTGAGCAGCTACCAAGGATCTGTTAAATGAAACAACCGCGCACAAAAAATTCGATAACCGGGAGAGTGATATGAACACACTACCCACCATACTGGTTGTGGACGACGAGGTTCGCAGTCTGGAAACCCTGCGACGCATCCTTGAGGATGACTTCGATGTGATGCTGGCAGCAAACGTCGATGAGGCAACCGCCATTCTGGAGAAGGAGTGGGTACAGATCATCCTCTGCGACCAGCGGATGCCGGAGATGAGCGGCGTCGAATTCCTCAAACAGGTGCGCGATCGCTGGCCAGACGTAATCCGCATGATCATCTCTGGCTATACCGACTCGGAAGACATCATCAGCGCGGTCAACGAAGCGGGCATCTACCAGTACGTCACCAAGCCCTGGCACCCGGAAAGCCTGTTGTTGCTGTTAAAGAACGCAATCCGCCTGTATGAGTTACAGCGACAGAACGAAGCGCTATCGATCGAATTAAAGATGATGCCTGAGCATCTCGACGAATCGTTGCAGAACAAGCGCACCGTGCTGCGTAGCAGTTACAGTTGTGATGATGGCATTATTCGCAGCGATGAAAGCTGTATGAACGAAGTCTGCGATCGCATACGCCGTATCGCGCCCTATGACGTTTCTGTTTTGCTCTCCGGTGAATCGGGTACCGGCAAGGAACTGGCGGCCCGTGCGCTGCACTACAACAGCCTGCGCTGGGACAAGCCCTTTGTGGTGGAAAACTGCGGCGCCCTCCCCGACGAACTACTGGAGAGCGAACTGTTCGGCTACAAACGCGGCGCCTTCACCGGCGCGGTAGAAGATCGCATCGGCCTGTTCGAGCGCGCCAACGGCGGCACCGTATTCCTCGACGAAATCGGCGAGGTCTCTCCCGCCTTTCAGGTAAAACTACTGCGCGTACTGCAGGAGGGTGAGATCCGTCCCCTCGGCAGTGGCCGCACCCGCAATGTCGACGTGCGGATTATCGCCGCCAGTAACAAGGATCTGGAGCGCGAGGTTCACGAAGGACGTTTCCGCGAAGACCTCTACTATCGTCTGGCCGCTGTAGTTATCGATCTGCCTCCGCTACGCAAACGCAAGGAAGACGTACCACTACTGGCCAACACCCTGCTCAAGTCGGCAATGCAGAGTCTGGGCAAGAGCGTCAACGGCTTTACCGAAGAGGCACTGGCCTGTCTGCAGGCCTACAACTGGCCGGGCAATGTGCGCGAGTTACAGAACGAGGTGCGCCACATGCTGGTGATGTCTGATAGTAAGGAACTCGGTGCTGAACTGCTCAATAGCCGTATCCTCAACACCGCACCGCGTCATGAGGCGACAGTGGTCGAACATCTGACCGGCCTGCAGGGCACACTCAAGGATCGGGTTGAGGCACTGGAAGAGCGTATCCTGCGCGAAACCCTGATCCGGCACCGCTGGAACAAGAGTCGTGCTGCGCGCGAGCTGGGCCTATCACGGGTGGGACTGCGCAATAAACTGGAACGTTACAACCTTGAGCAGGTAGGCGGCAGCAATGAAGAGAACGGCAAACGCTCTGTCAGTGGTGGCGAATAACGGTGACTAATCTGCAAAAACAACCCTCCAGCCTGATGATGCAGGCTGGTCTCGGCGGTACGCCTGAGCTGGATGCCAGTTCCGAGAATGCCTGGATCGAAGTCATCCGCAAGATGGACACCATCTATGCGGATCTGGTGCGTTATCAGGTCGAGCTTGAGCAGAAAAACGCCGCGCTGGAACTGGCACAGCAATTCATCGACAGTGTGCTCTCGTCGATGACCGACGTATTGATCGCCTGCGATACCGCCGGACGAATTCAACAGGTCAACACCGCACTGGCGAAATTGACCGGTATCCCGGCAAACGATTTTGTCGGACGTCAGTTGATCGAAATATTCGGCAACGACTCCCATGATGTAGTGCAGCATTTCCCGGAGCGACTTGGGAACGTATCTTTGATCGATTGCGAAGTCAGCCTGCGTTGCGCCGATGGCAGCAGTGCACCGCTGGCGATGAACTGCTCTTCCCGCTACAACAGCGCCGGAGGCCTGGTCGGCATGGTGCTACTCGGTCGTCCCGTCGGCGAACTGCGCCGCGCCTACGATGATCTCAATCAGGCACACCGCGAATTGCAACAGACACAGCAACATCTGGTGCAATCGGAAAAGATGGCGTCGCTGGGTCGCCTGGTCGCCGGTGTGGCCCATGAGCTGAACAACCCGATCAGTTTTGTCTTCGGCAACATGCATGCACTCAAGCGTTACGGTACACGCATTACCCAGTACCTTGAGCGAGTCTCGCAGGAGATCGATTCCCCGGCGCTACGCCAACTACATGACGAACTGCGTATCGATCGTATTCTTAACGACATCGGACCGCTGATCGACGGCACCCTGGAGGGGGCCGAGCGGGTCAGTGACATCGTGCAGGATTTGCGTCGCTACTCCGGCGGACAACGTGAAGAGCTAAGTCAGTTCGAACTGCCTGCGGCGATCCGTAAGGCGGTGCAGTGGGTACTCAAGGCGGAGCGAATTAAGCCAGATGTCCACTACCAGCTACCCACAAAGCTCAAGATGATCGGGCGCAAAGGTCAACTGCACCAGGTGCTGATCAATCTGATCCAGAACGCTTCCGACGCGATGGAAAAATCGGAGCAGCAACGACTCGACATCAGCTGCGAAGAATTCAACGGCATGATTGCTATCCGTATCCGCGACTACGGCCCCGGCATTCCCGAGAATCATCTGCCGCATATATTCGATCCCTTTTACACCAGCAAACCGGTAGGCCAGGGTACCGGCCTCGGTCTCTATATCAGCTACGGACTGGCACAGGAGATGAATGGCGCCCTGAGTGCGCATAACCACCAAGATGGCGGCGCCGAATTTATTCTCAGTTTGCCGCTCGACGGCAGCAGCGGGAAGGCATGATGAGCAGGCGCCATACACTGCTGTGGTTACAGTCCGGCGGTTGTGGCGGCTGTTCCCTATCGCTGTTTAACGCCGAATCACCCAATCTGTTCACCGCGCTGGAGAGTGCGGGCATCGATCTACTGTGGCACCCGAGTCTTAGTGAAGAGAGCGATGAGGAGTTACAGCAAATTATCGCGCGTATTCTCAATGGTGAAATACAGCTCGACTTCTTCTGTCTTGAAGGTTCGGTGATCCAGGGGCCCAATGGCAGCGGTATGTTTCATCGCCAGGCGGGTAGCGATCGACCGATGCGCGATCACATTAGCGAACTGGCAGAAAAGGCACAGCAGGTAATCGCTATCGGCAGTTGCGCCGCCTTCGGCGGTATGACCGCGGCAGGTGACAATCCTACCGAAGCCTGCGGTTTGCAATATGATGGCAACACCGTTGGCGGACTGCTGGGCAAGACATTCCGTTCTCTAGGAAATCTACCGGTGATCAATATCGCCGGTTGCCCCATTCATCCCAACTGGGTACTACAAACCCTGATGCAACTGGCGATGGATGATATGACCACCGCATCACTCGATGAACTGAACCGTCCGCGCAACTACACCGATCATCTGGTGCATCACGGTTGCCCGCGCAACGAATACTATGAGTTCAAGGCCAGCGCGGAAAAGCATTCTGATCTTGGTTGCATGATGGAGCATCTCGGCTGTCTCGGCACTCAGGCACGGGCCGACTGCAATACCCGTCTGTGGAACGGCGAAGGTTCCTGCCTGCGCGGTGGATATGCCTGCATCAACTGCACCGCACCACAGTTCGAAGAACCGAATCACAGCTTCCAGAATACACCGAAGATCGCCGGTATTCCGATCGGCCTGCCTACCGATATGCCCAAGGCGTGGTTCGTCGCTCTGGCGGCACTGGCGAAGGCCGCGACGCCATCGCGTCTCAAAGAAAACGCCGTTTTCGATCACATTCGTGTTGTGCCGGGTAAAAAGGCGGACGACAAATGAGCCGTCGTATCGTCGGTCCATTCAATCGTGTCGAAGGTGATCTCGAGGTTCAACTCGAGATTCAGGGCGACCGCGTCGCCGATGCCTGGGTGGTCTCGCCACTCTATCGCGGTTACGAGCAAATCTTACAGGGTAAGGATCCGCTCGATGCGCTGGTCTATGTCCCGCGCATCTGCGGTATCTGCTCCGTGGCACAGTCGGTTGCTTCGGCACAGGCGCTGGCCGCGGTGCAGGGCAATACATCGCCGCCAAACGGAGAGCTGGCAACGAATCTGATCCTCGGCGGGGAAAATGTGGCCGATCACCTGACCCACTTCTATCTCTTCTTCATGCCCGATTTCGCCCGCGAGGTGTATCGCAACGAACCGTGGTTCGAGATGGGGGAGAAACGCTTCAAGGCAACACGGGGTAGTGCAGCACAGGATGTATTGGGACCGCGTGCCGAGTTCATGCACCTGCAGGGATTATTGGCGGGCAAGTGGCCGCACTCGCTGGCGATCCAGCCCGGTGGCACCACTCGCGCCATCGCTGCTGACGAACGCAGTCGTCTCATCGCCCTGCTTTTCGCCTTTCGCGGTTTTCTGCAACGTACCCTCTTCGGCGACACGCTGGAGAGTGTGATCGCCCTCGGCTCTGCCGCCGCGCTGGAGCAGTGGCAACATGCCGCACCAGCGGAAAGCAGCGACATGCGCCGCTTCCTGCATCTCGCCGATGCGCTGCAACTGCAGACACTTGGACGTGCTGCGGATCGCTTTATGAGTTACGGCGCCTATGGCTCACTGTTCGCTTCGGGTGTCTGGCACGATGGTCAGGTTACCGCACTGGATCAAGCCGCGATCAGTGAAGATGTTTCCCATAGCTGGATGCAGATGCAGGCTGAACCACGTCATCCCTTCGAAGGTGTCACATTGCCCAGTGCAGAGTTTGATAACGGTTACAGTTGGTGCAAGGCGCCACGCCTAGGTGGTGAAGTTGTCGAGGTCGGTGCGCTGGCGCGTCAGGTGATAGACGGCCATCCGCTGATTCGTGATCTGGTGGCGCAGAGCGGCGGCAATGTGCGCAATCGTGTTATCGCCCGGCTGCTGGAGATCGCACGTGTCACCGTGGCGATGGAACAGTGGGCACATGCACTCAAACCGGGAGAACCATTTTATCAGCCGAGTCTCATTCCCGATGAGGCACAGGGCTTCGGTTTGATCGAGGCGGCACGTGGCAGCCTCGGTCACTGGATCAAGGTGAAGAATGGACGCATCTTCAACTACCAGATCATCGCACCGACCACATGGAACTTCTCACCCCGCGATCAGCAACAGCAACCGGGGGCGCTGGAACTGGCACTGCGCGACGCACCGGTACGTGACGGTGAGCGCAACCCGGTGGCGGTACAACACATCGTGCGCTCCTTCGATCCCTGTATGGTCTGCACTGTTCATTGATGAAGGCCGAGCGCATACGTATCCGCGGTATTGTTCAGGGCGTCGGTATGCGACCGACGATCTGGCGTCTGGCACATGAATGCCAACTGCGCGGCGAGGTATGGAACGACGCCGACGGTGTTTTGATCGAGGCATGGGGAGAAGGAGAATCACTCGACCACTTTGTCTCGCTGCTGAAAAGTGAAGCACCGCCACTGGCACGCATCGAAGAGATCGAGAGAAGGCCTTTCGATAACGCCACAGCGCCCGATGACTTTCGTATTCAGCACAGTCATGACGGTGAGGCACGCACCAACGTCGCGGCCGATGCGACAACCTGCCCGGAGTGTCTCGCCGAGATCGTGGACCCGAGCAATCGTCGCTACCGTTATCCCTTCACCAACTGCACCCACTGCGGCCCACGCCTGTCGATCATTCGCCGCATTCCCTACGATCGCGACAACACCAGCATGGCCAGCTTTCCCATGTGCCCGGCGTGTCAGGCCGAATATGACGATCCGACTGATCGCCGCTTCCACGCACAACCCAACGCCTGTCCGGTGTGTGGACCGCAAGTCTGGCTGGAGGATACCGCGGGTGCAATCATCCAGCCGCAGGGTGATGAAGATGTCATCGATGCCGCTGCACGTTTGCTTCGTGCCGGTGAGATCGTGGCGATAAAAGGTATCGGTGGGTTTCATCTCGCCTGCGATGCTGGCAATGAAGAATCGGTCACCCGACTACGACACAACAAACAGCGTTACCACAAGGCCTTCGCCCTGATGGCACGGGATATCGATATGGTACGCCGTTATGCCGAGGTCGGTGCAGACGAAGCCACGTTACTCAATGATCGTGCCGCACCGATTGTGTTGCTGCAGGCAGCGGGAGAATCGCTGGCTGCTGGCATTGCACCAGGTCAGAACAGTCTCGGTTTCATGTTGCCCTATACACCGTTGCACCATCTGTTAATGCAAGCACTGGATTGTCCTATCGTTCTTACCTCCGGTAACCGTAGCGACGAGCCACAGTGCACCGACAACGTCGACGCACGTGAACGCCTGGCGGACATCGCCGAGGCGTGGTTGATGCACGACCGTGATATCGTCAATCGTCTCGATGATTCGGTGGTGCGTATTGCTGACGATGCGCCACGTGTGATACGTCGTGCACGGGGTTATACGCCGCAACCACTTCTGCTTTGTCCTGAACTTGCCAGTCAACGCACGGTGCTGGCACTTGGTGCGGAACTGAAGAACAGTTTCTGTCTGCTCCGCGACCGTCGTGCAGTGCTCTCGCAACACATGGGTGACCTGGAAGAGGCTTCCACCTATCGCGACTACCAACACAACCTGAAGCTTTACCGCCAGTTATTCGACTTTTCTCCCGAACTGATTGTGGTCGACAAGCACCCCAACTACCTCTCCACCCAGCTCGGTAAACATCTCGCCGCCGAGGAAGACATTCCGCTACTGGAAGTGCAACACCACCATGCGCACATTGCCGCCTGCATGGCCGAGCATGGTGTACTCCCCGAGCAACGTGTTTTGGGTGTAGCGCTCGACGGCCTCGGTATGGGCGAGAACGGTGAGCTATGGGGTGGTGAGTTTCTGCTCTGCGGGTACAACCGCTGCGAAAAGCTCGGCGGCTTTCAACCTGTTGCCATGCCCGGTGGTGCGCAGGCGATGTATGAACCGTGGCGCAATACCCTGGCGCATCTGTTGCAACTTCCCGATAGCGAGCAATTCATCGAACGCCACGGCGATCTCAAGATCATTCGTTTCCTGCAACAGCAGCCGCTCGATACCCTGCGCAAGATGATCGACAGAGGACTGAACAGCCCGAGCGCCTCTTCAGCAGGGAGACTCTTCGACGCCGTCGCCGCGGCACTCGGTATCTGTCGTGAACGGGCGGGATTTGAAGGTCACGCGGCAATCGAACTGGAGGCTGCGGCGACACCATTCATCACCATGGAACAGGAAAATGCCTATGGCTATGAGTGGCGTGACAACACGTTAAGCTGGGAACCGTTATGGCGTGAACTGTTTACCGATCTACAGCGCGGAGTGCAGAAAGGCGTTATCGCCGCGCGTTTCCATTCCACCATCGCCAGGGCGGTCAGCGAAACGGCTGAATCACTTGCTGCTGCGCATAGCGTTGAGATCATCGCCCTGAACGGTGGCGTGTGGCAGAACCGGTTGCTATTGGCGGCGTGTAGTCATCTGTTGCGCCAGAAAGGCCTACAGGTAATCGCCCCCATTCAGGTTCCCGCCAACGATGGCGGCATTTCACTCGGCCAGGCGGTTATCGGCTCGTTGAGTTAATCCTTGCCACTTTCGTACTGAGCAAGAAAATCTTCCAGTGTCCTACCTGGCTGCGAAGTAAACGATTCACCGCTTTCGATCAGATTGTTCATGCGGTCGAGGCGAAAATGACGAAGTTCGTTGCGCAGTTCGCACCAGGCAATCAGTGTCCAGGTTCGGCCCCAATAGGCAAGTCCCAACGGCCAGACCGTACGTACCGACTTTTCACCGTCGGCACGCTGGTAGTGAAACTTCACCTTGCTCTGGCTACGTATCGCCTGCCGTAGCAGGTGCAGTGCGTCGCCGACCTCCGCCTCGGGTCCGAAGGGTGGCACCAAAATGGTATTGCGTGACAACTCTGGCACCAGCCGCTCCGGCAACACCGCTTCGATGCGCGCCACCGCCCGCTCTGCCGCGTTGGCCAGCACCGGGTCGGTCCATACCCCGACCATGCGTACACCGAGCAACAGCGCCTCCAACTCCTCCTCGGTGAACATCAACGGCGGTAGACGAAATCCTTCCATCAGCCGATAACCCATTCCCGCCTCGGCAATGATCGGGATACCTGACAGGGAGAGGTCCTGAATGTCGCGATAGATGGTGCGCTCGGAGACCTCCAGCAGTTCAGCTAGTTTCTGCGCGGTCATCCAGCGATCACTACGCAGCTCCTGGGTAATACGAAAGAGGCGGTCGGCGCGACGCATACGCTATTTCTTCGCTCTCAGTGCGGTATCCAGTGCCACACGTACCCAGGTGCGTAACTCGTCGTCATCTTCCAGCACATCGGCAGGCACCGACCAGAAATTCATCTTCCCGACCTTACCCTTCGATTCATAGGTGAACTGCTCGCTGCCGCCTTTTTTGTAAAACTCCACACTATGTGCGTCGGCCTTGAGATAGAGACCGGCGTCATCGGCAATGGCGAAGAAGACTTCATCGCTATAGAGACCGGCACCACCAAACATACGCTTGGCACGCAACTGGGGTAGCCATTCGAGCAGCTCTTTCAGGTATTCCAGATAGTCGTCACTGATCGCCATTGCTTCTCTCCTCACCGATTCAACACAGATTACACGTAACAGGAGGCTAACCCAATGCTACTGACAGCAGGGTGTCAGGAGGTGGCGCGTAGGCTGACACAAAACCAACCAACAAGGAGCAACCCCATGAGCAGTACCATGATTCCCAACCTGATGACCGAAAACGTCAACGCAAGCGTCGAGTTCTATTGCAGCCGCCTCGGCTTTACCTTCTTGAACGGTATGCTCGCCAGTAGCGAACAGGCCACTAATGAATACTCCACTGTAACCAAGTTGCAGTGGGCCATGTTAAACCACGACGGGGCGATGCTGATGCTCCAGGAGCGCTCCTCCATTGCTGGAGATTATCCTCCTTTTGCCGAGATGCCGGTGGCTGCCAGTGTTGCCTTCTATCTTGAAGTGGCAGACCTGGACAATCTGCTGGCAGGACTGAGCGACGAAGTGAAGATTATTGTCCCGGAACGCACCACCTTTTACGGCATGCGCGAAGTGCGGATCCTCGACAACAACGGCTATGTCGTGACCCTGGCACAGAAGGCGTAATGAAACGTTACTGGATCGGCGTCGCTTCACGCCAACATATACTGGTTGGCGTTGATGGTGGTTTCGCCCAGCTCTGCCACGGCAAGGCGCAACCATTGAAGCGCATGGCAAAAGGAGACTGGATCATCTACTACTCACCACAGGAGGTGCTGGGAGAGAAACATCCCTGCCAGCGCTTTACTGCCATCGGCGAGGTGATCGGCGAGGAGGTCTATCAGGTTGAGATGGCACCCGGCTTTATTCCGTTTCGTCGTGACATCCGCTTTCAACCATGCTGTGAGGCACCGATCCGTCCACTGCTGGAGCAACTGACATTCATTAAAGACAAAACGCGCTGGGGCTATGTTTTCCGCTTCGGTCACCTGCAGATACCTGAGAGTGACTTTCGGCTGATCGCCGAAGCCATGTCTTGTCACAACTGATAGGAGATACAAAATGATCATTGACCACTTCGGCATCGCCGTATCCGATTATGAAAAAAGCAAACAGTTCTACCAGCAATGCCTGGCGCCGCTGGATATCGAACTCGTTATGGAAGTCGAAGGATGGGCGGGATTCGGCAGGAACGGCAAACCGGAGTTCTGGTTTGGCCCGGGCGACGCCGTGCATGCGCCGATGCATTTTGCCTTTGCCGCCGAGAATCGCGCTCAGGTCGATCAATTCTACGCGGCCGCCATCCTGGCTGGGGCAACTGACAATGGCGCACCGGGAATTCGCGCTATCTATCACCCCAATTACTATGGCGCTTTTGTTTATGGGCCAGATGGCCATAATATTGAAGCGGTTTGCCACAAGCCCGAATAAACAGATGTCCACCACACGGCAAAACATGGAGGAACTATGGACAAGCCCGTTATCAACATCGCCGACATAGAATTTCAACCACGTCCCGCTGCATTTGCCCCAAGCGGCGATGCCGCCGAACGCTTTGATGCCCGCATCGGCCAGATCGCACCGCTGATCGGCGCACGCCAACTCGGGTACAACATCACCGTGGTACCACCGGGCAAGCGCGCCTTTCCGTTTCACAACCACCGTGTCAATGAGGAGATGTTTTTTATTCTCGAAGGCAGCGGTGAGTTACGTTATGGCGAAACGACCTGGCCTGTGCGCACCGGCGATGTGATCGCCTGCCCGGCAGGTGGACCGGAACGCGCGCACAGCATGCTCAACACCGGCGATACCGAATTACGTTATCTGGCCGTGAGCACCAAATTGACTCCGGAGATCGCCGACTACCCGGATTCCGGCAAATTCGGTGTACTGGCCCAGTTCCCGAATGAGGCAGGTGGTCCACCGCAGATGTTCTATTACATCGGTCGTGCGGAACAGAGCCTCGATTATTGGGAAGGGGAATAGTCGTGGACAAGCTGAAGCGCTGTACATGGGTCGGTAATGAGCCGCTCTATCTGGCCTATCACGACGAGGAGTGGGGCGTACCCTGTTACGATGACCGCGCCCTGTTTGAACTGCTGATCCTGGAGGGCGCTCAGGCGGGGCTCTCCTGGATCACCATCCTGAAAAAGCGCGAAAACTACCGTCGCCTGTTCGATAATTTCGATGCGGCGAAGATCGCCCGCTACACACCGAAGAAGATTGAGAAGCTGCTGCAGGACCCGGGCATCGTACGCAACCGACTCAAGGTGGAGGCAACGGTGATTAACGCCCGCCTCTTCCTTGAAATACAGAAGGAGCCTGGTGGATTCAGCGGCTATATCTGGAGCTTTGTTGGAGGCAAACCCATCACCAACCATTGGCGCAAAATGAGCGATGTTCCTGCCAGCACACCGGAATCGGATGCCATGTCAAAGGCACTGAAGAAACGTGGTTTTAAATTCGTCGGTAGCACAATTTGCTATGCCTTTATGCAGGCGGCAGGGTTAGTGAATGACCACACCGTTGACTGTTTTCGTTATCGTTTGTAACAAGTGTCAACTGTGGCACCGATAGAAGAATATAGCGGCACAGCATTCTAAACTTCTCTGTGTAGGCCTCACACGTGATAGACCATGCTGAATCGTCAACCCAGTTTCCTTCACCTGATCCCCGGCGATCTTTCGCAGGTGGTACAGATAGGTCGTGTTTCCATTCAGGTCGGTCCAGAGCAACGTCCTCCCTTTCCGGTCAGCGCCATCGTTATAGAGCAGGATACGGCGATGGTGCTGGACGACGAAGCCATCATCCAGGCACCTGTCGAATCGCTACAGCAACTACGTGAAGAGGTTGAGCGTTTTCGCGAACCTGAGCCTGGTAGGGTTGTAATACAGCGAGGCAGACCAAGACGGATCTATGCCATCGTTCACGATCTTGAGCAGGAACCGACCTGGCGCGAGGAATGGATTAAGGCGGCGATTGAGAATCTGTTTAGCGAAATTGAGCGACTGCATCTGAACGACCTCTCCATGCCGCTACTTGGTACTCGCTTTGGCAACCTCTCGATCCAGCGCTTTATTGAACTACTTTGCACAACGCTGCAGCAATTTCCGCCAGAAAAGCCGCTTAAACTGTGGTTAATTGCACCGCGCCATCGTACCCATAGCCTGCTGATGATGCTGCACCGCTGCGTAGGCGCGCATAAAGCACTTCCCTGAAATATTTTCTTCACTCCGCCTTCACAGCAACTTCACTGGCCTGTCACTCCCGCTTCAAGCAAACGCAACACTTCATCCCTACAGTGCCCCTGTGTTCGTCACTCGACAAGCACCACCATCGACTTGATTCAGGGAGCATAAAATGAAGCGTAAACTCGCAGCCGTTACGGTGCTGTCGGGCCTGTCCGGTTTAGGCCTGATTGCCTGTGACAATAATTCAGACTCAACGGCAGCCACACCCTCAGCCGGGGCAACACCGACGGCAATCGAATTTGTCGGTATGTCGGCACCTAGTACCGCAGCGGAACGCGCCGCCGCATACACTGCTGCTCAGGCCAAAGTAACCTATTCCGATAATGTCGTCGTCACTGTAGACCTGTCCTACAAGCAACTCTATGGCACCACCGACAACATCAATGGCGTTGTCGCCGGTGGCCTTGTTGATTCCACCAGCTACCCACTGATCGACAACAGTGTTGCCACGAAACCAACCCAGTTTGTCTCCGATGCTCCAGACGGCCAGAGCCTGATGCAGATTGCCGGTGCCGATCCTGTCACTCTTGGCGTTAGTGGCAATCCGCTGTTCATGGTCACCCACTTCGAATACGTGACCTCAGACAACAGTGGCACCAGTGCCTATGGTGTCCTGCCAATGGCGATGGGCCTCTCTACCATTGATCAGAACACCAGCACCGGTGAACTGAGCGTGGTTAACTACCAGAACATCGATATGTCCGGTGTTGATGGTCTGTGGATCCCCTGCGCCGGTTCAATCTCTCCCTGGAATACCCACCTGGGTAGCGAGGAGTATGAACCGGATGCCCGCGCCTACGAGGCCAGTCCGACCACCGGTCCTTACGCTCCATTCACCGTGCAGTACTACCAGAACAACGGGACTATCGCCCTGCCGTATCAGTATGGTGCGGTGCCTGAAGTCACTGTCGACGCCACTGGCGCGACAACCGTGGTCAAGCACTACAGCATGGGCCGTGTTGCGCGCGAACTGATTCAGGTGATGCCGGATCAAAAGACCGTTTACATGGGTGACGACGGTGGCTACACCGGCCTGTTCATGTTCGTTGCCGATACCGCGGGTGACCTGAGTGCCGGTACCCTCTATGCCGCCAAGTGGACCCAGACCAGCGCCGCTGACGTCGGCACCGCCGACCTTAGCTGGATCAAACTGGGGCACTCCGATGACGCGACCATCGCCGGCCTGATTGCTACTGGCGGTTCGGGTGGCACAGCACCGATGGCTTTCAGTGATATCTTCACCACTTCAGCCACTCCTGCAGCAGGCTTCACTCACATCCGCACCAATAACGGTGTTGAGTACCTGCAACTGAATGCTGGTATGGAAACCGCAGCCGCCTTCCTCGAAACTCGTCGTTATGCCGCTATGTTGGGCGCCACCACCGAGTTCAACAAAATGGAAGGGGTCACCGTTAACGCAGCGGACAAGAAAGCCTATATCGCGATCTCGTACCTGCAGAAAGGAATGGTCAGCGGTTATGCTGCCACCGACCCGGCGGATGATATTCAACTGACCGAATTGAAAGCTGGCGCGGTGTATGAAATCTCATTGGCCGGTGGTCAGTCCGACACCAACACCACCACAGTGATCAACAGTGAATGGGTTGGCACCAGCATGACCGGCACCGTTTGGGGTACCGACCTGGCCACTGCCGATGCTGCAGGCAACACCGCTAGCGTCGACCAGGTCGCCAACCCGGACAACCTGAAATTTGCCGAGAAAGCACGTACTCTGTTCATTGGTGAGGACAGCGGCATGCACGTCAACAACTTCCTCTGGGCCTACAACGTCGACACCAAAAAGCTCTCGCGTATCCTGTCGGTTCCAGCCGGTGCCGAATCAACTGGCCTGCAGGTAGTTGAGGATATGAACGGCTTTGCCTACGTGATGAGCAACTTCCAGCATCCTGGCGACTACATCGGCAGCATGGATGCCACGCTGATGGGTGAAGTTGATCCGCTGATCAATGCGCAGTGGAACAACAAACGCAAGGCGGCCGTCGGCTACCTGAGTGGCATACCCGTTATCCAGTAAGGGTACGCAATATAAAACGCCACCGGTTTCCCGGTGGCGTTCTTTTTTTGCTGTGGTAAAACTTTTAGTGCCAGAACTTGCGCGTCTTATCCCATACCTCCAGCCATTCCGGAATATCACTACCATTCATCGCCTTGCTGACGTAAAAGCCCTGCACCTTGTGGCAGCCTAACCTTTCTACCAACTGCCACTGGGAACGGCTCTCAACCCCTTCAGCCACCAGTGTCATGCCAAGCTTCTTGCCCAAATCAACGCTCGACTCCAGTATCGCCATCGCGGCGGTATCGTACTGGGCACGACTGACAAAACTGCGATCGATCTTTAGTTCGTTGAATGGGATACGACGTAACTGATCCATTGATGCGTAACCGGTACCGAAATCATCGATGGAAAGATTGACCCCTTGCAGGGAGAGACGGGTGAGGATCTCCAGCGCATCGGCCAGGTTCTCCATCAAGCGCGATTCGGTCACCTCTATAGTAATCATCTGTGGCTCAACACCGAGTGACTTGGCCGTACTGAGCAACCAGTCTGGCAGGTCGAGTCGTTGCAGATTATGTACAGAGACATTCACCGCTACCGGGATCTCATGCCCGAGTTTTTTCCAGGCCGCGGCATTGCGCAGGGCCTGGTAGAAAACCGTCTCGGTCAGGTCGTCAATGATGCGACTGTGTTCCGCCAGCGGTATAAATCGATCCGGGGGGATCAGACCAGCATCTTTGTGGTACCAGCGCACCAGCGTTTCAACACCATCGATCTGACGCGTGTTGATATCCACCTTGGGCTGGAAGTGCGTAATGAATTCGCCAGCGCGCAGGCCGCGTGCCAGGTCTTCGCTGGTCAATGACAGTTGAGGTTCGTCTTTCCGAACCGGTTTTACTCTCGGACTTCCATTAAGCACCTTGGCCAGGGAATTGCGGGTGATAGGTTTTTCCAACGCGCCGCGGATATGTAACTGACGCGCGATACCAAGATCATAGACCGTCTCAAGCAGACGGCTATTGCCGCCGCTCATAATGACAATATCACCGTCGTAGTTACGTTCGCTCAGATGGCGCAGGAAACGTATACCGTCCATACCCGGCATACGCAGATCACACAAGATAAGCGAAGGCAGCTCTGTGCCGTTATCTACCCACTCCAGTGCCTTGTCACCGTCGTTGGCATAAGTAACATCATTCAAACCCAGCTCATTCAGCACGGGTGACATCAGTTCACCCATCATCGGGTCATCATCAATCAAAAGCACCTTGTTCATACACCCGCTTCCTTATTGTTGTTGTCAGCATCGTCGCCATGTTCAGGACATTGCGGCGATCTCTCGCTCCAACTGCGCCAACATCGGCTCAAAATTGCCTAAATGTTTGTCGACAGTTTCGGTGTTTCCGGCATCCGCCGCTGCTTCCAGCAGCTCGACCAATTCACCTATTGGCCTGGCACCCATAGCCAGAAGAGATGGCTTGAGCCGATGGGCCAATCGTTCTATTCGGGCATAATCCATTGCCGCCGCGGCACTCATCATCTCGACGACTGTTTCGCGGACACTTTCCAGAAATCTCTGGCTAATACGCCGCTGTAGTGTCGGATCGGTACCCACGTACTTAGCCAGTATCTCCGGCTTTATCAGACGCACGTCGACCACTTCCATTCGCTATCCCTTTATGCAGAAAGCGCTGACAGGGAATTTCGAAGGATGGACATCACTCCTTCCGGTTAGTCCGGTGAAGTCCCTCTCACCCTGAGCCCTTTTCAACCAGAGAGTTACAGCAATTTCCCTAGTGGTTATGTGAGCATAGTCGAGGAAACACCGGTTTCCAGAAGAAAAGTGAGGTTATTTATGAGTGGAACGGTGGGGAATTACGGGGTGGTAAGGCGTGTCAGGGCGTCTCGATAACAGCCAGCCAACTCGTCGGCACCGCTGACGGAGATATGCAGATCGCGCAACAGGCCGTCGTGGATACTGTAGACAAACCCGTGTACCGAAAGCGCCTGGCCACGCTGCCAGGCATCCTGCACCACGGTGGTCTGGCTGACGTTCTGTACCTGTTCGATGACGTTCAGTTCGCACATGCGGTCGATCTGTGCCCCTTCGCCGTCGATGGTTCGCAAGTGAATCTGATGCTTCTGTTGTACATCCTGGATGTGGCGCAACCAGTTGTCGATCAGCCCCAGCTTGCGGTTGGCGATGGCCGCCTTAACCCCGCCGCAGCCGTAGTGACCGGTGACAATGATATGCCTGACCTTGAGCACGTCGACGGCGAACTGCATCACCGAGAGGCAGTTAAGGTCGGTGTGCACCACCACGTTGCCTACATTACGGTGGACGAAGACGTCGCCGGGGAGCATGCCGAGGATTTCGTTGGCGGGAACGCGACTGTCGGAGCAGCCGATCCAGAGATAATTCGGATTCTGCTGGTGCGCCAGACGCTCGAAAAACTCCGGGTCTTCCGCCTGGATCGACTCGGCCCATTTGCGGTTATTGGCGAACAGTTCGGCGATGATCGTTTCGGTGGTTTTGCTTGCCGGCATGGTTTCAGATCCCCAACTCTTTCCAGATTTCGTCGATGCGTTTCGTGACCGCCTCGTCTTTGACAATCGGCCTGCCCCACTCGCGCTCGGTCTCGCCGGACCATTTGTTGGTGGCATCCATCCCCATCTTGCCGCCCAGACCGGAGACCGGCGAGGCGAAGTCGAGATAGTCGATAGGCGTGTTCTGCAGCAGGGTGGTATCACGTGCAGGGTCCATGCGGGTGGTGATGGCCCAGATCACATCCTGCCAGTCACGAATGTTGATGTCCTCATCGACCACGATAACAAACTTGGTGTACATGAACTGGCGCAGAAAAGACCAAACCCCCAACATCACCCGTTTGGCGTGGCCGGGGTACTGTTTCTTCATCGACACCACCGCCAGGCGATAGGAGCAGCCTTCCGGCGGCAGATAGAAGTCGGTGATCTCCGGAAACTGCTTCTGCAGGATCGGCACGAAGACCTCATTCAGCGCCACCCCGAGCACCGCCGGTTCATCGGGCGGGCGACCGGTGTAGGTGGAGTGGTAGATCGGATCTTTGCGCTGGGTGATGCGCTCGATGGTAAAGACCGGGAAGCGGTCCACCTCGTTGTAGTAGCCGGTGTGATCGCCGTAGGGCCCCTCGTCAGCCATGTCGTCGGGGTAGATAAAGCCTTCCAGCACGAACTCGGCCGAGGCGGGTACCTGCAGATCGCTGCCGAGGCACTTCACCACCTCGCTCTTGCCGCCGCGCAGCAGCCCGGCAAAGGCGTATTCGGAGAGATTGTCTGGCACCGGCGTCACTGCGCCGAGGATGGTCGCCGGATCGGCGCCCAACGCCACGGCAATGGGAAATGGCTCGCCCGGATGCTGCTCCTGCCAGTCGCGGAAATCGAGGGCGCCACCACGGTGGGAGAGCCAGCGCATGATCACCCTGTTCTTCCCGATCACCTGCTGGCGATAGATACCGAGATTCTGTCGCGGCTTGCGTGTGCCTTTGGTCACCACCAGGCCCCAGGTGATCAGCGGTGCGACATCGCCGGGCCAGCAGGTCTGGATCGGCAACTTACCCAGATCGACTTCATCCCCCTCCAGCACCACCTCCTGGCAAGGCGCCTTCTTCACCACCTTGGGTGACATGTGCAGCACCTTTTTGAACACCGGCAGCTTCTCCATGGCGTCCTTCAGGCCCTTGGGCGGCTCCGGCTCCTTGAGATAGGCCAGCAACTCACCCACGCCACGCAGCGCCTCTACCGACTCCTCGCCCATGCCCAGAGCAACACGCTCCGGGGTACCGAAGAGGTTGGCCAGCAGGGGAACATTAGAGCCTTTGGGATTCTCGAACAGCAGCGCCGGGCCACCTGCGCGCAGAACGCGATCGGCGATCTCGGTGATCTCCAGATACGGGTCCACCTCGACGCTGATCCGCTTCAGCTCGCCGCGTTGTTCCAGCTGTTGGATAAAGTCGCGTAGGTCGTGGTATTTCATCATCGCCGTACTGTTTGAATTTGGAGCATTATGCGTGGGCGATGATGCCGAGGCAAACCCGAAAAGTATCCACCAGCACGGCGGTTCCTTTACACTTCAGCATATCCACGACTGAATACGGCTACCGATGAGAAATCCCCTGCCCCTGTTGCTGCTTGCCACCCTGGCTATGCTGCAAACTGCCACCGCCGAAGAACCCGAGCAGGACTCAGCGATTGATCGACGCATGGCACTGGAGTGGGAGATCCGCGATAACCCGTTCTCCATCACCCCCTATCGTCCGACCTATATTTTACCGCTGGCCTATAATGCCAATCCCAACGAAGCGCCCTACCAGGCGGCAGGTAGTGACCTGCTGCCCGAACCTAACGAAATCAAATTCCAGTTCAGTTTTCGGGTTCCCATCGCTGAGGGCATCTTCTTCGGTGACGGCTATCTCTCCTTTGGCTATACCCAGCAATCGTACTGGCAGGCCTACAACGGACGTTCCTCCTCGCCTTTTCGTGAAAACAATTACGAACCTGAATTGATCTTCGCATTCCCGATAGAAGAGAAAGCACTCGGTATGCGATGGCGTCTGGCGGGATTCTCTCTCAACCATCAATCAAATGGTCGCAGCGAACCGCTTTCACGCAGCTGGAATCGCATCATGCTGGAATTGATTGCGGAGCGAGGTGACTTCTATGCCAGCCTTAAACCGTGGTGGCGTGTCCCGGAACCGAAACAGAGTGACGACAATCCGGACATTGAGAAGTACTTGGGAAACTTCGAGCTGCGCATGCTGCAGAAATATGAGGGCCACACGCTGGGGGTTATGCTGCGCAACAACCTGCGCAGTGAAAATCGTGGCGCTATACAGCTGGATTACACCTTTCCGATTGGCGACCGCCTGCGCGGTTATCTACAGATATTTAATGGCTATGGTGAGTCACTCATCGATTACGATCACTACAACAATCGTATCGGGGTGGGCGTTATGTTGACCGACTGGCTCTAGGTAGATATCTGCTGCTTAGTTCCGAAGCTCTTTATCGACGACAACAGTGAAATACGGTTTTGCTGCACAACACCGCATAAATCATTCAGATCTATGAAAACTCAGCTACGATTGGCGCATGATCCGAAGGTCTGTCCCAACCGCGTGGAGTCTTGTCGATCACCGAGGAGTGACACGTCCTCGCCAAACTCTCGCTGGCGAGAATCAGATCAATACGCAGACCCAGATTGCGCTTGAATCCATTCATGCGGTAGTCCCACCAACTGAAGGACTTTTCTTCCTGCTCAAACAGACGGAAGGTGTCTGTCAGGCCAAGATCAAGCATCGACTGCAACGCCGCACGCTCCGGCGTACTGCACAATATTTTTTCATGCCACGCCTTGGGATCGTGAACATCGGCATCGCTCGGGGCAATATTGAAATCTCCCAGCACCACATAGTGCTGATGGGACTTCATATCCTGGGCAATGTATTCACGCACCTTTTCCAGCCAGTGCAATTTGTGCGCATACTTCTCCGACCCGACCTCCTGGCCATTGACCACATAGAGATCGAGAATGCGTACACCATTGATGGTTGCACCCAGAATACGTCTTTGCGGATCATCCAGTCCGGGAACGTCAGTAATCGCATCTTCAATGGCATGCTTACTCAACAACGCCACACCGTTGTAGGTCTTCTGCCCCGAGTAGGCTACTTGATAACCTGCAGCTTCGATCTCGGCTACGGGAAACTTTTCGTCGACCAGTTTGGTCTCCTGCAGCGCCAGCACATCGGGCTGCCCAGTCTCCAGCCACTGCAAAACATGCGGCAGGCGGACATTAAGTGAATTGACATTCCAGGAGGCAATCTTCATCGTGAGCCCATATACCATATACCGTAACTGTTACCGGGAACCCTTACCTTGCCAGATGCTATCGGGAATCACCATCCCTACGAAAACCTGACCCCGGACACGGTACTCGACGCAGTGGAAAGCGAGGGATATTTGCCGACCGGTTCCCTGCTGGCGTTGAACAGTTACGAGAATCGGGTTTACCAGATAGGCGAGGAGCAGGAAGGTTTTGTGGTTGGCAAGTTCTATCGCCCCGAGCGCTGGAGCGATGAGCAGATTCTGGAGGAGCATCAGTTTGCCCTGGCACTGGCTGAACTGGAGATCCCCGTCGTCGCGCCGTTAATCAATGCCAACGGCGATACCCTGCATCGTTTTAACGGCTTTCGTTTCGCACTTTTTCCCCGCCGTGGCGGGCGCAGCCCGGAGCTGTTCGATCCCGATACCCAATATCGTCTGGGACAGTTTCTCGGTCGTATTCATGCACTCGGTTCCGCCAGGCCTTTTGCCTATCGACCGGAACTGACCACGAAAACCTTTGGCGATGAGAGTCTCGCCTTTCTGCTGGAGAATGGCTTTTTACCTGTCGAGTATGAACGCCAGTATCGTGATCTGGCTGAGGAACTGCTCACCACCGTCAAGGCGCGCTTTGCTTCCGTCAGCTACACCCCTATCCGCCTACATGGCGACTTCCATCCGGGCAATATTTTGTGGACCGATAGCGGCGCACACCTGGTCGATCTGGATGACTGTCGTATGGGTCCTGCGGTGCAGGATCTGTGGATGCTGTTGAGCGGCGAACGTTCGGATATGGTGAAGCAACTGAGCGAGATACTGGAAGGCTATGAGGAATTTTTCGATTTCGACCGCCGCCAACTGGCGCTCATCGAATCGTTACGTACCCTGCGCCTGTTGCACTATGCCGCCTGGCTGGCGCGACGCTGGCAGGACCCAGCCTTTCCCATGGCCTTTCCCTGGTTCAATACGGTGAAGTACTGGGAAGAACAGATTTTAACTCTGCGAGAACAACAACGGCGGCTCGATGAGCCGCCGTTGAAATTGGGTTAATAGTGTTTAGACGTTAGGCCGCTTTAACCACAGGAACGCTGTGACACTCCTGGAAAATGCGCCGATCACACTGACGACACTTGTCGCGTTTGAGCCGAAGGAAGATGGTCTGAATCGCTTCGCTCTTGGAGTCAAAGACATTTGCCTCGCCAATCGCATCGATCAAACCGCTCTTGCGCATGAACTCACACACCGTCTCTTTCGGATTACACAGATAGAGTCCACCGCCAAGCTGTCGCAGACGGTTGGCCTCCTGCATCAGCCATTCAGCCCCAGCCACATCGATGAAGTTGATGGAATGCGCCAGCACCAGAATATGCTTCTGTTCCGGTGATTCGTCGGTAAAGTTGCGGAACAGGTTGGCGGCATGATTCACCGCACCGAAGAACAGCGAACCGTCGAGACGTACGATGCGCAGTTGCGGGCACTGCGGTTGCGGCTGACGGGCGATGTTAACCATCGGCCGGTTTATCTCGCTCGGGTCGGGTGCCATGGTGGTGATGGTCGGGCGCGAGGTACGGTTGAGGTACATCACCAGTGACAGCATCACCCCGGCATAGATAGCAAATTCCAGTTCCAGGAACAGGGTGGCGAAGAAGGTGGTCGCCAGTACACTGGCTTCGGCACGGCTGGTGTGAACGATGCTGTGGATGTGGTGCCAGTCGATCAGGTTATAGGCTACCAGCAACAGAATCCCCGCCATCGCCGGGATCGGCAGGTAGGCGGTCAGCGGTGCAATCAACAGCAGGATCAGCGCCAACGATACCGCTGCGGTGATCGCCGCCATCGGCGTACGCGCCCCGGCGGTGTAGTTCACCCCGGTACGGGTAAAGGAGCCGGAAGAGGCGTAGGAGGAAACAAAAGAACCGAACACATTGGCCAGACCCTGGCCGATGAACTCCTGGTTACCATCAATGCGCTGGTGTGACTTGGAGGCCACCGAGCGGGCGATGGAGACCGCTTCGACCAGACCCAGTAGTGCTACCGCCAGACCGCCGGAAGCGAGATCGCGGATGGTGCCGAGGGAAAAGTCAGGCAGTGACAGCGGCGGTAGCTGACCCGGCAGACTACCTACCAGCCTGATACCGTGTTCCTGTGCACCGAATACCCATGCCAGCACCGCGCCGACCACCATCGCAAACAGCATGTTGGGCCAACGCGGCAGCAGCTTCTTAAAGATAATGGCGCTCAACAGGGTCACCAGGGCCACGGCGATCACGTAGGGGTTCGCCTCGGGCATCTTCTGGAACAGCACCACCCAGGTGTGGGCAAACGATTCACCGCGGGGAATATCAACACCGAAGAAGTGCTTGAGCTGACTGGTACCGATCAGGATCGCCGCACCGGCGGTGAAGCCGACAACTACCGTGTGGGAGACGAAGTTAACCAGCGTCCCCATACGCGCCAGACCGAGCGCCAGTTGGAACAGACCGGCGATGAAGGTCAGGGTCAGCACCAGGGTGATGTACTGGGCACTGCCCGGTTCGGCCAGCGGGCTAATGGTACTGAAGACCACAATGGAGATGGCGGTGGTCGGACCCGAGATCAGATGGAAGGAAGAGCCAAACAGGGCGGCGATAATCGGTGGCACGATGGCGGTGTAGAGGCCATATTCCGGGGGCAGACCGGCGATCATGGCAAAGGCGACGCCCTGTGGCAGCACGATAACCGCACCGGTCAGACCGGCCATGATATCGGCGCGCACGCTATCGCGATTGACCAGTTGGAACCAGCGCAAAAATGGCAGCCAGCGGATCAGGCTCAGATTACAGAACAAATTGGACATCAAGGCGACTCCGGCAAAAGTGCGGGCAAATTAAATTCGGGTGGCCTCATGCCGCCTGGAGAACTGGCGTCTCTTGAATTCAGGGGATACAGCGGAGGCTCAATAAGAAGGCGCTTATTATCGACTATTTCCGGGCATTGCGCAAAGGTATAACTGTAACTCGTTGTTTTATTTAGAAATGTAAAAAAGGCATAAAAAAAGGAAGACGTTTCCGCCTTCCTTTTTAACTTGGGGATGTAACCAATAACTGGTACGGGACTACTCTAACCAATCCCGAGGAATCCAGTCAAGAAAAAATTTGATAAAAATACCGGGATATTGCCGCCGCTACTTCAACTCCATATTGATGTAGGGCTGGAACAGCGGTTTGAACTCCTCCAGGGTCTCCTTGATCAGCACCGGCATGCTCTTGACGAACATATCGAGCAGCACCACCGCGTTCACCGTACCGTCCTCGCGGCGCTCGGCGCGGAGTCGTTCAGCAATGCCCTTATTGACCTTGGCCACCTGGCTGTAGAAATCGAGCAGGCCATTCAGTTCCATATCGACATTCTTGCCCGCCTGCCAGCGATAGTACTGGCCCAGCATGTACATGGAGGCGGCCCGATAGAAGGTCTCACGGGTGTTGGCGAAGGGCAGATGGAAGCGGGCCATTGGCTTGAAGAAGACGGTGTGAGGGCAGCCGCTGGTGGCGGTGATGATCCCCATCAGCGAGCTGATCGCCTCCTGGGCGGTGGCGCTACGGGTGATGTTGCGCTCATACACGGTCACCGTGATCTCGACATTGTCGATAGAGGTGACACCGCTCATGCGATCAGTCAGCGGCTGCAGGCGCAGCGCCAACGGGCAATGCGGATGCTCCAGGGCATCCAGCGGGCAGTGGCTACACTTGTTGGACTCCAGCATCGTCCAGTCCCGCGGGTGTTTGGGGGTAGGATTCAGCGGCTCCAAAGTTGCCGCATCCAGACGGACTTCAAATACCTCGAGGCGTCCATCCTCAAACAAAAACCGGTAATCGTACGAGATGTGAGCCATCTTCTTGTTCATCCTCTCAGGACAGGGCGTTAAACCGTGGAGATAGTATCAGGGTTTAATTGTGGCGGACAAACCCTTACAAAGAGTCCCTTGAACCGACATAATCCGGGTTCTGTCACGGCCTCCCCAGACACCAACAGGAACGAATATGAGCAAACACTACGATCTCCTCGCCATCGGCGGCGGCAGCGGCGGCCTCTCCGCCGCAGAGCGGGCAGCGATGTACGGCAAAAAGGCCGCGGTTATCGAAATGGCCAAAATGGGTGGCACCTGCGTCAACGTCGGCTGCGTGCCGAAAAAGGTGATGTGGAATGCGGCCTCCATCGCCCATGCCCTGCGCGACGCCCGCGGCTACGGCTTCGACGTGATGGTCAACGACTTCGACTGGACCACCCTGGTCAAGGGCCGTGAAGACTATATTCAGGGGATCAACGACTGGTACGGCAACTACCTCACCGACTCCAACATCGACTGGCTCAAAGGCCAGGCGAAATTCGTCGACGCCCACACCCTGGAGGTCAACGGCGAGCGCTACACCGCCGACCATATCGTGATCTCCCCCGGCGGGCGACCGATGGTACCGGAGATTCCGGGTGCAGAACTGGGCATCACCTCCGACGGCTTCTTCGCCCTCACCGAACAGCCAAAGCGGGTGGCGGTGGTCGGTGCCGGTTATATCGCAGTGGAGCTGGCCGGCCTGCTGAATGCGCTGGGTTCCGATGTGGATCTGCTACTGCGCCGCCAGCACTTCCTTGCCAACTTCGACGCCATGCTGCGCGAGGCGCTGATGGAAGAGATGGTCAACGACGGGGTCAACATCCTGCCCAACATCAATCTGGAGAAGGTGGAGAAAGAGCAGGATGGCACCCTGACGCTTTACTGCCAGAGCGGCCATATCATGAAGGGCTTCGACACCCTGATCTGGGCCATCGGCCGTGAACCGCTCACCGCCGATCTCAACCTGGCCGCCGCAGGTGTCGCGATGAATGAGGCCGGTTACATTCCCACCGACGAGTTCCAGAACACCAATGTGGCTGGCGTCTATGCCGTCGGTGACGTCACTGGTCGAGCCCAGCTCACCCCGGTGGCCATTGCCGCCGCCCGTCGCCTTGGTGATCGTCTGTTCAATAACCAGCCGGAACGCCGCCTGGATTACGATAACATCCCCACGGTGATGTTCAGTCACCCCCCCATTGGCACGGTGGGACTGACCGAGGGCGAAGCGCGGGAGAAGCACGGCGAGGCGGTCAAGGTCTACCAGACCCGCTTCACCCCCATGTACCACGCCCTGACCCCGCACAAGACCCGCACTGCGATGAAACTGGTCTGCGTCGGTGCGCAGGAGAAGGTGGTTGGCATCCACATGATCGGCCACGGGGTCGACGAGATGCTGCAGGGTTTTGCGGTGGCGCTGAAGATGGGCGCGACCAAGAAGCAGTTCGACGACACCGTCGCTATCCACCCCACCAGTGCCGAAGAGTTGGTAACGATGCGGTAAAATGCGGCATTTCGTGTAAAATGCCGCAAATTTTCCCCGGAGCGTTAAGAAACATGGCAATTCGCAGTTACAAGGGCATCAAACCGCAAATCGCCGAAAGCGCCTATGTCGACGAGGCCGCCGCGATAATCGGTGATGTGGTCATTGGTGAGGAGAGCTCGGTCTGGCCGATGGCGGTTGCCCGTGGCGACGTCAACTGCATCCGCATTGGCAAGCGCAGCAACATCCAGGACGGCTCGGCGCTACACGTCACCCACGACCACGGCGGTGCGCCGGGCGGCTTCGCCCTGCTCATCGGCGACGATGTGACCGTCGGCCACAACGTCACCCTGCATGGCTGCAAGATCGGCAACCGCTGCCTCATCGGCATGGGTTCCGTGGTGCTCGACGGCGCAGTGCTGGAAGATGAAGTGCTGCTGGCAGCGGGCAGCCTGGTACCACCGGGAAAAACCCTGGAAGGTGGCTACCTGTGGCTGGGCAGTCCGGTAAAAAAGGGGCGGGCCCTCACTCAGGAAGAGCGCGAGTGGTTCAGCTACTCTGCACAACACTACTCCCGCCTGCGAGATGACTACCGCCAGGAATAACCTTAAAGGCACCTCTGAAAATCCACTCAAGCCGCGATTGCGGCCTTGATTGGATTGTTAGAAATACCCTTACTATTTGAATGGAATGCAGATAGGACTATAGTGTGAATTAGTTCACAAAAGCATGGAGTCGCGATATGGAAGTGTATGTCGGTAACCTCAATCCCCAGACCACGCGCAACGACGTGGTCGCCTATCTCAAAAGTTTTGCCCGTGATGCCCGCATCCGGATGGTGGAACAGCCGCTGGATAACGGCAGCCGCACATTATATGCCATCGCCGATTTCGACTCCGATCGTCTCGCCCTAAAGGCGATCAAGAAGCTCAACGGTGGTGTTCTGCGCGGGGAAAAGATTGAGTTACACGAATACCTCCACCGCAGCTACTCCAACGAGCGCCGCGCCCTCAATTGGCGTGACAGGCCATGGAGTGGAGTCGAAAGAAGGAATCACGAACGGCGCAAGAAAGTAGCGCGCCCAAATCAGGCTGATGATTTTGGTATCGAGCTAGAGGAGCATTCGAACACCGCAGACTCGGATCCTACATCGGTAAAGATCAGCGCCTATAACAACATGGCACGTAAACTATAACGCGACGAAAAAAACCATCCTTCGGGATGGTTTTTATTTTCAGAGCTGTTTGCGCACCGCCTTGATCACCGCCGCGGTCTGCGGTCGAACCCCACGCCATATATTGAACGATTCGGCGGCCTGCTCGACCAGCATTCCCAGACCGTCGCTCAATTTGTCGCAACCTTCGTCATCGGCCCAGCGTAGAAACACGGTGGGTTCGGCGGCATACATCATGTCGTAGCAGAAAGCGCCCTTGGCCAGAATACCTTCCGGCAGCGGCGGCATTTCGCCCTTGAGGCTGGCAGAGGTGCCGTTGATCACGATGTCGTAACGGCTGCCATCTAAATCCTCGAAACTGCTGCCCTCAACCTTACCTTGCTCCTCGAAGGCATCGGCCAGTTCCTGGGCACGCTCCTGGGAACGGTTGGCGATCACCACGATGGACGGATTCTCCTGTAACAGCGGACCGAGCACCCCACGCACCGCACCGCCGGCACCGAGCAGTAACACCTTTTTGCCAGTGATGGTGACGCCCAGGTTGTCACGTATATCACGCACCATACCGACACCGTCGGTGTTATCGCCGTAGAGAGTACCGTCTTCGCGGACTACGATGGTGTTGACCGCACCGGCAAGCTCGGCGCACTCACTGCGCTCATCCACCAGACGCCAGGCATCGCGTTTGAAGGGCACAGTAACGTTCAAACCCTTGCCGCCCTCTTCCTGAAATGCGCGCACCGCTTCGTTGAACTGTTTCAGTTCAGCCAGAATGGCGCGGTACTCCAGCTTCTGCCCGGTCTGTTCGGCAAACAACGAGTGAATCAGCGGTGACTTGCTGTGACCGATGGGGTTCCCCATCACCGCATATTGATCTGGCCTGGACACGCTGTTTTATCCTCCGTCAGGAAAAGATGCCCTTGAGTATGTAGAAGAACAGAATCGCCAGAATCGCCCCTGCGGGGAGGGTCACGATCCAGGAGAGGAAAATCATTCGTACCACATTCATGTTGAGTGCGGCGATACCACGGGCCAGACCGACACCCAACACCGCACCCACCAGGGTATGGGTGGTGGAGATGGGCAGGCCGGTACCGGAGGCAAAAACCACGGTGCCCGCGGCGCCCAGGGTAGCGGCAAAACCGCGGCTGGGGGTCAGTTCGGTAATACCGGTACCGACGGTGGCGATAACCTTGTGGCCATAGGTGACCAGACCGATCACGATACCCGCACCACCCAGCAACAGAATCCACGCAGGCATCGGCGCATTGGAAGAGACCAGACCGGTCTGCGCCACACTCACTACCGCCGCCAGCGGTCCGACCGCATTGGCCACGTCGTTGGAACCGTGGGCAAAGGCCATGGCGCTGGCGGTAAAGATCATCAATACCCCGAACACCTTCTCCACATTGGCGAAGTGGAAGTCGGCATCGGCGGCCGGATCAAAACTCAGGCGACGAATAAAGAAGATACCGATCACCATCACCAGCAGACCGATCCCTGCGGCAATCAGGTAGTTCTCCTGGGTACTCAAATGCAGACCGACATGCTTCAGTCCCTTGAACATAGTCACCAGGGCAATGATGAAGCCGACCAGGAAGATGTAGATGGGAACATAACGTTTGGCGTTTTGCAGTGGATTGGGGGTGTCGAGAATAAATCGCTGTACGCTGACGAAGAGCCAGTAGGCGACGATGCCGGAGATCGCCGGGGAGATCACCCAGCTCATCACGATGGTGCCCACCTTGCCCCACTGTACCGCATCGACACCGATACCAACCGCGGAGAAGCCGACGATGGCGCCAACGATGGAGTGAGTGGTGGAGACCGGCCAACCGGCACGGGAGGCGACCAGCAGCCAGATGCCAGCTGCCAGCAATGAGGCCAGCATGCCGTAGATCACCAGTTCCGGACTACCGACAAAAACGTCGGCATCGATCATGCCCTTGCGGATGGTTTTGGTTACCGCGCCGCCGGCCAGATAGGCACCGGCAAATTCAAAGATGGCGGCAATGATAAAGGCCTGCTTGATGCTGACAGCCTTGGAGCCGACCGAGGTACCCATGGCATTGGCCACGTCGTTGGCACCGACGCCCCAGGCCATGAAAAAACCGAAAATACAGGCCAGGCCAATAAAAATTAATGCGTATTCCATCGAACTACCCCTAGCGTGCGAGCATCACTTCCAGACGACTACCCACGCGCTGTGCCAGGTCAGCCAGATCCCCAATCCATTCAACAATCCGGTAAATGAACATTACATCCACCGGCGGCAGATCCTTTTCCTGTGCATACAACTTGGCTCGCACCTCTACCTGGATGCGATCAGTGTCACTCTCTATTTCATCGAGACGAGTGATCATCGATTCCACCAACGCCACCTCAAGGCCGCGGAAACCGGTTTCAACCAGTTCGTCCAGCTCATTGATTACGGTCTGCGCCTGGGCCGAGGCATCGATACAACGTTTGACGAAACTGAGCATCAACGGGCCGACATCGGCGGGGAAGGTCATCCTGCGGCCCAGCATCAACCCGGCGATATCCTTGGCCTTGTTGGCGATGCGGTCCTGCATGGTCAGCGTCTCCAGCAGATCGCGGCGCGACATGGCCATCATCAGCCCCTTGGGCAAATGCAGTCGCAACTCGCGCTTCAACTCATCCGCAGCGCCTTCCAGTTCGGAGATCTTCTTTTGCTCTTCAGTAGCCTTATCCCAGTCACCGGCCAGAGCGGCCTCAAAGAACGGGATCAGTTCATTGATACAATCCTGCACCTTGGCCATATGCTGCTGCATCGGCCGCACCGGCGAGGTGCCGAACATGCTGAAAATGTAGCTTTTAGGTGACATACGAGTCTCCTCCCCCTCAAATTGCGCGCAGTATAGTGGCTAGAAACAACACAGCACACCCTTTTTTCTCATACGATTCTGGCAAGCGGCTGAAATTCGCTCAGGTGAGCACGAGAGAAGGCAAAAACAGGCGAAAAAGCGCAGTTTACACGAATAGTAAATGAGCATTTTGAGCCTGTTTTTAACACCCTATCGAGCCACATGAGTAGAATTTCAGCGCTCTGCCAGCCAGCTGGCTACGCGCTTGGCGAAATATGTCAGGATGCCATCAGCCCCGGCGCGCTTGAATGACAGTAATGCTTCCATCACCACCTTGCGCTCGTCGAGCCAGCCGTTCTGCGCCGCCGCCATCAGCATCGCGTACTCACCGCTGACCTGATAGGCGTAAGTCGGTGCGCCGAATTCATCTTTCACCCGGCGTACGATATCCAGATAGGGCATGCCCGGTTTGACCATCACCATGTCGGCACCCTCTTCCAGATCCAGCGCCACTTCCCACAGCGCCTCGTTGGAATTGCCCGGGTCCATCTGATAGGTACGTTTGTCGCCACCGCCCAGATTGGCCGCGGAGCCGACTGCATCGCGGAACGGACCGTAGAAGCTGGAGGCATACTTGGCCGCATAGGACATGATGCGGGTATTGCTGTGCCCTTCGCTCTCCAGCGCCTCACGGATCTCACCGATACGGCCGTCCATCATGTCGGAGGGGGCAACCACCTGGGCACCGGCCTCGGCGTGGGAGATCGCCTGACGGACCAGGGCTTCGACCGTAACATCGTTCAGCACATAACCGTTCTCGTCGATGATCCCGTCCTGACCGTGGGTGGTGAAGGGGTCCAGGGCGACGTCGGTCATCACCCCCAGCTCGGGGAAATTCTCGCGCAGGGCGCGTACCGCCCGCTGAGCCAGACCATCCGGGTTATACGCTTCCGCCGCATCGAGACTCTTCTTCTCCTGCGGCGTCACCGGAAACAGCGCCACCATCGGCACACCCAGCCTGACCAACTCCTCCGCCTCTTTCAGCAGCAGGTCGATGGAGTAGCGCTCGATGCCCGGCATCGATGCCACCTGTTCGCACTGGTTTTTACCTTCCAGAACGAACATCGGATAGATCAGATCATCGACGGTAAGCGTGCTTTCGCGCATCAGGCGGCGGGAAAAATCGTCGCGACGCATACGGCGCTTGCGCACCCAGGGAAAGGCACCGCGGCTGGTTTCGATTCGGCTCATGGGAAACTCCCGAATTAACTTATAGGAATAGTATGGGGTGAGAGGCTACCGCGCCGGAGAGCGTGGTGCAATGTGTTGTTGCATCGGCTGCTCGGATAAGCAGCCGCTGTGAAATCAACCGGCGTAGATGGGCGGATGCGACCTCAATCAGTCAATACTGCCCCGGCCATGAAAGGCGCTGGAAACGATGGCGGCATTCATCCCTTCGATAGGTTCGCCACGATACTGGACACGGTAGCGGTATCCCCATGGCAATTTTCCCGGCGGCGTGGCTTTCCCTTTCTGCTTCACCCACCAGTGAGGCTGATTGAGATCGAAGGTGACGGTATGGGTCTTACCGGGTTGCAGTAACACTGTCTGCATGGGTTTGTCCTTGCACTTGCGCGGCGTGGCAAAATCCAGCGCATCCTGCGGTGCATAATGATCAGGTATCAGAGCAAAGGAACAGTTATCCGCCCGCAACGGCAGGGTAAGCGCTTTCTCGCCGCGATTCTGCAAGATAATTTCCATCACCGCACTGGCCTTTTCATTCGGCGCATCCCGTTCTGGCGAGCGGGCAATATGAGTCTTGATCGCGATATTGGCCCATTCATAGGAATGGATCGCCGCTTCACCGGATGCAGAAACCACCGCATGGATCAGCAACGGCACCTGGAATTCACTACGACTACCGCGCAGCTTCTCCATTTCATAGCCACTGCCCTGTTGTACGTAATATTGTTCGATACCGTATTTCACCTGCACCGACCGGGCATCGGCAATCGCCTTGCGGTGCTGCGCTTTGTCCTGGCTGCCAAAACGGCGATAGGGCCAGTGCGAAGTCACATACCCTTGCAGATAGGGGCCTTGCGGCGGTGTAGTGTGAAGCATTCCCCCGCTGGAGACTCCGCTGCTGTCTGTCTCCAGTGCGAGATAGACCTTCTGCCCTTTGCGCAGACCGTGTTCCTGGATCGCCTCGTCGAGCTGGCGTAATGGGATATCGGAGAAGAGATAGTCGAATCGCACATAGTCACCGCGGAAGATATCACGCGGATCAATCGGCGCGGTCTGGAAGACCATTGGTTTGCCGGTTGCCAACAGCCATTCGCGTGAGGCCACCATGGTAGCAACCACACCGATCTGGAACACCACGGCAAGCGCGACGAAAAGTTTCTTGCCGTTCATGCCGTCGCCCTCTTGTTGCGCTGATAAAAATGGTTCACCGCAAACAGCGCCGCACCGACCAGCATGAATACCAGCGCACGCGTCAGCAGGCTGTCGAACAGATCGGTGTAACGGGCCGCTGCCAGCAGGGCGAAGAGAATCGAACCGCGCACCATGTGTTGCCGATTGGCGTGGCGTGCGCCGTCAACCATCAGCCAGACGCTCACCGCCAACAGCAGCAAATTGAAACCGCCCCAGACCAGCGCTTCAATCAGTTGCTGTTGCGCACGGACCTCAAACAACGGCAAGAGCCACGACGGCAACAGCGCCAGCACGATCGATGTTTCAGCCAGCGCTGTCAGGCCATTTACCCGCCGCCGATAGAGCAACCAGAAGAAACCCGCCTGGCTGGCCAACAGCGCCGCCATAAAATAACCGCTGGCGAAACACTCTCTCCATTTGATGTGCAAAAACTCATGACCGAAATCGTCAAAAGTCATCAGATAGATCAGGACAAAAAATACCCATAACGCGGGCTTGGCCAGTTCGGCAGCAATTTCTCGCAGCCGCTCGCCCTGCTGTGACATCACCTGCTCCAGGCAAATAAATGTGGCAGCGGCGAGTAACAGGGTGGTCGTCACCAATTGCGCATCGTTGGTGCCAACACTGAAACCGATACTGATGAAGATTGAGGCAGAGATAAAGCGTGCCAACATCGGCGAATGCAAGCGCCACACCAACGGCAACAGACCGATCAGGATCAGCAGCAACGCGGTGTGGTTAGCAAATTGGAAATCCATTGCCTCGGAAAGATGCCAGCCGATGATCAATGCAACCGCCATGAAGGCCTGGGTCAGCGACGGCAATGTCCAGGCCAGCGCCAGTGCGCCGAGTGACCAGAAGAGGATGGCGTCGGGATAGTGGCTGTCGAGATGGTAGATCTGGCCGACCAGAAAAATGCCGGCACCCATCAACATCGTTCCGAGTGCAAACAGGCTTTCACTGGCTACATAGGAACGCGGTTGCGTAAACAAAGCAGCCAGATGTGCACCGATCAGCCCGCTGAAGATCACCGCCAGTTTGCTGACCTTGCCCATATCGTCCCAGTTATAGGCAAACAGCAGGATCACGCCGAGGCCGATCATCACCGCAGCGATACCGGTGATCAGCAGACGGCCAAGCCCGATGCTGTCACCCAGCGGATAAAGCGCGCGTAAAGACGCCGCCTGAGCGTCGCTAATGATCGCCTTGTCGACCCACTGCGGCAGTTGCCGCGCCAGCCATTGGTGGTGTTTGTTCATGTAGTGCCGTTCCCTGATATGGCAACGGACCCACTATATGCCGGGACAAGTCACTGCACAATCAAACGCATATTGCGAAAGTCGAAAGTCAGCGCATGGTCACGGAAAAACTGGTGTGAAATCAGACCGCCCACCCTGAACCCCGCAGCGCCGTTAAAGATCGAATTGTCCTGCTCAGTCACTACGCCGATCAGGTTCTGTTTGCACAACAGGTTGTCACCGTTGCCCAAGGTCAGCTTCTCTACCGCGACCGTAATCCCCTTCACCTCACCGCCACCACCCGCACCGGTTATCGGTTTGCTCCAATCCATCTCCACGCCCGCCTCAGCATAGGTCTTCTTTGAAGTCATGAATGCGGCACCGGCAAGTCCTGTGTCGATAAACATCAGCGAGCTATCCAGATCATTAACCGAACCCTCGGCAAAAATGAGGTGCGTCGCTACCAACCACATAGGGAAAGTCTGTTCCTGGCCATTCAGGCCAAGCAGCTTGTCGATCTCGCTTTTCGTTTTAGCCTGTCGCCGCAGTAATAGTCGCTGCTTCGGGTAATCGATGGTGGCCAGAAAGCGTAGTAGAAAACCGGTGCCGATAATGCCGCCGATGGGCATATCGTTGAACACACGATGTGAGGTCGGCGCCAGGTCGAGGGTAGTGACCGGAATATTCCTGACCACCAGTTCGCCCAGGTGTAATTCATCGATCTTGCCAAAACCAGTCATACCTGGTTTTCCGCCCGCATATTCCCCCGCGTACTCGCCAACGATCTTTGCCTCTACCTCCGTAGCAAAACCGTGGTCAAGAGTTATCCCTTCGCCACCGGTGTCGACAAAGAAGTTAACCGGCTCGGAACCGTTGACTGAAACCTGTACCACCGGCAGCGGGTCGGTAATAACAAAAGGCACGGCGACTTCATCCTGTCCTTCTATCTGATAGAAGTTTGCATCGTCGAACAGTGCCAGTTGGTCCGCATTGACCTTGAGTGGTTTGAACGGTCCATACGGCAGCGGACCCGCCGCCTTGCGCAACTGTTCCGCTGCCTCAGCAACACGACCCGCACGGCTATAGGCCAATGCCAGGTAATAGTTGATCTGCGCGGCAATCGGCCACCGTCGTGACCACCATGGCCCGTTCTTTTGTGCCGTTTTCAGGTAATTCTCAGCGCTACCGAGATCATTGCGCCACAGGGCAAGGAGACCAAGCTGACCCGCCACTCTCCCCATCGAAGGTTCCGCATCCAACACCTTGCGATACAACGTTTGCGCATCGGTGAAACGGCCTTCGCTATATGCCGTATCGGCCTGCTCCAAGATGTTCTTTGTCGCCGTATCCATATCGCTACACCCGTTCGTCAGCGACAACAATATTGTCATCACTATGGCCATCCCTGCCCGCTTTACCGATTGCATACGCCATACCCCCGCTCCCGCATTTGTCATGATGCCTTACAGAATAGGGTGCGGTGTGCATAGCGGCATTAACCTGAGTTAACGCGCTTACGTATTCGGCTCAATGCCACGGGCGTAACGCCTATATAGGAAGCGATGTGATACTGAGGGATGCGTCCTTCCAGATGTTTGTAGTCATCAAGAAAGTTTTTATAACGCGCCTCAGCCGATTCAAGCAGAAACGCTGCTTCGCGCGCATTCTTTCGTAACGCCATGTGTTGCGCCAGACGCAACTTCATTCGCAACCAGCACTCATGGCGTTCATCAAGAGAAAGATAAATTTCAGAGGGAATTTTCAGTGTCCGCGTCGGCTCAATGGCCTCGACGTTAAAGTTACATGGACCTGCACCAGTGTACACAGGCAGGCACCCGACCAGATTCTCTTCGGCTGCAAAGGTATGATTGTGCTCATCCCCTTCTTCGGTCAGATAGAAGTAGCGCACCAGGCCATTCAACAGGAAATGTATCCCGCCATCGTATCCACCCTGACTGAACAGCAGTTCACCCGCTGCGTACTCATACTCTTCCAGTGTGGCCGCCAGCCACTGCCATTCACTGTCCGGAATGGGTGTCACGGTCAGTAACAATTGATGCATCAACTCCTTTGCTTCCGTCTCACCGACCATATCAGTGTCCGTTACCAATAGATTTCTCCATCGTAGTATTCGTCAGCGTGATGCCATCTCTCTTCACGCTATTCTTCGTCAAACGTGTAAATCCCTGTCTGACAAAAAATGGTTCGGCAGCTAAAGAGGCATCAACATAGAGACGCGCTATTCCCTGTGCCAATGCCTCGCTTTCAAGTCGCCGATACAGGGCAGTGCCAACACCACGGTGCTGGAAGTCGGGATGAACATAGGTGCAGTCGATGTGGCCGTCAGCATCCAGTTCGATAAAGCCTGCGACACAACCGTCGATGAATGCCAGCCAGGGGCGCTTCTGCTCCAATCGCCGTGCCCAGAATTCGTAATCGGGTGGCGTTGGCGCCCAGACCGCCTTTTGCGCCGCGTCGTAGAGGGCGGGATCGATGGCGTGTACCGCCGCGTGAAACAGATCCGCCACGGCTTTAGCGTAATCGCTGCTATAGGTCTGGACTTTTATATTGCTCATTATTCAATTCATTAAACTGGCAATTGCGCTATATGGCGCGCTGCGTAGCGAATCATAACATCCGTGTTGCTGGCGATTGACAGTTCCGCTTCCGTCGACTAAATTACTGACCAGTCAGTCAGTAACGGTGTGGTGCGCTTATGCCTAACAAACCCAAAACCCCGGTACGGCGCCGCAAGGAGGCGCGACCAGGCGAACTCCTTGCCGCCGCCATGGAGCTGTTCGTAGAGCGCGGCTTTGCCGCGACCAAACTGGAAGAGATCGCGGCCCGCGCCGGTGTGTCGAAAGGCACCCTCTATCTTTACTTCTCCAGCAAGGAGGAGTTGTTCAAAGCGGTGATCCAGGAGGGCATCCTGCCGGTGGTGGAGACTGGCGAAACCATGCTGCAACAGCACAGCGGTGATGCCGGCAGCCTGCTGCGCGGCCTGGTCTACCGTTGGTGGGAACTGGTGGGCAAGACCAACCTGTCGGCCATTCCCAAGCTGATCATCGCCGAGGCGGGCAATTTCCCCGAGACCGCACAATTTTTTAACGACCATGTCGTTGAGCGCATCGACCAGTTACTGGCGTCGGTGTTACAGCGCGGCATGGATAGCGGTGAATTCCGCCGCGTCGATATCGGCTCTACCGTCGATATGATCACCGCACCGATCCTGATGCGGGTGATCTGGCAACACTCCATCGCCCCCTGCTGCGGTCTTGGCCAGCAGGATGACGACATCTACCTGCAAACATGCCTCGATCTGCTGTTGTACGGTTTGAGCAACAAGGAACCCGCCTGATGAAACGCACCTCACTCTTTTTACTCATTCCTCTACTACTGACTGCCTGTGGTGATACGGAAGAAGCACCGAGCAGCGTCGTACGCCCCGCCCTCACCGTGGTGGTCGGTGCGCAGGCCGCCGACCGCGGCAACGTCTACAGCGGCGAAATTCATGCGCGCTACGAAACGGACCTCGGTTTTCGTATCGGCGGCAAGATCGTCGAACGGCTGGTCGACATCGGTGCCCAGGTGAAAAAAGGACAACTGCTGGCGCGGCTGGATGCGGCGGACACCGGCCTGAAAAAGAGCGCCGCCGATGCGCAATATCGTCTGGCCGATGAGGAGTTAAAGCGCTACCGCGAGCTGCGCGCCAAGGGGCTGATCAGCCAGTCGGCGCTGGATGCGAAGGAGACTGCGCTCAAGGCAGCCGCTGCCGAGGTCGGACTGGCGCGTAACCAGGCCGCCTACACCAGCCTGCAGGCGGATCGCGACGGGGTCATTTCTGCCGCCTACGCCGAAGTCGGTCAGGTGGTCGCCGCCGGTCAGGCGGTGGTGCGGATCGCACAACACGGCGAACGTGAAGTGTCGATTGCGATCCCCGAATCGCGCTACGACTCGGTAAAGGTCGACATGCCTGCGGAGATCGAACTGCTCTCCGCCAACAACGGCACCCAGATCCTGCCCGGCCACGTGCGCGAAATATCCCCGGCCGCCGATGCGGTCAGCCGCACCTATCCGGCACGGGTCGCCTTCGACAGCGGCGATACCAATATGGCGCTAGGCATGACCGCCCGGGTCCGCCTTAGCGAGGCCGGTGAACAGGAGGGCTATCTGATCCCGCTCACCGCCCTCTTCCAGCAGGGCGAGCGCGCCGCCGTGTGGATCGTGGCGCAGGATGAGCGCGTATCGCTCCGGCCGGTAACCGTCACCACATACCTCGACGAGGGCGCCCTGATCGGCAGCGGTATCAGCGCGGGCGAACGTATCATCAGCGCCGGGGTACACAAACTCTCCGAAGGTGAAAAGGTTCGCCCCATTGATGCGGGTAACGCGCAATGAAAATGCCCAATCTCTCCGAATGGGCACTGAAGCACCAGCAGATGGTGGTCTACCTGATCCTGGTACTGTCGATCGCCGGCATCATCTCCTTCTTCCAGTTGGGACGCGCCGAAGACCCCGCCTTCACCTTCAAGGTGATGGTGGTGCGAACCCTGTGGCCCGGCGCGACGGCGCAGGAGGTCGAACGCGAAGTCACCGAGCGCATCGAGAAAAAACTGCAGGAGGTGCCCTGGGTCGACGTGCTGAAGTCGGTCTCCAAACCGGGCGACTCCATGGTCTTCGTCAACCTCAAGGACTACACCCCACCGAAGGAGGTGCCGGAGTCGTGGCGGCGGGTGCGCAGCAAACTCGACGACATGCGCCACACCCTGCCAGACGGTGTGCAGGGTCCGTTCCCCAATGACGAATTCGGCGACGTGCAGGTCAACATCTTCGCCCTCACCGGCGACGGTTTCGACCTCGCCGCACTGCGCCGCTATGCCGATAACATTGCCCTGGAGTTGCGCCGCGTCGAGAATGTTAAGCGTGTCGAATTGATCGGCGTGCAGGAGGAGAAGATCTACCTCGACATCCTGCCCAGCCGCATGGCCACCCTCGGCATCTCGCCGTTGCAGATCGTCGATGTGCTGCAGAAACAGAACGCGGTCACCCCTGCCGGTTTTATCGAGACCAATAGCGACCGTATCCGCATGCGCGTCTCCGGCAGTTACGACAGCCTGGAACAGGTGCGTAATACCGATCTGCGACTAAACGAACAGCACCTGCGTCTGGGCGACATCGCACGGGTCAGCCGCGGTCTGGCCGACCCACCCAACCCCATGATGCATGTTGCTGGCCAACCGGCCATCGGTATCGGCGTGGTGATGAACAAGGGCGGCAACGTGATCCAGTTGGGTGAACAACTGCGCGCGGAGATGAAACGACTGACCAACGATCTGCCGATTGGCGTGGATATCCATACCGTCGCCGACCAGTCGCTGGTGGTGGAGGATTCGGTCAACCTGTTCCAACGTTCCCTCGGTGAAGCGGTTGCCATCGTGCTGGCGGTCTCCTTCCTCAGCCTGGGGATACGCACCGGAACGGTGGTGGCACTCTCCATTCCGCTGGTGTTGGCGATCACCTTCTTTGCCATGCAGATGTTGAACATCGATCTGCAGCGGGTTTCGCTGGGCGCGCTGATCATCGCTCTCGGCCTGCTGGTGGACGACGCGATCATCGCGGTGGAGATGATGGTGGTGAAGATGGAACAAGGCTGGGATCGCTTCAAGGCCGCCACGTTCGCCTACACCTCCACCGCCTTTCCGATGCTGACCGGCACCTTGATCACCGCCGCCGCCTTCACCCCGGTGGGTTTCTCCAAATCGGCGGCGAGCGAATACACCGTCTCCATCTTCCAGGTGGTCACCATCGCCCTGATGATGTCGTGGCTGGTGGCGGTGATCTTCACCCCGTTCATCGGCTACAAACTGCTCGACCCGAAGGCGCTCATCGCCAAGGCGCAGAAGCACGGCGAGGATATCTACGACACACCGTTTTACCGCCGCTTCCGCATGCTGGTGGAGTGGTGCCTGCGCAACCGCGGCAAGGTGATCGCCGGCACGCTGTTGCTGTTCGTTCTTTCCATGGGCGCCTTCGGCAGCTTCGTGCAGCAGCAGTTTTTCCCTCCCTCCAGTCGCCCGGAGATCCTGGTGGATGTGTGGCTGCCGCAGGGCGCCTCGCTCAAGGCGACCGAACATGAAGTCAAACGTATCGAAAAGATCATCAACGCCGATCCGGCGGTAGCGAGTTCCTCTTCCTACATCGGCAACGGTGCGCCGCTGTTCATCCTGACCCTGAACCAGCAGCTCTTTTCCGACAACTTCGGCCAGTTCGTGGTCGTCGCCAAAGACCTGGAGGCGCGCGAGGCATTCAAACAGCGCATGGAGGCGCGCTTCGCCGAAGCCGACTTCTCCGCCATCCGCGTGCGCGTATCGCGACTGGAGAACGGCCCGCCGGTCGGTTACCCGGTTCAGTTCCGCGTACTCGGCGACGACCTGGGCAAACTGCGCGAAGTGGCGAACAGCGTGGCGGAAATGATGCGCGCCGACCCCGGCCTCACCAACGTCAACTTCGACTGGAACGAAAAGATCAAAAGCGTGCGCGTCGAAGTGGATCAGGACAAGGCGCGTCGACTCGGCGTCTCCAGCCAGGAGGTGGCGCAGGTGATGCAGGCGACACTGAACGGTATCGCCCTCACCCAATACCGTGAAGGCGATCAGTTGATCGACGTAGTCTGGCGCGGCGGTTTCGGTGGCGAATCGCGCTCGCTGGATCGCCTGCCGGATATCGAGATCCCGTTCAGCGGCGGCCGCGTATCGCTGGCGCAGGTGGCGAAGCTGGTGCCGATTCAGGAGGAGGGGATCATCTGGCGCCGCAACCGCATCCCCACCATGACCATACGCGCCGACATGCTGGGTGATGCGCAGCCCGATACAGTCTCGTTGCGCCTGGATGGGCAACTGGACGCACTGCGCGCCACCCTGCCGCCGGGCTTCCGCATCGAACTGGGCGGCAGTATCGAAGAGTCGGGCAAAAGCCAGACGGCGATCGCCGCGGTGGTTCCGCTGATGGTGGTCGGTGTGTTGACCCTGCTGATGATGCAGTTGCAGAGCATCAGCGCCACGGTGATGGTGCTACTGACCGCGCCGCTCGGGCTGATCGGCGTCGCCTTTGCACTGATGCTGTTCCAGGCACCGTTCGGCTTCGTCGCCCTGCTCGGTATCATTGCGCTGGCGGGAATGATCATGCGCAACTCGGTGATCCTGGTGGATCAGATCCGACAGGACGAAGCGTCGGGAAAAACCCAATGGGAAGCGATCGTCGGTTCCACCGTGCGCCGTTTCCGCCCGATCGTACTCACTGCATCAGCGGCGATCCTCGCGATGATTCCGCTATCGCGGCAGGTTTTCTGGGGACCGATGGCGATCGCCATCATGGGCGGGCTGGTGGTGGCAACACTGCTCACCTGTCTGTTCCTGCCAGCACTCTATGCTACGTGGTATCGGGTTAAGGAAGAATAGGAACCAAATGAATGGCCACGGAATACACGGACGTAAGGCATAAAGGTGCCGGATTGTTCAAGCACTCTTGACGCTCCTGCGGACTACTTGCTTGGAGGCCACTTCGAGTTTCCTAGATGCTACTTCGTGGTTGTGAAGTAACTCCGTAAGCTCAGCCATTCTTCCACTAGCCTGAGCACGCTCCTTGAGCCAAGGAATGTTCCGCAGACCATAGGCAAGCTGATGAACCGCACTGCCAGTACGCCGTTCTTTGAGATACGCAGCGTAATTGGATACTGAAAGATTTAGGGCCAGCAGATGCTCTAGCTCGGCCTTCTTTGACTTGAACGTTAGAGCGTTGAGATATGACTCGACCAGTTCCTGCGCGAGCTGGTGCAATTCATTACGAGCGGAATCACTTTCCACTCGCGCAGCGAGATATGGGGTCTCGCTTTCTCTTAAGACCAAAGTACCGTGGTCGATTCTCCACAGACGTATGCATGCCGAGCAATCTATGGAATATGAAATACGCATGCTGGAGTAGCGGTAATCGGTGGATTCGACATGCCGCAAGATGTGGCCATTCCCACAGGGGCAAGGCCCTTCTTCAAACGTATCGTATTCAACTCGCGTCATGCGCTGCCCTCGGAAGCCTAATGCCGATTTGTTATGTCCTGCATGCTTCATTAATAATGATGATAATTGAACCTATCGCATATAAAACTGCAAATATCCTACTCCATATTTTCAGCCGCCCAGCAGACTTCAAAATGTGCTTTTGAGTTTTCAGTTGTACTTGTGTCGTATAGTTCACAATATCACTTCGAATATTTTTACCTATGTCTCGAGGCTCAAGAGATATCCCTTTTTCGTATGCGTCACAGACTTCACTATATAATTCTTGAATATTATTCTGCAGACTTCCCTCAATAACCACGCCACTTTTACCTAATAATGCGCAAGTAGCTTGCAATGATTGAAGTCTATTCCTGTAATCCAGGGATAACAGCTTGGGGTCTTTTCGATCTTGAGCTAGGTACTTTATGAAATGCAACTCAGAATTGTTTTCTACAATCCCTGAATTAATTGTAATGAACTCGATCGTCTTCAGATCATCTTGCGCGCGTGAGCGCCAGAAATAATCAGCACCCCATGCAATAAGCAAAATTGCCAATCCTAATGCGCTCATTCACAATCCTCGTAAAACATAACGTCCAGCTCGCCCGACGAAAACCACACAGCGGTTTTTGGCCAGGTGGAGCGCCGTGTTATGTGTTGTCATGCCAATGGACTATTTGCACAATAAAGTGTCAAAATATATGACTAGTTGCGTCGCATAGTCATTACCGACAGGAACCGATATCCATTCATAATTATTTACAGTGTATGCATTACCTTTGTCAGCGTTGACCCATTCATCAACACCTATTGCACCATTTTCAACATCCCCATTGACTGTCATGCCAATTGGTGCAACATACTTTCTATTTTCTACAAGCAACTTGCACTTGCCAGTTGATATAGCTTCCACAACAACTGTCTTTTCATAAAACCTCGAGGCGGTCGCTTGGGGAAAACTTTCGCCAAATTGACTCGGCGTCATCGATGTGGCACATCCAGAAATAAAAGTCACCAAAACCGTAATTAAGAATATAAATCGCACAGAGATATACTCCCTCTCTAATTGGCTAGTTCAAAACACATAACGCGTTGTTAAGGGGCGCGGAGCCGCAACGCGGCGGAGCGTCCCAGTGAGCGAAGCGAACGACTTGAACAAATTGTTAGGGCTAGATAGTGCGGGGTGCATAGACATACTTAGACCTTTTGTCTTCAGGCAATACATTTTTTACCATATGGGGGGCACAGGCGCCGTATTTGACAAAATTAGCACGAGCCTCCCGAATAGTAAGACCATGATTTGCTCCAGACTCTGTATCAGGTTCCTCTACTCCAAAATAGTCATCTTCCCAGAAGCAGATTGGACATATCTCATAATCTTGTCCTTCTGGAAGAGTGAAATAATCACAGCATGGGCACTGAACTAATTTCATTTATTCGCCCTAACATCCGTTAACAGGAAAAAATTCCTGTTAACGCACCCAAATAGTCACACCAACCCACCAAAACGTTCTCACTGTTCAGCAGGTTATCTTGAACTCTATGTATTAATGAAATGCGCAATGGAGGAGTGACTTCCCTGTTAGTGCTGGTTGTGGGATTAACATACGCCCGCACTATATAAATTTCAAACAGTTAACGTTCTGGGGGGCGCGAAGGCAGGTAGCAGGTAGCAGGTAGCAGGTAGCAGGTAGCAGGTGAAAAACCGTGCCAGAGAGCAATTGTTTCTAATATTAGGGAGTGTTCATCTCTAACAAATTTAAAGGGGTCAAATTGCCATCCATCCCGTGACAATCTACTTCGGTCACTCAGGTCAGAGTAGTGTCATGCCTCGCAAACCCCATTTCTACCTCCCCGGTGTACCTGTTCATGTTGTTCAGCGCGGTCACAGTCGGCAGCCGGTATTCTTCGAGGATAACGACTATCTAGCCTATTTACGCTAGCTGGGAGAGGCAGCAAAGCGCTACTCGGTCGCCATTCACGCCTATGCCCTGATGACCAATCACATACACATTCTAGCGACTGCGCAAGACAAGGATGATGCAGTATGTCGGCAGGGGAATCTAGGGACAGTATATCTATTTCAATCAGAGCCAGTAAGGCGGGCTGACGTTCCCCCAGAAAAACGGATGGTTTAATTAAGAGGCACGTCTTGCCTCGAATTCCACCGGGCTGACATAGCCC
>JBNKDG010000012.1:0-77660 GCA_050288165.1 Thiohalomonadaceae bacterium | reverse complement strand
GCCATTGGACACCTCCCAAGGGTATTATCCCCTAAAGTTGGTGTCCGTTTTATCCGGGGCATGCCAGATGAAACTTATAACGCCGCCAGCGTGACATGTACGCCCAGTGCATGCAGCAGGCGGTGTACCGTGTCCCACTTTGGTTGTGCTTTACCATTAAAGTCTTTGTACAGACTTTCCCGGTTCAGGCCGGTTTCTTCTGCCAGGCGTGCTACGCCTTTGCTACGTACCTCATTCCCCAGCGCAGCGACGAAAACGGCAGGATCATCGTCCTGGTATGCCTCAGTCAGGTATTCGGCAATCTCTTCATCGCTCTGAAGATATTCCACTGGATTAAATGCTGCAGTTTTGAGTGCCATGGTTCGGTTCTCCAATTCAGTATCCTGCTGCCATTACCGTTCGTTATAAGTCACCCAGTCCTCATGTCTATGACGGATACGAATAATGTGAATGTCACCATTTTCTTCCGTTGTGTAAATGATGATGTGTGACTCGGTGGGGTGAACACGAACAGGTGGTGAGATTTCGTGGCGTAGGCGCGCGGCCATTGGGTTGTCAGCGAGGAACTGGAAGCTCTTTTCGAGAAGATCGTGATAGAGAGCAGCCTGCTCAAGACCGAATTGCTCAGCGCCGTAGAGGAAGATACCGATGATATCCTCCTCTGCCTTTTGGCTCAGGGTATAACCCATTGGCGAGTTATCCCTTAATCAGTTTCTGTGCAGTTGCTTTTAAGTCACTCATGGAGCGGCTTCCTTTTCCGCTTTCCAGGCCTTCCGTTACTAGGGCCTGTATGTGGGCGATCTTTGTGGCCTGTTCCTGATCACGACGAATCAAGTCACGCACATAGTCGCTACTGTTGCTATAGCGTTCTGACCGGGCCTGGTCTTCGACCCATTTTTTCATCGCTTCAGGTAACGAGACATTCATGGTTGCCATTGAGCGTACCTCCTGAGATGAATATGGAGGTTATGGCAAAGTTTGTCAATGACTTGCTAACCGTTTGATTCTATTGGCGCACCAACGCCTGCTCATATTCATGCCGAAAATGATAAAGCGAACTCTCCAACACCTTCAACGCCCCATCCAGCAGATGGCATTTACCGGCATTCGGCAGGATCTTCACCATATTGACCAGCGCTTCCAGGTCGGCGCGGTTGCCTTGGCCAGTGTCGATTTTGTTCAGCAGCATTGCGGCGTAGAAGGTGCCGGTTTTACACGGTGGGCACTGGCCGCAGGAGGAGTGGGCGAAGAAGTTGACGTATTCGGTGACGCGCTTAACGATGCCGGTGCCTTCGGAGATCACGATCATCGCGCCGGTGCCTAGGCTGGAGTGGCGATCGCGTACGGATTCGTAGTCGAGCGGGACGTCGAGGTCTTTCGGGGTGAGGATGGTATTGGACGGACCGCCGGTGAAGACCGCTTTGAGGTCTTTATCCAGCAGCATGCCGCCGCCGTATTCATTGATCAGCGTCGACAGCGGTGTGCCCATCGGCAGTTCGTAGGCGCCGGGGTAGAGCACGTCGCCGGTGAGGCAGTAGATCTTGGTGCCGGTGGCGTTGCCCAGGCCCAGGTTGCGGAACCACTCGACGCCGTTGCGCAGCAGGTGCGAAACGTTGGCCATGGTTTCCATATTGTTAATCAGCGTCGGGCAGCCGTGTACGCCGTACTCGGACGGGTAGGGCGGTTTGCCGCGCGGGAAGGGGAAGGCTTTGCCTTCCACGGTTTCGATCGCTGCGGTCTCTTCGCCACCGATGTAGTGACCGGAGCTGGGCAGGACGCGATATTCAAACTCTTTGCCGATCGTCTGTCCGACGCGACCGAACCACTCCGACTCTTTCCACTGTTCCACCGCACGGTACATGGCCTCGATGGCCTGTTCCTTGTCCGGGTTGATGTAGAAGATGATGCGGTTGATGCCGCAGGCGAGGGCGGTGATGGTGGCCCCTTCGATCACCTGGTGCGGCGTTTCGCGCAGCAGGATGTCGTCCTTGAAGGTGCCCGGCTCGTCTTCGTTGCCGTTGCAGATGAGGTATTTGTCGCCGCGGGTCTCCTGGGCTGCCAGCAGTTCCCACTTTTTATAGGTGGGGAAACCGCTGCCGCCGAGGCCACGCAGATCGGCATCCCTGGCGAACCCGATGATCGCCTGCGGATCGGCCAGTGCTTTTTCCAGCGCCTGACCGCCGACACCGGCCAGCCACGCCTCCAGATCGGCGCCGACCCGATGGGCCTGATGGAGCAGTACCTGATTCAACTGACTCATGGCTTACTCCTTGACCCGCTTGCGGCGATGGTGACGCAGGCCGTCGTAGTCGGCGTCGTTGTCGAACTTGGCCACGTCCGGGAAGAGCATCGGGCTTTTCAGTTCCATCGGCATACCTGAGATCATCAGGTCGCGGCGCAGGCGACTCAGATGTTCCAGGCCGACCTGTTTGTGGCCGCGACCATGAGACTTTTCCGCGGCGTGCGCACCAGCGCGACGACCGAAGCAGATGATCTCCAGCAGGGCGTTACCCATGATGCGATTGGTGCCGTGAATACCGCCGCTGACTTCGCCGACGCAGTAGAGTCCCGGCACGCTGCTGCGGCCGTGTTCGTCGATCACCACGCCACCGTTCTGGTAGTGCAGGGTGGGGTAGATCAGCATCGGTGATTTGGATGGATCGATACCCGCTTTTTTGCCCAGTTGCAGCAGCTTGGGGAAACGCTGTTGCAGGGTGCCGGGATAGCGCATCTCCAGTCCTGGGGTATCGAGCCAGACACCGCCTTCATTTTCGCCGGTGGTGATGCCGCGGCCTTCGGCACACTCGCGCATGATCGCGGCGGCGACGACGTCGCGCGGTTTGAGTTCGTCGACGAAACGTTCGCCGCGGGCGTTGAGCAGCCAGGTACCGGCGGAACGCACACCCTCGGTGATCAGGCTGCCCGCCAGGTGTTGCGGGTAGGCGATGCCGGTGGGGTGATACTGGAAGGAGTCGAGGTCGCGCAGTTTGGCGCCGAGACGATAGGCGAGCACCAGGCCGTCGCCGGTGGCGCCGAAGTGATTCGAGGTGGGGAAGTCGTTGAGGTGCATGCGACCGATGCCGCCGGTGGCGATGATCACGGTCTTCGCCACCACCTGCACGTAGCTGACGTTTTTCAGGTTGGAGAGTACCGCTCCGGCGCAGTGGCCAGATTCGTTGCCCAGCAGCTCCACCGCCGGGCTGTATTCCCAGACGTCGATGTCGCTGTTCTGCACCGCTTCGCGCAGCACCCGCATCATCTCCAGGCCGGTGTAGTCGCGGTAGTAGCAGACGCGGTTGGCGGAGGTGCCGCCCGCGCGGCGGGTCATCAGGTCGCCGAACTCATCCAGATCGAACTGCATGCCCTGCTGGATCAGCCAGCGGATCACCTCCGGGCCTTCCGAGACCAGCGTACCGACCAACTCGCGGTCGGCGCTGAAGTGACCGGCCTTGATGGTGTCGTCGAAGTGCATCTGCGGCGTGTCGTTCTTTTCTATAGATGCCTGGATGCCGCCTTCGGCCATTACTGTGTTGCTGTCGCCGAGGCGCAATTTGGTGGCGAGGATCACCTCGGCGCCCGACTGGGCTGCAGTCAGGGCCGCGGCGCACCCGGCACCGCCGCCGCCGATCACCAGTACGTCGGTTTTGACGATGGGCGCGCCCGCCAGATCGGCTTCGTCGATGCGGGCGTCGGCCTGCAGGATCGCGGCAAGCTGACGGTGACACTGGTCGCCGCTGTTGGCGCCGACCTTGATGGTGGTCTGGGTGTCGGCACGGTAGTCCGGATGGAAGGCGCGCAACAGGGCGCGGTGGTCGTCGACCTTCTCCTCCAGCGGACGCTCCGACAGCGGTTTGTAAGCGGCCAGCGCCTCTTCGTACGGGATGCCTTTGCAGTTCATTCCGTCACCTGCTGCGGCTGGCTGCCGGGACTATGGATATCGATCTCCAGGCCGCCTTTGCGCTGCTCTTCCAGGCGATGGATCAAATTGGAGGGGCGGATGTGGAAATAGGCGGTGACCCGGCGGGAGAAAACCCCAACATGGTTGGGCGCGATCTCTTCCGGGCAACCGGTCATGCAGAGGTTGCACATAATGCAGTCGACGAACAGTTCGCCCGCCTCGCGGAAGCGGCCATCGACGGCCAGTTTCACACCCAGTTCAACATTGATGCCCTTGGGGCAGGCGCTGTAACAGCCGCCGCAGTGACGGCAGTTGCTGGCTTCGGGGAAGACGCGGTGGAATTTCGCCTGTACGTCCCAGGAGTTCTGGATATCGGTGAGTTCGTAGTGGTGGTGGGTCGGGCTGGGGAAGACCATGAACAGCACCTGCATCCCTTCCTCTACCAGGGTCTGGCAGGCCAACTCCATACGGACTTTGTTTTCACCGCCGCGGCGCACCATGACACGACAGGAACCGCAAACCCCCTCCAGGCAGCCGACGCCCTTTACCCGCGGATATCCAGCATTCCAAAGCGCCTGGATCACCGAGAGGGAGGGGGAGGCCTGGATCGATTTGCCGTCGATAACGACGTTTACCCGTTCCTGCGTCTGTGTACTCATTCAGTCATTTCACCGTGGATTTATGGCCCAACCGTCTGAAAACCATCGTGTTTATAGGGTAACGACAGGGGCGCTGAGCCGACGCATTGTACCTAAAACAGGTGAGGAATACCCACATATCTCTGAAAAAGCGCCAGAAATGGCCACGGAATACACGGAACACACGGAAGTGGGAAATGGTTGTTGTCTCGTCATACAGGACCTGCTCCGGTATCCAGGTTTTGCTCTCCGGACTCTGGCGTTCAACAAAATGACGACCTTCTTTGTCTCCTCTGTGGCAAAAGGGTTACAAATCATTGCGAGCTTCCCCTTCGTGCACTTCGTGTGCTTCGTGGTGCAAGCTCTTTTTACTTCCGCGTGTTCCGTGTATTCCGTGGCCATCTCCTTTGATTTGTATCGCTTCACGACGGCAGTTCGGTTGTGCTAGGATGCCCGCTCATTTTTTGCAGGGTATGCCCCTCGCAGACAAAACATTTGCCCACCCGGGCATGAATTTATCACGTGGTCTTTCGTAGGGATCACCACTGAAGCGGAAGGAAAGCAATGCCCAGTATTACCCTCCCTGACGGCTCCAAGCGCCAGTTCGATCATCCCGTCACTGTTCACGAAGTTGCTACCGATATCGGCCCCGGTCTGGCCAAGGCCGCACTGGCTGGCAAGATCGGCGACAAGCTGGTGGATACCTCTTACCGCATCGAGAATGACGTCGAGCTGGCGATCATCACCGATAAAAATGAAGAGGGGCTGGAGATCATCCGTCACTCCACCGCGCACCTGTTGGCGCAGGCGGTGAAGCATCTGTTCCCCAGCGCGCAGGTGACCATCGGTCCGGTGATCGAGGACGGCTTCTATTACGACTTCGCCTTCGAGCGTCCCTTTACCACCGAGGACCTGGAGAAGATCGAGAAAGAGATGGAGAAGCTCGCTTCCGCCGATATCCCGGTCGAGCGTTCGGTGATGTCGCGTGAAGACGCCATCGAGTTTTTCCGTGGTCTGGGCGAGGCGTACAAGGCTGAACTCATCGAGGCGATTCCGCACGGTGAGGAGCTCTCTCTCTATAAACAGGGTGATTTTACCGATCTCTGTCGCGGTCCCCATGTGCCGTCTACCGGCAAACTCAAGGCCTTCAAATTGATGAAGGTGGCCGGTGCCTATTGGCGCGGTGATTCCAAGAACGAGATGCTGACCCGCGTCTACGGCACTGCCTGGACCGACAAGAAGGCGCTGAAGGAATATCTGCATCGCCTGGAAGAGGCGGAGAAGCGTGACCACCGCAAGATCGGTCGTCAGCTCGATCTGTTCCACAGTCAGGAAGAGGCGCCGGGTATGGTTTTCTGGCATGCCAACGGCTGGACCCTGTGGCAGGCGGTGGAGCAGTACATGCGCGGCATCTTCCGTATCAACGGTTATCACGAGGTGAAAACCCCGATGGTGATGGACCGTACCCTGTGGGAGAAGTCGGGCCACTGGCAGAACTATCACGAGAATATGTTTACCACTTCATCGGAAAATCGCGACTACGCGGTGAAGCCGATGAACTGTCCCGGCCACATTCAGATATTCAATCAGGGTCTGAAGTCCTATCGCGATCTACCGCTGCGTCTGGCGGAGTTCGGTTCCTGCCACCGCAACGAGCCTTCCGGTACGCTACATGGCCTGATGCGGGTGCGCGCCTTTACCCAGGACGATGCCCATATTTTCTGTACCGAAGGTCAGGTGCAGGACGAGGCGGCGATCTTTATCGATCTGGTAATGAAGGTTTACGCCGATTTCGGCTTCAAGGATATCGAGGTCAAGCTCTCCACCCGTCCGGAGAAGCGTATCGGTGCCGACGAAGTCTGGGATAAGGCGGAGCATGCCCTGGAGCAGGCGCTCAATGCCAAGGGTCTGGCGTGGGATCTGCAGCCGGGCGAGGGCGCTTTCTACGGGCCGAAGATCGAGTTCTCCCTCAAGGACTGCCTCAACCGGGTCTGGCAGTGCGGTACCCTGCAGGTCGACTTCAACCTGCCGGAACGCCTCGGTGCCCACTATGTGGCCGAGGACGGCAGCAAGCAGGTGCCGGTCATGTTGCACCGCGCCATCGTCGGTTCGATGGAGCGTTTTATCGGTATTCTCATCGAACACTTTGCCGGCGCTTTCCCGCTCTGGTTGGCGCCGATTCAGGCGGTGGTGATGAATATCACCGACAATCAGGCGGATTTTGTCCGTGAAGTCGAAGATTCTTTGAAAAATCAGGGGATTCGGGTCAAATCCGACTTGAGAAATGAGAAGATCGGCTTTAAAATCCGCGAGCACACGCTTCTCCGCGTCCCTTACCTGCTGGTAGTCGGTGATCGCGAAGTTGAAAATCGTTCCGTGGCCGTGCGCACGCGTAGTGGTGAAGACCTTGGTACGCTACCCCTCGAGGAGCTTGCCAACCGTCTGACCGCTGAGATCGCGAGCCGCGGCCTAACTGTTTAGAGGACTTAAGCAATCGCTGCCAAAGAGAAATCGACCCGCCTGAATGAAGAAATCAGGGTCCCAGAAGTACGGCTCATCGATCAGGATGGTGGTCAGGTCGGTGTAATTTCCACCGAAAAAGCACTGGAGATGGCCGAAGAAGCGGAAATGGATCTGGTTGAGGTGTCTCCAGACGCCGAGCCGCCAGTATGCCGCATCATGGACTACAACAAGTTCCAGTTCGAACAGCGGAAAAAGCTCCAGGCAGCGAAGAAGAACCAGAAACAGGTTCATGTAAAGGAAATCAAGTTTCGCCCAGGGACGGAAGAGGGAGACTATCAGGTCAAACTGCGCAACCTGACACGCTTCCTCAACGACGGGGACAGGGTCAAGGTAACCTTACGGTTCCGTGGCCGTGAAATGGCTCACCAGGAACTCGGCCGCGATTTGTTGAAGCGGATCGAGACTGACCTTACCGAGCTGGGAACAGTAGAACAGTTCCCGAAGATGGAAGGTCGGCAAATGGTGATGCTGCTTGCCCCGAAAAAGAAGAAGTAGGCTCTGCCTGCTTCGCGACGCGCTACTGTCCATCCATTACGGTGCCAACAGTCGCAAACGTGCGTTTTAACTAAAATGTAATGCGTGGTTTGGAGTAGAAAGCAATGCCAAAGATGAAAACCAATCGTGGCGCGGCCAAGCGTTTCAAAAAGAGCGCTGGCGGTTTCAAGCGAAACCAGTCGTTCCGTCGTCACATCCTCACCAAGAAACCGACCAAGCGTAAGCGTCATCTGCGTTCGGGTGAAATGGTTGCCGCCGTCGACGTACCAATGGTACGCCGCATGTTGCCCTATAGTTGAGGAGTAAGGAACGATGCCAAGAGTAAAACGTGGTGTACAGGCTCGTGCCCGTCACAAAAAAGTTTTGGCCCAGGCCAAGGGTTACTACGGTCGTCGCAAGAACGTCTTCCGTGTTGCCAAACAAACCGTTATCAAAGCCGGTCAGTACGCTTATCGTGACCGTCGTCAGCGCAAGCGTCAGTTCCGCGCGCTGTGGATTGCACGTATCAATGCTGCTGCCCGTGAGTGCGGACTTTCCTATAGCCGCATGATCAATGGTCTGAGCAAGGCCAATGTTGCGATTGACCGCAAGGTACTGGCAGACATCGCTGTGACCGACAAGGGCGCTTTTGCTGCCCTGGCGAACACCGCGAAAAACGCACTGGCCTGAGCAACGAATCGAAGCGGCATAACATAGTTAGCTGCTTCAGCACAGAAGGGGGAAAGGCCTGACAGTCTTTCCCCTTTTTGTTTTACCGAACAGGAAAATAATCGGAGTAGATGGCGTGGACGATTTAACGGCGCTAGTGAAAGAAGCCGAAGCCGCGATTGCGGCAACGACCGAGATGCAGGCACTGGAAGATATCCGGGTGCAGTATCTGGGCAAGAAAGGCGTATTGACCGAACAGATGAAATCGTTGGGCAAACTTTCGCCCGAAGAGCGGCCCAAGGCTGGTCAGGTGATCAACCAGGCCAAGGACGCAGTGCAAAAGGCTATCGAGGCGCGTAAGCAGTCGTTGCAGGATGCGGTGCTCAATGCGCGACTGGAAGCCGAGCGTATCGATGTCACGCTGCCCGGTCGTGGTCAACCGAGTGGTGGTCTGCATCCGATCAGCCAGACCATGGCACGTATCGAGTCGCTGTTTGCACAACTCGGATTTACCGTTGCTGAAGGCCCTGAGATCGAAGACGACTTCCACAACTTCGAAGCGCTGAATATTCCGGCCAGTCACCCGGCGCGTGCAATGCATGACACCTTCTATTTCGATGCACACACCTTGCTGCGCACCCATACCTCACCGGTGCAGGTTCGGGTGATGGAGCAGCAACAACCGCCGCTGCGTCTGATCGCACCGGGACGTGTTTATCGCTGCGATTCCGACCTGACCCACTCACCGATGTTCCATCAAGTGGAAGGGCTGCTGGTGGACGATCAGGTGAGCTTTGCCGATCTGAAAGGTATTCTCGATGATTTCCTGCGCAACTTCTTTGAGAAGGAGTTGGCGGTGCGTTTTCGTCCCTCCTATTTCCCCTTTACCGAGCCTTCTGCAGAAGCCGATATTCAATGCGTGATCTGCGGTGGAGACGGTTGTCGTGTCTGTAGCGGTACCGGCTGGATCGAGATCCTCGGTTGCGGCATGGTACACCCGGAAGTGTTCCGCCACGTTGGTATCGACAGTGAAAAATACAACGGTTTTGCCTTCGGTATCGGTGTCGAGCGGATGGCGATGCTGCGTTATGGCGTGAACGATCTGCGACTGTTTTTTGAGAACGATCTGCGATTCCTGCAGCAGTTCAATTAACTTTTGCTGCGTTAATTTATTCTTGTCGCGAACGAAAATTTACTCAGGTTTGAAACGATATGAAATTCAGTGAAGCGTGGTTGCGCGAGTGGGTAAATCCCGCCAACTCTACCGATGAATTGAGCCATCAGTTGACCATGGCAGGTCTGGAAGTCGATGCGGTTGAGTCGGTTGCCGGTGCGTTTAGCGGCGTTGTGGTTGGCGAAGTGCTGAAGGTTGAACCGCACCCGGATGCGGACAAGCTGCGCGTGACTGAAGTCAGCGTCGGCGGCAAGGAAAAACTGGGTATCGTCTGTGGCGCGGCCAATGTGCGTGAAGGTTTAAAAGTGCCGGTCGCGGTCATTGGCGCGGTATTGCCCGGTGATTTCAAAATCAAGAAAGCCAAGCTGCGTGGCGTACCGTCGGACGGTATGCTCTGTTCCGCCTCTGAACTGGGTCTTGCGGAAAGCGCCAGCGGTTTGTTGGAACTGCCTGCTGATGCGCCGGTTGGTGAAGATATTCGCCGCTATCTGAAACTCGATGATGTTGCGATCGAATTGGGACTGACACCTAATCGTGGCGATTGCCTGAGCGTTGCAGGCATTGCACGTGAGGTCGGTGTACTTAACCAGATTTCAGTCAGCGGTCCCGCGATTGAAAGTGTCTCTGCAACGATTGACGAAGTCTTTCCAGTTACCGTTGATGCTCCCGGTGATTGCCCCCGTTATATCGGTCGTGTAATTCGCGGCGTTAACGTCAAGGCGGAAACGCCGTTATGGATGCAGGAACATCTGCGCCGCAGCGGTATTCGTAGCCTGGGTCCGATCGTCGATGTAACCAACTACGTGTTGCTTGAGCTGGGCCAGCCGATGCACGCCTTCGATCTGGCGAAGCTCAATAAGGGCATCATCGTGCGCCGTGCAAAGCAGGGCGAAAAGCTGTTACTGCTGAACGAGCAGGAAGTGGCACTGGATACCGAGACACTGGTGATCGCCGATCATAAAGGTCCGCTGGCAATGGCGGGTGTGATGGGTGGTGAGGCTTCAGCGGTTAGCGATACCACTGTAGATATTTTTCTCGAAAGCGCCTTCTTTGCACCGGACAGTATTGTTGGTCGTGCGCGCCATTATGGCCTGCATACCGATTCATCGCATCGTTTTGAGCGCGGGGTTGATCCGCTGCTGGCCGAGCGCGCTATGGAACGTGCGACATCGCTGCTGCTGGCCATCGTTGGTGGTAAGGCGGGTCCGCTGGAAGAGGTGGTCAGCGAATCGGAGCTGCCGGTTCGTCATCCCATCCATCTGCGTCAGCAGCGCATTACGCGCATCCTGGGTGCCGAGATTGCCGCGCCCGACGTGGAAGATATCCTCAAGCGTCTCGGAATGGCTCTGAGCAAAGTTGATGATGGCTGGCAGGTGACTGCACCGTCGTTCCGCTTCGACATCAGTATCGAAGTGGATCTGATCGAAGAGATAGGCCGCATCATCGGTTACGAAAACCTGCCTAGCAAACGTCCATTGGCGGCGTTGCAGATGCAGGCGAGGCCGGAAGGACGACTTGGGCGCAAGGATTTCCTGCAGTTGCTGGCGGACAGAGGCTATCAGGAGGCGATTAGTTACAGCTTTGTCGACCCGGCCAACCAGCAGCGTCTCGACCCGGAGCAGCAGGGAATTGTTCTGGCCAACCCCATCTCGGCGGATCTCTCGGTGATGCGCACTACGCTGTGGGCGGGTCTGTTGCCGTTGCTACAGCACAACATCAATCGTCAGCAGGGCAGGGTGCGTTTGTTCGAGTATGGGCTGCGTTTCACCCAAAACGCTGACGCGATCCAGCAGGAGAACATGCTGGCGGGCCTGGCCTATGGCGCTCTGATGCCGGAGCAGTGGGGCAGTCCTGAGCGTAAAGTCGATTTTTTTGACGTCAAGGCGGATGTTGAGGCACTCATTGGGCTGACCCGTCGGGGTGAACAGTTCCGTTTTGTGCCGGAATCACACCCGGCTCTCCACCCCGGACAGTGCGCGCGCATCTATCTCGGTGAAGAACCGGCAGGGTGGCTGGGTGCGCTCCATCCGGCCCTGGAAAAGGCGTTTGACCTGCGTGGGCATTGCTATCTCTTTGAAATTAAAGCAGATATGCTATATGAGAAAACTGTCGCGAAATTCGCCGAAATTTCTAAATTTCCTGCAATACGTCGCGATATTGCAGTAGTCGTCGATAAGGAAGTGACCGCCGATCAGGTGCTAAATTGCGTCAAAAACACCTCTCCAGAGGGCATGCAAAACTTAAAGCTGTTTGACCTCTATGAGGGCGAACGCATTGATTCAGGTAGAAAAAGTCTTGCTTTGGGCTTGACCTTGCAGGCACAATCACGCACTCTTACTGACGAAGAAGTTGATGCTGCTATAGAGCGGATAGTGAAATCCCTGGTTCGTGAACTGGGAGCCACATTAAGAGATTAATCATGGCATTGACCAAAGCAACCATTGCCGAGAAGCTCTTCGATGAGCTTGGACTGAACAAACGCGAGGCCAAGGAACTGGTCGAGCAGTTCTTCGAAGAAGTACGTGTCGCGCTGGAGAATGGCTATCAGGTCAAACTTTCCGGCTTCGGCAACTTCGACCTGCGTGATAAAAACGAGCGCCCAGGTAGAAACCCGAAAACTGGTGAGGAAATACCGATCACCGCCCGTCGTGTAGTCACATTTCGCCCGGGCCAGAAACTCAAGGCTAGAGTAGAGGCATATGCTGGAACCCAGCAACAATAACGAATTACCGCCAATCCCTGGCAAGCGCTACTTCACTATCGGTGAAGTCAGTGAGCTTTGTGGTGTCAAACCACACGTACTGCGCTACTGGGAGCAGGAATTTCCCCAGTTAAAGCCGGTCAAGCGTCGTGGTAATCGCCGCTACTATCAGCGTCAGGATGTCATCATCATCCGCCAGATCCGGGCACTGCTGTATGAGCAGGGCTTCACCATCGGCGGCGCTCGCCAGCAACTGGAGAGTGATGACAGCCGTACAGACGCCAACCAGAGCCAGCAGATCATCCGCCAATTACGGGTAGAGCTGGAAGAGGTACTGGATATCCTGAAACACTAGTTTTTACGCTGTTTTCAGGCCATTCCTATAGTCCATCTGTTCGACATTCCGCAAACCGACACACGTAGTTCTCAACCGGGGACATCTGGTGTATGATGCGCGGCTCATTCAACATGGATAGATCATTTCGGGGCGTAGCGCAGCCTGGTAGCGCACCTGCATGGGGTGCAGGTGGTCGGAGGTTCAAATCCTCTCGCCCCGACCAACAATGAGAAAGCCGACCACCGGGTCGGCTTTTTTGATCTGAGGGTGCTCAGGATTCCCGGCCCTGCGCTGTCGCTGCGGGCGTTCGGCGCGCTTCCTTTGTCCACTGGACAAAGGGTCGCACCTCACCCTCTCGCCCCGACCAACAATGAGAAAGCCGACCACCAGGTCGGCTTTTTTTGTGATCTGAAGGGGCTCAGGATTCCCGGCCCTGCGCTGTCGCTACGGGCGTTCGGTGCGCTTCCTTTGTCCACCGGACAAAGGGTCGCTCCTCACCCTCTCGCCCCGACCAATAATGAGAAAGCCGACTATCTAGTCGGCTTTTTTTATGGCTGGCGAATGCCAGTTCGCCCGTTTCCAGGCTTCAACAGCTTAAATTCGCGTAAATGTGAACAATGTTAATCTGTGCTGGCAGTCCTTTCTCATGGATTGTTATTCGGGCAGAATGTGCCCGGTATTTCCATATTATTAATAAGTATATTGATTCGGGTGCTATGGGAAATAGGTGTTAAATTACTATAACGTCTCCAATTTCTACCAATTTCTTCCCAGCGATATTGCCTAGACAGGATAAATCGCAGTGAGGGGGCTTGGATGTCAATTGTTTGGTCTGATGAGCTAAATACCGGTATTAAAGAGATCGACAGACAGCACCAACGTATCGTCGACTATATCAATACGCTGAAAAACGCCCAGACTACCGGTGACCTGGTTAAGGTAGCAGCAGTCATTAATGAGTGTGTTGACTATACCGTCACCCACTTTACGTTCGAGGAACAGCTTCAACGCGAAGCAGGCTATGAGTTTCTTGATGTGCACAGAAAGGTTCATGCCATGTTTACCCAGCGCATTGCAGAGTATCAACGGCGCCTCAATGCGGGTGAAGACATTGCTGTCGAGCTTTACGAATTGCTAGGGCGCTGGTTGATAAATCATATCAAGCTGGATGATGCTGATTATGTGGGTGCTGTGAAGCTACATCAGGCTGCTGTCCTGAGACAGAGTAGAAAGAAGGGTGGGATAGGCTTTATCCGTAGATTGTTTGGGTGATTTAGAAGCTACTGTGTTTACTATGCCGTGTACTCATATATACCCACTATCATATTCCCCTCAGTAGATTGCAATTTTTCATGAGTAATTCTGTTGGTTATGTCTTTCTTTGTGACATAATTGTGTCCAGGTGTTGTAGCTCATGGAAATATTAATCAGAAAAAGAGCGTATATGGAGGTAATGGTCGATGCCTATTAACTGGACAAAAGACCTTGATACCGGGATTGAACTTATTGACGAGCAACATCGACAGATTGTCGACTATATCAACCAGCTCGAAAGCGTCAAGGAAAGGCGCGAAACAGAAATGGTCAGAAAGGTGATTGATAATTGTGTTCACTACACTTTGTCGCACTTTGCCTTTGAAGAAGAGATCCAGGCGGAGGCGGGCTATGAGTATTGCCGTCCGCATAAAAAAGTCCACGAGCTCTTCACTCGACGCGTAGGCGAATATCGCAAGCGGATCGAAGATGGTGAGGATGTTGCCGTCGAACTACATGGAATGTTGGCCAACTGGTTAATTAACCACATCAAGCATGACGATGCTGACTATGTACCAGCGGTAAAGGCGAATATCGCCAGTATCGTTAAAGCAAACGAAGAAGCCAAAGGCCGAGGTTGGCTAAAACGCTTCTTTTATATCGACTGATACGCTATAGACAGTCATTACAATCGATGAACTGTAGTGACTGTCTGAACAAGATTATTTGCTGCTGTTCTTCAGTTTCTTGAGCACCTTGTTTTTCAGGTAATCAAGAAACTCCTCGTTGTTGTCGTAATCCATCTGCAACGCAAAATCGGCGACCTGGTTAAGCAGGGTACGTAGTGCGTTGATCTCTTCATGACTCCTGCCACAGGCACGACAGTGTGTACCATCTTCTGTACAGGCAATTCGACTCACACAGGGTTTGAAGTGGTACGCCATGGATCAGGCCTCAACCGCTTGTGGGACATCCACGCCAAATGCCTGCATGAATTCCGCCAGCGGTATGTCGATCACTTCCATATTCAATTTGGTTTTGCAGAAACGTTTTTCCTTGTCGGTCGCATCCGGAATGATGGCCCAGCCTGATTCTGCCGCACGATCAAGACTGATGTCATGTAACACCATACGTTCGGTATCACGGTTCAGACTCAGTCCAAGCAGCAGATAGCGTTTTTCTTTGCGGTACTCTTTGAAAAACTTGGGCACACCGAAGCCACCCATCAATTCGGTAATGTAATCCACATAGTCAGCGTCGGAGGCAATGTAGTTTGCTTCCGGCTGTGGCGCCCCCATCGGTTTGATCAACAAGGGCAATGAAGGATTTACATCCTCATTGGTGATCTCTTTGTAGCTGGAACCATCGTAGAAATAGAGCTTGTAGCGAAAATCGGTACCACCAATTCTGGCGATGCCGATCATCAGGTTGTGCGGTGTATCGCTATAGCTCTGTTGCAGTTGCAGATCACGATTGATGTCAATCACACAGGCGGGTTTGATGTTCTTGATCCAGTCGTGGATCGGGGCGCGTGTCCATTCCGTTTCACCATAGAGCTTGTTAAGGAAGCGGGTGATGAACGAGCGGCCACGCTTCAGTTCCAGATTCATCGCCGCGCGGGGGAATTCATACATCAGTTTCGGTGCCATCGGCCGACCATTGTTCATCGCCAGGATCAGGCTGTCACTGTCTGCCGGGATCGGCTCTCCACTAGCGGTATTTATGGATCCTGTGAGCGCCTGCGGGCCGAGGTAGGGGATGATGCTACCGTCTTTGAGGCCGGCCCGGATGGTATCGATGAGTTGCTGTTCCATGTCTGTTCCACTTGGTTGCCTGATGGATTTACTCAGATACTGCAATTATCGGGCCGCTCCATAACACCTTGTTTTTAGGCGCTGCGATGTATGACAGGGAGGGTTTTGTCGCAAACACGACAATGAGGTTGTGGCTAGATGCTGATCTGCTCGCACTCATACACACCGCCAATCACAATGGCTTCACTCTCCGTCTTGAGATAGCGGGGGATCAGTTCGGAGTAGAAGAAAATCTTGCTCAGCGGTACTTCGACGCGGTAGACGCTGTCTCCAAATTCTGAGGCACGCTCGATGTTATAGCTGAATGAGTTGAGATTGTTGAGCAGTAATACGGTTTTGCTGCTTTTTGTCGCACTGCGACGTATGTGTTCAATGTCATTACTGCCACGATACAGTGTGACATGCGACTGCTGCGGTTGCTGCCGACGGAGTTCGTACTGGCAGTAGCTGTAGAGCAGATCGAGTTGCGCTTCCAGTGAATTGGTATTGTAGAGGCCCTCAGCGTAGGCGTGCTGATAGTGATGATAGGCCTCGTCGTCACTGCTGCGTATCGGTTGTTGGTGGAAGCGCGGTATCAGGCCAAAGCGGGTCTCTACCCAGCCCTTCATCACCGCCGCATCCCGACTGTCGGAATCGAATGCCCAGCCGCGCAACAGCCGCAGATAGTCGGCCTTGCTACGGTCCAGGCGGCTCTCACCCACCAGTCCCGCTTCCTCTGGCTCATGCAGGCAGAAGTGCACTGTCATGTAATCCAGGAACTGTTGTGCCCGGTTCCCCGGGTCTTTAATGGCATCAAGACGGCGCAGCAGATCGCGGTGTAGTACATCGATGCCATCGATATTGAGTTCGGTCGGGTGTTGCTGAAAGGTGAGGCTGCCCAGAATCACCGCCGGCAGATTACAACGATTGATCGGCAGACAGGCCTCCCTTGGCAGGGTGGGACCTGTGGCATTGGCAGGACTGGTTTGTTTGTCGTTATCCATACAGCGGTCGCGGCTTTGTCGTAGATCAAACCCTACAAAATCTTTGTTGGTTTAAAAATATATTCATAAATAACAGCATGTTACATGCTGTTTTGCGCGTTGGTACGCTCCTTGCTCAACAACACTCGACATCGGTCCAACTTATCGCAACGCAAGGAGAAAATACCATGGCTTTACGTCAATGCGCGATTTACGGCAAAGGTGGCATCGGCAAGTCCACCACCACCCAGAACCTTGTCGCGGCTCTCGCCGAGGCAGGCAAGAAGGTCATGATTGTGGGCTGTGACCCCAAGGCTGACTCAACCCGTCTGATTCTGCACTCCAAGGCTCAGACTACTGTAATGCACCTGGCGGCGGAAGCCGGTTCCGTAGAAGACCTGGAACTGGAAGATGTACTGTCCGTCGGTTACGGCGACGTCAAGTGCGTCGAGTCCGGTGGTCCTGAGCCGGGTGTAGGCTGCGCCGGTCGCGGTGTAATCACCGCCATCAACTTCCTCGAAGAGGAAGGCGCTTACGACGAAGACCTCGACTTCGTATTCTACGACGTTCTGGGTGACGTTGTGTGTGGTGGTTTCGCCATGCCTATCCGTGAGAACAAGGCCCAGGAAATCTACATCGTCGTTTCCGGCGAGATGATGGCCATGTATGCGGCTAACAACATCGCTAAAGGTATCGTGAAGTACGCCAGCTCAGGTGGTGTTCGCCTGGCCGGTCTGATCTGCAACAGCCGTAACACTGCACGTGAAGATGAGCTGATCATGGAACTGGCTCGCCAGCTTGGCACCCAGATGATCCACTTCGTTCCTCGTGATAACGAAGTACAGCGTGCTGAGATTCGCCGTATGACTGTTATCGAGTACAACCCGAAAGCCAAGCAGGCTGACGAGTACCGTGCGCTGGCGCAGAAGGTTATCGACAACAAAATGTTTGTTGTTCCGACCCCGCTGAGCATGGACGAACTCGAAGATGTAATGATGAGCTTCGGTATCCTCGAAGAGGAAGACGAGTCCATCGTTGGCAAGACTGCTGAGGAATTGGCAGCCGGCTAATCGGTATTACCCGGTTAAGGGGCGCGGAATGGCCGCGTCCCGTCCCTCAACTTCAACGTCCACCGGATTAGGTGGCGATGATAGGAGTTAACATAATGGCAACGATGACTCGTGAAGAGACCGAAGCGCTTATTCAGGAAGTGCTTGAAGTCTATCCCGCGGACGCGAAGAAAGAACGCGCCAAGCACCTGACGGCTAACGACCAAAGTGTCGAACAGTCGAAAAAGTGCATTACTTCTAACCGTAAATCCCTGCCGGGTGTAATGACCATTCGTGGTTGCGCCTATGCCGGTTCCAAGGGTGTGGTATGGGGTCCTATCAAGGACATGATCCATATCTCCCACGGTCCGGTAGGTTGTGGACAGTACTCCCGTGCCGGTCGCCGTAACTATTACGTCGGCGCTACCGGTGTTAACACCTTCGGTACCATGAACTTCACCTCGGATTTCCAGGAGAAGGACATTGTATTCGGTGGTGATAAAAAACTGGCCAAGCTGATTGAAGAAGTTGAAACCCTGTTCCCGCTGAACAAGGGTATCTCCGTTCAGTCAGAGTGCCCCATCGGTCTCATCGGTGACGATATCGAAGCGGTCTCCAAAAAGGCTTCAGCCGAACTGAACAAGCCGGTTGTACCTGTGCGTTGCGAAGGTTTCCGCGGCGTGTCTCAGTCACTCGGTCACCACATCGCCAACGACGCCATCCGCGATCACATGCTGGATAAGGCACAGGGCGAAGCCGGTCCGTACGACGTTGCCATCCTTGGTGACTACAACATCGGTGGTGATGCCTGGGCCTCACGTACCATTCTCGAAGAGATGGGCCTGAATGTCGTTGCACAGTGGTCCGGTGACGGTACCGTGGCAGAGATGGAAAACACCCCCAAGGTGAAACTGAATCTGCTGCACTGCTACCGTTCCATGAACTACATCTCCCGCCACATGGAAGAGAAGTTCGGGATTCCGTGGATGGAGTACAACTTCTTCGGTCCGACCAAAATTGAAGAGTCGCTGCGCGCCATTGCGGCCAAGTTTGACGAAACCATCCAGGCCAATGCCGAGAAGGTTATCGCCAAGTACAAGCCGCTGATGCAAGCCATCATCGACAAGTACAAACCGCGCCTCGAAGGCAAGCGCGTCATGCTCTACGTCGGTGGTCTGCGTCCGCGTCACGTTATCGGTGCCTACGAAGATCTGGGAATGGAAGTGGTTGGTACCGGTTACGAGTTCGCGCACAACGACGACTATGACCGCACCATCAAGGATATGGGTAACGCTACCCTGATCTATGACGACGTCACCGGCTACGAATTCGAAGAATTCGTTAAAAAGGTCAAGCCTGACATGGTCGGTTCCGGTATCAAAGAGAAGTACATCTTCCAGAAGATGGGCATTCCTTTCCGTCAAATGCACAGCTGGGACTATTCCGGTCCTTACCATGGTTATGACGGCTTTGCCATCTTTGCCCGCGATATGGATATGACCCTCAACAACCCCTGCTGGGGCAAGTTGCAGGCGCCGTGGAAGAAGAGTGAAGCCAGCGACGCGGATAGCGCCGCAGCCTAAACGGTTGCCGCGGGCCCATGTGGCCCGCGGTGCTGAAACAATCCATAACGCCGTTGTCCACGGATTAGTGGCGCGGTAGGAGAAATGTCATGCCTCAGTCAGCTGAAAAAGTAATGCCGTGTTATCCGCTGTTCCGAGAGGAGGAGTACAAAACCACTCTCAAGAACAAGGAGCAATACGAAAACAAGGTGCCGCAGGAGAAGATCGACGAGACCTTCAACTGGACCACCACCATGGAATACCAGGAGCTGAACTTTAACCGTGAAGCCCTGACCATCAACCCCGCCAAGGCCTGCCAGCCTCTGGGTGCGGTACTGTGTGCGCTGGGTTTTGAAAAGACCCTGCCTTACGTACACGGTTCCCAGGGTTGTACAGCTTACTTCCGGACTTACTTCAACCGTCACTTCAAGGAGCCGGTCGCCTGTGTATCCGATTCCATGACCGAAGACGCTGCGGTATTCGGTGGACAAAAGAATATGTTCGCCGGTCTGGAAAATGCCAAGGCCCTGTACAAGCCGGCGATGATTGCCGTCTCCACCACCTGTATGGCCGAGGTTATCGGTGACGACCTGAATGCCTTTATCGGCAATGCGAAAAAAGGCGGCAGCGTGCCGGAAGAGTTCCCGACTCCGTTCGCTCATACTCCGAGCTTTGTCGGTTCCCACACCACTGGTTGGGACAACATGTTCGAAGGGATTGCCCGCTACTTCACCCTGAATGACATGGAAGGTAAAGAAGTTGGTAGCAACGGCAAGATCAACATCGTGCCGGGCTTCGAAACCTACCTGGGCAACTACCGTGTCATGAAGCGGATGATGAACGAAATGGGCGTTGGTTACAGCCTGCTTTCCGACCCGTCTGAAGTGCTGGATACCCCGGCGGACGGTACCTTCCGTATGTATGAAGGCGGTACCACTATCGATGAAATCAAAGATGCGCCGAACGCCAAGGACACCCTGTTCCTGCAGCAATGGCAATCTGACAAATCGCTGAAATTTGTCCAGGGTACCTGGAAGCACGAAGCATCGAAGATCGATATCCCGATGGGTTTGGCAGCAACTGACGCCTTCCTGATGAAGGTCTCCGAAATCACTGGCAAGCCGATCCCGGCCAGCCTGGAGAAGGAGCGTGGCCGCCTGGTGGACATGATGACCGACAGCCACACCTGGCTGCATGGTAAGAAGTTCGCGCTTTACGGTGACCCGGACTTCGTCATGGGCATGACCCGCTTCCTGCTGGAACTGGGCGCAGAGCCGACCGACGTGCTGGCCAACAACGGCAACAAGCGTTGGATGAAAGCGATGAACAAGATGCTGGAAGCCTCACCGTATGGTCAGGAGACCAAAGTTCACATCGGTAAGGACCTATGGCACTTCCGTTCACTGATGTTCACCAACAAGCCGGACTTCATGATCGGTAACAGCTACGGCAAGTTCATCCAGCGTGACACCCTGTACAAGGGTAAGGAGTTCGAGGTACCGCTGATTCGTATCGGCTTCCCGATCTTCGATCGTCACCACCTGCACCGTTCAACCACCCTGGGTTACGAGGGCGCCATGCAGGTGCTCACCACCCTGGTGAACTCGGTACTGGAGCGTCTGGACGAAGAGACCCGCGGTATGGGAACCACCGACTACAACTACGACCTGGTTCGCTAAGTTGTGGGCCCCGGAGCCGTGGCGTGTGTTGCGCGGTTCCGGGGTTTTAAAAAGAGAGGTGACTACCAATGCCTAGTGTAATGATTCGTCAGACCGAGAGTGGTGAACTCTCTTTCTACGTCGCCAAAAAAGACATGGAAGAGACCATAGCTTCTCTCGAATTCGACAGCCCGGAAAAGTGGGGTGGCGAAGTGGAGCTTTCCGATGGTTCAAAGTTCTATCTTGATCCGATGGAGCCTGCGCCAAAGCTTCCTATCACACTCAGAGCCAAACGCCTGTAACCTGCATAGACGATTGAGGAGCAAATAATCATGGCTATGACTATTGTTGCGGAAGAGTGCACCTCCTGCGGTGACTGCATGCCGGTCTGCCCGATGGGTGCGATTCTGAAAAAGAAGGGCACCTACATCATCGATGCCGAAGCCTGCACCGAGTGTGAAGGTGAGTTCGATATGCCGCAGTGCGAAGAAGTTTGCGCTGTGCCCAATTGCATTATCCCGGCCTAGCAGTCATGGACGGAACTTCCATATCCCGTGATGTGGCGCTCCGTATCGGCCTGGCGGCCAGGGCCCTGCCTGACATCGAATCTGCGCAGCTGATGCAGGTGTTGGTCAAGGCCCTGAAGCTGCCGCTTACTGAGGAAAAGTTGACCCGCCTCACGGTACGCGAGTTGCAAGAAGCGGCTGACGATCTGTTCAACCAGACGCCATTGCCTTCCATTAAACTGGCGCTCGACTATCTATGGGGCAAAGCATCCGTAGAAGTCAGCGATCAGGCTCTGCCTGAAACCAAACCCTATCGTGATGGCGATATGCCCGGTTCCATCCGCGTCGCCATTGCCTCCAACAACGGTGAGATGCTGGACGGCCATTTCGGTTCGTGTGCCAGATTCCTTATTTATCAGGTGTCACCTGATGAAGCGCGTCTGATCGAGATTGCTTCCATGGCTGCCTCGCCGAATAACAGTGAAGACAAAAACACCTATCGTGCCGAGCAAATCAAGGATTGTGATGTGCTCTATGTTGTCTCCATCGGCGGGCCTGCAGCAGCCAAAGTGATTAAGCAGGATATTCACCCGGTCAAGATCCCTAACGGCGGCAGCGCCATGGATATCCTTGACGAACTGTGTTCCGTGCTGGATAAAAATCCGCCACCGTGGCTGGCCAAAATCATGGGTAAGGCTGCAGAGGAGCGGGTGCGCTTCGAGCGTGAAGAAGAGGAGGCGCTGTAGTGGAGATCGATGAGGCCATGGTAGCCAGGGTTGCGGCCCTGGCAACTGGTCGCGACATTGATGCCTTGCTGCATGAAACACTCAAAAAGGATTTTCCAGGCGTCCGCTTCACGCTTTGCAGTGAGGACGACATCCATGCAGGAAAGCCAGTTCTGGAAAACGAAGCTTTTGATATCTATCTGGTAGGGAGTAGCGATCACTGCCTGACGCTGACTAACGACTATGGGCTGGCAACGGGAGTCGTGATCGCTGAGAAATATCCAGAAGAAGAATAAGAAATAAGGGGGAGTAACAATGGTGCCATTCGAGATGTCTATTGATGCTCGTATGATGCTGACGCGTATGAGTATGATCTACGAGAGGGAGCGTGGTAGCAGGATACGGATGTCGCGCGACGACGAAGTCGTCATGTTGATTAACTATGCGGTCGATAGTATCAACGAGGAAATCTACAAACAGTTAGAGCTATTCCGGCGGCTGTTGACGCCGATGGAGATCAAGGCGCTGGCAGCGCAGGGTGCCAATATCTATCGCGGTGCCGTGGTCAATCCTGAGGCTGAGGAAGCACCTGCCAGTGGCGTAACACCGGGCATCAAAATGTACCGTGGCAATCCTGTTGAAGTGGAGGCAGAGGCTGTAGTCCAGTCGTCACCCGTCAACACTGCTCCGCAGGGGCAGGCAAAAGGCAAGCGCGTCTATCGCGGCCGGATTATCGAGGACTGAGATGCAGGAGCTGGAGCGGTACTGGCGTATACTCCAGTGGCACCGGCTCACGGAGAGTACATTTGATGAAACGCCGGAAGTTGCTGAGCAATGTCGTCGAGCATGGCAGCAGATATGTAGCATCCTGCCAGCAACTTCCGTCCTTCCCAACGAGTTTCGTAATACATTTCGAGCCTATAACAAAGGTAATGCCAACGTGCATGAGATGTTTGACGATGACCGCCGTCTTATCCTTTGTATCAGCGACCTGCGTGATTACCTGTTGCTGATGGCAAAAAGAAACGGAGTAAAGCGAGGGTAGGCATGTCTGATTCCAGCGTTCGACCCGCCATTGTCACCATCAATTACCCGCTACTCGACCAAATCCACACACATCTGGCCGAGTATGCAGGCAAACTCGATTCGGCTTCTGACGATGAGTTTCCCGCGCGTTTTCTCTCTCTGTTAGGTCAGCTGGAAGAGCACTTTGCCGATGAAGAACGGCTGATGGAGCAATGCAACTTCCGCCATATTGCCGAACACAAAGAGGATCACCGCGCTCTTCTCCAGGAGGTACGCCAGTTACTCCTGCGTCGTCAGCCTTTCGCACGGGCCTATGTGCGAGAGCGGCTGCCGGAGCGACTTAACCTTCATATCAGCCGCATGGACAGCATGCTGGCGGCAGCACTTAATCACTAGCAACTTCTAAATCGGTTTGTTTAACCTGGCATGTGACTTGCAGAGAGCGTTATAGGCCTGAGGGAATAACGCTAAAATCGGGGTGTTTGTCTCCTTTGTAGCGACAATTTCTCGGGGCATGTAGTGAAGCCGACATTGGCAGAATTGTATCGACCGTTATATCCTGAAGGAAATAACGCCGTGGAGGATGAGATGGCAACGACAAAACGTGTAAAGACCGCGCCAAATACCGTCGATGGGCGGGTCTGGGTCGACAAGGCCGGTGAGGCATTTCTCGGCAGTGGCCGGGTGAGATTACTGGCCGAGATCGACGAAACCGGTTCCATCTCAGCCGCCGCTCGCAGTCTGGGCATGAGTTACAAGGGCGCCTGGCAGGCGGTCGAGGCGATGAATAATCTGGCCGACCAGCCACTGGTGGAGAGAATGACTGGCGGTAAGCATGGTGGTGGCACCCGTCTGACCGAAGAGGGGCGGCGGACCGTGGCGATGTTCCGCCAGGTGGAGGAGGAGTATCAGCGCTTTATGTCACGGCTTAGCGATGGTCTGGCCGACTTTGACAGTTTCAGCAAATTGATGAGGAGGTTTGCCATGCGTAGTAGTGCCCGTAATCAGTATCTCGGTAAGGTGACGAAAGTGACCAAAGGCGCTGTCAATGGTGAAGTGGAACTGGATATCGGCAATGGCTTGCGCATTGTTTCGGTAATTACTAACGAAAGCATCGAGGACCTTAAGTTAAAGAAAGGGCGTGAGGCCTATGCACTGATCAAAGCTTCGGTACCGATTTTGACAGCCGGGGAGGATGGAGTGCGTAGCAGTGCACGTAATCGATTGTGCGGCACAGTGACGACTTGCGTCGAGGGGGCGGTTAACGGCGAGGTAGGAATTGCATTGCCCGGCAACAAAATTCTTACCGCGATTATTACCAATGGCAGCATTCATTCCCTCGGTCTGAAGGAGGGGGTTGAGGTGTGTGCACTGGTTAAGGCGTCCAGTGTAATTTTGGCGGTACACGATTGAGTCGTTATTAACGTGATTTTTTTAATTCTGTGAGGTATGCAAGATGAAAAGGCTCCCCCTGATTGGTTTGTTGATGACAATGTGTTCACTGCCGGTAACGGCGCAGGAGATCAGCGTGGCGGTTGCGGCCAACTTTACCGATGCCACTCGTGACATTATCCCTCTGTTTGAGAAGGCAACCGGGCACAGTGTGAAGGTGAGTTTCGGTTCTACCGGCAAGCTCTATTCACAGATCGAAAACGGCGCACCGTTCGAAGTATTTCTGGCCGCCGATAGCAAACGCCCGGCAAAAGCGGAAGATGAAGGTCTTGGCGTCAAAGGTAGTCGCTTCACCTATGCCATGGGCAAACTGGCATTATGGAGCCCTGTCGCCGGTCGCTTTGACAATGCCGAGGCCTATTTGAAAAAGGGTGATTTTTCCCATGTATCGATTGCCAATCCCAAAACGGCGCCCTATGGTCTGGCTGCTAAGCAGGTGATGGAGCATCTCGGTGTTTGGGACAAGCTAACGGATAAAATCGTCCGGGGTGATTCCATCGCGCAAACCTTTCAGTTTGTCGCCAGTGGTAATGCACAGGTCGGCTTTGTTGCCATGTCCCAGGTGAAGGCATGGAAAGAGGGTGAGGGTAGTGTCTGGGATATTCCGCAGACGTACTACGCGCCTATCGAGCAGCAGGCAGTGCTGTTGGAAAAAGGCGAGACCAATGTTGCGGCGCAGGCATTTCTCAAATTCCTCAAAAGTAGTGAGGCACGTAAGGTGATCACAGCATACGGTTACGGAGTGAAATAATGGCATTCGACTGGCAACCTATTTGGTTGACCCTGGAACTGGCCTCGTTGACGACGGTGCTACTGCTCATCGTCGGCACCCCTATCGCCTGGTGGCTGTCGCAGACCCGATCACGACTGAAGCACCCAATCAGTGCGGTAGTTGCCTTGCCACTGGTGTTGCCGCCGACGGTGCTGGGTTTCTACCTGCTGGTTTTTCTCGGGCCGAATGGTCCGGGTGGTCAACTGACCAAAGCGTTGGGGATCGGGACTTTGCCGTTTACTTTCAGCGGCCTGGTCGTCGCTTCAATGCTCTACTCGCTGCCATTCGTGGTACAGCCGTTGCAAAACGCCTTTGAGGCTTTGGGGCAGCGACCATTGGAGGTGGCGGCAACCTTGCGCGCCTCGGCATGGGATCGCTTCATCCATGTCGCGGTACCTCTTGCACGTCCCGGTTTTCTCACCGCCATGGTGCTCGGTTTTGCTCATACCGTCGGTGAGTTTGGTGTGGTGCTGATGATCGGCGGCAACATTCCTGGTCAGACCAAGGTGCTGTCGGTGGCGATTTACGATCACGTGGAGACGCTGGAGTATGGCCAGGCACATATTCTTTCTGCCGGGATGATCGGCTTCGCTTTTCTGGTGTTGCTGGTGCTCTATCTGCTTAACGGGCGTATCAGTCGGGAGCAGAGCGCATGAGTGGCATCGCAGCCAGATTTAGCACTACGTTGGGTGATTTCGCCCTCGACGTTGATATTCAATTGCCGGGAAAAGGGGTGACGGCGTTATTTGGTCACTCCGGTTCCGGTAAAACCACCTTACTACGGGCCATCGCAGGGCTTGAGCGTTTTAACGGTCGGCTTACGGTGAAAGGTGAAGTATGGCAGGACGAAAAGCGATTCCTGCCGGTGCATCAGCGACCCATCGGTTATGTCTTTCAGGAGGCAAGCCTGTTTCCCCATCTTAGCGTTCGCGCAAATCTTGAATTCGGCATGCGCCGTATTGCCGAAAGCCAGCGTCAGATAAAACCGGAACAGGTGATCGACTGGCTTGGCATTGAGCATCTGCTGACACGGGGCGTGCAACGTCTCTCTGGTGGTGAGCGGCAGCGTGTCGCTATTGGTCGCGCGTTACTGACCAGCCCGCAGTTGCTGCTGATGGATGAGCCGTTGTCGGCGCTGGATGAGAAGAGCAAGCAGGAGATTCTGCCGTGTCTGGAACGACTGCATGACGAACTGGCGATCCCCGTACTCTATGTCAGCCACTCCATTGCCGAGGTTTCGCGTCTGGCGGATCACATCGTACAGATGGAGAAGGGCAGGGCAGTGGAGCAGGGGGATGCAGTGGAGTTGCTTTCCAGTCTGCACCAGCATTTTGTGCCCGGTGAGGAGCCCGGCGCCGTGATCGAGGCGACCATCGCCGCCCATGATGAGCAGCACTACCTCACCACGCTGTCGTTACCTGGTGATCTACAGATCCTTGCGCCGTGTCTTGATGCAACGGTTGGTAGTCGGGCAAGGGTTCGTATTCCTGCGCGTGAAGTGAGCATTGCGCTAAACGTGCCGCAGGGGACCTCGATCCTCAACATCCTGCCAGCAAAGATTATTGATCACAGTGAAGGCGATCCTGGCAGGGTGCTGGTACAGCTATGCCTGGAGGGGAGCGAAACCCGTTTGCTGTCGCGCATCTCCCGTTACTCCTGGGACCGGCTGAAACTGCACGACGGTATGGCCGTGCAGGCGCAGATTAAAAGCATGAGCCTGGCGCAGACGCCAGGGTGATTGTCAGGCGTTAATACCTCGTAACAGCATTTCCGTGGCACTCATCATCAGGCTATCGACATTATCGGGATTAGATAGCCAGGACTGAATGAAGATGCCGTCCATGCCGCCGACCAGCAGGTAGGCGATAGCCCTGGAGTCGACATCCTGGCGGAATTTACCGTTGGCCTTTCCCTGCTCGATGATGCCGATGAGCATACTGCGGTACTCTTCGTACATGGTTGCCAGATCCTCGGCGTAGTCGTTGCGCATCCCTTTCATACTGGCGGCAGCCCAGAAGTCGAGGAATAACGGTACGAAGTCACGGTGGTGGATCGCTACCTCGGCCCAGGTGGCAGCGATGCGGCGGATCTGTTCCGCCTCGTCATCCACACCGCTCATCGCCTCCAGCACCATCTCCCCGGTCATCATGCCGAACCAACGGAACACGGCGCCGAACAGTGCTTCCTTGTTCTTGAAATAGATGTAGAGCATGCCCTTGCTGACACCGGCGCGCTCGGCGATTTCATCCATAGTGGTCGCCTGGTAGCCGCGCTCGGCAAAGACTTCAATCGCCTTTTCCAGCAGTTCTGCCTGACGCTGTTCTTTATCTACGTGCCTTGCCATATCATCCTCATCTTAAAATTGACTGACCGGTCAGTCATTGCTAGAATAGCCCATATTCACGGTTTCGTACAGCATTTGCTGCTACGGTGTTGGGACAAACGGAAGGGAGGCGAAATGCTCATATATAAAGCCTGGTGCCAAAAGGCACTCCTGATTCTCCTACTGGTTGGCGCTGCGCCTGTACAGGCGATTGAAGTGGGCGAGCTCATCCGCCACATCGATAAACTATGGCGCGGCGAGACTTCCCAGGCCACCATGACCATGACGGTCAAAACTCGCCGCTATGAGCGCAGCATGACTATGGAGGCGTGGTCGCGTGGCAAGGACTATTCACTGGTAGTGATACAAGATCCGGTCAAGGACCGAGGCATTGCCACCCTAAAGGTCGAGGAGAACATCTGGAACTACCTGCCCAAGATCAACCGCGTCACCAAGGTGCCGTCGAGCATGATGTCCGGTTCATGGATGGGCAGTCACTTCACCAATGACGATCTGGTGAAGGAGAGCACCTACGAAGACGACTACGACTCCAGCATTACCTTCGAAGGGAAACGCGACGGCCGGGCGATCTATGAAATAACTTCGATCCCGAAGCCGAATGCAGCGGTGGTCTGGGGTAAGGTGACGATGGAGATCGATCAGAAGACCCTGGCACCTTACCGTGCGCTCTACTATGACGAAGAGGGTGTGCTGATTCGCACCATGAGCTTCGATCAGATCCAGAGCATCGATGGTCGTGCGGTTCCGATGCGCATGAGCCTGCAACCGGAAGACAAGCCGAACGAATCGACGGTGATCGTCTACAGCGCGATCGAATTCGGCGTACCGTTGCAGGAGTCGTTCTTCTCCCTGCAAAACCTGAAAAAGCGGCGTTGATACGATGAATACGAATCAATTACTCAACGCCAACATGTTCAGCCGCCTGCCGATGCTGCTGTATATTGCCTGGCGCAATATCTGGCGTAACCCGGTGCGCAGCATGCTCACCATCTCCGCCCTGGTCGGTGGTCTGGTCATGGTGATCCTCTACGCCTCGATCCTGGATGGGATGACGCGACAGATGGTGGAATATGCCACCGACGTGAGTACCGGACACCTGCAGGTGCATCGCCAGGCCTTTATTGACGATCAGGATCTCTACGCCACGCTACCCTGGTCATACCTCGATCGCTATGAGCAGGCATATCCCTCTATCCACTTTGCACCGCGTCTCTACGCGGCCGGTCTGGCAAGCTCTACTAATACCTCCACCGGTGTGTTGCTCAAAGCGGTGGACCCACAGCGCGAAACGAAGGTGACCAAAATATTGGGTCATGTGCGCAGCGGCGAAGTGGATCTTGGCGTGGCCGATACAACTAACGCCGGTCTTGTTCGTTATAACGTAGTGATCGGTGCGCAACTGGCGAAAAACATGAAGCTGGGTCCAGGTGATGAACTGGTGTTGGTTACCCAGAGTGCCGACGGCAGTATCGGCAACGGGCTTTATCGTGTCGCAGCGGTGCTTAAGCCGCTGGAGCCCAATTTCGATCGCATGGGTGTACTGATGTCGATCGACGCCTACCGGCAGTTGATGTATCTGGAAAGTGGTTTCCACGAACTGTCGATCAAACTGGATGATATCGAAACACTACCCCGCATACAGCCTGAACTGGAAAAGACACTGCTGACGTTGCAGCAGGAGCAGCACCTCGATGAACTGGGTGGGGCGGCAGTATTGCGCAACTGGCGACAGCTCAATCCGGCGGTTGCGGATATGTTGCAGATGAGTCGAACGATGCTGCTGTTTATGGGACTGATCATCGTAGGTCTGGCCTCATTGGGAATGCTCAACACCATGCTGATGGCGGTGCACGAACGCACCCATGAATTCGGCATCCTGCTTTCCATTGGCATGAAACGCCGTTGGCTGTTGCTGATGGTCTTGCTTGAGTCGTTCTTCCTGACCCTCGTCTCGGCTGTGATCGGTTCTATTCTCGGCACCTTCGTTTCGCGTTACCTGGAGACCCACGGTATCGATTTCAGCGCCAGCATGCCCGACGGTTATGACTGGGCGGGTATCGCTTTCGAGCCAGTCATTCGTGGCTACTTCGAACCGAGCCAGATCGTTGAAGCCAGCCTGTTGACCCTGGTGGTCAGCCTGGTTGCTTCACTGATTCCCTCCTGGCGCACGATACGGCTCAAACCAGCGGAGGTACTGCGATGACAGCTCAACACAGTCAAATGCCGCTCACTCTGCTGGTGAAACTGGCCTGGCGCAATCTCTGGCGCCATCGTAAACGCACGGTGATCACCCTCAGTTCCATTGCCATCGGTTTCGGTTTGGCGGTCTTCTCCATCGGCATCGGCGACGGCAGCCACAACTCGATGATCCGCAATGCGATCAAACTGGGCGAGGGACACATGGCGGTGCAACCGCGCGGTTACCTGGAGGCACCTGCCAATCACAAGTATCTGGCCGATGGTCGTACGCTGCAGGCAAAACTGGACAGACTGGGTGTTGCCGCCAGCATCGAGCCACGCATTTCGTTGCAGGTGTTGGCCAGTACTGCCAATAACTCGGTCGGTGCCGCGCTTGAAGGAATGAGTGCGGCTAACGATCCTCGTGTTGCGATGCTTAAACCGAAATTGATCGACGGTCACTGGATCAAGCAGGAGGATCATCGCGGTATCGTCATTGGTGACGGTATGGCGCGCAAGCTCAAGGTCAAGGTCGGCGGCAAGGTGGTATTGATGGCTGGCACCCGAGGCGGTGACACCCAGGCTCAACTCGGTCGGGTGCGCGGCATCTTCGATTCCCACGTGGATGAACTCGACGACTATCTGGTGCTTAGCGATATCACCTTTGCTCGCTATTTCCTGGAAGGCGAAGGAGCCGAGCCGCAAAAACAGCCGGTGACCCGTTTTGCCATCTTCCTCGACGATCCGGATGCTCTCAGTGAAATTAAAGGCATCATCAAACCTGCGGTCAGCGACGATAAAACCGTGGTGCTCGATTGGCAGGAACTGATGCCGCAACTGGTGCAGTTCATTGTTATCGACGATGCCGGTAACTACGTCTTTCTGGTGTTGATTCTGACCATGGTGGTGTTCGGTATTCTCAACACCGTTTTGATGAGCGTGCTGGAGCGGACCCGTGAGTTCGGTCTGTTGCGTGCCCTCGGTCTGGGTAGAACCCATCTGCTGTTGCTGGTCTTCTGCGAGTCGATGCTGCTGAGTATGTTGGCGGTGCTCATCGGCTGGATCGTCGGCGGCGGCACCCACTGGTGGTTTTCGCAACATGGTCTCGATTTCTCCGCCATGCTGGGGGGCGACACGGCAATGATGGGGACATTCATTGATCCGATCGTCTACACCGAATTGTCGCAGGGCAGGGTGATTCAACTGACCGTTATCGTATTCGTTGCCACCTTGGCCTCCGGTATCTATCCGGCACTGAAAGCGGCACGGGTGACCCCCGTGCAGGCACTGCGTACTTGAATTGGAGTATTAACTATGGCGCTTCTAAGATTGAACGACATTGGAAAACGTTACCGCCAGGGCGAAGTGGAAGTGCAGGCCCTGCAGGCGATCAACATGCAGGTGGAGGAGGGGGAGTTCGCTGCCCTGGTCGGCCCTTCCGGTTCCGGCAAGACCACTCTGCTCAATATCATCGGCGGTCTCGATGCACCGAGCAGCGGAAACATTCACCTTAACAGCACCGACCTCACTTCATTGAGTGAAGCAGCGCTCTCCGATTTCCGTCTGTTCCAGCTTGGCTTTATCTTCCAGGCCTATAATCTGGTGCCGGTGTTGAGCGCACTGGAAAATGTGGAACTGGTGATGGTGTTGCAGGGCAGACCGTTGCATGAACAACGTGAGCGGGCGGAGCATTACCTGGAGCTGGTTGGTTTGAAAGAGATGATGCATCGTCGTCCCGCGGCGCTCTCCGGCGGACAGCAGCAACGTGTGGCGGTGGCGCGTGCCCTGGCGGCCAATCCACGTTTGGTGCTGGCCGACGAACCGACCGCCAACCTCGATTCGGAAAACGCTGGCGCGCTGCTCGACATCATGCACAAACTCTCCCATGAGGAGAAAACCACCTTTATCTTTTCCACCCATGATCCACGAGTCGTGGAGCGGGCCGAGCGCATCATTACACTGCGCGACGGCCAGATTGAAAGCGATGAAAGGGTCGAACGGCATTCTCATGCGTCCATGTAATCTTTTCATTCTTCTCGCCGTGTCGTCGCCCTGGGCAACGCTCGATGCGATGGAGTTGACCGGCCGTTTCTCCATGCTGGGTACTACCGCAGTGGCTGAGAAAGGTGATTTGGGTTATGTCGATGAAAACAACCAGACCCTTATCGCCGATCAGGAGAGCGTGCGGCTGATGCTGGATGACGCCAGTGAAAGTGATGAGTGGTCGGTACATCTGAAAATGGCCCGACAGCACACCGATGGTTACCTCTCCTATGCCGCTTCATCGACACTGTTTCGTTACGACGATCTGTCGGACAACTGGTTGGATGAAAGCACCGGCAGCACGACTACCCGTATCGGTTATGAGCTGGATCGCTTCTCCTGCAAACATCGTTTCGGCAATATGAGTCTCGCTCTCGGTCGGCAGCCGATCGATTGGGGGAGTGGGCGCTTCTGGCAACCGCTGAATATCTTCGGCGCCTTCGCACCGACCGATCTCGACACCGATTTTAAGCCGGGTATCGATAGTCTCCTGTTTGACTGGTATCCCTCTCCCTTTTCCTCGTTGACCGCTGCGTATGTATTGAAACCCAAAGACAACGACGTCGTGGAAAACAGTGGTGGATTTTATTACCGCCGACAGGCGGGGGAGATTTCGGAGCTTTCCCTGCTAGGAGGCAGTGTACTGGGTAACACGGTTGTTGGCGGCAGTTTCGAAAGTGCCTTGGGTGGTATGGGCTGGCGAGTGGAGGGCGCTCACTATACTCTCAATGATACGGATGAAAAATTCCTTTTCTGGATCGCCGGTGTTGATTACCAGTTTTCCGACGGTACCTTGATTGCCGCCGAATGGTATGACAATGGTCATGGTGCAAGCTCGGAAGCGGCGCTTGCTGCAATGGTCACTGATCCACTCATGAGCTATGGTCTGCAGCAACAACTTGGCAGGCAGGTACTGGGATTGATGGTCGATCGGGATATCACGCCACTGCTCCACGGCAGCTATTCACTGTTTACCGCCAGCGTCAGTGATGGGCAGGATAAACTTGCTACCTCGCTGTTGCATCAGCTTAGCCTGAAGTACTCTGTGAGTAATGAATCCGATCTGCTGTTTTCCCTGATGTTTTCCAACGGCAAGGGTTTGAATAGTACGAGTGAGGTTCAATCTGAATTCGGTCATCTACCTATGGCGATGACTCTACGCTTGCGCTTTTATTTCTGAATTATCTAGCGTGGCTTTTTTAGTAAGATGCTTGTTTCACCTGCGCTGCTGGCATTTGCGCTATCCTGTTGCTTGAGCAAGTAGGCAATATAATCGTCGTAAGACATAGGTCTGGCGAACAGATATCCTTGCGCCGCGTCGACATCTGAACCGAGCAGGAAACGGTACTGGTCGTCACGTTCTACCCCTTCACTGATGATGGTCAGGCCAAGGCTGCGAGCCATCGCGATGATGCCGCGTACCAGTGAAGCGTCATCCTCGTTGTCAGGGACATTGTCGATAAAACTTTTATCGATTTTCAGTGTATGAAAAGGAAAATGCTTGAGATAGTTGAGGGATGAGAAGCCGGTGCCGAAGTCATCCAGCACCAACTTGACGCCGATACTATCCAGACGGCGTAACATTTCAGGTAATTCACCATAGTGCTCCATCAGCGCGCTCTCTGTCACTTCCAGGCGCAGTCGGCTAGCCGGTAGATTGGCAAGGTCAAGCGCTGACTGGATCATAGCCTCAAAGTCGCTGGTCAACTGTACCCTCGAAACATTTACGGTCACATAACCGGGGTTCAATCCCTGTTCCAGTAGATCTCTTACGCTGGTAAGCGCGCTATGAATTGCCCAGCGTCCAATCTGGATGATACGACCGGTAGATTCCGCGAGTGGGATGAAAGTCAGCGGGTGAATGATGCCACGCTTGGGGTGCAGCCAACGCAGTAGTACCTCAGCACCGACAACTCGTTGTTCCTTGATGTTGTAGATGGGTTGATAGTAAAGCTTGAATTGCTGTTGTTCCAATGCCAGGTGCATGTCATGTTCCAGTTCAAGGCGTTCCTTGAATTTCTGGTTCATCTCCGGGGCAAAGAAACTGATGTCGTCAGTATGCGCCAGTTTTGACTGGTACATGGCGTTATCTGCATTGGCCATAAGCTCTTCAGCACTTTTGCCGTCCGTTGGGTAAATTGCGATGCCCATGCTGCAACGGATAAAGACTTCTCGTCCCTGCACCATGATCGCGTCTTCGAGACTGTCGATGAGTCGCTGTGCGACTTCCTTACTTTCGGCCGGACGTGTCGCAGTGGGCAGTATGACCAGGAATTCGTCGCCGCCAAGACGGGCAATAATATCTGAACCACGCAGTACTGAGCGAAAACGCTTGCTCAGTCCAGCCAATAATTCATCGCCTGCCATGTGCCCCATGGTGTCATTGACGTATTTGAAGTTGTTGAGGTCGATAAAAATGATGGCAAAACCATGATCTTCCCGTTGTGCACGTGATATCTCCAGAGCAAGTCGCTCCACCGCCTGAACCCGGTTGGGTAAACCGGTCAGTGAATCAAAGTTGGCCTGAAAGTTTAGTAGCTCACGATCCTTGCGTACTTCGCTCATCATGTTGTTAAAGGTCTTGGTCAGTTCACCCATTTCATCTCTGGAGGTGACCATGACAGGCTCATCATATTGCCCGTCTGAAATACGGCGTGCACCATTAATGAGATGATTAATTGGTTGGAGTACACTAAAACGGAATACCAGGTAAATGGATAAACTGAGGAATAGAATGATGGTGCTATAGACGGCAAGCTGGAGCACGAAATAGTCCATGATTTCCTGTTCCAGTCGCTCATTACTAATGCCGACGATCACGCTGCCAAGTTGTCGCTGGTTGTATTCGATCGGGAAGGTGGCAACGGTCACTGAGGGCGATTGCAGGGCAATTTGCAGGAGATCAGTGATGGAATCAAGCTCAGCACCACTCGCCAGATTGCGCACATATGGATTGTTATTGTTGATGTAGTTTGTTAGTGGAATGTTGTTGCTATCGAGTATCACACTAAAGACGACATCGGGACGCGTATCAGTATCCTTGACGTAATTTTCAAGGGTGACAAAGTCGTAGGAGAGTATTGGCCCCACACTGGCCGCTGCGAGGAAGTTGCCTATCAACTTCTCCCGGTCGAGCAACTGCTCCTGTAGTTGCTGCTTTTGCTGTGTCACAAACCATGATGCACTGAGAAGCAGTGTCAACGACAGAATCGCCACCACCAGCACGACAAATTTTACACCCAGGCGTGAGACCATCTGCATCGTATTTCTTACTCTCTGCTGCCCGGCATGACATCGGTAATGATTTCACGCGCGCTGTCATAGTCACCATCCACTACCTGACTAAAGCCATTGACATGCGCTGCTTTGAGTATTGCTTTACCCTCATCGGATGTACCAAGTCCGGTCATTAATGCCTGTATCCTGTCACGCAGTTTCGCTGGATGGTCCCGGCGTACTGCCCAGGGTAGCTGTTTGATCGGTTTGCTCACAGCCAGGTAACGTAAGTCATCCACTTTGGCAATATGGGTAACTGTCGGCAGCTTCATCACCACATCACCTGCGCCCGCAGCATCAGCCTGTTTGAAGTAAGCGGCGAGCACCGCATTGGGCGGATTGCTGGCAAAGTGAGTGATAAAGTCGTTTTCGCCCAGCCCGCCCTTGAGCAGCAGGTGGCGGGGAACGATATAGCTCATCATCGCATCCTTGCCACCGCCAAAGATGATGTTGCGGCCACGCAATTGACCAATCTCGGTTATGCCGCTGTCTTTTCGGACATACAGGGCACCGGCGATCTCGTCGCTACCCTGTTCCTGATTACAGACGATGACGTCGTAGTCGTCCGCTGATTCAATGTAGTGATACTGATTGTAATGAACAATGTCGTAGCGTTTTGCCTTGACGTCTTTCCAGAAAGTCGGGAAGTCCTTGGTGATGACCAGCTTGACCTGACGGCCAAGTTGTTTGCTCAGGTAGTCGGCAAGGGGGGAGAAAAACTGCGAGGTTTGGGTGGCATTGCGTCGAGGGAATACCCCCATCAACAGACTCTCTTCTGCTGTTGCGCCAATTGGCGCAAGCAAAAGAGCCAGTAGCAGAATCGACTGGAGCCGGGTACGCATGGAGTTGGACGCAGTATTGGCTACGGGGCTACTTCTTTGCCACCCATGCTTTACACCAGCCCGCGGCGACAACCTGCTTGGCGCCAAATAACGGACATCCACCGGTAGGTGCGGTGCCACCAGTGTATAGGTTGCAGTTGGCACAGGTTTGGCCAGCAACGGTACTGGCCTCCGTGTACTGGAAATTCTTGGCGATAGGGTCATCGACACTGAGCATTTCAGCTTCGGCACGTTCCTGATAACCGAATAGCGAGATGACTGGAATGGCGGCAAGTCCCTGCAGCAGTTTACGACGATTAACGCGGGTTGCTGTTGTTTTCATATTGTCTCCAGTGCACGGGGTAATAGCAGTAACGATATATAAAGGCTATTAGATAGAAATTAGGTAATAACCTGTCGCTAAGCAAGTGTTCTTGAGCAGAAAATCCGATTAACTGTGCAACTGTAGATAGTCGAGGAGTGTGACCATCATGCGATTGGTGTGCAGAAACCGCTGTGGGTCATGCAGCATCTCCTCTTCTGTCTGGATGTAATCACCCGTAACCAACTCATTTGCCGAGTGAAGGATCAATTCTTCGGCGCCTTGGAGCGTCATTTCCAGGTGGAATTGCAGGGCAATGATCTTACCGTTGTAGATGAAGCCCTGATTCTCACAGGCCTTGCTGGATGCTATACGCGTGGCCCCCGTGGGCAGGGAGAAGGTTTCGCCGTGCCAGTGGAACGCCTCGCTCTGGCGCGGCAGGTGTCGCCCCGGTTCAATGTCGGCAAAGACATCAGTCAGGGTAATGGGGAACCAACCGATCTCTTTGTGGGGATTTTGGGAGACCTTGCCGCCCAGCACCTCGGCCAGTAGCTGGGCACCGAGGCAGACCCCCAGAATCGGCTTGTCGGCCGCAACCACCTGACTCACAAACCATTTCTCCGCCTTGAGCCAGACGTGTTCTGCCTCGTCGTGGACACTCATCGGCCCACCCATGATGACCAGCATGTCGAAACGATCCAGGCTGGGTAACTGTTCATTGGTGAACAGGCGGGTTGCCGTGAGGGTGTGGCCATGGCTCAGGGCCCAGGCTTCGATGTTGCCCAGACCTTCAAAGGGGACGTGTTGCAGGTAGTGGATACGCATAATGGGCGATATTGAAACATCGGCTTCCGTCGGCTGCAATGGCGAATGTCGGGTAGGGAGCCATATTGGTCATTTTGTCGTAATCGTGACAAAGCGACAAAACGACAATGTTATTAGAATCAATATGATATGGGTGGCACGGCGGTTGCAAAAGGATAGGCAACAGAACCTATCGAGAGTGGTGTCGCTATGCAGCCAAAAGATATTGCCGCCCTGCTGGACGAACCGGCCTGCGCCCACAACAAGAAATCGAAGTCTGGTTGTGCCAAGCCCAAGCCTGGTGCCACCGCCGGGGGTTGCGCCTTCGACGGTGCGCAGATAGCACTACTGCCCATCGCCGATGTGGCGCACATCGTTCACGGTCCCATCGCCTGCGCCGGTTCCTCCTGGGATAACCGTGGCACCCGCTCCTCCGGCCCGACACTCTACAAAATCGGCATGACCACCGACCTGACCGAACAGGACGTGATCATGGGCCGCGGCGAAAAGCGCCTGTTCCACTCCATCAAACAGGCCATCGACAGCTACTCCCCGGCGGCGGTCTTCGTCTACAACACATGCGTACCGGCGTTGATCGGCGACGACGTCGATGCCGTATGCAAGGCCGCCACCGAGAAGTGGGGCGTGCCGGTGGTACCGGTCGACGGCGCCGGTTTCTACGGCACCAAGAATCTTGGCAATCGCATCGCCGGTGAGGCGATGGTCAAACACGTCATCGGTACACGCGAGCCTGACCCGCTGCCACCCGAGGCGCTGGAACGGGGTATCGCCATTCACGACATCGCGCTGGTCGGCGAATACAACATCGCCGGTGAGCTGTGGCATGTGACCCCGCTGTTCGATGAACTGGGTCTGCGTGTGCTTGGCACCCTTTCCGGCGACTCCCGCTTCCGCGAGATCCAGACCATGCATCGTAGCAAGGCCAACATGATGGTCTGTTCCAAGGCGATGGTGAACGTCGCGCGCAAGCTGCAGGATAAATACGGCACGCCCTGGTTCGAGGGCAGTTTCTACGGCATTCGCGACACCTCCGATGCACTGCGCCAGTTCGCACTGCTACTCGGTGATGACGACCTGGCTCAACGCACTGAACAACTGATCGGCCGCGAAGAGGCACGCATCGACGAACTGCTACAACCGTGGCGCGAGCGTCTGCGCGGCAAACGCGCACTGCTCTATACCGGTGGGGTGAAATCCTGGTCGGTGATCTCTGCACTGCAGGATCTCGGCATGGAAGTGGTTGCCACCGGCACCAAGAAATCGACCGAAGAAGACAAGGCGCGTATTCGCGAGCTGATGGGCGAAGAGGCACTGATGCTCGACGACGGCAGCCCACGCGCGCTGCTCGACACCGTATATCACTACGAGGCCGATCTGCTGATCGCCGGTGGTCGCAACATGTACACCGCGCTTAAGGCGCGCATTCCCTTCCTCGATATCAACCAGGAACGTGAGTTTGGTTACGCCGGATACACCGGCATGCTGGAACTGGCGCGACAGCTGGCACAGAGCATCGAGAATCCGATCTGGGAGGCGCTACGCCGTCCCGCACCATGGGAGAAGAGCCATGGCTGAGATCATCAAACGTAACAAGGCACTCAGCGTCAGTCCGCTGAAAACCTCACAGCCGCTCGGCGCTTCGCTGGCGATCCTCGGTCTCAACCGCGCGATTCCGATGTTGCACGGTTCGCAGGGCTGTACCGCTTTCGGCAAGGTGATGTTCGTGCGTCACTTCCGTGAGCCGATCCCGTTGCAGACCACCGCGATGGAACAGGTAAGTACGGTGATGGGTGCCGACGAAAACATCGTCGAAGGTCTGAAGACCATTTGCGAAAAGAATTCACCGGAAGTGATCGGCTTGATCACCACCGGCCTTTCCGAAACTCAGGGCACCGATATTCATCGTGCGATTAAGGACTTTCGCGCCAAGTATCCTCAGTTTGAGAAGACCGCCGTAGTACCGGTCAACACCCCCGATTACGTCTCCAGCCTGGAGGGTGGTTTTTCCGCCGCAGTGGAGTCGATGGTCAGGGTGTTGGTGCCGAGTGCGGAAGAGGCGGGCACCGTACCGGGCCGTCGTCAGCGTCAGGTTAATGTACTTACTGGTTCTGCACTGACACCGGGCGATCTGGAAACCCTTAAAGAACTGCTCGAAGCCTTTGAGTTGCGTCCGCTGTTGCTGCCGGATGTTTCCGATTCCCTCGACGGCCACCTCACCGATCGCGATAGCAACCCGTTGACCATCGGTGGAACGCCGCTGAGTGAAATCGCACTGATGGGTGACTCCATTGCTACCCTGGCGATCGGCCCGTCGATCTACAGGGCCGCCGAACTGTTGCAGGAAAAAACTGGTGTGCCGGTACAGCATTTCGATTCACTGATGGGGCTGGATGCGGTAGATGAATTTGTTTATGCACTGAGCAAGCTTGCCGAGCGTCCCGTTCCGGCAAAACTGAATCGCCAGCGTTCGCAGTTGCAGGACGCCATGCTCGATTGTCACTTCATGCTCGGCCTGCGCCGTGTCGGTTTGGCAGGTGAACCGGATGAACTGCTGGCATTTACCAAACTGGTTCAGGGTATCGGCATGGAAGTGGTTGCCGCGGTGACCAGCACCCGTGGCCCCGCGCTCGAACCATTGCCGTTGGCAGAGGTGAAGATTGGTGACCTCGAAGATCTGGAAAAACAGTCGCAGGAACAGGGTGCCGAACTGTTGATTGGCAATTCACACTGCGCGGCCACCGCCGAGCGTCTGCATCTGCCGCTGCAGCGTGCAGGATTCCCGCAATACGATCTGGTCGGTGGCTACCAGCGCAACTGGATAGGTTATCGCGGCACCCGTCAGGCGCTCTACGACCTGGCCAACCTGATGCTGCAACACCACGCCGTACACGAGATCAAACCGCATCACTCGCCGTTGTCGCAGAAGCGTGATGAACGGCAAGGAGGCAATGATGGCAATACAACGCCAGTTAAAACTGCTGCGCACTGAACACGCCGGAGGCTCAACGATGGATAAGTCCGGATTCAAGGTTGCCTTTGCCAGTTCGGATCTGAAAAAGGTCGATCAGCACTTCGGCTCCGCCGAGCGCTTCGCCATCTATCAGGTCACGCCGGAAGAGATCACTCTGCTGGAAGTGGCCGAATTCGGTTCGCTGGATCAGGACGGTAATGAAAGCAAGCTGCTGGAGAAATTCGTCGTGTTGGATGGCTGTGTCGCCGTCTACTGCCTGGCGGTCGGTCCATCGGCGGTACGCCAGTTGATGGCGCTGAAGATTCAGCCGATGAAAGTCGCCCACGGCAGCCAGATCAATAGTTTGCTCAAGGAGCTACAGCACGATCTGCAGGATGGTCCAAGTGGCTGGTTGGCACGCGCACTGGCTGCAAGCGAAGAGAAGAGTGAGAAGCGTTTCGATGTGATGGAAGACGAAGAGTGGTGCGAATGAAGCGGCCTCAAAACTGTCTTCGTGCCCCGATACGGCGTTGCAAAGCCTTCTCCGGTGCTCATTTACTACCGGTAAACTGCGCTCCTCGAAGACTTTGCGCCTTATCTCAGGACACGAATCCTAATTTTGAGACCACTTCATAGTAGTTGGAAAAATGTACCGACAAATTTTGAAAAGAGGGTAAAACGATGAACGACATGGTTGTAGCACAGGACGATCCGGTACTTGAAACCGTTTTCATGCAGGAAATGGTTAAGCAGATGCGCGCCATCGATACCTACGACACCTTTGATGGAATGAGCACTGCGGAGATACTCGATCCCTTTGTGCTGACCAAGGAACGCAAGCGTGAGCTACCGGTGATCGGTGATCCGGACGAGATTGTCATCGCACGCATGAAGGCTTACTACAACGCCATCTCCATCCTGATTGAGAGTGAGTGCGGCAAGATGGCTGTGCCGCTTTTACACCTGACTCACGAAGGTTTCGGTCGCGTCATCATTACCGTCGGTAAACTGGTGGTGCATGACCGTTCATTACGCGATGTGCATCGTTTCGGTTTTGAAAGCCTGTCGAAAATGAAAACCGAGGCAGACAAGATTCTCTCAATCGCCCTTGAACTGGTCGGCGAACATTCAACTGTAGCGGGGCTTTAACCATGACAGAAGAAGATATCCAGGAACTGGAAAAAGAGGTCAAGAAACTGAAGCGCATCGCCACTGAATGGGCAGGCCAGGTACATGATCTGGTGGAAGAGCGTATCCCCGCTGGCTATCGCGAATTGCCCGAACTGACACAGAGCACGGTTGAAGCATGTAAAGCCTGGGAAGAGGCCAATAAGCGCCTCAAGGCTGCAAAAGGTTAACGTTTTACTATTTTTACTTGAGGATGTAGCAATGAGCGAAATGATAACTGGTGTAACCCGTGGCGGTACAAGCTGGACACCGCAATTCATTATCGAAGTCAAACAGGCCAACTGTATCGGTTGCGGGCGCTGTTTCAAGGTCTGCCCGCGCAAGGTATTCGATCTGGTCGAGCGTGAGATGGATGATGATGACGACAGTGATGACGATTTTGATGATGATGTAGCAATGGTAATGACTGTTGCAGACGCGATGGATTGTATCGGTTGCATGGCCTGTTCCAAGGTCTGCCCTAAAAACTGCCACGTCCACGAGCCTGCAGCGGCCTGAGGAGAGGTAAATGGCAAAACCAGAGAAACATGTCTTTGTATGCACTCAGGGACGCCCGCCCGGCCATCCGCGCGGCTCTTGCAGTGAAAAGGGTTGTGCGGCTGTAGGGGAAACCTTCTGGTCGGAAATGGAAAAGCGCGGACTGTTTGGCAGGATCGCTGTAACCAGCAGTGGCTGTCTGGGTCCGTGCGATCTGGGACCAAACCTGCTGGTCTATCCGGAAGGGGTGATGTATTGCCGTGTGACCAAAGATGACGTCAACGAAATCATCGAAAAGCATCTGCTTGGTGGTGAACCGGTAGAACGTCTACTGGCTCCCGCCGAAGTCTGGAGTTAGGAGACCGCCCATATGAACCGCCACGAGGAGTTGTACGACCTGTTGCTTGACTATGCCAAGCTCGAAACGGAGGTTGAGCAGCTCCTCGTCGGCTGGAACTGGACAGTCTGTCGTGCCGGTTCCGTCGGTATGGCGGGCACGCGTCCACAAAGTGAGCCGGGTGAGGGATTACCCCTGAAGGGCCGTTCGCTGGCGGAGCTGGCGCTGTGGTTGCGGAAATGGGATCACCATCAGGCCTCTATTGGTCTCGCCGCGGTCAACTGCGCTATCAACCGCGAGGCGGACATGGTCTATCGCGAAGGCGGTCTGTTCAAAGGCCGTCAGGCGCTGCAGGCCGGTTTTGACTGGTTCCGACCGTTGCTGAAGGGCAAGCGTGTGGTCGTGGCCGGCAAGGGCGCCGGTTACTTCAAGGAAGGTTCGGTCGCGTCACTGGAACTCCCGGCGGCGATCCCACCCCACGCACCGCATCTGCTGCGCAAGGCGGAATGGGTCTTCCTCCCGGCCGAAACCGTGGCGGATAAAACCCTGCCGCGTCTGCTCGAACTCTCCGAAGAAGCTACCGTAGTGCTCTACGGCGCAGAAACTCCCTGGCTGGATGAGTGGCGCGACTTCGGCGTTGACTATCTCATCGGTAGTCAGATAGACGATGGTGACCTGCTCACCACGCTCATCGCCGAAGGCAACGGCGCCCAGTCCCTGAGCGAAGCGCTCTCCTGGCGGGTCATCGATCTCAGTCGCAGCCAGAGCGCAACACAATCCCAGAACCGGAAGGCGCTGAAGGTTGTTTGAACCTCGCCATGACAGGCGGGGCGCGCAGTCGTATCATTGTAGGCACTTAATGCTCTACACCTCGGAACTACCATGCCCAGAATCCTGCTGCTTGCTTTCCTGACGATCTTTTCCCTCAGCGCCTGCAACGCACCGCCGCAAAGTAGCCAATACCAGATCTACGTCTTCGGCACCCTGGTCGACGTGACCCTGTTCGGCACCGACAAAGAGATGCAGCAGAAGGCGATCGCCACCATCACTCAGGACTTCCAGCAGATGCACCACGACTGGCATGCCTGGAAGCCGGGTCCGCTGGTGGAGATCAACAAGGCCATCGCCGCAGGTAAACCGGCCAAGGTGATTCCCTCGCTAATCCCGATCATCGAGCAATCCGCTGAACTCTCCGCCAAGAGCGACGCCCTGTTCGACCCGGCCATCGGTGGTCTGCTGCATCTCTGGGGTTTCCAGCAGGATGACCGCCCCAATGGTCCGCCGCCGCCGAAAGAGGCGATCGAAAAGTGGGTCAAGGCCGCGCCGCGCATGGACGACATTACCCTCAAGGGCGACATCCTCACCAGCAAGAACAAAGCCGTGCAGCTTGACTTCGGCGGCTTCGCCAAGGGTTATGCGGTAGACCTCGCCATTCAGCGTCTGCGCGAATTCGGTATCAGTAACGCCATCGTCAATGCCGGTGGTGACCTGCGTGCCATCGGTAGCAAGGCCGGTAAGCCGTGGCGCGTCGGTATCCGCCATCCGCAAGGCAAAGGTGTGCTGGCCTCGCTGGAAGTCAGCGGCGATGAGTCGGTTTTCACCTCCGGCAACTACGAGCGCTATCGTGAATACGAAGGCGTGCATTACGCCCACATCCTCGACCCACGCACCGGTATGCCGGTCGTCGGTGTCACCTCGGTGACGGTGATTCACGATAACGGCGCGGTAGCCGATGCCGCCGCGACCGCGCTGGTTGTCGCCGGTGTGAAAGATTGGCACCGCATCGCCAAGCAGATGGGGATCAAATACGTCATGCTGGTGGATGATACCGGTGTGGTCTACATGAACCCGGCGATGCAGAAGCGAGTGCAGTTCCAGGACCCGCCACCCTCCGACATCCGCATCAGCGATCCCCTCTAATGATTCGCATCGAGCCCGCCACGGAACAGGACATCGACGCCCTCGGCGGGCTGCTGCAACAACTCTTCGCCATCGAGGCGGACTTCCACTTTGATGCGGCCAAGACAGGCCGCGCCCTGCAACAATTAATCAACGACGATCGTGCCTGTGTACTGGTCGCCCGTGAGGGTGGCATAGTCATCGGTATGTGCACCGCACAACTGGTGATCTCCACCGCCGAAGGGGCGTACTCCGCCTGGGTGGAAGATGTCGTTGTCGATAACAAACACCGCGGCAAAGGACTCGGTAAACAACTACTCAGTGCGCTTGAAGAGTGGGCAAAAGGGCAAGGGGCAACACGCCTGCAACTACTGGCCGATATGCAGAATACACCGGCACTGGAGTTTTACCGGAATAATGGTTGGAAACAATTGCAATTGCAGGCGTGGAGAAGGAGCTAAATGATGAAGAAGCATAGTGCTGTGGTGGCGGCTTACTTGTTGGCGTGTCCGCTGCATGTTTCTGGTGCTGAAGTGTCGACAGTAGATTCGCTTTTTGGTCTGTGGGTAGCAACAGAGAAAACACGCGGAGGTATTACCCATATTATGGAATACAGAAGTAATGGTGTTGCTATCTCCACAATGCGGGTCATTATGAAAGGTGGGTATACCTATACAAATGGCCAACTTGCGCTGCAGTTTGATGGGGATGGCAATGTTGCGATGAAGGCAGTGCAAGCCGGTGAAACCCTTGTGTTAGGCGACAAGGGAAGTGATAACTATATAGAATTCAAAAGGCAAAACCCTGGGCAAGGCAATTTGAACAAAGGTATTGTTGGTCAATGGATTGGCAAAAATAAAAAAGCACAATATGAGATGTATATTTTCAGGGATGACGCCAGGATGCTTTGGCAAAAGCCTATGCCAGGACATACAGTAAGTAATTTCGTAGTAACCGGTAACAGGATGGAGATTTCCAGAGACGGTAAGGTGCAAGGGGTAATTACATGGACAGTCGATGGTGATCAACTTACTTTATCTGGTGATGGGAAAAAGTTTGTGTATCAGCGTGCGGCAAATTGAGTTGGGTCTGAAGTGGCTTTTACGGTTATTCTTATGAAAAAGAAACCGGAGACGGTCCCCGGAAAGGTTGTGGTAACGGCTCTGGCAAATGGCTGGTGTACCAGTGTCAATGGCACGGTGGAGCGCGCCAAACAGAACAGTAGCGAGTTTGGGGATAAGGTTATCTACCGGGAGATCGATACGACCATTCGGGAGAATGCGCGCGAATGGGGTATGTCGGGGGTCTGTTTGTAGATGACAAGAGCATCTACCACGGTCCTCCAGTACCGTATGAAAAAATCAAAAAAGCAATTGAGAAGAAATTAGGGAAGCTGGCGTAAATATCACTCAAATCCGTAATTTCAGGGGGTGATATGTCGACAAATGTTGTTAATGAAGAGATAGCCAAAACTGTGTCCCCTCGCCAGTGGATCAGACTGGTTGTGGTGTATCTCCTCATTCCGCTGATTTTATTGATATGCGGTGGTGACCTTGGTTGGTGGCAAGCGTGGCTCTATTCCGTGCTTATCATGGCCGCTGGTATCGGTGGGCGCATGTGGGCGGAACAACGACATCCCGGACTAACAGCCGAACGGCAGAATGTTGAAAGTCTCCAGAACGCAAAAGCGTGGGACAAAGTGCTTGCGCCACTGATGGCGGTGAGTATCGGCTATCCTATGGTCGCTGTAGCAGGGCTGGACCACCGCTATAGCTGGTCCCCTGAATTTCCTCTATGGCTCATCGTTACTGGCTTCATTTTGATCTCGTTCGGATACGCATTCGCTGCCTGGGCAGTGGCTGAAAACCGCTTTTTCTCCAGCGTGGTGCGTATTCAAACGGATCGCGGACATGTGGTATGCGACAGTGGCCCTTACCGATTTGTGCGGCATCCGGGGTATGCCGGAAATATTCTTGCACTGTTCGGTATTGTTCTTGCGCTGAGTTCGGTATGGACACTGATTCCTGCGGCGGTGGCAATAAGCATCGCGGTGGTTAGAACCGGTCTTGAAGACCGGACTTTACTGGAAGAGTTGCCGGGCTATCTGGACTATGCACGACGTGTGCGCTATCGATGGATTCCTTGGATATACTGAGAGACACTGAGTGGCGGATGTCCCGGAACAGTGAAAATATAAAGTCAGGGCGGCACACAGTCTGCAACTGTCCAGACACCACACAGCAAAAACACCTGGAGTTTTTTATGCAATCCAAAGAGCACTGGGAAACAGTTTACGGAACTAGGGGTATGGCTGAAGTCAGCTGGTTTCAGGAGCATGCCGAGCTTTCCCTCAAACTGATTCTGGATGCCAACATCCCTACAAACGCCGCGATTATCGATGTCGGTGGTGGTACCTCCGTGTTGGTAGATGATCTGTTGACGCATGGCTACGAAAACGTCACCGTGCTGGACATTTCCGGAGCTGCGCTGGCGACGGCCAGGGCGCGGCTCGGTTCCCGTGCGGATAAGGTTCATTGGCTGGAGTCGGACATCCTCAACGCCGCGCTTCCGTATCATGGCTACGATGTCTGGCACGACCGTGCCGTGTTCCATTTTCTGACTTCGCCGGAAGATCGTCAGGCCTACGTAGAAATGGTCCTGCATGCGGTCAAGCCAGGTGGTCTGGTGCTGGTGGCGACCTTTGCCGAGGATGGCCCAACGGAGTGCAGCGGTCTGCCCGTGATGCGTTATAGTGCGGACGAATTGCATGATGAGTTCGGCGAACCCTTTACCCTTTTGGGTCATGAGAAAGAGTCGCATACGACGCCCAGCGGAAATGTTCAGCAGTTCGTCTACTGTCTCTGCCGCAAGGTGGACTCGTAGAACTAGCTGCCTTTCTTCTCCTGATGTTGTGACCCTCTTAACGTTTTGCCCCGTGCTCGCAATGGCATAAAGGTTGGCAAGCTGCGAAGGCTTGCCACTGAGGCTCTTTCATGACAAAAAAAACCAAATCAACCGAACCTTTTCTTGTTCTGGCTGGGGTATTGAGTGCTATCGCCGCATTGCTGCATATCGGCATTATTATCGGCGGCCCGGCCTGGTATCGCTTCTTCGGTGCAGGGGAGGAGATGGCAACGATGGCCGAGAGTGGCTCACCGGTTCCCGCCATCGTGACCTTCTTTATCGCACTGGTTCTGTCTCTCTGGGCGTTGTACGCCTTTTCCGGTGCGGGTTTGATGCGCCGTCTGCCGTTTCTGCGCGGTGGACTGGTGATCATCGCCGCCATCTATCTCGTTCGTGGCGTGGGCGCCATACCGGTCTATTTCATCAAGCCGGAGGCCGTCGACAGTTTTCTCATCTGGAGCTCAGGCATCGTGATGCTATATGGTCTTTCCTATGCGGTTGGTACCGCGCGTCGCTGGCAGGAACTGGGGGATAGAAGGGGAGTGGATGATAGAAGAGATCATGAGCGATAAGTGGTACCTTACGCACTCCCCCAATGACAGAGTTAAGAGGTAATCGCTGTTATGTATTATGTTGTTGAAACGGACAAGTCTTTCGACCAGGCAACTGCCGATCTTGAGGCGGCGGTCAAAGGCCATAGCTTCGGTGTGCTGCATACCCACGATCTGGGTGCCACCCTGCGTAGCAAGGGATTCGATTTTCCACGCGAGTGCCGGGTGCTGGAGGTCTGCAATCCGGGCAAGGCGAATGACGTCATGTCCATCGATATGCGCCTGAATATGGCGCTGCCGTGCCGCATCTCTGTCTATACCGATAACGGCAAAACCCTGATCGGGATGGTCAAACCGGAAGCCATGCTGGCCGGGCTTTCGCAGGATCCTGCGCTGGCCAAAATTGGTAATGAGGTGGAAGCGATTCTGATGAAGGTGATCGACGAAGCAGCCTGATCTTTTTTGATTTTTATCACACTATTGCGGGGTGATGGCCGATGCCATCACCCCGTATTTCATTATTTCAGCTTCCGTTAATATAGCGACCGTATAGTCCGTGTGGAATTGAACCCCCGTCGGCCGTCATGGAGGGCCGCCATGCACCGCTCGCTAATTGGCAAAGAAGTTATCCCGTTTTTCCTGATGCTCACGGCGCTGATTTTGGCGACGATTATCAGTGACGCACTGCTGCATTATTTCGACCTGGTCTGGGTCGGGCGCTATCTGGGAATACCTGGCACGCTGTTGATCCTGGGCTCTTTTATCTATTCGCTGCGTAAGCGGCATCTGATCAAATTCAGCACCCCGAAAAGCATGCTGACGTTGCATGAGACCCTGACCTGGATCGGCGGTCTGATGGTGCTGGTGCATGCGGGGATCCATATATACGCCATCCTGCCCTGGCTGGCGCTACTGGCCATGGTTCTCAACCTGATTAGCGGTATGACCGGCAAGTTTCTGCTGGAGCGTTCCCGCGGCTTCCTGGATGAAAAGCAGGCAGCCTATGCTGCGCAGGGACTATCCGGTGAAGAGGTAGAGAAGAAACTCTTCTGGGATGCCAACACCTATGAGTTGATGGACAAGTGGCGGGTGATCCACATGCCTATCAGCCTCGCCTTTGCCGTACTCGGCCTGACCCACATCATCACCATTCTGCTGTTCTGGGAGTGGAAATGAGGACGCATATTCTTCTACTTGTTGTCGGATTGGGTCTGGCGTACACCCTGATGCGTACGGTGCATACCCCTGAGTCGATGATTACCCCCGGCGTGCCGATTCAGGCCCACGCCGAAGTGGCCAATGACTGTTTTGCCTGCCATACCCCGTTCCGTGGCGCCACCTCAGATAAGTGTATCGACTGCCATAAGGTGGACGAGATCGGTTTGGTCAGCACCAAGGGGACGCCGATTGCTCGTGAGAAGAAAGGGGTTCGTTTCCATCAGCAGTTGTCGGAAAGCAACTGTGTGGCCTGCCATAGCGATCACAAGGGGGTGCAACCCTTCCGCCCGATTAAACGCTTCTCCCACAATTTGCTCGACACGAAGTTGCAGAAGCAGTGCAGCAGTTGCCACGACAAACAGGACGACAAACTCCACCGTAAACTCAGCGAGGATTGCGGCCTGTGTCATACCCAGCAGGAGTGGAAACCGGCAACCTTCCGCCACAGGTCGCTTGCACCCGATGTTTTGAAGCAGTGTGAAAACTGCCATGAAGTCCCGCGTAACGATGAGCATAACCGCTTCAAAACGATTAACTGTGCCACCTGTCATGGCTATGACGATTGGGAAGCGACTCACTTCAAACATACGAAGCTGGCAGCGACAGAACTGAAACAGTGCCTGAATTGTCACGACAAGCCGAAGGATGAGCGTCATCGCAAATTCAAGGAGGGTTGCGATAGCTGCCACGGTTATAACGATTGGGAAGCGGTCGAGTTCAAGCACTCAAAACTGCCACCCGCGGAATTGAAGCAGTGCCAGACCTGCCACGAGACACCAAGTGATTCCATGCACAGTAAGGTGGAAGGTAAGTGTGCCGATTGCCATGGTCAGGAGGCGTGGAAACCAGCGAAGTTCGAACACAGTAAGTATTTCCGTTTCGACCGTCGCCATCGCAAGGATTGTGATACCTGCCATGAGAACAATGATTACAGTCAGTACACTTGTTACGGCTGCCACGAACACTCACCGCGAAAGATCCGTAGTGAGCACCTGGAAGAGGGGATTCGTGACTACGAGAACTGCACCGAGTGTCACCGCAGTGCCAACGAGCATGAAGCGAAGCGTGCCTGGCGGGCCAAGCGAAATGGTGAAAGCACGGATTCGATCTTCAACCGTTATTCAGGTGAAAGGGAATGGGGCGAGCACGAGGACGACGACTAGAAACCATCTCAAAATTGCTGTGCTTGCCGATACTGTGTTGAAAATGGATTCAAAATGCTCATTGACTACGTGTCAACTCCGCTTTTTCATCCATTTTCGCCTTGTCTCGCCTGCGCTCGCTAATTTTGAGAAGGCTTCTAGAGTCAGATTCTAACTTCAGGCAGCACTGATGGGTTTCACTTCCAGGGGTAGAAAAAGAAGACGCTGAATTCCGACCCCTCATCCCCCGTCGCCCAGTCGGCACGGTAGACACTACCCGATGCGGTTACCAACCGTGCGCCGATGCCGACACTGCTGCGTGTCTCTTTCCACAGGTCGTCCCGTGTTTCAGCTACCGTGCCCACTTCGGCAAATACTGCCAGCTGGACGCTGGTGCGCACGTCTTTCCAGATGAAGTAGTCGAATGGCTCGGCATCCTGTACGAAATTACTGCGTAGTTCGACGCCGAGAAATTCCGTATGCGCGCCGGAGAAGCGACCATCGGCATAGCTGCGCAGGCGGTCGGTACCACCCAGTGATGTAGCGGTACCGTAGCGGTTGGCGGCGATGATATTAGCGACGCGTTGCCCCTCTGCTTGTTCACAGGCGGTGTCGCCTGGTGCACAGGCCGATCCGCCCATTTCCGTGATAATCGCTGCAGAGTCAGTTTCGCCGCTGCTGCGCAGGTGGGCATCGGAACGGAAGAAGTTGAATACCAGAGTGTCGTTACCGTTGAAGGGTTGGTAGTAGAGCAGGCTGTAGTCGATCACAAAGAAGTCGGGATCGCTGTTTTTGGTACGTGGGTGATCGGAAACGTCGAGGCGTAGTCTTAAACCATCTCTCGGATCCTGATAGTCATCGGTCAGATCAAGCATGGCACCGATACTGCGATTGAGCCCTTCGCTGTGTACCGGTGGATTGTATGTGGCAAGTATGTCACCGCCTGAATTGCGCAGGGTTTCAACATCATTCGCAGACGACTTGTAACGTGCCAACAGAGCCAGACGCCGCTCCCAGAAGCTCAGTGTCAGTTCAGCACTTTGCTGGCGCACCCCCGAGACTTCGACCAGGTTGTAATCACTGCCACTGTCCATGCCACGTGACTCGTAATCGCTGACGGTCGCCTTACTGATGTCCATATCAATCAGTTGCAGGAACAGTCGATCCTCTACCAAAGGTATTTCATCTAGCTGTGCGACGAGTCCGGTGGCATCGCCCTGCACCGAGACAACAGCGGCATCGGCCGTGGTCTCAAAGAGGTTGGAGAGATAACCCATGAGGAAATAGCCCTCACCGATGCCCGGCATACTGTAGGGCAGAGGCGCAAGCAGGTAGGCATATTCGGTAGGAAACTGCTCTTTGCGTCGTTCCGGGACATCCCACAGTGGCTCGGCAAGTACTGCGTTGCTGGCGAGCAGAAGCGAGATAACGGCATTCAGGCGTATGGACATTCGCTAATCCCTTATCGGCGATGGCGCTTCATTATCCGTCGTCTATTCGAGAATAACTACCCGATCACCGATATCTAGCAAATCGTAAAGCAGTTTTACCGCCCGATTGGCGGTACGGACGCAGCCGTGGGATACACGTTTGCCCAGACTTGAGGGGTTGCTGGTGCCGTGGATGGCGTAGGTCTTGCCGATGTTGAGAGCATAGGATCCGATCACGCCGCGGAAACAGCGGTTGCCCTGGGCGATGCTGCGTGGATACTCCTTCTCCATACTTTTGGGAATGCACCACTCGATCCCTTCCGGGTCGTGAACCTTCCAGCGCACGTGGTACTCGCCCGGCTCAGTGTAGTAACAGTTCCCCCCTTTCTCTTCCGGCAGACAGCGATCCATCCCGAGGGCTACGCGGGTGGTAAACAGTACCTTTTTTCGATTCTGCTTCTCCTCGATCACCTTTAGTTCAAAGGTCGATTTGTTGACCTCGACATAGCGCACGATGCCGGGAGGGCGGTTAGAGGGTGGCGGATGATCCTTATCGGTGTATGTCGCCTGGACATAACGGCTGTCGATCCAGAGCGGTGAGGTCATCGGTTGCCAGCGATCCTGGGGGAAATGTCCGGTCACGCGCACCCAGCCACCCTCTGCTACATTTGATGTGAGCAAACTGCCGCTATTCCAGATATCCACGATACGGCCATTCGGCTTTTCGCGTAGCACTGCCATGGTGGTCAGACGATAGGTCAGCGCAGGTGCACCGTGATCGACACCTTTGGTCGATGCCAACAGTGTTGCCGGGATGATAAGCGCCAGGGCCAGGGCGATGCGGTACATAGATAGAGTTGATCCTTGTGTTGTTTATTGAATTCTATCAATTCAATACTTTGGTTCAAGTATGGATGCCAACTAATTGAAATCAATGTGATTGTGAAAAGGAGGTCGTTGTGAGTGCGATCATAGATATGCTGGGTGACGAGGCGGCGTTTCTGCTGGATCATCAGTGCACAGGGATACCCGCTTCGATGCTACATCTGCCGGGTAGCGATTACGTCAGCCGAGTGATGGCGGATAAGGATCGCCCCCCCGCGGTACTGCGCAATATGCAGCTGTTGTTTAATACCGGGCGTCTGGCCGGCACCGGCTATATGTCGCTGCTGCCGGTGGATCAGGGGGTGGAGCACTCAGCTGGCGCATCCTTTGCACCCAATCCGGCCTTTTTCGATCCCGGCACCATCTGTGAGCTGGCTATTGAAGGGGGTTGCAATGCGGTGGCTTCGACACTCGGTGTGCTCGGTTCTGTCTCAAGGCGTTACGCGCACAGGATCCCGTTCCTGGTCAAAATCAACCACAACGAGCTGCTGACCCATCCGAACATCTACGACCAGACCCTGTTTGCCTCGGTGGATCAGGCCTTCGATCTTGGCGCGGTGGCAGTGGGGGCAACCATCTATTTCGGTTCAGAGGAGTCGCGCCGCCAGATACAGGAGGTGAGCGAAGCGTTTGCCTATGCCCATGAACTGGGAATGGTGACGGTGCTCTGGGCCTATCTACGCAACAACGCCTTCAAGAAGGACGGCACCGATTATCACGAAAGTGCCGACCTGACCGGCCAGGCTAACCATCTTGCGGTGACCATTAATGCCGATATCGTCAAACAGAAGCAGGCGACCAACAACGGCGGCTATAACGCCATCGGTTTTGGCAAAACCCATCCCAGGGTCTATTCGGAACTGACCAGCGACCATCCCATTGACCTGGTGCGCTACCAGGTGGCCAACTGCTACATGGGCCGGGTCGGGATGATCAATTCGGGTGGCCCTTCGGGCAAGGACGATCTGCACCAGGCGGTGCGTACCGCGGTGATCAACAAGCGCGCCGGCGGAATGGGATTGATCTCAGGGCGCAAGGCCTTCCAGAAGCCAATCGCCGAAGGGGTCAAGCTGCTTAATAGCATCCAGGATGTCTATCTCGACAAGGCGATTGGTATCGCCTGACGGGCGCAAATAAAAGGCCGGGCATTGCCCGGCCTATTTTCGTCACACGCTGGAACGCCTTATATCTGAAGTGAGGGTTGCTCCATCAACTGGCGTATGGCATCGAGCACATCATCCATTCCCTGCTGATAATTCGCTGATTCGCCCCGTTTGAGGCAGGATTCGAGAGATTCAGTGGCGACACGTAGGGCCGGCACACCACAGTAGGTGGCAGAGCCATGGAGCTTATGGATGCTGGCAGTGAGCGCCGGAATATCGTTGGCCAGAAATAGTGAGGGGATTTTTTCCAGGTAGACAGGGAGTTCGTTTTGCAGCATCTGATAGAGATCGCGGGCCAGGTCAGCATTGCCGCCCGCGCGCTCCAGTGCGAGATCCCTGTCGACAACCTTTAGGTTTGAACTCATCCTTGTGTTCCTCTTTTTGTGGTTATTAGCTATGGATTAAAATCTAATGGGAATCGTCATTCAATTCAAGGACGTTTATAATTGTTCACCATACTTTTGATCCATATCACACAGGTTGTCACATGACTTTTCCCACGATTGAATCCTTCATTGGCAATACGCCCCTGGTCCGCTTGCAGCGATTACCGGGCAATACCAGCAACACGATTCTGGTGAAGCTGGAGGGTAACAACCCCGCTGGCTCGGTGAAGGACCGGCCCGCCATGTCGATGATTCAGCAGGCGGAGCAGCGGGGAGAGATCAAGCCGGGCGACACCCTGATTGAGGCCACCTCTGGTAATACCGGTATCGCCCTGGCGATGGCAGCGGCGATCAAGGGGTATCACATGATCCTGATCATGCCGGAGAACATGAGCACTGAGCGTCGTGCCTCGATGCGCGCCTATGGCGCCGAGCTGGTGCTGGTGACCCGTGAGCAGGGCATGGAAGGGGCGCGTGATCTGGCCAAGCAGATGGAAGCGGAGGGCAAGGGTAAGGTGCTCGATCAGTTCGGCAACCAGGACAATCCGCTGGCACACTACGAATCCACCGGGCCGGAGATCTGGCGCGACACCGATCACAAAGTCACCCACTTCGTTAGCGCCATGGGCACCACCGGCACCATCATGGGCACCTCGCGCTATCTCAAGGAGGTCAATCCGGCGATCCAGATCGTCGGTGTGCAGCCCGCCGAAGGTGCTGCCATTCCCGGCATTCGCCGCTGGCCCAAGGAGTATCTGCCGACCATCTTCGACGCCAGTCGTGTCGACCGCACCATCGACGTGGACCAGCCATCCGCAGAGACCATCACCCGCCGCCTGGCGGCGGAAGAGGGCATCTTCTGCGGTATCTCTTCCGGTGGCGCCGTTGCTGCCGCGCTGAAACTGTCGCAAGAGGTGGAGAACGCGGTGATCGTGACCATCATCTGCGACCGTGGCGATCGCTATCTTTCCACCGGCGTATTTCCTGCCGAATAACTAACTCACCGCAAAGACGCAAAGTACGCAAAGAAATTTCTTAATGGGTTTTCTTTGCGGCCTCTGCGCCTTTGTGGTGGATTTTTGTGTTTTGAGGTTCTATGGCAAGACGACGTAAACCCCAGCTCCCAACCGATCCGGTTCGGGTGGTTATCGATGATCTCTCCCACGACGGCCGCGGCGTCGCACATCTCAACGGCAAGACGGTATTTGTCGAAGGCGCGCTGAAAGGCGAAGAGGTCAGTTTCCGCTACGTGGAAAGTAAGCGTAGTTATGACGTGGGTGTGGCGCAGGAGATCCATCAAGCCGCTCCCGAACGAGTAGAACCGAAATGCGCGGTGTTCGGTGTTTGTGGCGGTTGTGCGCTGCAACACATGGAGGCGACGGCACAGATCCACGCCAAGGAAGAGGTACTGCTGGAGAATTTCGAGCGCATCGGCAAGGTGAAGCCGCTTGAGGTGTTGCTGCCACTCACCGGTCCGCACTGGGGTTACCGGCGTAAGGCGCGCATGGGCGTGCGCTACGTCGACAAGAAAGAGCGCACCCTGATCGGTTTCCGTGAGAAGCGCAAACCCTACATCGTCGACATGCAGCGCTGCGAGATCCTCTATCCCACCGTTGGTGAACATCTGGAAGCTTTGCAAATACTCATCGCTTCACTCGATGGCCGTCGCGACATCGCGCAGATCGAAGTGGCGGTTGACGACACCCAGACCGCGCTGGTCTTCCGCAACATGAAACCATTGAGCCCGGCCGACAGCAACAAACTGATCGCCTACGCCAAAGAACACGAACTGCGTTTCTTCCTACAATCAGGCGGTCCGGACACCGTCGAACCGCTATGGCCTGAACAGACGCAGTTGAGTTACGCCTTGCCTGAGTTCGATGTGCACTTCAATTTCACCCCCAACGGTTTCACCCAGGTGAATACCGACATCAACCGCAAGATGGTGCCCTATGCCATCGACCTGCTGGAGGTGAAACCGGACGAGCGGGTGCTCGATCTCTTCTGCGGCGTCGGCAACTTTACCCTGCCGCTGGCGCGCCGTGCCCGTGAAGTGGTCGGTGTGGAAGGACTGGAGTTACTGGTGCAGAGGGCGCGTGAGAATGCCGAGCTCAATGCGATCGATAACGTCGAGTTTCACGTCGCCGATCTGGCGAAAGAGGTTGAGCTTCTTCCATGGTGGTCGCAGGGCTTCGATAAAGTGTTGCTTGACCCGGCCCGTGACGGCGCAATGGAGGCGATCCCGCATATCGCCAAACTCGGTGTAAAACGCATCGTCTACGTCTCCTGCAACCCGGCCACCCTGGCACGGGATGCGGGACTGCTGGTCAACGAGTACGGCTACACGCTGGCGAAAGCGGGCGTGATGGATATGTTTCCGCATACGGCGCATGTAGAATCCATTGCACTGTTTGTAAAAAAGTAACGGGAGAGAACGGCGCGGATGGCGACCGAGATAGAACGCAAATTCCTGCTAAGCGATGAAAGCTGGCGTGATGTCGCCGATGCCGGTACCCGTTTTCGTCAGGGTTATCTCATCGGCGCGGAACGTGCCTCGGTGCGGGTGCGCATCGAAGGGGACAAAGCCAACCTCAACATTAAAAGCGCCACTCTCGGCATCCACCGTCAGGAATTTGAATACCCGATCCCGCTGGAAGAAGCGGAGGAGTTACTCGACACCCTCTGCGAGCAGCCGCAGATCAGCAAGACCCGTTATCTGGTGCCCTACGGTCAACACACCTGGGAAATTGATGTCTTCGACGGCGACAATGCCGGATTGATCGTGGCCGAGGTGGAACTGGAATCAGAAGAGGAATCCTTCGAGCGTCCGCCGTGGCTGGGTGATGAGGTGAGCGGTGACACCCGTTACTACAACGTCTGTCTGGTGAAACACCCCTACAAGGATTGGCTATGATGCAGCGTGCCATCCACATCAGCATTGCCGAGCAGCGGCTGCGTCTGCTGGATGGCGAACGGATTGTCTTTGAAGCGCCGGTCTCAACCGCCGCCAACGGTCCCGGTGAAGAGAACGGCAGCGGTTGTACTCCGCGCGGTCGCCATATTGTGCGGGCCAAGATTGGATCAGGTTGTGAGGCGGGTACGGTGTTTGTCGGTCGTCGTCCAACCGGTGAAATCTACAACGAAGAGTTGGGCAACAATGTCCCGCAGCGTGACTGGATTTTGAGCCGTATCCTCTGGCTCAGCGGTAAAGAGCTAGGCCGCAATCGACTGGGCGGTGTCGATACCATGCGCCGCTACATCTATATCCACGGTACCCCGGACAGCGAGCCGATGGGGGTGCCGCTTTCCCACGGCTGTGTGCGGATGCGCAATCACGATATCATTGCCCTGTTTGACATGATTACACCGGGAACCCCGGTATTGATTACAGAAGAACCATATAAAGGAAGCGCATAGGATGTCATTAGGCCCGGTAATGCTGGACCTGCGCGGCACGCAGCTGGACGACGAGGAGCGGGAGATCCTCTGCCATCCGCTGGTGGGTGGAGTGATCCTCTTCAGCCGCAACTTTGAAAGTCCGGAACAGGTCGCGGCGTTGATCGCCGAGATTCACGCCCTGCGTAGTCCACCGCTGCTGATCGCGGTCGATCAGGAGGGGGGCAGGGTGCAACGTTTCCGCACCGGTTTTACCCGTCTACCGGCGATGCGTCGCTTCGGTGAAATCTACGAACACGACCATCGTCGTGCCCGCCAACTGGCGGAGCAGTGCGGCTGGGTGATGGCTTCGGAGTTACGTGCCATCGGTGTCGACATCAGCTTCGCCCCGGTACTCGATCTCGACTACGGCATCAGCGCCGTGATCGGCGATCGTTCCTACCATCGCCGCCCGCATATCGTCGCCGAACTGGCAGCCGCGACCATGCACGGTATGCAACGTGCCGGTATGGCGGCCACCGGTAAACACTTCCCCGGCCACGGCGCGGTTGAGGCTGATTCCCACGAGGCGATCCCGGAAGACGGTCGTCGCCTTGAAGACATCCTCGCTGAGGATGTCGCTCCTTACGAGTTGATGATCACCAATGGAATGGCCGCGGTGATGCCCGCCCATGTGATCTACACCGCGGTCGACGAAAACCCGGCCGGTTTCTCTCCCTTCTGGCTGCAACAGATCCTGCGCAAGCGTCTCAGCTTCCAGGGCGTGATCTTCAGCGACGATCTCAACATGGAAGGCGCCAGCGTGGCCGGTGATTACGTGGCCCGCGCCGAGGCGGCACTGAATGCCGGTTGCGATATGGTGCTGATCTGCAACAATCCCGAAGCGGCGCGTATTATCCTGCGCGGTATCGATTACAAACCGACGCCGGTGCTGCACGCGCGTTTGGCGCGGTTGCATGGCCGTCACCCGATGACCCTGGAGGCGTTGCATAAGGACCCTGCCTGGCGTCAGGCCATCGCCGCGATGCAGGAACTGGAAGAGAACCCGACCCTCGACCTTGATTTGTAAGGAACCGATTGATGAGCGTTACCCCTGAGCATGTACAACAGGTTTATCGTGAGGCGGACTGCCTGCACGACCGTGCCGCAGTGGAGGCCGCCATCGAGAAGATGGCCAAGGCGATTACCGCAGACTTCGGTGACAAGAATCCGCTGGTGCTGGTGGTGATGAGCGGTGCGCTGATCCCGGCGGGCTATCTGCTGAGTCATCTCGACTTTCCGCTACAGCTCGATTACTTCCATGCCAGCCGTTATCGCGGCGAAACCGCCGGCGGCACCGAACTGGAGTGGCGCGTGACCCCGCGCTTTGCCATTGAAGGACGTCATGTGTTGATCGTCGATGACATTCTTGATGAAGGACTGACGCTAAAAGAGATTGTCCACGCCTGTGAAAACGCCGGTGCTGCGATGGTGAAAAGTGCGGTGCTGGTGCAGAAGCTGCACGATCGTAATTGCGGTATCGAAGCGGATTATGTCGGACTGGAAGTGGAAGACCGGTACGTCTTCGGCTTCGGTATGGACTATAAAGAGTACCTGCGCAATGCGCCCGGGATCTATGCTGTTAAAGGCAGCTAAAAGCTTAAACCACGAAGCTCACGAAGAACACGAAGGCTGAATTCTTGATTCTTCGTGCTCTTCGTGTACTTCGTGGTGATTTCTTTTTAAGAGGATTAATTCATGGCAAAACTGGCCATTATCGGCGGCACCGGTCTGACATCACTGAAAGACCTGAAGATTACTCGGCGCGAGGTGATGCACACGCCCTACGGTGAACCGTCCGCACCGCTGGTGTTTGGTGAGGTGGCGGATCGCGAAGTGGTGTTTCTGCCGCGTCACGGTGCGGGCCACACCATTCCCCCGCACAAGGTGAACTATCGCGCCAATCTCTGGGCGCTGAAGGAAACCGGGGTGGAGCAGGTGATCGCGGTCAATGCCGTGGGCGGCATCCGTGCCGATATGCAGCCGGGCAAGCTGGTGATACCGGATCAGATCGTCGATTACACCTGGTCGCGCATCAACACCTTCTTTGAAGAGGGGCTGACCCACGTGACCCACATCGACTTCACCGAACCCTATTGTGAAGCGCTGCGTAAAACGCTGCTGATGTGTGGTGATGAAGCGGGTGTGCCGTTGATTGCCGGAGGTACCTACGCCGCCACTCAGGGGCCGCGTCTGGAGACCACCGCCGAGATCAACAAGCTGGAGAAGGACGGCTGCGATCTGGTCGGCATGACCGGCATGCCGGAGGCGGCACTTGCCCGTGAACTGGAGCTCTGTTACGCCTGTGTTGCTGTCGTCGCGAACATGGGCGCGGGGCGTGGCGATGGGGCGATCACCATGGAGATGATCGAACATCACCTGATCTCCGGCATGGCCGAGGTGCGCAGGTTACTGGAACATATCGTGCCGCGAGTGGCGTAAAGCCTGAATCAAAAAAGCCCGCTGATGCGGGCTTTTTTGTGTCTGGTTTGCTGGGCATCACTGCCCAGCCTACGTTACTGTGCTTCTGCCTGAGCCACCTGCGGCTGGAACGGCGTCACCTTGATCAACATACCGAACAGCGGGTGATCCAGGTAGTGCAACTCGCCGCTGCGCATGCGTCGTGACTGGTGCATGAAATAGACCCGGTAAGGCGCCTGTGCCGCATTCTCCTGCGCCATCGCAAACAGATCCGGTTGTGCGGCCCGTCCCGGTGCACCGGATGCAGGCATGGCCGGTTCGCTAAAGATGACCACGTTGGCCTGTTGTGCATCGTTATACATCGGTTGACCGTCGAGCGGTTCTTTCAGCAGCAGATCGGTTTCGATGTGCAGGTAGCGCGACAGGATCAATCGCAGTGTACCTTCGATCTGCGGCTTCTCAGTGACGCTCTCGCTATTATCGACTTCAACCGGCTGACCTTCTTTCAGCGCGGCGGCTTCATTCATTGCCTGAATGCGATCCAGCAATGGCTGGTCGAGGCGGATAGCCAGTGCGCCCTGCTGCGGCAGGCCCGGTTGGCGCCAGCCGAAATGGCTTAGCAGTTGCAGGTCTTCTGCCTTGTTGATACGGCTCACGTCCGCATCCAGTTTCAGTTCATCCACATCGAGCAGTCGGAATGCGGTAGGACGTGCCGGATCACGTTTGGCCTTGTCCTGCGGCAACAGCTCTTTGGCGTTTTCCATGTCCGGCGGGGTGTAGTCGATGGGCCAGCTTTCGGAGTCGCGGTAGCTCGGGTTGGTCTGGGCGAAGAGGATCACCTCGACGTCATACCAACGGGTTTCGGCGATCTCGGCCAGCGCCGGTTGCATGCCGGCGGCAAGCAGCATCAATACAACATTGTTACGCCAGAATTGCAGTAGTGACACGTTCTATTCCTTGTTGCAGAAATTCTGTTCCACGGCCATGACAGCGGCCTCGACCCGTGAATGGACGTTCAGCTTGCGCAGGATCGCCTTCACGTGAAGTTTTACAGTGCCGTCCGAAATCCCGAGGTTGCGGGCGATCACCTTGTTACTCTGTCCCTCCGCCAGCAGGCAGAGGATCTCCAGTTCGCGCGGTGTCAGATCACCAAAGGGACTGACCTCTTTCGGCTCAGTCTGTTCCCCTTCACCCTGAACGACTCGCGCCAGCACCGCGGCCAGTTCCGGGGCGACGATGGTTTTGCCTTCCATAATGCCGCGCAGGGCGCTGACCAGTTGCGCCGGTTCCATATCCTTGAGCAGGTAGCCGCTGGCGCCGTTGCGCAGGCACTCCACCAGATCCTGTTCTTCGTTGCTGGTGGTGAGCATAACGATCGGCTTTTTGAAGCCCACCGCACGCAGACCGGAAAGGACTTCCAGGCCGCTCATCTCCGGCATGCGCATGTCGAGCAGCACCACGTCCGGCAGCAACTCCTGCGCCTTGAAAAAGCCCTCACGGCCGTTACCGGCGGTGGCCAGCACTTCGATGCCGTGACGTTCCAGCAGGGTCTCGAGGCCGCTACGGAACAGGGTATGGTCGTCTACCAGCAATACGCGCATAAGTTTCTAAAATGGCCCTAAATCAGGGCGAAATGTTGTTGTGGTTTTTGTTTGTCATCACCGCTCTCCGCGGTGCTGAAGGCCAATTGTACCCTTGTTCCCTCTCCGGGTTCACTCTCGATACGCAATTCTCCACCCAAATAACGTGCGCGCTCTTCCATAATCGACAATCCCAGGTGTTCGCCGGGGTGGCCGCTGAAGGGTTGCATCGCCAGACCGACGCCGTCGTCTTCGATCAGGATGTTGTAGTGGCCTTCGCTGTCGCAGCGCAGCAGTACCCGCACCGTGTGCGCCTCGCTGTGTTTGCGCACATTGGCCAGCGCCTCCTGGATGATACGCAGTACCTGCATCTCCATGTGCGGCGAGAGGCGGGTGGACTCCCACTCCTTTTGCAGCAGCACATGCATGCCGGTCTGTTTGCGGAAGTTGCTGATCAGGTCTTCCAGCGCGGGCAGCAGGCCGCGGGAGCTGATCGGCGCGCGGAAGTGGGCCAGCAGTTCGCGCAGTTCGGTGTAGGCGTCGTCGAGGCCGCTCTTGATCTGCTCTATATCCTCATGGGTGACGTCGGCGCCCTGTTTGTCGACCGCCTCGCCAAGCATGCTCGCCTGGAAGCGCAGGCTGGCGAGGGTCTGCGCCAGCGAGTCGTGCAGCTCGTGGGCCATGGCGTTACGTTCGTTGATGATCGAGAGGCGCTTCGATTCATCGTCCAGGTGCGCCTTTTCGATCGCCATACCGAGGTGGCGGCCGATGCTGGTGAACAGTGCCTTCACCTCGTCGCGGGAGTCGAGGTCGCCCTTTTCGACGAACAGGTTGTAAACGCCGAGGTTCTTGCCGTGGTACTGCAGCGGCACGGCGATCATCTCCAGATTGGGATCGCTCAGCAGCGGACGGCCGATCCAGAGGTTGCAGGGGTTGAGGTCGTGCTGGAACAGCACCTCACCGCCGGTGACCGCGTTACCGCAGAGGCAGCGCTGCACCGGCACCAGTCGTTCCTGTTCCACCACTTCATCGTCGAGGCCGATGCTGGCCACCAGCTCCATCTGTCCCGCCTCGGTGAGCAGGCGCACCGTGCCCGCCTTGGCGTTGACGATATCGCGCATGGTGTGGAGGAAGCGGGTCAGCAGATCTTTCAGGTCGCGGGAGGCGTTAAGGCTGGCGGCAACGTCGTAGAGCACCTGCAGTGAGTTGGCCTTCTGCTCGAAGCGAGTGGTCTGGCGCTTGATCTGGTCGTCCATGTGGTGGGTCAGGTTCTGCAGATAGTCGAGCAGGTTATTGATGTCCTTGGCGACCTCTTTCAGCTCACCCATCTCTTCCGGCTGCAGGCGGATGGTCAGGTTGCCGCCACGGATCTCGTCGGACCAGCCTTTCAGCTCTTCACTGGGGTGGAGCAGGAAGCGGCGGAAGGCGATGGTGATGGCGACCAGTTGCACCATCCCGCCCAGTATCAATACGCCGAAGGCCAGCAACAGCAGCGACTGGTATTCAGGAAAGTTGAGCAGCAGGATGATGTTGAGGGTGAGCAGGGCGAAGGTGTTACCGACACCGATCAGCAGCAGGCGCATCCGTTTACCGAATACGCCGCCGCCACTGTGCAAAAACAGTGCGGTCAGCGTCTCCAGCAGGTTGTGCCGCCGTCCCTGACGATGGGTGTCGGTCATGTTCAACATGTTATTCGTGCCGGTTATTCACGAAGCGGCAGATGATAACACAGGGGCGGCGTTGTCCCTGCTTCAATTACCGGGCTGATAATTGGCATCGTTCGGGTTCATAAAGATGAAGTGCCACTTCCCCGGCTCGATCTCAACGAAATCGATGGTGGTGCCCTTGAGCAGCGGGCCATATTCGCCGTTCATCACCACTTCCACATCGCCGAAGCGGAACACCATGTCGTCGTCGTTGGCATCGTCGAAACCCATGCCGTACTCCATGCTGCCGTCGGAGTTGCGGCGTGCCGCCAGACGTAGGGCCAGACCGGCCGCTTCGCTCTGTTCGGCGGCCTGTTTGACCTGTTCGATCGCTTTTTCGGTGAGTGTAATCATCAATATGCCTCTGGTTTACATAAATGGTGGGAGCGCGGCCGCGGCCGGTTCCGGTTGATACTCATGGCGCCGCAGGCGAACGAAGTCGACAAAGCGCTGCGCCCAGTGGTTGCCCGCCACGTCGCGCAGATGGACGTAGTTGGCCAGCAGGTTGCGGTAGACGATGCCGTCGTGGCCGTCCTTGATTCCCTGACCCCGCTCCATGCGGTAGGCGTAGGTCAGGCCGTCGGGCAGGTTTTCGATGGCGGAGTAGTGGAATTCATGCACCGGGTAGCGCTTGCCCGTTTCGCTGCCGGGCCAGGGGGCGTGTTCGGTCTCGTCGATCTCGGCCAGGCCGCGGCCCACCGGCATACGGTGCATCACCACGTCACCGGGGATGATGCCGACCATCTCGCCGCGCTGCTCCTTCCACTGAATGGAGCGGCAGAGGTACATCAGGCCGCCGCACTCGGCGTAGGCGGGCAGGCCATCGTCGATGGCGCTGCGAATGGCCTCGCGCAGGGGCCGATTGGCCTCCAGTTCCGCCAGATGGGTCTCCGGGAAACCACCTCCGATGAACAGGCCGTCGATGTCGTCGGGCAGTGTCTTATCGCTGAGGGTGCTGAAGGGCACCAGCTCTGCCCCGGCGGCCTGCAGCGCCTCCAGGTCGTCCGGGTAGTAGAAGCCGAAGGCCGAGTCACGGGCGATGGCGATGCGTACTGTCTCGGCGGCTGGCGGGAAGGCAAGCGGCTGGGGCGCGGGCAGGGCAGGGGCAGTGTCGGCGATGGCCCGCAGTGTCTCCAGGTCCACCTGGGCGGCGATCAGCTCACGGATCTGTGCCAGCTTGGCATCCACCTCGGCGGCCTCGTTGCCCGGGATCAGCCCCAGGTGGCGCTCGTCGATAGCCAGTCGGCGGTCGCGACGGATTGAGCCGAGGATCGGGATATCGCAGTAGTGCTCAATCGCCTGGTGCAGACGGTCATCGTGGCAGTTACCGGCGACCTTGTTGAGGATCACCCCGGCGATGTTGAGGTCCGGGTCGAACTGCTGGAAACCGAGGATCACCGGTACCACGCTGCGGGTGGCCCCTTTGACGTCGAGCACCAGCACCACCGGGGCGTCGAGCAGTTTGGCCATCTCGGCGTTGCTGACACTGCCCTCCACATCGATGCTGTCGAACAGCCCCATGTTGCCTTCGATCAGGGCGATATCGCTGCCCTCGCTGCGGCGGACGAAGACCTCGCGGATCTCCTCGCGGCCCATGGTGTTGAAGTCGAGGTTGTAGCAGGTCTGCCCGGCGGCGCGGCCCAGCCAGACCGGGTCGATATAGTCCGGCCCTTTCTTGAACGGCTGCACCCTGACCCCGCTGTGGGCCAGGGCGGCGCAGATACCCAGGGTGATGGTGGTCTTGCCGGAGGATTTATGGCTGGCGCCGAGCAGCAGTCGTGACATTGATCCCTCAGGCAGCGTTGGCGAAACGGGCGCGGTTGCGCGCATCCCACATGGCTCGGGCCTGGGTCTCCGCCTCTTCGCGGCTGGCGGCGCGGCCCAGGGTGTAGAGGGAGAGGGCGACGGTGCCTATCACCGCGCCTTCGGCGTATTCATCCTGCTTGTCGCCGTTCCAGAGGGCGATCAGGTCGTTCACGTCCATCTCGTCCGGGCGGATATGGCGCTTGCTGAACATGGCCGGCCAATCCTCCTCGAACAGCTCGCCGTTACGCACGCCCTGCAGCAGCAGGTCCATATCCGGGTTGCGCTCGATCTCGCCGCCTTCGCCCTTGATCACGGCGAGGTGGGGGATGTTGAGCAGCTGGCCCGCCTCCTGGTGGGTGGGGCGGTAGCCGGGGTGGAAGATGCCCTGCATCACGTGGTCGGCGTTGAACGGGTTGAGCATGCGGGCGATGGTGTGCACCGGCGAGCGCAGGCCGAGCAGGGGGCGCATTTCGATGATCTCGTAGAGGCGCTGGCTCATGTGCTCCAGGTCGACGTAGCAGAAGTTGTTCTGTTCCAGCTGTTTCGCCGCCTCATCGAGGCTTTTGGCCACCGGAATGCCCAGTTGCGGCAGCACATCCTTGGTGTAGATCCGGCCCGCGGTATGGCCCGAGGCGCCGTGCATGAAGATACGGATGCCGTTCTCGGCCAGCAGCAGGGTCGCCAGCAGATACCAGGGGAGGACCCGTTTCTTGCCCGCGTAGGAGGACCAGTCCAGGTCCGGCTTCGGCGCATTGGCCGGGATGGCCATGCTCTCGCGCACCGCCTCAACGGCCGCGGCGACCTCTTCCGGGCTCTCCTCCTTGACCCGCATCAGCATCAGGAAGGCGCCGAGCTGGATCGGCTCGACCTCGTGGCGCATGACCATGCGCATGGCATCGCGCATCTCATCGCCGGTGAGACCACGGGAGCCGTTACGGCCCTTGCCGAGGATACGGACATATTGTGCAAACGGGTGTTCTTGCTGGCTCATTAGGTAATCTCTCATTGCGGATGGCAGTGTGCCTATAAATTGGTCCGCAGGGGGGGATTTTAAAGCGTTTTGAAGGAGATGTCGCATGGGACCTTAGCCAGAGTTGCCCCAGTGCATCCACGCGCCCGTGGCATCAGTACGGTAACGAGACGGCTGCCATTCTCGTCATTTAAAAATATGGAACCTATTCTTTATATCTTCGTTACATTTTGTATGTGTTGGAAGTCGTAATACCGCAATGGGAGTAACAAATTTAACTAGAAGCTAGATGAGGGAATGCCAATGGATATTTCCCTGAAGATCCTGGAATACCTGAACGTGTATGCGCTTGAGCCTGTCACGAAGACGTTTATGGGGATTCTTGACCATAACGGCCGCTTTGGAGTGCCGTTCCTGATCATTTCCGTCCTGGTTGCCTACGGCTTGTTTCGCTATCGTCGTGGCCGCGGTCTGGCTACCGCCAGCTCATTCTGGGAGTACCTCGGCGGTTCCAGAGTCAACTTTCATCGCTCCGCGCTGCTCGATTATGCCTACTTCTTTCTCTTCGCCATCCTCAATGCGACACTGATTTTGCCCGTGGTGGCCTTGGTCGATCCCTATGTATTTCAGTCGGGGGATTACATCGCCTTTTTCACCAACCTGTGGGGCGAGCGTCCGCAGGTGGGGGAGAACATGACCCTTTCACTGCTCTACGGACTGGGGCTGTTTCTGGTGCGGGACTTCAAGCACTACTGGATACACCGATTCTTCCATACCAATCAATGGCTATGGGAGTTCCACAAGGTGCACCACTCTGCACCGGTTCTGGTGCCGGCCACGGCCAAGCGTATTCACTTTGTGGAGAGGCTCGCCGAGCGCATCATCACCTTAATCGTGGTGGCGTTGTACGCTGGTGCATTCTGGTATGCCGCTGGTGGAGAGATCAGTCGTTACACCCTGTTTGGCGTGACCTACATGACGCTCATCTTCAACAGCCTGGCCGCCAACCTTCGCCACAGTCATGTCTGGCTTTCGTTTGGGCCGACGATCGAACATGTGATCAACAGCCCGGCGCAACACCAGATCCACCACAGCGATTTGCCGGAACATTACAACATGAACTACGGCACCAACCTTTCGCTCTGGGACTGGATGTTCGGCACCCTCTACGTCACCAACTCCAACCCTGAACCGATCCGCTTCGGAACGGGCGACCCGGATGCCGATGCACGCTACAGCACGCTTTACGGTTTGATCGTGATGCCGTTTGTGGAGATAGGGAGAAAACTGCGAAGGAGGAGGGCGGTGGTGTCGGCGTAGAAGACAGGGTGTTAAGTTGCTTCTGTCTCACTTGTTCCAATGGTTTTCGTAAGCGGTATTTGGTACTTTTGGCTTTTATTTTAGTGCAAGTTTGCACAGGGACACAAAATGCTCATGCGCCGCACAACGTTTATATTTCTCATGCTGTTTTCAGCACCGAATTCTTACGCGGATTCAGTTTTTGAAATTGATGGCATCAGTATGGTGCCCGCCATAGTTGTAGGGGATGCGGTCTATATCAAACCCCTCGAACCGCCGCTTGATGAAAAACAATTCTATCTGCTGGGGACTGACGGTAAGAATTACGAGCTTCAAGTTGATGACCCCGAAATTAAAGAGTATGAGGAAGTGAATTGGGGGTTTGGCGAATCGGCGTCAATCTCTCTTGTTGGACCATTGCTACAACTCCCTAAGGGAGACTTTGTGGCGTTTGGCAAAGGTGCCAAGGATAAATTGAAATGGGTTCCGGCTAAACTTCGTGACGAGCAGGAGTCAGATGCGTATTCGGATCGCGAATCAAACGATTATCTCTCCATTGACGGTGGTTATGGAGTGACGCAACGCAGTACGTATGAGAGTGCTTCGATTCCTGGAATATTATTCTATGCCAACTATCGAAAGCTGACGAAGGAAAAGTGCGATCCAAAAATAAACAAAGAGACACTTGGCATAATTTACTCCAGTGGGATGTCAAAGAGCCTTGTCGATTCATATGTGGGTTGTGATGGTGAATCAGGATATGCATTTCCGTTAGGCCCTGTATTAGGTATATTGGAAATCACAACCCAGTCACAAAGGAAAATCTGGATTGTGATGGCGGGGAGCGGGTACGAAACAACGGGTTTGACACTGGTTCCATACGACCCAGTTGCGGGTGCGGATACAAAGAACTATGTATTCATTGTGACTGGGGCGCTGTAGGAAAAAACCGTTCCAGTGAGCAATTGTTTCTAATATTAGAGAATATTGCTCTCTGACACCTATTTTCCCAAAAAAGAAAACCACGCTCATTAAGCGTGGTTTTCTTTTTTGGGCCGTGCTCCCCACTGAACAACTCAGCGGGGGAGTTCATCAATGGCGGGTTTCGCTATCACCAAGCTTGCGAGTGAGGCGATGTACCTCTTCCCATAGCTTCTCATTGGCCTGCTGCGCCTCCTGAATCAGATCCTGAAGCAGCATCGCGGTGATCCGGGTGGCGTGCTCCGGTGGATTCTCAGCGGTTTGCATCAGGTAGGTCAGCGCATCGGCGCGGACGAGGCGGTCGGTGATGAGGTCGTGCAGTTCGAGGAGTTTGCGGCTCAGCTTGCCGTAGTCGTCCTCATCCTCACGGACCTGCCAGCGTGAAGGGTCGTGGTCGGTGGATTGGGGATAGGTGATGTTGGTGTTTGTGTTTGCCTGTGACATGGCTCGTGCTCCTTGTCGAATATGGGTGCGTCAGGCCGTTTCCGGCCTGACATTCTGTTAGCGGGAAGGGCGGTAGATTAACTACCCAGCCTTTTCTCCCGCTGTACAAACTCCCACATCTTCCTGCTGGTACTCTGGGCCAGCACAATAAGCTCCTCAATGACACTGGCAGTATGCTGGATGATTTCATCCGACTGCGTGTCAGCGGTTTTCAGCAGGTGGGTCAGGGCTTTGGCGCGGTCAAGCCGTTCGAGGATGCGGTTGTGCATATCGGAGAGGGAGGTGGTTCGGACTTCGCGGTTGCCGTAGTCGTCGCCGTCTTCACGGACCTGCCAGGCGGCAGTACGGTCGGTGGATTGGGGATAGATGATATTGGTGTTTGCATGTGACATTGCTTTTAGCTCCTTGTCGTTCCGGGTGTTACCGGGTTGATGGAAGCTCAACGCAAAGCGGCCCCAATGTCGTTGAGACAGAAGGGCCGCCAGTCACACAACGGGCGATAATGATCATCGCCGGGTATGTTGTATACTCCATGCAGCCCTAAGGTCTGGTCTAGTCAGTCTTAGGGTTAGCCGGGCGGATGATGTTACCAGCATCGCCGTCCGGTGCTTTTACGGAACCTATGAACGAGTTGCTGCGCGGGCGATCTGCTGCGTTGCGCGGTGCTCGCTTCCTCGCCTACCTATCTGGTATGTCTCGGTCGCTGCGCTCCGTGCGCCTTGCATCTCATCCCGCTCGCATACTCCTTCAAAGGTTCCTCGTTTGAGCGGTGTTGCACTGTTCAAACTAAGGAAAAAGGGAGGGGGAGTCAAGGGAAAAATACGGGGGAAATGAAAACAAATATTAAATAAAAATCTCGGAAATTTTAGCCTCAAAATCGCCAACTGTTTTTACTCTGATCCAGAAATTATCTAATTTGCAGCTCCTTATTTTTTTACCTAATGGTTCGTATCACTGGCAGTATAAGTAACGCGACGAGGTACGAGGAGTGTCGTTCGAGCTATTCGTTATCAATGGTAAAGAGATTATCCTCTTCTTCATTGAGCGGCGTTTCGGTCCGTAAATGTATGTATTTGTCGGGGCCCTCAGCTAGCGTACTCATTTCGAGCTTTGGCAGTCCAGCGGCTACAGCTTTTGCAGCCTCGATTTCCCCGAAAAAGCCTACGACCCGGTAATTCTTATTCCATTCTAAAGCCCAAGACCAGCAGTTTGCGGAAGGATGCTTCCGAATCATAGCCTTAAAATAGCCGTTGGCTGTGATGCCGTGGAAGCGTGTCTCCCAACTAGCTACCACATCGGAGAATGCTCTCATTCTTGGGTTTCCCCAGTCTCCCCTAGCTGATGACATAAGGGGCATAAACTCTCCTATCCAATAGCCACCTGACTTCTTTTCATCGTCATATGTGATGAGGAAGAAAAGCGCTACACAGTGAAGGCGGGCTAGTTCATATACGCGACTCTCCAGAAGCTCTGGGCTTGCAGTCATGTTAAAGGTCAATGTTGCGCCCTGAGCAATGGGCACCTTAACTGTAAAACGGGGAATGGAGTCCTTAATTGGGCGTCCAGTGGCTGTGCTAAAACAGTTAGCTGCCTTTCGTTTCGAGGCTTCCAATACCTCGACATCATGGGGATCGGTATGTCTACCCCATGGGTCTGGGAAGAGGGTGATTCCAGAAATGTCGTTCTCTAGTTCGGATTTTTTGCTATTGCACACTTCGCATGCTCTGACGATCAGGTTCCATTGAGCATTCAGTTTCCCTTTGGGTACAAACCGACGTCCAATGACGTGCTCTTTGGTCGGTACGACCGAGTCAAATAACACGCCACAGTACACACACCGCTCATTTTTTAAGGTGAGCGCTGAGTTGGAAGGCCACTGCCGTAACGTTTGCGTCACCGCCAATTCACTCCTATGCTTAACGTATTGTTAATGGCGTTGCGCCGCATCGCGGTGAAGCGACGACTTAACGAGATCGTTATGCCTTAGTAATTCTTACAGCCGTACCTGAGGCAACAAGCATAATTAGCCCAGATTTTCCGCCACCTGTAATTTCTTGGTAGTCCAAGTCTATCGCTATAACCGCATCTGCGTTTACAGATAGCGCTTCTTTTCGGAGTTCTTCCAATACCATTTTTCGAGCATCTCTTAGGACTTTTTGTAATGCTGAGCTCCTTCCGCCAACAAAGTCCCTAACGCCAGCAAAAATATCTCTAAAAATATTAACACCGTAAACAACTTCAGCAGTTACTATTTCAATTTCCTCTGCAATATCATGGCCAGCTACATTAAATGAAGTTGTCAATATTATCCTTTCTGCTGCTTGTTGTAGCACTGCTTTAGGTACAATATCCCACTGACCTGATTGTCTTGCTTTTTCAAGTATCTCTTTGGCATCTTCAGGGTTAGGGTTTTCTAATTTTTTTGCGAATAATTCTTTTTCTTCCGAATCCTTAATCGCAGCTTGTTTTTCATCTTGCGTGATGACTCTGCCGCATTTCCAGCATTTTTCGTCACTGACTTTGTTGAAAACTTCACAGCTAGGGCATGTTATTTGAACGTTCATTTCAATCCTTAAATAGTTGTGATTGCTTAGATTGTCAGTGATTTTGTGTCAAAAACGGGGCGGATGGATTAAGCTTTAGCCAACCATTGTTATTGCCTACTTTTTAATTACTCCGCCGTTTTTTTGCTTTTTTGTTAAGCGCCTCACTCATAGCTCACATTCTCAATTGCCACCCATCCTGTTTTTCCGGCGCAATCGCCCTCGATAACAGTAACTTCACGCCACATATCAACTGGGCCTTGGTTCGCCTGTCTTCCCGTTAACATTATTGAAGTGCCGGCCGGGACCATGCAAACATGCATCGTAGGCTGTGAAGCGGCCATAATGGTAGGTTTGTTCACCAGTAGTGTTGCTCCAGCACTTGGGTTTCTAAGGACGGCTGATTTGCTATGAGAGTTGTTGTAATTGATTGTCACGCTACCACTATTTGTTCCGATGGCTGGGCTATTGGAGCTCCCCGTAATGGCTTGATTGTTATTTTGCTCTGAGATGGCTTGAGGTGTAACGAAATACAAAACAAGTCCAAGTATCGATGCCAGCGAACCAAACACTCCAAGTTTCTCCATAGCAGACATTCCTCTGTAACGCTTCAAAACGGATTGCGTGAATCTTAGTTTATGCGTGCGATAGCTAGGTGCAACCTCGTTTACTTTCGAGTCTTTCAAAACACCTATCGCTCTATGCGTCATATCAATGACATCCGTAATTACGGAACGTCCGTAATAATCCGTGAATAACACATCAAAAGGGTCGGCGTTCTGGATAGCCACACCTCCAATAGAAGCTGGTGGCGCGAAATTCATCAACTGAAGACAGCCAGCATCCTTGATGATGTTCTTCGCTCTTGGTGCCATTTCGTTTATTTCTCTTCTTAGCGTTTGTTCTGACCGCTCCCCATAACACCCTTCAAACCAGTCTGTAAGAAGGGCACAAAATCGATCCAGATATTCAATCTTGCCTTCACTCATAAAGACGTGCCCTTTCTGCGTTTAACGATAAAACTCAGCCGAAAAGGCGCATCAGCGCCGATGTCGGCTGAGGCGTTTGGTTAGGGCTGATATTCACCGCTTTTACTGAAACGACTGCCAGCAACCCAAGGCCAACTAAAAATGCAACAAAACCACCTACACCAACAACCCAGTTAATAATTCTTGTTGATTTTAACAAGCAACTTGTCTCTAACTTGTTTTCGCCAGTCTTCTGATATTGAGCCCACAACGAATTAACATAATATCCTTGGATAATCATGACAAATAGGACAAGTGATGATGTTGCCAATGAGGAAAAAAGAAGATACCAAGCCCACTCTAAAGTTTGTGTGATATCTGCTGGCAACTGCGGGGCCTCATTTCTCAAGAAAACTCCAATGGAGATAGTGAGGGCACCACCGCTTAACAGGAAAATTGATTTTATTAGCGTGTCTACACGTTGTCGTGTATCAATTTCATAGGTTGTGAACCTATCAATAACTTTCTGGTTCATTTCTTCGCGCAATCTAACTTCATCGAATGCATGCGGATTGATTGGAGTTCTCACTATCACTATTCCTTTCTTGAGCCCTAACAGTGTGTTAGACGGATACCGAAGATAACGTGATAGGTGGAATCCGTATAGCACGGCATTTCCGGTCAGATGGGCTGGTTCCGTTGATCATTTTCGTTCCTCCCTGTGGTGTTTTGCGGTTATAGCATGGAAGTGAAGGGTGCTCAATTGTGGGAGTTGTCGCAGGGTTATAGCGGAGCGGTTTTTGGGTCCCGTAGACGCAGCCGAGCACTGGAGTCCGTTGGAGGAATAGCCCGTCTGCCATCCCCCTTCAACGGACGAAGCGGTCGCTCTCGCACGTCCATGTGCTCCGCGACACTAGTGCTTCCTGCACGTCGCGCAGGGTAGGGCGTTAGCGGCAAGTTTCCGGGCGAGCTCAAAATAACGGGCCGCACGGCCCGCTATGTAGCAATACCCTCAACAATCAGATGACTCACATCGGTACGCTGACTGGCATGTTCGAAGGTGATAGCGCAGACATTTCCCTTATCATCCATGTCCACAATGGTGTTTTCATCCAGATCTTTTGACTCGGCAATGTCGCTGTCCCTGAATTCGATATACAACGTGTCGGTATCATCGAAGTAGCTGACTTTCATGGTTTGTACCCTCTGTCAAAAAATGCATTGTGTATCGTTGCCCCGTCAGGCAGCAGAATCACACGTAGGTATCGGTCGTCCATTTCCTCTATTTTAGCCCATCGCCTTATTCGGCCATCAGCCTGTATGGTTTCGCTTTCAGGAAAGTGGACAACGCGTTGAATCCATTCTTCCTTAATCCCAGCCCGATCCGGCCTTTTTCTGGTGGCATCGAAGTATTTCGTTGTTTTCACCGCCGTAGCTCCCTGGCGGTATGATGGTGCATAGACATATAGCATTCCCTCGCTAATTTATCCGTAATTTGTTTTACCACCGTCCTCTTTGAAGTGCAATTCACTTAAACAAAGGGGTTTTTGGGCCCGTCAATTCCGCCGAGTCGCGGAGTGGAGGGAGGACCAGCCCGAAGGGTTGCGCACAGGAAGTGCGCAACGTTGCAGTCAGGCCATGGATGGCCTGTCTGCAACGCACGACCGGAGCGAGCAACGAGGGAACCCCGAAGGGGCGAGAATTTCGGGAGCGTTTCTTTGGGTACTTTCTTATCGCCATAAGAAAGTACCTCGCCCGCGGGGGCGAGACCCCGCTTTCCAATGCAGTCATTCGCCGCGTAGCGGCTCACCTGGATTCCGGCGGCAGCCGGAATACCCCTCAATGCTGGGCATCACTGCCCAGCCCACAAACAGCACGGAATGACTCAAATGATGGGCATGCTTCGCTTTGCCCATCCTACGTAAGCCGTCGGATTACGCTGCGCTAATCCGACCTACATGGACCCTGGATTCCGGCGTTCGCCGGAATGACGGAAAAGGTGGATTCCGGCGGAAGCCGGAATACCATCAAATGATGGGCACGCTTCGCTTTGCCCATCCTACGCAAGCTGTCGGATTACGCTGCGCTAATCCGACCTACATGGATCGTCCGTGTGGCGACAGTATGTTCCCGACACTGTCTAGCACCGCCGTCCATGGCGGCGTCCGTGTTTAGGGCGAAAAAAAACACCGATGGGCCTAAACCACATCGGTGCTGCGTACTGCTACTTAAACTACCTGCGTTATTTCGCGTGGGGGTCCACTTCCGCGTCTGCCAGGCTGGCAGGGAGGAATCGCAGGTTTTTCATTGCTACCACAGTTAAAGCCAAAGTAAGGGCGACACCGGCGAAGCCCAACAGGGTTTCGTAGAGGGTCGGGCTGTAGGCGTACAGCGCAGAGTTGACGCCGCCCTCGAAGGTGCTGCTCACTTCATAGCCCGGGAACATCTCCAGCGGGTAGGCCTGGCCACCGATAACGATGACGTAGATCATCGCGAAGCCGCCGAGTACGGTCAGCATGGAGGCGAGGGTGATGGAACCGCGGTTCATACCGGTGGGACCGTAGAGCAGGGCCAACGGTACGATGGTGCCGAGCAGGATGTAGCCGTACCAGAACAGGCTGGTGTAGATGCCGCCATCGCGCAGGATGAAGGCTTCGACGCCGTGGTGTTCGGTGGCGTAGAGGTTGGTCAGGTGCATCGCGGCGACGAAGTAGACCGCACCGGCGATGAACACGCCGAGCAGGTTTTTCAGTCGCTTGATCATCACGTCACCCAGAGGACGGTTGGTTACTTTATAAGTAGCCATCAGTACCAGCAGGAAGATCGCCAGACCGAAGGAGAAGGACATAACGATGAACATCGGTGCCATGATTGCGGCGTCGTAACCGGCGCGTGCTACCAGGAAGCCGAAGATGGAACCGGTACCAGTGGTGAGGATCAGGCGCCAGACGAAGGCGGCAAGACCGGCGGCCGGGGTGTAGCGGTTCATCCGCTTTTCCATCATGGTCCAGAGATAGACGATGACCAGGCCGAGGAAACCGTTATAGAGAAGGATGTTCCAGGCGAAGATCGACTTGAAGTTGTAGTGGGTCATCGCAACGATGAGTCGATCCGGACGGCCGAGGTCGAGCACCAGGATAGTCAGACCGCCAAGCAGCAGGGTGATGGCGAGCAGGCCGGAGAGCGGAGCCAGCGGCTTGTAGATCTTCTTGCCGAAGACCGAGCCGATGGAGGCGACGTTCAGCGCACCGGATGCGGCGACGATGAGGAAGATGGCGAACACGTGCGGCATGCCCCAGACGATCTGGTTGCTCATGCCGGTGACCCAGTGGCCGTTGTGCTCCATGTGTAACACCGCCAGCATGCCGACGGCAATCACTGCACCGAGAGCCAGAAGCAGGGTGTAGAAACCTGCGCCTGCACCGATTTGTGTAAAGAGTGGTTTTTTCATCTTCTACCTTTCCTCTCAGATACCGCGATAGCGGACGCCGGTGTTGAGGTTCAGATCGGCGCGCACCTGGGTGGTGGTATAGCGGGCCACGGCCTGGGCGATCTCGCTGTTGGGATCGTTCAGGTCGCCGACCAGAATGGCCTTGTTGCCGCTTGCGTTGCAGGCCTGGGCGCAGGCAGTGGTGCCGTCACCGTTATCCAGCTTGTGAACGCAAAGGGTGCAGGATTCAACCGTGCCTTTGCCGCGCGGTGCGTTGGGGCTCTGGTTGTGCAACTCTTCGTGAACGAAGGAGCGTGCCTTGTAGGGGCAGGCCATCATGCAGTAACGGCAGCCGATGCAGATGTGACGATCCACCAGGACGATGCCGTCGGCACGCTTCATTGAAGCGCCGGTGGGGCAGACGTCGACGCAGGGCGGATGCTCACAGTGCTGGCACATCATCGGCAGCGACTGAACGTGGCCGGTGGAGATGTTGCGCAGTTCGACTTTGCGAATCCACTGTGACTTCTGTGCAGCGTTGGAGTGTTCTTCTTTGGCTGAACCCGCTGCGCCCCAGCCGTTCTCTTTCTGGCAGGCGGTCACGCAGGCGTTGCAGTCAGAGGAACACTGGGTGGAGTCGACCAGCATGCCCCAGCGTACCTTGCTGCTGGCAGGCTCGCCGGCAGGGCGTGCCTGAGCGACACCGTAGAGCAACACGCCGGGGGCCAGGGTGACGGCAGCGGCGAGTTTGGCACCGTCGGTGAAGAAATCGCGGCGCGACTGATCCGTTTGCTTCATCTCACTCATTGCATGGCACCTGTATTGGTCTCACCCGCGGCAAGCTGGTTGAGCGTTTCCGCGGCAGGTTGTGATTTCAGCGCCTTCATCGACGGGCTTACCAGCGGATGGAACTGAGCGCTTTTTTCCGGCTTGGTGTTGTGACACTCGAAGCAGTCCAGGCGGACGCCGACGTACATGTGGCAGTTCTTGCAGAAGTGGTCGCCTTCGTGACCGGTCTGCTGTAAACCGCCAGCGGGTACGTGGCACTCAAGGCACTGCTTGAGACTGTATTGCTCGGTACGAATACCTTCGCGCAGGGTCTCGTTGCGGTGTTTGAGCAGATACTTCATGTGGTTCTTGCGCATGTCGGCGGTATCGGCGACACACTGCTCACCTTTGACCGGCGCCGGGATGAATGGTCCCACGCCGCCCTCTTTGTCACCGGCGTGTACCGGCGCTGACAGAGTCAGCACCAGCAAAACCGGTAGTACGCTGAGAAGCCGTTGTAGTTGCTTCATGACGTCCCCTTATTCGCCCATACCCATGTCGATGTAACCAGTCGGACAGACATCGGCACAGATGTGGCAGCCGATGCAGCGCGAGTAGTCGGTGTAGACATAACGGCCGGTGGTGGCATCTTTCTTCGGTGTTTTATGTACGGCGTCCTGCGGGCAGAAGACCACGCAGTTGTCGCACTCGAAGCACATACCGCAGCTCATGCAACGCTTGGCTTCGGCGATGGCTTCTGCTTCGCTCAGCGGCACCAGACGCTCCTGGAAGTTGCCGATAACGTCTTCAGCGGAAACTTCGATGTGGGCGCGCTTGTTACGCGGCGTTTCTGCGAAGTGACCGAGGAACAGCATATCGGCCGGAATGATCTCGCTGTGTGAACGGTCTTCGTAGTTGTGTACCGCGAAGTTACCTTCGGAGGTACCACGAATACCCAGGTCGATCTCCTTGGCGAAACCTTCTTTCGCTTTCACTTCTTCCTTGGTCAGGGTGTGGAACTGTTCCGGGTTGTGGTCAGTTTCACGCAGCTTCTGCAGCAGGTTCCAGTGGTGTACATCAACCTTCGGACGCGGCTTGTTCTCTTCGCGCTTCAGGTAGTGGTCGATGCTTTCGGCAGCGATGGAGGCATGGCCGATAGCGGTGGTCAGCAGGTGCGGACGGATAACGTCGCCGATGGCGAAGAAGCCCGGCTTGCCCGGAACCTGGAAGTGCTTGTCGGCATCGATCAGGCTGCGGTCGTTGGCGAAACCTTCCATGCCTTCCCAGTTACCGGTCTGGCCGATGGCGGCAACGATCAGCGCTGCGTCGATGACGTACTCGGAACCTTCGATCGGGGTCTTGCCGTCGGCTTCCAGTTTGACAACTTTCAGGCCGGTAGCGCGACCGTCTGCACCCTTAACCACTGCAACCGGTGAGAGCTGACCGATGATTTCGATACCTTCGCGCTTGGCGTCTTCGATCTCGTGCTCGGCAGCCGGCATCTTCTCGATGGGGGAGCGGGAGATCAGGGTAACGTCGGCGCCTTCACGGGCAGCGGTTTCGGCTACGTCGTGAGCGGTCTGGTTAATAATGATGTGTTCCGGACGATCCTTTTCGTTCTCGACGGTGATGTTACCGAGACGACGGGCGACGGAGGCAACGTCGATGGAGGTATCACCACCGCCGATAACCAGCACCTTGCCGGAGATGTGCTTCAGGCGGCCTTTGTTGAAGGCGGCGAGGAAGGCGATACCGCTGATGCAGTTCATGGCGTCG
>JBNKDG010000011.1:0-107690 GCA_050288165.1 Thiohalomonadaceae bacterium | reverse complement strand
GCACCGCCGAAACCGAGGCCGGAGCGAACAAAGCCGGTCCAGACGAAGATCACCGCGGTGAGCAGGATCTGTCCGGTAGTGAATTCAGGGAACATGGAGACAACATGGTTGGTAACGCTGGAGGATCAGGGTAGCATGATTCCTGTGAGTCCATTGCCATGCTGTGATAATGAAATCTGGAACAGAAAAAAATCGCCCACAACCGGTATCCTTACCGGTAAAACTTATCCCGCCAGAGCCGGGCCGGTATTTTATTCGGCCTGAGTTGGTGGAGAAACTGGCCGAATTTGCCGAAACTCCAAGGAGGGTCTGGGTCAGCTCACCGGGCGGTTCAGGCAAGACAGCGATGGTGCGGAATTTCCTGACAAATGACCCGCGTTCGCTGTACTGGTACTACGTTGACCGCGACGACCACGATCCTGCCAACCTCTTCTTTTATCTTGCCCAGTTAGTCTCAGAAAGCAAAGCAGGGGAATATCCTCTCCCCCAGCTTACGCCGGAGTATTTGCCGAACCTGGAACAGTTCTGTCGTAACTTCTGCCGCGCACTGTTTACCCGGCTGGGTGGGAGTTTTGTTCTGGTCATCGATGATCTGCAGGAAGGCCCCGGCGAGTCGCTGTTTGTGCCGTTTATCTCCGCTGCGATGGCAGAGTTGCCGCAGGATTCTCTGTTAGTCGTTATCAGCAGGGAAGAGCCCTACGCCGCTTTTGCCCGGCAGCGACTGAATCATTCATTGGCGCATTTGGGTTGGGATGATTTGCGCCTTTCGCAGGATGAGATACGCTATTTTCTTGCCTGGTCCAGCAATGAGATGCCGGTACAGCAGACAATGGAACGTGCCTATAACCTGACGCAGGGATGGTTGGCCGGTCTGTTACTGTTTTCACAAGGGATGGAGGATGAGGAACGGCCAGAGTATCTGTCGATGGATCGCACCGATCTGCTGTTCGATTATTTTGCCCGCGAGATCTTTGCCGGGCTTGAGGCCGAGATTAAGTACTTTCTTTTTTCCTGCAGCTTGTTGCCAACCATCGATGTTGCGTTGGCCGAAAAACTTACCGGTCGTTCCGATGCGGGAAAAATTCTGCGCGACCAGGTACGCAATAACAATTTTACTTACCGTATTTCATCCTCGCCCGAGATCTACCGTATCCATCCGCTGTTCAGAGAATTTCTGCAAACCAACGCAAGGCAGACACTGGATGCGGAGTTGATGACAAATTATCGCAAGCAAGCTGCGGACCTGTTGATGACTAATGGTCAGATTGAACCGGCGGCTGAGTTGATGATTGCGGCGGGTGATCTGCAACAACTACATAAGCTGATCAGCCAACAGGCGAAAAATCTGTTGCAGCAGGGCCGCACCCAGACACTGCTCCACTGGGTGGATGCCCTGCCTGACTCACTCCGCTCCAGTGACCCCTGGATTTGCTACTGGCGCGGTAACTGCCTGATGGCAATTAACCCAATTCAGTCGCTGCAGGAGTTGAGTCGGGCCTTTGAACTTTTTGAGAGCGAAGGCAATGCCACCGGTAGCATGCTTTCCTGGGGCATGGTGGTGAACGCCATTGTTATCGTATGGAACGATTACAGTGTGCTGGACAAGTGGATCGAGCGTTTCGATCGGCTACTGGAGCGTTACACCGACTATCCGTCGCGGGAGATTGAGAGCCTGATGGTGCAGGGGATCTGCAAGTCTCTGGCCTGGCGATATCCGGCGCGTCCCGATCTACCGATGTGGGCGGATCGCCTGGAACAATTGGTGATCAATAGTAACGACAGCGATTTTCGTCTGTTGGCCGGTAGTAACCTGGTGCTTTATCACGCTGTGTCGGGCGAGATTGCCACGGCGCAATCCCTGGTAGGCATTCTGGACAGTGATTTGAATTCAAATCTGGTCAGCCCGCTAAAAAAACTGGTCTGGCGATCGACTCGTGGTGTACTGCAATGGGCGCTAGTGGATCGTGTTGCTTGCGCCGAAAACCTGAAAGCCGGGCAGCGGCTTATTGAGGAAAGCGGGGTCCATGTACTCGATGTCAGGCTCTTTTCCCAAGGCATCATCATGGCCTTAACCACCGGCGATCTTGCACAGGCGAAAAAACTACTGGATAAATTATCGGTAACGCCGATTACCACGGCGTTTGACCATGGCCATTACGCTTTCCTGTTGGCTGAATTGAGTCTGCAGGAAGGTGACACGGCAAAAGCGGTTGCCCTGGCGGAAACTTCGGTGAAGCTTCTGGGCGATGGCGGCAATGCGGTGATGAAGGCGCATGCGCTTCCGATTCTGGTGATGGCGCTCTATGAGGATGGACAGTTTGAGCGTGCGATGAGCCAACTGCGAGATGGGCTGGAATTTACCGTGGGGATGAATACATTCAGGTGTTATCTCAACCTGTTGGGTGCCTATTTTGCACTGGAAAAAGGGGATGATGAAGTTGCCAGGGAACGGTTAGTTGAAGGTCTTGCCGCTGCGGCACGTCAGGGATATCTCAACTTCCTGCCCTGGCGAGACGTGATCATGACACGGCTTTGCCGCGAGGCCATCGCAAATGACATTGAAGTCGAATATGTCACTCGTCTTGCCACGGTTCGTAACCTCAATCTCTCCGACTCCGCTGAGCTGCTCACCCGCAAGGAGATCGAAACCCTCGCCTGGGTGCAGGACGGCAAGACCAGCGCGGAGATCGCCAAAATTATGCATGTCAGCGAAGGGACGGTGAAGTTTCATGTGGGCAACGTACTGCGCAAGCTTGGGGCGAAAAGTCGCACACAGGCGGTGGCGATCGCCCTGAAAGAAGGCATTCTTGTAGAAAAATAAGTCCGTCACTCATCCCCAGCATTATCCGTTTCAATCCCGTTAAATTTCACCAAACCTGTCCGTTCGGCTAGGTGTGCTGCGATGCCTGGAATGCGAAGATCCGGTCATAACCCCCATCGATCCGGCCAGTGCCGATCAACGCGAGAGTGATCATGAAAAACGCCAGCGACAAACTTTTCTCCCTCTTTCTGAGTTTTATTTTCATTCTGGGTCTGTCCGCATGTGGTGGTGGAAGTGGTAGTGGAACAACACCGGCTGCGCCTATCGATTTATGGACATGGATGAGTGGTAGCGATGTTGGTGACCAGTCAGGTGTGTACACCAGTGCAACACCTGCCGATGTCGTGCCTGGCGGAAGAAGAGGTGGCGCCAGTTGGACAGATAGCAGCGGTAACCTGTGGTTGTTTGGCGGATACGATCAGGTCTTTTACTACAATGATCTGTGGAAATACGACGGCACCAACTGGAGCTGGATAGGCGGCAGTAATCTCGGTAATCAGCTTGGTGAGTACAGCGGTGCCAATGTCGCTGACAACATACCAGGTGCACGAAATCGTGGCGTAAGTTGGATGGATAGCAACGGCGATTTTTGGTTGTTTGGTGGCACTGGCTACGCCTCGACGGGGATGACGGGGGTAGGGTTTCTTAACGACCTGTGGAAATTCGACAGTACCAACTGGACCTGGATGAGTGGCAGCGATGTGGTCAATCAAGCGGGTAATTACGGTACTAAGGGGGCAGCGGCAGGCACTAATGTGCCGGGTGCGAGACGGGACAGTGTCAGCTGGATCGACAGCAGCGGCAACCTGTGGCTGTTTGGTGGAGAGGGTCTGGATGCGAGCGGGACACAGGGTTACCTTAACGATCTGTGGAAATATGACGGTGCGAACTGGACCTGGGTGAGTGGTAGCGATCTGGTTAGTCAGTCTGGTACCTACGGTACGCAGGGTACAGCAGATCCCACCAATGTGCCTGGTGCGCGAGGTTTTAGTGTCAGCTGGACGGACAGCAGCGGTAACCTTTGGCTGTTTGGCGGATTGGGATACGACTCAGCAGGAGACTTGGATATCCTCAACGACCTTTGGAAATACGATGGCGCAAACTGGATCTGGGTAAGTGGCAGCGATGTCGTTGGTCAGCCGGGTGTCTACGGTACCCAGGGAACGGCAGCGGATACCAACGTGCCCGGTGCACGGTACGGCAGCATTAGTTGGACTGACAGCAGCGGCAGCTTCTGGTTGTTCGGTGGAGATACCTTTGATGCCGGACCCCTACTTAACGATCTGTGGAAATTCGACGGCAGCAACTGGATCTGGATGAGTGGCAGCAATTTGACCAATCAAGCGGGTGACTACGGCATCCAGGGCACCGCAGTCAGTACCAATGTGCCAGGAACACGGGGCTACGGTACCAGATGGATCGACAGCAACAATAGCTTGTGGTTGTTTGGTGGTTATGGCCACGACTCGACTGGAACACGTGGCTGTCTGAATGACCTGTGGCGCTATCAGCCATAGAGCATGATTTCGCATTAGCATAAAAACCAACAGGCCGGGATTCCCGGCCTGTTTTTTCGGACTGAAAATTCATTCAAATTTAACTCCAAAACCTGTCCGTTCGGCTAGGTGTGCTGCCATGCCTGGAATGCGAAGATCCGGTCATAACCCCCATCGATCCGGCCAGTGCCGATCAACGCGAGAGTGACCATGAAAAACGCCAGCGACAAATTTCTTTCCCTCCTTCTGACTTTTATATTCATCCTCGGCTTGTCTGCCTGTGGTGGTGGTGGAAGTAGCGGCGGTGACAATACCGTTGCAAAGGCATTTACGTTGCCCGAACAGGGGTTAGGTGGTTCGGTATTTGCGGTGGTCGAGGCGGATGATGGTTCCGGTGATTTCTATGTGGGGGGGGCATTTGCCAGCTATAACGATATCGCCAGCGGAAATATCATCCGTTTCAATAGTGACGGCACGGTGGACACTGCCTTTGCGGTTGGTACGGGCTTTAACAATCGTGTCACTACTATTGCTTTGGCCAGCGACGGTTCGGGTGATATCTACGTGGGTGGTTGGTTCAGCAGTTATAATGGCAATGTCAGCAATCGGATTATCCGTCTTAACAGTGATGGGACGGTGGATGCCAGCTTCGACATCGGTAATGGCTTTAGTAGTTTCGTTTTTATGATCGCCCCGGCCACCGACAGTTCAGGAGATGTCTACGTGGGTGGGGCTTTCACCAGCTACAACGGCACGACCAGCAATCGCATCATCCGCCTCAATAATGACGGCACGGTAGATACTGCATTTGATGTTGGTACGGGTTTTAGTAGTAACGTCAATACCATTGCTTTGGCTGGCGACGGCTCAGGAGATATCTATGTCGGTGGTTATTTCACTACCTACAATACGGCGACGACCAGCAACTACATCATCCGCCTCAATAATGACGGCACGGTAGATACTGCATTTGATGTTGGTACGGGCTTTAGTGGTAACGTCAATACCATTGCTTTGGCAGGCGATGGCACAGGAGATATCTATGTGGGTGGTGTTTTCAGCAGCTACAACGGCACAACCAGCAATCGCATCATCCGCCTGAATAATGACGGCACGGTAGATAGCGCTTTTGCGGTGGGCACAGGCTTTGACTGGACCCTTTACACTATCACACCAGCCGCCGACGGTTCTGGAGATATCTATGTGGGTGGTGTTTTCAGCAGCTACAACGGCACGCCCAGCAATAGCATCATCCGTCTCAATGATGACGGTACGGCGGACACTAATTTTGTTGTCGGTACGGGTGCTGACAATACTATCAATACCATCGTCCCGGCCACCGACGGCACAGGAGATATTCATGTAGGTGGAAGCATTGCAAATTACAACGGTACTATCAGCAGAGGTCTTGTTCGCCTTGCAAGTACAGGCTCAACAAGCAAATCCTATTCGACAAATGTCGCTCTGGATAATGTCGCCAACGCCCTTGCTCCGGCAACTGATGGTTCCGGAGACATCTATGTGGGAGGGAGTTTCACCAGCTACAACGGCACTACCAGCAATCGCATTATCCGCCTCAACAATGACGGTACGGTAGATACTGCTTTTGTGGTTGGTATAGGCATTGCTGGTCGTGTTACTACTATCGCCCCGGCCACCGATAGTTCCGGGGATATCTATGTGGGGGGCGCTTTCACCAGCTACAACGGCACTATCAGCAATCGCATCATCCGTCTCAATAGTGACGGCACGGTGGACACTGCCTTCGCGGTTGGTACGGGCTTTAACAATAGTGTCACCACTATTGCTCTGGCCAACGACGGTTCCGGAGATATCTATGTGGGTGGAACTTTCACCAGCTACAACGGCACGACCAGCAACCGGATCGTACGCCTCAACAGTGACGGCAGCGTGGACAGTGCCTTTGCCGTGGGGTCCGGTTTTGACAGCACCGTCTACACGATTACCCCGGCCACTGACGGCAGCGGCGATATCTATGTGGCTGGGCGGGGCGCCAGCTACAACGACACCACCAGCAACTACATCATCCGCCTGAATAATGACGGCACGGTAGACACCGCTTTTGCGGTGGGCACAGGCTTTAACGTGGCCGTTATCGCTATCACACCAGCCGCCGACGGTTCAGGAGATATCTATGTGGGTGGGGCTTTCACCAGCTACAACGGCACGACCAGCAACCGCATCATCCGTCTCAATAATGACGGTACGGTAGATACTGCATTTGATGTTGGTACGGGCTTTAGTGGTAACGTCGATACCATTGCTTTGGCAAGCGACGGCACAGGGGACATTTATGTAGCGGGGTTATACTCCAGCTACAATGGCACTACCAGCAATGGTATTATCCGCCTTAAAAATAATGGTGCAGTGGACAGTATCTTCGCAACAGGTGATGGACTCGTGCCTGGAGGGCTCAGCGCTGAGGCCTATGCGGTGATTGCTTCTGCCATGGATGATTCAGGGAATATTTTTGTCGCAGGTCCCTTTGCTACGTATGACAACACGACGATTATGGGCATTGCATTGCTAACTCCGGATGGAAGCCTCCAGTAGCCTTAGTAGCTTTTCCCTTTGCTTACTTGCAGGCCGGGCAATCTTGCCCGGCCTGCTTGATGACTGGCACGCAAAAAACATCCCATAAATCACCCAAACCTGTCCGTTCGGCTAGGTGTGCTGCCATGCCTGGAATGCGAAGATCCGGTCATAACCCCCATCGATCCGGCCAGTGCCGATCAACGCGAGAGTGACCATGAAAAACGGCAGCAGCAAACTTTTCTCCCTTCTTCTGATGTTCACATTCATGCTGAGCCTGTCCGCCTGCGGTGGTGGTGGAAGTAGTGGAAGCGGAAACGACCCAACCACTCAGATGGGTGGCTCAATCCAGGGCGTAACACTTGCGCTGACGGGCAGCGTGTCGACCTTTGCGGGAACGCCGCCGAATAAGGATGGAATCGGTACCGAGGCTAAATTCAACGTCACCAGTGATGTTACCAGTGATGGTACCAACCTCTATGTGGCGGATGCGTACAATTACAGCATTCGCCAGGTTGTTATTGCTACCGGCGAGGTTACCACGCTGGCTGGGTCAGGCATTGCAGGTTCCGCCGACGGCACTGGTACGGGCGCGTCTTTCTATATTCCGTCTGGTATCACCACCGACGGTATAAATCTTTATGTGGCAGATACGTACAATCACACCATCCGCCAGATTGTGATTGCCACTGGCGTTGTTACTACGCTTGCCGGGACGGCGGGAACGGCAGGTTCAACAGACGCAACAGGCGCCGCTGCGTCGTTCAATATGCCATATGGCATCGCCACTGACGGTATCAATCTCTACGTGGCCGACAGGAACAACCACAGCATTCGCCAGGTCGTGATAGCCACCGGCGTGGTCACCACGCTGGCCGGGACAGGCAGCGCTGGTTCAGTCGATGGCAACGGCACGGCCGCGTCGTTCAGAATGCCACATGACATTGCTATTGACGGCACCAATCTTTATGTGGCGGACACATGGAACAACACTATTCGCAAGATCGTGATTTCTAGTGGTGCCGTTACTACGCTCGCCGGAACGGCGGGAACTTCGGGTTTAACGGACGCTACCGGCACGGCCGCGCTGTTCTACGAGCCACAGGGGATCGTCAGTGACGGTACCAACCTCTACGTGGCAGAAAGGTGTAACCACACTATCCGTCAGGTCGTGATCGCCACCGGTGCCGTTACCACGCTCGCCGGAACGGGTAGTGTTGGTGCTGCCGACGGTATCGGTGTGGCGGCATCGTTCAACGCCCCACGGGGTATGATTATCGATGGTAGCAACCTCTATGTGGCGGATACGTATAACCACGCCATCCGACAGGTTGTGATCGCGACTGGTGAGGTTACTACACTTGTCGGATCGGGAAGAAACAATGGTTCCATTGATGGTACGGGCACAAATGCGGCGTTCGACTCTCCAAAGGGCGTTACAACAGATGGCACCAACCTGTACGTGGCGGATACAAACAATTTCACCATCCGTCAGATCGTGATCGCCAGCGGTGAAGTCACCACGCTTGCCGGGTCGGGTATTGCCGGTTCAACAGACGGCGTCGGGACAGCCGCGTCATTCTTCAGACCGATTGACATCACCACCGATGGCACCAATCTATACGTGTCGGACTACAACACCATCCGTCAGGTGGTGATTGCCAGCGGCGAGGTTACCACCCTAGCTGGTATTCCAGGTGATGGTGGTGTGTTCACCTCTCTGCAAGGTATTACCACCGACGGTACCAACCTCTACGTGACGGATTGGAACATGATCCGCCAGGTGGAGATCGCCAGTGGCACAGTCACCACATTTGCGGGATCGACCACTGCTGGTGCTACCGATGGGACAGGCACGGCCGCGTCGTTCAACTCTCCACAAGGCATCACCACCGATGGCGTAAACCTCTACGTAGCGGATGGGAGCAACCTGGCCATCCGCCAGATTGTGATTGCTACCGGTGAGGTCACCACCCTGGCTGGGAGGCCAGGCAACTTGGGTTCTACTGATGGTATCGGTACGGATGCATCGTTCGCCTTTCCACGTGCTATCACCAGCGATGGCACCAACCTCTATGTTGCGGATGAGTGGAACCAGAGTATTCGCCAGATTGCTATCGCCAGCGCTGAGGTCACCACGTTGTTAGGGGGACGGCTCATTGTATATGGCATCACCAGCGATGGCACCGACCTCTACGTGGCGGAGACTAACAAGCATTTAATCAGCCGTATCCGATGAATTACGCAGGGGCGTCATTCTGTTTCACCATTTAGAAATGAATAGGCCGGGTGTACGCCGGCCTGTTTGTTTATCGTTCTGAAAATTCATTCGAATTAAATTTCCAAACCTGTCCGTTCGGCTAGGTGTGCTGCGATGGCTGGAATGCGAAAATCAGGTCATATCCCCATCGATCCGGCCAGTGCCGATCAACGCGAGAGTGACCATGAAAAACGGTAGCAACAAATTTTTCTCCCTCCTTCTGGCTACTGTTTTCATCCTGGGCTTGTCCGCCTGCGGTGGTGGAAGTGGTGGAAGCACACCAGCCGCTACTTACACTGTCGACGTCACAGTCAGCGGCCTCACCGGCGGCGGTCTGGTGCTGCAAAACAACGGCGGGGATGACTTGTCCATCAGCGCGGATGGCAATTTCAGATTTGCAACAGAGATTGCCGATGGTGGTGCCTATGACGTGACGGTGCTGACTCAGCCCTCCACCCCCAACCAGCTCTGCACGGTCACCAACGGCAGCGGCACCATATCGGCGGCTGATGTCAGTAATGTCAGCATCACCTGCGTTGCAGCATACACCATTGGCGGCACCGTCAGCGGCCTGACCGGCAGCGGTCTGGTGCTGCAAAATAACGGCGGTGACGACCTGAGTATCAGCGCAGACGGCAACTTCAGTTTTGCCACGGCGATTACCGATGGTGGTGCCTATGACGTCACTGTGCTGACCCATCCCTCCACGCCCAACCAGCTCTGCACGGTCACCAACGGCAGCGGCACCATATCGGCGGCTGATGTCAGTAATGTCAGCATCACCTGCGTTGCAGCATACACCATTGGCGGTACGGTCAGCGGCCTGAGCGGTAGTGGTCTGGTGCTGCAAAATAGTGGTGATGATCTAGGCATTACCACCAATGGCCCGTTTAATTTTTCCACTCCGGTGCTCAATGGCACCAATTACACCGTGACTATCCTTACCCAGCCTGTTGGAAGGTACTGCAGCATTACTAACGCCAGCGGCACTGTATCGGGTGCTGACATCATCAACGTCGCTCTGGAATGTAGCTGGACCAAACAGATGGGTGTGTCCGGTGCGACTACCTTTGGCAAATCCGTCGCCACCGATACCAATGGCAATGTCTATGTGGCGGGCTATACAAATGGTGGTCTGGATGGCAACACGCTGACGGGTACCCAAGACTTTTTTGTTACCAAGTATGACAGCACCGGCGTGAAGCAATACACCAAGCAGATGGGCGTGGCCGGGGTGGGTACTAGGGGCTGGTCCGTCGCCACCGATGCCAACGGCAACGTCTATGTGGCGGGCGATACGCAGGGAGGCCTGGATGGCAACACACTGACGGGTAATTGGGACCTTTTCGTCATCAAGTACGACAGTACTGGTGTGAAGCAATATACCCAACAACTGGGTGTAACCGGAAAGACTACCTTAGGCACTTCCGTTACCACCGATGCCAGTGGCAACGTCTATGTGGCAGGTGATACGACCGGAAGTCTGGATGGCAACACGCTGACGGGTGCTTGGGATTTCTTCGTCACCAAGTACAACAGCAGCGGCGTGAAACAATACACCAGACAGCTGGGTGTGGCTGGAAAGTACACCTACGGCCGTTCCGTAACCACCGATGCCAGCGGCAACGTCTATGTAGCGGGTCAGACGACTGGTGGTCTGGATGGCAACACGCTGACGGGTAACTATGACTTTTTCGTCACCAAGTACGACAGCACCGGTGTGAAGCAAAGCACCAAGCAGATGGGTGTGGTCGGAGCGACTACCTATGGTTGGGCCGTAGCTACTGATGGCAGCAGCAACGTCTATGTTGTGGGCGAAACGAGTGGCGACCTGGATAGCAATACGCTGACGGGTACCATTGACTTTTTTGTCACCAAATACAACAGCTCTGGCGTAAAACAATACACCAAGCAATTGGGCGTGAGTGGAGCGAATACGAATGGCTATTCTGTCGCCACTGACGCCAGTGGCAACGTCTATGTGGCGGGAAAAACAGGGGGCAACCTGGATGGTAACGCGTTGATTGGTGCCGTGGACTCTTTCGTCACCAAGTACGACAGCACGGGCGTAAAGCAATACACCCGCCATCAGGGTGTGGCCTCGAGGTCTACCTTTGGTCGTTCCGTTGCCACAGATGCCAGCGGCAATGTCTATGTGGCGGGTGATGCGTATGGTGGTCTGGATGGCAACACGCTGACGGGCACCAATGACTTTTTCGTCACAAAGTACGACGGCGCTACCGGTACGAAGCAGTAAGGTTAGGCTCGGGTAGAAGGTTAGGGAAAGGATAATGAACTACGGTATGTTTGGTGTGCTGTAGTTCGACTTGAACTACATCTTCCCGACCCGGGTCAATCTGCAACTGACCGAAGAGCGCTGGCCTGATATTGCCTTCCGCGCAACGCAGGAGAAGTGAGAAAAGCTTCCACCGCAAAGGCGCAGAGAACGCAAAGGAAAACAATTTAGTGGGAATGAATAACCCTGATCTCTCAAAGTTCTTCGGTGTTTATTCCTTTGTCAGCAAGCCTTGCGTTTCTTTGCGCCCTCTGCGTCTTTGCGGTGAGTTTTAATAAACCTTATCAATCACGATTTCGATCGTCTTGCCCCCACCCACCTTCACGTTCTCCACTTCACCGATCAGGTCACCTTTTTCGGCGATAGCATTGCCGGAGTGGGAGAGGCGCGCGCCGACCTTGATCGAAGCGAAGTTGGCCAGGGTGGCGTTGGGCATCACCGCAGAGGATTCATCCAGGGTGATCTCCAGCGGCAGTTCGGCTGCACCGCGACGGGACGCGGCCAGCGGGAAGCGTGGGCCGTTCATTGCCTTGGCGTAAATAAAGACCGAGTCGCCCTGTTGTACCTGCTTCTGCAGCGCGGGTGACAGGCTGACTTTGACCTTTACCGTAGCGTTACTCATAGCTGGGGCGTTATCTGCGGCAGGTGCCGTTTGTGTCACCATCTCGGGCGGCGCGACCCCGGCCAGGGCGGAGACGCGAGTGATCTGGGCCGCAAGCTGTTGTTGCTCACCCGGTTCGTTGGCGAGCATCGGATAGAGCTTGTTCCACAGCTCCAGCGCCTTCATGTAGTTGCCCTGCTCTTCGGCGACGATGCCGGAGAGCCACAGCGCGACCGGATTGGTCGGATCGACCGCCAGCGCCTCGGCCACCAACTGCGCAGGGCGGCCACTGACTCGACCCTGTTGCTGCATCGCCAGCGCATCGGCCAGGGCCAGGGTAACCACCGGGTCTTTGCCTTTGGTCAACTGGTAAGAGCGGTCGAAGGCTTCCACGGCAGAGTTTGAATCCTGCATCGACATATAGGTGCGGCCCAGCAGGTACCAGCCCTCGGCATCGTCCGGGGTCTGCTCTTCCAGTCGCTGGCGCAGTTTTGCTGCCAGCTGATCCAGGCTTCCGCTCATGTGCTGGCGATTACCGGCATCATTTTTTGCAGCGCTCGGCGCCTGTGCGCTAATCATCTGCGGGTTGCCCAGCTGCAGATAGAGGGTGATGGCCAGCAGCGGTACGACGACCACCAGCCCGGCCAGGGTGAATTTACCCAGGTTGGGATTACCGCTGGTAACCGGTGCCGCGGTATTGCCTTCGATGTCCTGCAGCAGCGACTGCTCCAGCTCCAGCTTGGCTTTGGCGTGTTCTTCGGGACTGATGCGGCCCTCGGCCAGTTCGATACTGAGTTCGGCCAGCCGCTCGCGGGCGATGGCGATGTTCTGTGCCTCGCGGTCGTTGGCGGCGAGTTTGCGCCCGCGCAGCAGCGTCGGAGCGGTGATGGCAATGGCGGCGATCAGCAGTAGCGCCGAAAGTATCCAGAATAGTGTCATTTGTCTTGTCCCAGCAGTTTCTCGGCACGTGCCTGTTGTTCCGCGCTCAGTTCCGGTTCCGTGGTGGCGTTACGGCGGCGGATGAAGGTGATGATGAAACCGATACCGCCGATGAGGATGATGAACGGCCCTATCCAGAGCAGCAGGGTGGAGGATTCGAACGGCGGACGGTAGAGCACGAAGTCGCCGTAGCGATCCACCATGTAGGCGACGATCTCTTCGTTGCTCTTCCCTTCCTGAATCATCTTGTAGGCCTGGTCGCGCAGGTCCTGCGCCAGCTCCGCGTTGGAGGCGGCGATGTTCTGGTTCTGGCACACCAGGCAGCGCAACTCCTCGGTGAGTACCTTGAAGCGCGCTTCGTCCTCCGGGGTGGCGAAGGTGTGGGTTTCGATACGGGCAGAAACGGTACTGCTGACGATCAGCAGGGCGATAGCGAGCCAGCGTGTCATGCGTTCTCTCCCTTCAGTTCCTGCAACAGCGGCAGGATTTTCTTTTCCAACGCCTCTTCGGTGATCGGGCCGATCTGCTTGTAACGGATGGTGCCCTTCTTATCGATCACGAAAGTCTCCGGCACGCCGTAGACGCCCCAATCCAGCCCGGCGCGGCCATGCAGGTCGGAGACCGAGGTGAGGTAGGGGTTGCCCAGCTGGCCCAGCCAGCCGATGGCGTCACGGGCCTCGTCCTTGTAGTTGAGGCCGACAATCGGCACCACCTTACGCTGCGCCAGCCGGTTGACCAGTTGGTGTTCGGCGCGGCAGGCGGTACACCAGGAGGCCCAGACGTTGAGCATCCACACCTGGCCGAGCATGTCCTTCGGCGCAAAGGTGGCCGCCGGGTTGTGCAGGGTCGGCAGTTCGAAGGCCGGAGACGGCTTGCCGATCAGCGGCGAGGGTACCTCACGCGGATCGAGCTTGAGGCCGACGGCGAGGAACACCACCATCACCGCGAACAGGGAAAACGGGATCAGGAAACGCAGTTTAATCTTCATGAGTTCTGCTCCATCGCCTTGCGTGCCAGGCGGAAGTAACGGCGGTCACTGGCGGCAAGCAGGCCGCCGAGGGCCATCAGCAGGCCGCCGAGCCAGATCCAGCGCAGGAACGGTTTGTGGTAGAGACGCAGGCTCCAGGCCCCTTCGCTACCCAGCGGTTCGCCGAGGGCGACGAACAGGTCGCGGAACAGACCGCCGTCGATACCCGCCTCGGTCATCGGCATGCCGGTGCTGTAGTTGCGTTTTTCCGGATGCAGGAGAGCAACCTGGCTGCCGCCTGAGGAAACACTCACTTCGCCGCGGTAGCCCTGGTAGTTGGCACCGACGAAGCGGGCCGCGCCATTAAAGGTGAAGCTGTAGCCACCCATCTCGTAGCTCTGACCCGGGTCGAGACGGATGTCCTTCTCGGTGCTGTAGATGGAGGTGAGGCTGACCCCTGCAATGAACACGGCGATGCCGAGATGGCCCAGTACCATGCCAAGCTTTCCACGGGAGGCGCCCTTGAACAGCTCGGCGGGGTTCTTCTGCTCCTTCACCCAGGCGAGGGTGGCGAACAATACCCAGAAGGCGAGTACCGAGCCGACAACCGCACCGAGGCTGAAGTGCGGGGCAAAGATGAGCACGGCGGCGACACCGGCTACCACACTCACTGCCAGTGGCAGGCGCAGCTTCTGCCACAGCTCTTTCGGATCGCTCTTGCGCCAGTTGGCGAAGACGCCGATACCGACCAGCACTGCCAGCGGAATAGTCAGCGGCACGAAGACGTTGTCGAAGTAGGGCGGCCCCACCGATATCTTGCCGACGCCCAGGGCATCGAGGATCAGCGGGTAGAGGGTACCGAGCAGGATGCTGACCGCGGTGACTACCAGCAGCACGTTGTTCAGCAGCAGGCCGGTCTCGCGGGAGACCAGATCAAAGTGGACGTTGGCTCGGATCTCGCTGGCGCGCCAGGAGTAGAGCAGCAGCGAACCGCCGACCACCACGCCGAGGAACAGCAGGATGAAGACGCCGCGTTCCGGGTCGGTGGCGAAGGCGTGTACCGAGGTCAGTACCCCGGAGCGAACCAGGAAGGTGCCGAGCAGGCTGAGGGAGAAGGCGAAGATCGCCAGCAGCACGGTCCAGGCCTTGAAGGCGCCGCGTTTCTCGGTCACCGCCAGGGAGTGGAGCAGGGCGGTGCCCACCAGCCACGGCATAAAAGAGGCGTTCTCTACAGGGTCCCAGAACCACCAGCCTCCCCAGCCCAGCTCGTAATAGGCCCACCAGCTACCGAGCACGATACCGAGGGTGAGGAAGACCCAGGCGACGTTGGTCCAGGGCCGCGACCAGCGCGCCCAGGCGGCATCGAGGCGGCCGCCGAGCATCGCCGCGATGGCGAAGGCGAAGGCGACGGAGAAGCCGACGTAGCCCATGTAGAGCATTGGCGGGTGGATCGCCAGGCCCGGGTCCTGCAGCAGCGGGTTGAGTTCACGCCCTTCCAGCGGTGGCATCGGCAGTCGTTCGAAGGGGTTGGAGGTGACCAGGATAAACAGCAGGAAGCCGGTGCCGACCATGCCCATCACGCCGATGACCCGTGCCACCATGGCCTCCGGCACGCTGCGGCTGAAGATCGCCACGGCGACGGTCCAGAGCGAGAGCGACAGCGCCCACAGCAACAATGATCCTTCATGCGCGCCCCACACCCCGGAGATGAGGTAGATGGTCGGTAGCTGGGTGTTGGAGTTGCTGGCGACGTACTGTACCGAGAAGTCGTGTACCAGGAAGGCCCAGGTGAGGCAGGCGAAGGAGACAGCAACCATCAGGAACTGGGCCCAGGCGGCGGGGCGGGCCAGGGCAATCCAGCTGGCGATGCCGCGATGGGCGCCAATCACCGGCAGGCTGGCCTGCACCAGGGCCATGCAGAGGGCGAGGATCAGGGCCATGTGGCCGAGTTCTGGGATCATTGTGGTTTTTCTCCGTTGCTCTTGCCGGACTTCTCCAGCGCCGCCGCGACTTCAGGCGGCATGTAGTTCTCGTCGTGCTTGGCCAGCACCTCGTCGGCGACAAATTCGCCATTCGGCCCCATGCGTCCCTGGGCGATCACCCCCTGACCTTCCTGAAACAGGTCGGGGAGGATACCGGTGTAGCTGACATTGATGCGGTTGCTCAGGTCGGTGACGACGAAGCGCACGGTCAGCTCCTTGCCACGCTGCAGCGAGCCTTTCTCCACCAGGCCGCCGAGGCGGAACAGGTGATCCTTCGGCGCCTTGCCTTCGGCGATCTCGGTCGGTGAGAAGAAGTAGGAGAGGTTGTTGCCCAGGGCGTTGAATACCAGTCCCGCGGCCAGGGCGAGGATACCCAGGCCGACCAGGATGATCAGCAGTCGTTTCTGTCTTGCCTTCATGCTTGCCTCGTTTCGTTCATCCGCATCAGGCGTCGGATGCGGCGCAGGATCTCCGCCTTGCGGCGGCGGAGCAGGATCGGTTCGGCGACCATCAGCAGCGCAGTAACGCCGAAGGATGGCCAGACGTAGGCGGCGTAGCCGCCCATATTGAGAAATTCGCTCATGCCTTTGTCTCCCCGGCGATCAGTTCTTTGACCCAGGTGCTGTCGCGCTCCCGTTCGAGGATGATGCTGCGCACCCGCTGCATCGCCACGGCGATGCTGTAGGCCCAGAAGCCGAGGGTCATGATCAGCATGGTGGCGAGCATCACGCCACCCATACTGGAGCCGCCGCCGACACTGACCGAGGCGCCCTGATGCAGGGTGTTCCACCATTTCACCGAGTAGTGAATGATGGGGATGTTGACCGCGCCAACCAAACAGAGCACTGCAGCGGCACGGTCGGCACGGCGGTTGTCTTCGATGGCAGCGTGCAGGGCGATGTAGCCGATAAAGAGGAACAGCAGGATCAGTTCCGAGGTGAGGCGTGCATCCCAGACCCACCAGGTGCCCCACATCGGTTTGCCCCAGAAGGCGCCGGTCCACAGGGCGACGAAGGTGAGCATGGCGCCGGTGGGGGCCAGGGCCGAGGCCATCATCGCCGAGAGGCGGGTGTTGTAGATCAGCCCCAGCAGCGACCAGAAGGCCATCGCCAGGTAGATGATCATCGACATCCAGGCGGCGGGGACGTGAACGAAGATAATGCGGTAGCCCTCGCCCTGTTTGTAGTCAGTCGGGGCGACGGCGAAGCTCATGTAGAGTCCGACCGCGATCAGCGCCACGGCGATCCAGGCCGACCAGCGGGCGATGCCACCGGCCAGCGGGTAGAAGGTCGCCGGGGATGAGAACTTGAACCAGTTGATGATGCGTGAATCCATGGGGGGCCCAACTTTATTGTTCGCAGTAAGAGCAAATTACTCGGGTTTAGTTCCTGTGACTGTTAAATGTATCTCGCTAATCTGAAAGCAGAATTAGCGCAGAGATTGTAGGCTGTTTTGCATTATCCCTGTAATCGGTAGATGTTCTTATTCCGCCGAAATCCGTAGCGACAGTGCGGCAGCCAACGGCGCAAAAAACAGCGACAGTACCAGGATCGCTGCCAGCATCGACAGATGTCCCTCAGCCCCCAATCCCGAGGCGGTAGCCTCCACCGCACCGGCACCGAAGATCAGTACCGGGATGGTCAGCGGTAACACCAGCAGCGAGACCAGCACCCCGCCGTTGCGCAGTCCCAGAGTGAGGGCCGCGCCAATGGCGCCGATCAGGCTCAGTACCGGGGTGCCGAGCAGCAGGCTAAGTAACAGCACACTTAGTGCTTCAGTCGAAAGGTCGTACTGGATGCCCAGCACCGGCCCCATCAGTACCAGTGGCACACCGCTGATCAGCCAGTGGGCAATCACCTTGCCCAGCACCAGCAGCGAGAGCGGGCAGGGGGAGAGCAGTAGTTGATCCAGGGTGCCGTCGGCAAAGTCGGCGGCGAACAGCTGTTCCAGCGCCAGCATCGACGAGAGCAGCGCTGCGACCCAGACGATGCCGGGAGCGATCAGCCGCAGGGTATTCGGTTCCGGGCCGATGGCCAGCGGAAAGAGGCTGACCACGATAACGAAGAAGAAAAGAGTTGAGAGCAGGTCGCCACGGTGGCGGAAGGCCAGCAGCAGGTCGCGGGCGATAATGGCGCGGAAGGTGTTAAACATCGGCCACCGCCTCGCCCAGTTTCAGCTGTTTCACTTCGCCGCGGGTCAGTGCCACCTCCTGGTGGGTGGTGAGAATCGCCATACCGCCCTTGGCGATATGCGCAGCGATCCAGCCCTGCAGCTCCTCTACGGCGACCACATCAAGGGCGCTGAAAGGTTCGTCGAGTACCCACAGTTTGGTCTGACTGACCAGCAGTTGCGCCAGGGTGACGCGGCGCTTCTGGCCCTGGGAGAGGTGTTTGCTCGGCAGATCCTCGAAACCGCGCAGACCGACCCGTTCCAGCGCCTGCCAGGCCTTCTCTTCCGTAACGCTTTCGCCGTTGAGTGCGGCGGTGAAGTGCAGGTTCTCCAGTGCGGTCAGGTCGCCCTTGATGCCGGGTTTGTGGCCGAGGTAGAGCACCTCGCGGCCGAACTCCTCGCGCAGATCTTCGATTGACGTACCGTTCCAACTGATCGTGCCCGCGCTGGGCTGGAACAGGCCGCTGAGGGCGCGCAGCAGGGTGCTCTTGCCGCTGCCGTTTTTGCCCTGTACGTGCAACAACTCGCCCGCGTCGAGACGCAGGTTGAGTCCGCTGAACAGGCAACGGTCACCGCGGGTGCATTCCAGAGCAGTCGCTTCAAGCATGGGTCAGAAGTCTGATGTCAAAGTGGGAGAGTATACCTGTCTGCTGTTTGCTTGTGTGAATCGGTAAAAACGGGAGGAGGTATGTTTTCCAGGATAAAAAAATGCGGCCGCATGGGCGGCCGCAAGAGCAAGAGATTATGCAGGTTTGCGATTACCAGTCGCTGTAGCCGTGACATCCACTACTGGCGCAATCCCGATTGGTGCTGAGCGAGACGTTATCGTGTTTGCTCAACTCATATTTGTTTGCATGGCAACCGGAGCAGGATTGCGCATAGCCGCCCGGGCTGGTGTAGGTGCCTGCGCTGGTATAGCCGCCGCTGTGGCAATCCTGGCAGGCGGCCCGGCGGTGCGGTGTCATCCTGCTGGTGTAGTAGGTGGCCGTGTGGAAGTACTCGGCCGGTACCCATACCCGAGTGCTATGGCAGGTGTTGCATTCGGTCGTTGCTGGGATCCAATCGTGTATATCGCCAGTTGGCCTGTTCCGAATGCCATTCAGACTTCCAACTACCAGGTGGCAACCGCTACAGGGTCGAATGACAGTAGCGTGACTAAACAACCAGTTACGAGTGGTATGGCACTCGTCGCAGGTAAAACCACCGTTGCTATGCACAGGCGTGTTGGGGGCCGGTCTGGCGGCAAAGCCCCCAGTAGTAGGCGGTGCGGAGTGGCAGTTGGTGCAGGTACCGCCAGTATGGTGGAAATGGACCGATAGCCAGGTGCTGGTGCGGTGACAGGCAATGCAATCCATGGTGTTGGCGCTATGGGAGGCGTCGGCGGGCGGACCGCCGGAACTGCTACCGGTGTAGTGACAGCTTTTGCAATCCCCCAGTACCGCCATATGGTTGACCCGGCGGACGTCGTCCCAGGCCAGGGTGGTATGGCAGAGTGCACAATCGTTGCTGGCCTGGATGTGCGCCGAACTCTTGACCACCGCACCGGTATTGGTCAGCAGGTTATGGCAGGAGGCGCACTCTCTCGGCGTGCCGCGAAACTGGCCCGCGGTGTGGCAGGCATCGCACTCCACTGAGCGGTGTCCCCCGGTGAGGGGAAAGCCGGTGGTGAAGTGGTCGAAGTTATCGCCGTTGGTTGCGGCGGTGAGTGTCAGCGGCAGGCACAGCAGTAGCCCTGCGAGCGTTCCGAACAAACGATGGATTCCGGGCATGGTTTTCCTCCTTGCGCTGAGCCACATGACCTTTGTCTTGTTGTTTGAAGCCGTGCTGGCGGTGCCCGGTGTTGCCGAGTTGATGCCATTAACAACAGATAACGTTTTTCGGCTGCAGGAGGTTGCAGTGATGCGAGGGAAGAGAAGCGGGTGAGGATTGCCCAACCGCCTTGTCGCGGTTGGGCATCCCGGGATTAGAAGTTGTAGCGGTAACCGATGTTGACGTAGTTGCCAACACTGGTTTCGGTCGGGTCGTCAGGGATGTCCTGATCGCTGACCGTGGTACCGAACTCGGCTTCGAAGGCCATGTTGTCACGCCAGGCATATTCACCTCGAACACGCAGGCCGAGCACGTTCTGGGTGGTGCCGGTAGTGGACCAGTTGCGGGTGTCGTACTGGATGGTCGGATAGAGCATCCAGTTCTTTCTAAAGCGTAGACGCACACTGGCATAGAAACCGGTACTGTCCATATCCTTGCCGCTAAACATACGCATACCCAGGGTGGTGACATCGTCGCCGTTGAATATGCTGTTACCGACCATACGCAGGTTGTAGAAGTATTCGTCACCGCTGGCTTCGGTGGCCACAACCCCGCTGGGGAATGCAGTACTTGCTAACACTTCCGATGTCCCACTATTGCTAATTATCGAGACATCGCCATAGAGGCGCATCTTTTCGGTCAGCGGGTAAGAGGCACCGAGAGTGATGTTCTGGGTGTCTGCGGTGCGTTTATTGGCCAGATCCTTAATTGCTGCGTCGGTATAGACCGCCTGCAGATCCTTGATATCGGTATAGATACTACCCAGCAGCGCATTGCTGGTGGAGAGGAACGGCGCCTTGCGAGTGCTGACGTTGGCACTCAGGTTGAGTTCGTTCTTTAGCGTCCAGTTAGCCATTAACATGGCCATGTTGGTGTCGTTGAAGTAGGTGTCGTAGTCGTACATACCGAGGATGGTCAGATCCTTGGTGAAGTAGCGCGCTTCGCCACCCACACTGCGACGATCCGCCAGAGAGCCGACATCCTGGTTCAACGCATAGGCGGTGAATTCCAGATTGCCAAAGTAGGGGCCAAGTTCCACCGCCAGACCGGTGAAGCTCTGTTTGTTGTTGTAGCCGTCACGGGTACTGGTCACCGGACTACCGGCGACTGCCGTGGCAGTGATGCCCTGGGTCACCGTGTAGGCGAGACGCAGGCCGTCAAAGCGGGTGAAGATGCCGTCGCGGCTACTGGCCTGACGGCCGAGACGGGCCATCAGACCCAGTTTGCGTTCGTTATGCTCCGCATAGAGATAACGCACACTGGTGCTGTCGCTGCTGTCATCGAAATTATAGTCATTGCCGACACTGAGTCGGAAACGGGAGTCAGAATCCCCGACCCGACGACGGACGTTGAAATCCAAATCGGTTTGCAGATAGCTGGCCTTGGAAGTGACGGTATTGACGTCGGTGTCGGTGGTTAGCGTGTCATATAGATAGTATTGAGAGATACCACCGTAGTACTGCCAGGGATTCTGCTCCTTGCGGCTTTCCGCCTTGCGCAGCTCTTTTTTCTCGGAATCGGTGGCGGTTTGCAGACTCACCAGACGCTGGTTGACCCGCTCACTGTCCGAACCATCCGGATAGCGCTTCAGATAGAGTTTGTAGATATTTTCCGCCGAGGTCATGTTGCCCAGACGCTCCTGCGCCAGACCCATAAACTCCAGGGCCTCGCGGGAGGCGCTGTTTTCCGGCAGATCGACAACCTTCTGGTAGAGGTCGCTGGCCTTTTGTGGGTTCTTCTCATCCACCAGTGCTGCACGGGCCTCTGACATCAACTGATTGGCCTGGGCCTCTACAGAAGCGCTACCTTTTACCGCAGCCGAGCCCAGCAGGATGGTCACGCCACGGTAGTCGCTACGGGCCGAGACATCGAATTCCACTGCACGGGAAAAGCGCAGTTCCAGTCGAGCTTTACCACGGGTCTCCTTGCGGTAAGTGACCTGTGCTAGTGGCGACTTGTCACTGGCCTTGTATTTTTCCTGTTGCTGCTGCGGGCTTTCACTGGTCGGAGTTTCATCACTACTCAGACTCAGATCGATGTAGAGCCGGTCACCCTTGTCTTTCGGTGTGTGGCCGATCATCTGCGCCGGTTCGGTAAAGCTAATGCGAATGGCACCGGCACTGATCTGGACTTCGTCGATGATCCCTTCACCCTCCAGCGCCAGAACCGGTTGGGTGAGTCCCAGGCTGCAAAGGAGCAGCAGTAAAGCGCGGCCGCCTCGGCGGCCGCAAAATTTGTGTAGTGGTTTCATTGGAAATCGATGACCTCAGTAATCCCTAAAACTTACGCATGCTGTGTTCGTGACAGCCTACGAGGCAGTTTTGATATGCAGGCAACTTGCTGGTGCTGTGTTTTTTCCTGAAATCATTGTAGTGACAGTCGATACACGTACCAGTGTGGCTTCCATAGTCGTAGACATAGACATTCGCTGCAGACTGTGGAGCACCGCTGTGACACCGGCTGCAACTGGATGACCAACCGTGATCGGGCGGGTAGGACGAATTCTGGTGGCCGAAGCTGGCTGGTAACCAGGCCCTGGTACTGTGGCAGGAATTGCACTCTAGGGCAGTAACGAAATGGTTACCCGGTTTACCGGTGGCGATGCTGCCATCGTGACAGGTGCTGCAAGTTCCGGAGAACCCACTGTGGTTAAAGTTCCAACTGTGGGTGTTATGGCAAATTGAGCAGTCGCTGGGATAGCTGGCGTGGCTACTTCCCGGTGTACCGGTGGCATCGGTACCATTGTGGCAACTGGCACACGCAACGCCTACCGCGTTAGCTGTATGGTTAAAGTGCACGGAGGCCCAGGTGCTGGTGCGATGGCACTCAATGCAATCTCTAGTACTACCGAGGACTCCGGTATGGAAACTGTTAGTGGGTGGTCTGCTCGTTGCGCCGCCGCCTGTCGTATGGCAGCTTCTGCAATTACCCATTACCGCCATGTGATTGACCCGGCGTACGTCATCCCATGCCAGGGTGGAGTGGCAGGTTTCACAGTCATTGCTGGACTGAATATGTGCGGAGCTTTTTACCACCGCGCCGGTGTTGGTCAGCAGGTTGTGGCAGGAAGCGCACTCGCGCGGGGTGCCGCGGAACTGGCCCGCGGTATGGCAGGCATCACACTCCACGGCACGGTGTCCCCCGCTGAGGGGGAAACCGGTGGTGAAGTGGTCAAAGGTGTCATTGACCGGTTTTGCCATCAAGGTGGCCGGTAACCAGAGCAGCATTGCTGCAAAAATGCCGCTCAGGATTGTGCGTTTAGAGTGGTGCATAACTCTTTCTCCGTTTCGGATTCTTTTTATGATCCGATCTTAGCTTTCTTGAAATCTTTGGTGGTGTGGCAGCGGCCGCAGTTACGCCCGAATCTGCCGCGGTGTACGTCATCGTATTCATGACATGACGCGCAGTCGTTCGGGGTTGAACTCGGCGGTGCACGCAGATGGCAGGCATCGCAGGCCAGGCCGCGGTGTTTGCCGGTTAATTTGTAATCGGTCTGACGGTCGTGGTTGAACTTCCACAGACGCCAGCCGTTGGCGTTGTGGCAGTCATTACACGCTTCGCCCAGGCCACCTTTGTGTTTGTCATCCTTTTCGTGGCAGTCGTTGCAGCCACTGGATGTCGAGGTGTACTGGCCTTTGGTATGGCAGCTCTCACAGGTCGCCAGGGCGTGCAGGCCATACAGCGGGAACTTGGTCAGGTCGTGATCGAAGCGGACCTCTTCCTGCCAGCTCTCTTCACGGTGGCACTTGTCGCACTTGGTACCCAGATCACCCTTGTGCACATCGTCGGCACGGTGGCATTCGACGCAGTTACGGACCTTGGCGTCTTTCTTCACACCACCAGCATGGCAGGCGTTACAGGTAGCCTTGGCGTGCTTGCCGCGCAGTTTGAATTTGGTTTCCTTGTTGTGATCGAACCGGGCTTTGCCCCAGTTTTCACTGTTGTGGCACTTCTCACACTTCTCACCGTTACGGCCTTTGTGTACGTCTTCGGACTTGTGGCAGTCGTTACACTTGAGCGGTAGTTTTTTGTCTTCCTTGCCCGGCAGGTGACAGGCGAAGCACTTGGCGCTTTCGTGTGCGCCACGCAGCTTGAATTTGGTTTTGTCGTGGTTGTAGCGAATCTTGTTCCATTTTTCGCTGTTATGGCAGGTTTCGCATTTTTCGCCGAAGCGCTTGCGATGCACATCCTCACCACGGTGGCACTCGACACATTTGCTTGGTGCCTTGTCGTAATCCTTTTTGGTCGGGTGACAGGCTGCACACAGCGCCTCTTTGTGCGCCCCTTTCAGCGGGAAATCGGTCTTGCTGTGGTCGAATTTCTTGTCGACCCAGTTGTTTGCACCGTGGCAGTCGCCACACTTCTTGCCAAGACCGCCTTTATGCACATCCTGTTTCTCGTGGCAATCAATACAGAGATGCGGCGCTTCACGCCAGAGCTTGCCCTTCTTGTGGCAGGTCTGGCAGGGGACGCGGGTATGCGCGCCTTCCAGTTTGAAATCGGTTTCGGTGTGGTTGAACAACTCGCGATCGAGTAATACCACCTTGGCATCGCGGCCCTTGTGGTCGGTATGGCAGGTACCACAGCTGATATCACGCACCTGTTTCGATTTGCCGTGATAGCCCTGTTTCTTTTCGATGTCTTTCTTTATTTCGGAGTGGTCGTGACAGTCCAGGCAGAGCTTGTTCTGGGTATCTTTGCTGAAACGCGAGTGACACTGAGTACACTCACTTTCGACTTTGGCATGGCCTTCGATCACCTTGCCGGGCATCAGCAAGGTCTCGATCTTGGCCGCATTGGCCTGCATCGAGAAAGCAGCAAACAGCAGGATGACCCAGTTTTTTTTAATACATGTGTACAGCAATGACATGAACGATCCCTGACAACACCATCATGAGGAAGAAGGGCAGGTGCGCGATGTGCCACAGCGCAAACAGCCGCTCATAGAAGTTAAATTCCAGTACTTTTTTCGTAGAATCAAGATAGGTTTTTAGATAGCGCCTGGCCTGCAGGGCCTGTTTGCGCCTGGTTTCCTTGTCCCACTGTTCTTCTGTAGCGACCTTATTCAGCACCACGGTCATTGCATGTCGCAGACGCCAGCGGTGCCACCAGCCTGTCATGGCGAAATGAAACCAGCGCAGGCTGCTGTGGAGAACGCCTTTGGTTGGTTTCATGGCGATGTCTTCAATGGCCTGCAGGTGATTGGTGAATTCTTCACTGTTTTCACTCAGCCAGGTGAGATGGCCACGGCTGAAGCCGACGATGTCGCCCAGCTCGCCCAGGTTCGCCTTACTACCGTAAAGACCATAGTGAATGCGGGTGTAAAAGAAGCGACCAATGATGCCGCTGCCGGCGACCAGTAACATGCAGATCAGGGCCACGTTGCTGTTAATGGAGCCCAGACCGAAGTTGGCGTGGAACAGAACCAGGGTGGGACCCACGACACCAAAAACCATGTGCACGCGGAACCAGTAGCGCAGAGGGCCCCAGTTGCGCAGGGGGCGCCAGTTTTTACGTACCGGATAGAGGAGCAGAAGCAGCATCAGGGAGCCGCCGACGATGCCCAGGATATAGCCGACGCCTCTTTCCGCTGTGATATAGTGCTCGCCACGAAGCTGCCAGCCGCGATAGAGCAGCCAGCCGACGATGGCAAAAAACAGGAAACCGCCGATACGGCTCAGAGTGGAACTGTCGAGCTGTACCGGGCGCTGTGTTTTTGTCGACGGAGGCATGGTCGACATGGTGTATATCTCCTCAAGTGTGGTGCTGTGTGCAAATTTAGCCGGAATCGCATTAAAACAATCTTAATGTGGCTAAATGACATCCCAGCGGCTGCTTAAGACCGCTTTAATCAAACCGCTATCAAATGTGGGCGATTTGCGGGTATGTTCCCAGAACGTGTACCGCGGTTCTGCTTTTATGGTCACGCTTTTTATAAACGAATCCGGGAGAGTTGTCGGTGGATTATAGTGAATGGCTGCTGTTAGGTATATACGCTACGCCGTTTGTACTAATTTGGCTGTGGTATATGCGCAGGGTAAGCCGTCGTGAAAAGCTGGCGGTGAAAACCCTGTCTGAGTCGACCAAGGCGGGGTTGACCGAACCTGCTTCACTCCACCCGATTATCGATCCCAACCGTTGCATCGGCAGCGGTTCCTGCGTTAATGCCTGCCCTGAAGGCAATGTGCTGGGCATGATCGGCGGTAAGGCGGTGCTGGTCGACCCGACCCGCTGCATCGGCCACGGTGCTTGTCGCCTCTCCTGTCCACGTGATGCGATTACCCTTGTATTTGGTACGGAAAAACGCGGTGTCGATATTCCCCACGTCAGTCCCGATTTCCAGACCAATGTTCCGGGTATCTACATCGCCGGGGAGCTGGGTGGTATGGGTCTGGTCCGAAATGCGGTGAACCAGGGCGGGCAGGCGATGGATGCCATCGCCAAGCTCTCCGGTCTTGGCAAGAAGGATCGCCTGGATGTGGTGATCATCGGTGCTGGTCCTGCGGGACTTGCTGCCGCGCTGGGCGCGATCGAAAAAGGGCTGCGCTACGAGATGCTGGAGCAGGACAGCTTCGGTGGCACGGTGGCCAACTTCCCCCGCGGCAAGATGGTGATGACCCAGCCGGTGAAGATGCCGATCGTCGGCAAGATGCGTTTCACCGAGGTCTCCAAAGAGGAGTTGATGGGTTACTGGACCAAGATCGTGGCCGATCACAATGTCCATATGCGTACCGGTGTGCGAGTGGATGATGTCGAAAAAGACGGTGACGGCTTTGTGGTCAAGAGCACCGGTGGCGATTTCAAGACCCGCGCCGTATTGCTGGCCATCGGTCGTCGCGGTACGCCGCGCAAGTTGGGCGTTCCCGGTGAGGAGCTGACCAAGGTTTGTTACAAGCTTATCGATCCTGAACAGTATCGCGGCAAAAAAGTGCTGGTGGTCGGTGGCGGTGACAGTGCGCTGGAAGCGGCAACCAGTATCGCCGCAGAAGAGGGCACTGCGGTTGCACTCTCCTACCGTAGCGATGCCTTCAGTCGTGCCAAGGGCAAGAATCGCAAGAAGGTTGAAGATGCGGAAGCCGCTGGCAAATTGCAGGTGCTACTGAAATCCAACGTCAAGGCGATCCATCCGGACAAGGTGGAGCTCGAACACGATGGTAAGATGATCGCGCTGGAGAACGACGCGGTGATTGTCTCGGCGGGGGGTATCTTGCCGACCGGTTTCCTCAAGAAGATCGGTATTGAAGTAGAAACGAAACACGGGACTGTATAACGATGAAACACCACAGCAAAAAAACAGTCGTCTTCCTGATCCTTGCAGGTCTGCTGGTTGGTACTGAACCGCTGCTTGCGGTAACGATGCAGGATGCCAAGGTGGCAGCGCGTATGCGCGACTATCCGAAAATGGCCAGTATCCTCAAACAGCTCGCTGCACAGAATGATACCGAGGCGCAATATCAACTCGCCAATCTCTATCGTAGTGGTCGCGGCGTACCACAGGATCTGGAGGAGGCGGCTCGCTGGGCACGTAAAGCGGCCGACAAGGGGCATGCCAAGGCCCAGTATCTGCTTGCTGAGCTCTGCCAGAAAGGGGTCGGTTGCAAATCCGAAGGTGAAGCCAAACGGCTCTATCAACAGTCGGCAGCCAAAGGTTACGATCTGGCCAAGCAGAAAATGGAAGGCGGTCCTGCCGCGATTGTCATTACCAAGGATTCCGATGACCAGTTACGCTCTGCGGCGCGCCGTGGCGATCTGATTACGGTGGAGCAACTACTCAGTGCAGGCGTAAAGGTCGATAGTACCGATGCCAACGGGCGTACCGCATTGATTGAGGCGGTAGAGAACAAACGTGTGGATGTGGTGCGCAAACTGCTCAAGGCTGGCGCGTCACCTAATCGTGCGGATAAATTTGGTGATACACCGCTACGACTGGCGGCATTGAACGATAGTTCACGTGTGGTGATATTGCTGCTTAATGCCGGCGCCCGAGTGAACTCTTCAGACAAGTTCGGTAATACGCCTTTGTTGCTGGCGGCTACTGCGGGCAATACCGCGGTAGTAAAGGTCTTGTTGGGTCACAAGGCCGATCCCAATGATGCCAATAATAAGGGTGACACGCCCATGGCTGCTGCCCTGCGCAAGGATGATAAGGAGATGATCGCCGCGCTTGAGAAAGCCGGTGCGCAAAAGCCCAAAGAGATCAAGGCTGCACGGGTCGAGACGTCTATCAAAGTCACTGGCGATGAGGCCAAGCTCTATGCTGGTTGGCCGCCGCTGAGTATCGCGGCATGGCAGGATCAGCCATCTCGGGTCAAGGTTCTGTTGTCCAAGGGGGCCGACGTCAACGGACGCGATAAGGACAAGCACACGGCACTCACCCGTGCCGCATGGCGTGGTAGCGATAAGGTCGTTGATGTTCTGCTCAAGGCAGGTGCCAACCTCAAGTTAAAGGACAGTACCGGGCGAACTGCGTTACTTTGGGCAGTGGCGGAGAAGGTGCATCCCAAAGTAGTTAAACTTCTGCTCGATAAAGGCGCCAATGCCAACGATCTCGATGCAGATGGGCGCAGCGTTCTTTCCTACGTGGTTGACCACAAAAACCATGAAGCGCTAGCCATGCTGCTCAAGGCCGGTGCCAACCCTTCGCATACGGAGAAGGATGGCACTACGCCGCTGATTCGTGCCGCGCGCAAGGGTGATGCGGAAGCTGCGCATCGGTTGCTGGAAGCGGGTGCCGATCTCAGTGCCCATGATGATCATCAGCGTGATGCGGCCTGGTATGCGGCCGATAGCGGCAATGAAAAGCTGTTGAAGAATCTGCTGGATCATGGCGGCAAAAGCTTCGCTTCCGATCGTCATGGACACACCGCGCTGGAGCGCGCTGCGTTCAATGGCAATGACGGTTGTCTGGCCCTGTTGCTCTCGACGGGCTCGATTCCGACCCATACCACTGCAGATGGAAATACCGCCCTGACGCTTGCTGCGGAGCAGGGTAAGTACAATGCAGTGAAGTTGCTGCTCAAATACAAAGCTCCTATCGATGCGCGTAACGATAACGGTAACAGTGCCCTGATGCTGGCTGCCAAAGGCGGTCATGCCGCGGTAGTTAATGAACTGCTCAAGGCGGGTGCCGATCCGTTTATGCTCAACAAGCAGCGTCTGACTGCGCAGGATCTCGCCGAAGAGGCGGGGCATAAGGATGTGGTGGAGATACTGTCCAAGCATCCGGGTAAGAAAATCAACTGGATGAAATTTATTACGGGTTAAATTTTTGCCAGCATGGAAAAGAACGGGCTACATGATTTCTCATGTAGCCCGTTTTTTCGTGCGTACTTAAATTGTCTAGCCTCTCAAGCCCACACCGTGTTTTAGCAGCCACAGGCTATAGCTGTACATCGCCACGATAAACAACACGATAACTGTGTAGGCGGTAAAGAGATCGATATCGGTGATCCCCAACATGCCGTAGCGAAAGGTGTTGATCATGTAGAGGATAGGATTGGCCAGCGACACGGTCTGCCAGAAATCGGGCAGCATGGTAACGGAATAAAAAATTCCGCCCAGATAGGTCAGCGGCACCAGGACAAAGGTGGGGATAATGGAGATGTCGTCGAAGCTGTTGGCGAAGATCGCGTTAATAAATCCGCCAAGGGCAAACAGAGTGGCGGTGAGGATCAGGATGCTTAAGGTGACCCAGATGTTATGTAACTGCAGATCGACGAAGAATGCGGCAACAACCGTGACCATAGCGCCGACCACCAGTCCGCGCGCCACACCACCGGCGACGAAGCCCAGCAGGATCAACGATAGCGGGATCGGAGCAATCAACAGCTCTTCCACGTAGCGCTGGAATTTCGAACCGTAGAACGACGAAACCACGTTGGCGTAGGAGTTGCTGATCACCGTCATCATGATCAGGCCGGGGACGATGAAGTCCATATAGCTGTAGCCGGAGATCGGTGCCAGTTGACTGCCGATCATCTTGCCGAAGATGACGAAGTAAAGCGCGGTGGTGATCATCGGCGGCAGGATGGTCTGTAACCAGATGCGCATGAAGCGACGCACCTCTTTAATCAGAATGGTGGTGAAGGCAATACGGTAACTATGCAGGTTCATTTGTTTACCCCGCTCTCCACCAGATCGAGGAAAAGCTCTTCGAGACGATTGGCCTTGTTACGCATGCCGACAATCTCCAACCCCTGCTGGTTAAGTAACTCAAACAGACGATTCAGCCCCTGCTCACGGCGGATCTCGACTTCCAGGGTTTGTTCCTCACTCAGGGTGCAGGGATAGTCGGTCAATGTCGGTGGCTGTTGCAGCGGCTGTTTCAGATCGAGAATGACAGTTTCCCTGTCCAGCTTGCTAATCAATGCACGGATGCTGGTGTTCTCGATGATCTGTCCCTGATCGATGATCGCCACGTTGCGACACAACTGCTCCGCCTCTTCCAGATAGTGGGTGGTGAGGATGATGGTGGTGCCGCGACGATTAACTTCGCGCAGGTATTGCCACATGGAGCGACGCAACTCGATGTCCACACCGGCGGTGGGCTCGTCGAGGATCAACAGTTTCGGATCATGTACCAGGGCGCGGGCAATCATCAGTCGCCGCTTCATCCCTCCGGAGAGGGCTCGTGCCATGGTACGGCGCTTCTCCCACAACCCCAGTTTCTTCAACGACTCTTCTGCGCGTTCTCGTGCCTCGGCAGGCGGTACCCCGTAGTAACCGGCTTGATTGAGTACGACCTCTTCTGCCGGTTCGAACATATTGAAGTTGAATTCCTGGCCGGCCAGGCCGAGGTAGCGCTTGACCTTCATCGGCTCCCGTTCCAGGTCAGCATCGAAGACCTCAACTTTGCCAGCGCTTTTGTTTACCAGCGAAGTGATGATGCCGATGGTGGTCGATTTTCCCGCGCCGTTGGGACCCAGCAGGGCAAAAAAGTCCCCCTGCTCAACGGTCATGTCGATCCCCTTTAGGGCCTCGAAGCCGTTGCTATAGGTCTTGCGTAATCCGGTGAGTCTTAGTGCGTGCATAGGAAAAAAGTAGTGTCATAGGAGTAAACAGCAAGGGGCGAGTCTACCGCACCGACGGGGGCACTGTCATGCGGCCCGAATTGACCCTCTGGGGGCTGCGTGCTACAAAACCACGAAACGGCTTATAACCATACCAATGGGGAGTGAAATGGTGTCACAGGCATATATGCTGGTATTTGAGGGAGAGCTGGTCGATGGTTTCGAGCTGGAACAGGTCAAACAGAATCTGCATCAGCTCTTCAATATTTCCCGGGAAAAGATCGAAGAACTGTTTTCACTTCCCAAAGTGGTGTTGAAGAGAAATCTGGATCACGATTCGGCTCAGGTCTTTCAGAAACAGTTACATCAGAATGGGTTGGTGACCAATATCCGACCAATGGAGAACGCCGCTGAGACGGCAATGCCCGCTGAAACCACGTCGACAACCACTGCGGAGAGTAGTGGGGATGGCAGGGCTATCCCTTTTGTTTTTGAAGGTAAGGCGGGTGAATACTTCAAAATATGGATCGTCAACATCCTGCTTTCGATAGTGACTCTGGGGATCTACTCAGCCTGGGCCAAGGTGAGAAACCATCGCTATTTCTATAGCAACACCCTGCTGGATGGACACAGCTTCGAGTACACCGCCAATCCTGTTGCGATACTCAAGGGGCGGATCATCGCTGCGGTTTTCTTTGCCGGTTATGTCTTTAGCACCGAATTCATGCCTGCCCTGACGCTGGTATTTATGCTGCTGTTTGTGGTGTTCTTTCCCTGGCTGGTCTGTCGTTCATTGGCATTCCGTAACCGTAACACCGTATTTCGGAATGTCCGCTTCGGTTTCGACGGCACCTACGCAGAGGCATTCAAGGCCTTTATTCTCTGGCCACTCCTGGGCGCTTTGAGTTTCGGTTTGCTTTTTCCCTACGCCATCTACAGGCAAAAGTTCTTTATCGCAGGCTTCGCCCGTTACGGCACTGCGCGTTTTAATCCGCAATTCACCGCAGGTGGTTTCTACCGTATCTTTCTCGTCGTCGTGGGGATCATGATTCTTGGCGGTGTATTATCAGGTGTCGTCGGTGCCGGTATGCCGCAGTTGGCGCCGTTTATATTCCTGCCGTTCTACCTGCTGCTGTTTGCCTACTTCAATGCCAAAACGGCCAATCTAATCTACAACAACACCGTGCTGCACGAACACGGTTTCGACAGCAATATCCAGGTTGGCAAACTTGCCTGGATCTATCTCTCTAATGCCATTGCCACCGCTTTGACCGTCGGCCTGGCGTTACCCTGGGCCAAGGTTCGTCTCGCGGCCTATCACGCCTCCTGCCTGAAATTGCAGAGCCACGGTTCGCTCGACGAATTCATCGCTGCCGAGGAGCAGAACATCAGTGCCCTGGGTGAAGAGATCGGCGATGTATTCGATATGGATATCGGCCTGTGAGTGATATCCGCGGTGAGTTGTTCGATGGGCGTACTTCGCGTAACTGGTCGGCACTGCTGCGCGAGAAAGGTAACGGGGAGTTGCAGTTTTCCTGGGAGGAGGGCAGTGCCTCATACCTGTTGCACTCGATAAACGTTTCTTCGCGATTGGGCAATACACCACGCTATTTCAATATGCCGGACGGCTGGAAATTCGAGACCCGCGACAACGATGCGGTCGATGCGCTGCTGGCACGGAATAAATTGCATAGCGGGAATGCCTGGGTTCATCGGCTGGAGAGCCGTTGGCACTACGTGCTTGCCTCGTTGTTGTTTGTGGTGGCCTTTATCTGGTCGATGCTGCAGTACGGTCTGCCTGCCGCGGCAAAGGGCATCGCCTTCACCTTGCCGCCGAGCGTAACCACCAGCATCAGTGAAGAGACCCTGGGTTACCTCGATGAGCATCTATTCGAGACCAGCAAGTTGCCGGACAGGACACAGAAGCGGTTAAAGGCGCGATTTGCACAGATGACCGCACCGCTGGATGGCGGATATCAGTTTGAGCTGCAGTTTCGCCATGGCGGCGAGATGCTGGGGGCGAATGCCTTTGCCCTGCCCTCAGGCACTATCGTGATGACCGATGAGCTGGTGGAGCTGGCGGATAACGATGAAGAGCTGGTAGCGGTGCTGGCCCATGAACTGGGGCATGTGATGAAACGTCACGGCCTGCGCCAGATCCTGCAACATTCAGCGCTTACCCTGTTCCTCGCCTATACCACGGGCGATGTCTCCAGTGTGGTGGTGGCGCTACCGGTGATGCTGGTGCAGTTGGGTTATTCACGTGATTTCGAGCGCGAAGCCGATGACTACGCCTACAACTACCTGCTGGATAATCGCATCGCCACGGCGAGCTTTGCCACGATTCTGACCCGTATTGAGGGCGCACATCGGCAACGGCGGGATAAGAGTGACAATGCAAACGATGCGGCAGAGATATTCGAGTATCTTTCGACCCATCCCGATACCGCGCAACGGATCAAGCGCTTCGATGGGGGGCGATAACCCTACGGCTTGTGATGAAGTCAGCAGTCCTCGCCCCTGCCATGTGTTAAAAAGCCGCTGCTTTTGCCGCTAGATGCGGTGTTTCAGCAATATCTGCCCCCCCAGGGCAAGGAGTTTGACACGATGTTTCGTGTACGGAGTACGCGCCATGAGTGAGATCAGTGGCAAAATTGTCGACGCTCGCAAATCAGCTGTCTATCCGGCGACACTGGTCGATAAAGGTAACGGCGAGTTACAGTTTTCCTGGAATGAGGGTAAAGCTTCATACCCATTGAGTGCGATCTCAATTGCACCACGAGTACCGAAACGGTCGCGCTATTTCAGTTTGCCGGGTGGCCTGCAATTCAAAACCGGTCATCACAATGCCGTGGACGCACTGCTGGTACGTCACAAGGCGCCGGGCTGGAAACAGGTGGCGAAAACGAAACGTCGTAGCGGCTACCTTTTTCCCTCGTTGTTGCTGTTGGCCGTGTTGTTCTGGCTGTTCTGGCAGTACGGCTTGCCGGTGTTGGCGAAGGTTGCTGCGGCACAGTTGCCTCCCGATGTCAGCGAAACGGTGAGTACGAGTTCTTTGCGCTATCTGGATGAGAATGTATTCGCTACCGCCCGGATAGATGATCGCACACAGAAACGTTTGCAAAAGCGTTTTGCGCTCATGACCTCCACGATACAGGGGCCATATCAGTTCGAGTTACAGTTTCGTCGTGGTCGGGAGTTCCTCGGCGCCAACGCTATGGCGCTACCTTCCGGTCTGGTGATTATGACCGATGAACTGGTGGCATTGGCCGCTAACGATGACGAATTGGTCGGTGTCATGGCCCATGAAGTGGGGCATGTGGTGAAACACCACGGTGTTCAGCAGAGTCTGCAACACTCCATCCCCAACCTGTTTTACGCCTTTACCCTGGGTAAGCCTGGTAATCTGGATTACGGACTACTGCGGTTGTTGATTCATCAAGGGTATAGCGTCGCCATGGAAAGAGAAGCCGATGACTATGCCTACGAATATCTACTGGCTAGTGCGCTTTCGCCGAAGGTGTTTGCTGAAATGATGAAACGGATCGACTTTTCACACCAGCGCCAGATCATCGATGCCGGTGAGGAGAGTGCCGCGCTGTTCGAGTATTTCTCGACCCATCCAAGCAGCGAAGAGCGGATAAAGCGATTTACCACTGAGCGATAAAAAGCCAACCACGAAGTTCACGAAGTGCGCGAAGTTTTGCAGCAGGCTTACTTCGTGTGCTTCGTGGTGATGCTTTTTCTGTCCTGTTAGAGTTTGATGATCTCCAGACCCAGCCCTTCGTTTTTAGCCAGAGTTGCCGGATCGCTGATCACCGCGGTGCTGGCCTTTTCCGGTTTGAGCCAGGTTTCTGCCACCCGTTTCAGATCGGCCTGACGTACTTCCAGCACCCGTGCGCGGAAACGGCGACGCTGTTCCGGGGTGCGTCCGTGCAGATTGCCGTAGAAGGTCTTCTTCGCCTCGCCTGCCGGTGAGCCCGGTTTGTCGATGCTGCTGATCACACCGAGGATCGCCTCTTCCACCAGACGCCACTCGTGATCGTTTTCCAGCAGCCATTCCACCGAGCGATCGAAATCGGTCAGGGTATCGGCCAGACGCGGGTCGCGATAGGAGTAAAAGCGGAAGGCGCCGCTGTTGGAGTCGTAGCTGGCACCACCGCCGTAGGCGCCACCCTGTTCGCGGATGGCGCGATGGAGGAAGTTGTTGCGCAGGAAACCTGCCAGCACCATCAACGCCGGTGCGTCTGCATGTTCCGGCGCCACGGTGGGGAAGGCCCTGGCGCAGAAATTGACCTGGGTCGAGGTCGACCACGCCTGCTGCAGTTGGCCGTCTGCGGCAGGGGCATGGAAGCGCTCACTCACGCCGCTTGCACCGTCCTGCCATAGCTGTTCAATGGTTTGTACCATTGAGGGCTGCTCCGCCTCTTCGCCGATAAGAAGTAATTGACGCGGCGCGTTGAGCAGCATGGAACGGATCTGTCCCAGTTTTACAGCAAAGGACTCGAGGGTTGCCGGATCGTCGAGGCTGTCATCCAGCGCCTTCAGTGCCTTGATACTGGCCAGGCCGCTCCAGCGATGGTTGATGGCGGCATTGGGTGCCAGACCGCTCATCGCTGCGCCCATTGCCAGGCTGTGACCGGCACTGGTGACCCGCTGTTCGCGGTAGGTGCGCTCCTGGGCCACCAGTTCGCGGATGCGTGACAGTTCGTCGAAGCGGGCATCGCGGAATATCCCCAGCATCATCGCCGACAGTTCAGCCTGGTTGCGGTTCAGCGCCTTACCGGAGAAGGTAAAGAGACTGCGGTCCTGCATCACATCATTCACCGCACCGCGGATGGCGACGTTGGCGCCGATACCGCCGGTGACTGCCGCCTGTTTCGCCTGCGCCTGCAGATAATCGAGATCGCCGTAACCGGTTTCGGTGACGATGTCGCTGAAGATTGGCAGCAGTTCGATCAGCTCCTGCTCCATCGGCGGCAGATCCAGCACCAGTTGTTGGTAGACCAGGCCGTTGGTGCCGCGGGCGAACCAGGTAGCGGGCATGCCGCCGAGTGTTCGCTCACTCCCTTCGGGGATGGCGAGATCGGTGGGGATGTCTTCCAGACCGACCTTGGGTAGTTTCTCCGGATCATCGTGGCTGTTCTGCCGTGCTAGCAGTTTGGCCGCCATCTCGATCACGCGCTGTTTGTCGGCGTCGTTCATCGCCGCCTTCATCGTCGCCAGCCGTTCGCTCTCTTTCACACTGCGTTCGGTGCTGAGACCCGGATCGGGGCGCATGGTCAGTCGTACCCGATGCGGGTTGTTCAGCAGTTCACGGGCCAGTTCCTTGATGAAGGCCGGGTCGGCGATCTGCACGCGCAGTTTTTCCAGGATCGGATCGATGTCCAGCACCTCGGCGACGTCGGCGCCATGCAGCACCGGGCCGAGGGCGTTGACCATCAGGTGCAGGCCGAAGGGGAAACCGTCGCCGCTGATCTCGCGCTGGGAGAGTTCCAACTGGTGCAACACTGCCTCGACCATCGACTGCTCGACACCGTTCTCGGCGACCTCCTGCAGCACGTCGAGCACCAGCTTTTCCACCGCCTCGGCATGTTCCGGGTTGGAACCTTCAAGACCGGCGGCGAACATCATCTCGCGGTTGGAGTCGGAGAGGCCGCACATGGGCGAGGGCGAGCTGCCCAGGTCCGAGGTCTCCAGGGCGTGGCGCAGTGGCGAGGCGCTGTTGTCGAGCAGCACGCCGGAGAGCAGGTGGGCACGCATCACCGCCTCGGCGTCGATGCTCCGATCCATCAACCAGGCGAGGACGATGTGGGTCTTGTCCGAGATATCCTCTTCGCCGTCGAGGGCGTAGCGGTCTTCCACCTCAATCGGTTTGCTGTAGCGTTTCTCATCCGGGACCGAGATATCCATCTCCAGCGCCTCGAATGGTGCCAGCGCACCTTCCTCGAAACGGGCCTGCTGTTCGATCGCAGGGATGTCGCCGAAGGTCATGAATACCGCGTTGCTCGGATGATAGTGGTGGGCGTGGAAGTCTTTGAGCTGCTTCCAGGTGAGGTCCGGGATGCACTCCGGGTCGCCGCCCGAGTTGTGGTGATAGGTAATGGTCGGGTAGAGCTCGCGGGTCAGCGATTGATAGAGCGCCGAAGTGGGAGAGCTCATCGCCCCTTTCATCTCATTGAACACTACACCTTTGAAGACCAGCTCTGATTCCGGATTGTCCGCTTCGGCGAACTCCACCCGATGCCCCTCCTGCAGGAAGTCGAGTTCGTCCAGGTTGGGATGGAACACTGCATCGAGGTAGACGTCGAGCAGGTTGTCGAAATCCTTGCGGTTGCGGCTGGCGAAGGGGTAGGCGGTCCAGTCGGCGGCGGTGAAGGCGTTCATAAAGGTGTTCAGTGAACGCCGGGTCATCATGAAGAACGGGTCGCGAACCGGGTATTTCTGGCTGCCGCAAAGGCTGGTGTGTTCGAGGATGTGCGCCACGCCGGTGGAGTCCTGGGGCACGGTACGGAAGGCCACCAGGAAGGCGTTCTGATCGTCGTCCGCTGCCAGGTGGATATACAGCGCACCGGTCTTGCGGTGGCGAAACTCCTGAATATCGACATCAATGGAGGGGATGCGGTGACTGCGCAGAAACTCGAACGAAGGGTGGCTTTGCGGATTGCTCATCGGACTCTCTATATGACCTTGAATACGGAATAACCATTGGGGTTGGGGCGTCAGTATACAACCAACTAAGAAGCGGTCTCAAAATAAGGACTCGTGCCCTGAGACAAGGCGCAAAGCCTGTGAGGAGCGCAGTTTACCGGTAGTAAATGAGCACCGTAACAGGTTTTGCAACGCAGGATCAGGGTGCGAGGACTATTTTGAGATTGCTTCAGATTGGTTGTATGGCAGCTGGCCCTTACAATGATCCTATGGAACTATTCGACACCCACTGCCACCTCGATGTGGAAGAGTTTGCCGCCGACCGCGAGGCGGTGCTGGCCCGTGCCCGTGCCGCCGGGGTGAGCCGCCAGGTGATCCCGGCGGTCGATGCCGCTGGTTGGGATCACCTGCTGGCCTTTTGTCGTAGTGAAGCTGGGCTCTATCCTGCATTGGGGCTGCATCCTATCTACACCGATCACCACCACGATGAAGACCTGGCACGTCTGCGCCTGTTGCTGGTGAGCGAGCGACCGGTGGCCATCGGCGAGATCGGTCTCGACTATTTCATCCCCGATGCCGACGTGGCGAAGCAGCAGGCGATCTTCGAGGCACAGCTTGCCCTGGCCGAGGAGTTCCAGCTACCGGTGCTGCTGCACGTGCGCAAGGCCCACGACCAGGTCTTGCAGACCCTCAAGCGTTTCAAACTGGTGGGCGGTATCGCCCACGCCTTCAGCGGCAGCCTGCAACAGGCGGAGCAGTACCAGGCGCTCGGTTTCCGTTTCGGTTTCGGCGGGATGTTGACCTACGAGCGCTCCACCCGCATCCGCAAGCTGGCAGTGGAGCTACCGCTGGAGTCGATTGTGCTGGAGACCGATTCTCCGGATATGAGTCCTGCTACCCATCACGGTGAGCGCAACAGTCCGGAGTATCTGCCTCAGGTGGCAGCGACCCTGGCGGAACTGCGCGGCCTGCCGGTGGAAGAAATTGCCGCCAGCACCACCTCCAATGCGCTACAACTATTTGATTTAAATTGACTAAATTTTTTCTGGTTTTCCTGTCAACCGATTCGGCACTGCCGCGTTATACGGGGTGAGAGTAGGAGAAGTCATCGTCAATGCACGCTGGCTTCAGATAGCCCCCCAACAGGAGAACGACCATGAAACACGTAACATTAGCAAGCAGCCTGATGATGGCCCTGATGCTCGGTACCGGTAGCGTTATCGCAGCGGATGAGACCACCGATCCGGCACTGGAACAGACCCAGGCGCAAAACCAGGTGCAGGTACGCGAGCAGAATCGTGAGCGTAAGCAACTGGGTACGCCTGCTTCTGAAGAAGATGCGGCTGCCAGCGGCGACCAAACCAAGGATCAGACCCGCGATCGCACACAGGATCGTCTGCACGACGGTACTGGCGATGGCGACCAAACCAAGGATCAGATCCGTGATCGTACCCAGGACCGTTTGCACGACGGTACCGAAGATGGTGACAAAACCCGTGACCAGATTCGCGATCAGAAACGCGATCAACTTCATAATGAAGACGGTACGGGTAGCGGCGACATGAACCGCAATACCAACCGTTTCGAGTATCGCCGCATGAACAACCGCTCAGACATGGGCGGTAGTATGGGTGCTGGCCGCCGGTAAGTTCGATGTAAAAGTGCATCGTCTTCGGCTATTAGAAGTTGTCTCAAAATTAGGATTCGTGCCTGGAGACAAGGCGCGAAGCCTGTGAGGAGCGCAGTTTACCGATTGTAAATGAGCACCGCAGCAGGCTTTGTAACGCAGGATCAAGGTACGAAGACAATTTTGAGCACACTTCTAAAGGAGAACAACGCTGAATCAGGAAGCTGCGCTGGATCGTTTTCTCGCCAGTGTGGAACGACGGGCCTATCACATGGCACGAATCGCCACCGGTAATGAGGACGATGCACTGGATATCGTACAGGAGGCCATGCTGACACTGGCGCAGCGTTACGCTGCGCGCAGTGAAGCGGAATGGGCTCCGTTGTTCCAGCGAATTTTGCAGAACCGCATCCGTGACTGGTACCGACGCAGCAAGGTGCGTAACCGGTTTCGGGTCTGGTTCAAACGGGATGAGGACGACGACGATCCTTTGGAGAACCATCCCGATCCCATACCGGATGAACCGCTTCAGCAACTTGAAACAGAACAGTTCGGTGAAGCACTGGAAAAGGCCCTGGGCGAACTGCCCAACCGTCAGCAGCAGGCCTTCCTGCTGCGAGTATGGGAGGGCCTGAGTGTGGAAGAGACCGCCGCGGCGATGGGTGTGTCGGCGGGAAGTGTGAAGACCCACTACTCGCGTGCAGTGCATACATTGCGCGAGAAACTGGAAGGAATGCAGGCATGAGCAGAGACGAAGATCAATTTGTCCGGCAGGCGCGAGTCGCGTTGGATCAGGTCGAGGCGGATATTCCGCCGCATGTTGCTGCACGCCTGCGGCAGGCACGGCATAAAGCGGTTGCGGCGCCTTACCATCGGGTCACGCCGAACTGGATGCCTGCATGGAGTTCCGCCATGTTGTTGGTGCTTGCCATCGGTGTCGCATGGTTTGCGCATCTTTCACAGATTGATGCACCGGCACCGCTGCCGACCCAACAGGCGGCGACCGATTTTGAAATATTGGTGCATGGCGAAGATCTGCAACTATTTGCCGATCTCGATTTTTATCTCTGGTTGGAAAAACAGAATGGCCATACAAGCTAGCAAATCTGTGTTGCTATTGCTGACACTGTTGCCCTCGACGCTGTGTGCGGAAGAGCAGCAGCCGTCACTGGAATTGCTGGAGTACCTGGGTAACTGGGAAGACAGTAACGGTGCCTGGATCGATCCTCAGTGGCTGTTACCCGCTGAAATGAAAGTTGCGGAGAGTGATGATGAAAAAGACGACAAGCAGAACGATGAATAGCCGCGTTGTGGCGCTGCTATTGGCACTGCTGCCGGGGATGTCATATGCCGTTCCGTGGAACGAGCTGGACAAGGCCGAGCAACAGGTGCTGCAACCCTACCAGGACAAATGGGACGGCATGAGCGAAGCGCAACAACAACGGTTGCAGCGCGGCGCGCAACGTTGGTCGAAGATGGATGCTCAGGAGCGCAAGGCAACGACTGAACGATTCCAGCGCTGGCAGCAGATGTCGCCGGAGCAAAAGCAGCAGATCCGTCAGCGCTACCAGCAATATCTGCAACTCGATCCGCAGCAGCAACAGCGCCTGCGCCAGCGGATGGAGGCGTTTAACCAGTTGCCGCCCGAGGAGCAACAGGCGTTGCGCAAACAGTGGCAGGATCAGGCAACAACTAAAAATAACGAAAGCAACACCACTACGACAGGGCAGGACGATATGGATTCAAGACAAAGAATGGATGGCGGTTCGCAACGTATGGAACGTCATGGTATGGAACGAATACAGCGGGGAGGACGCCAATGAAACGTCTGCTCCTTGCCGCGGCGTTGATGACGCCGCTTTTTGTACAGGCAGGCACTCGTTTCGGTGCAGGATTGGAATACACCAGCGGTGATTACGGTACCGGTGTTGAAACTGGCACATGGTATCTACCGCTGTGGATCAGTCGGGCGGGTGAAAACTATTCACTCAGTCTGACCGTGCCCTTCGTTGCCGTCAGCGGTTCGACAGAGGTGAGCGGTGTGCGTGGTACCGGCCATGGCAGCACCACCACGGTGACCTCTACCACCACACGTACCGATGTCGGTATCGGTGATGTGGTCGCCAAGGCCAGTCTGCAATTGCTGGAGGAAGGACCGAGTGCGCCTTGGTTGGCCGTGACCACCAAGGTGAAGTTCGGCACCGCCAGTGCCAGCAAGAATTTGGGTACCGGTGAGAATGACTATGCCGTGCAACTTGAGATGGCCAAGGGGCGTTTGGATGCCATGGTCGGATACAACGTCCTCGGCGATACCGACACCATCGATTACGACAACATCGTTTACGGTTCCCTGGCCTGGACTGCGGAGTTGAATAAAATCTGGAAGCTGCGCAGTGAGTACTACACCGAGCAGCCTGCAGTGAGTGGCGATGACCCGGTGCAGGAACTGACCCTCTCCTTCGAGCGGGCGCTGGATAAAGATCGTAATCTCAGTGTTTATCTCATCAAGGGCTTTTCAGATACCAGTGCCGACTGGGGCGCCGGGGTGATGTTCTCCAAGGCGCTATAACCATGTTTTCCTGTCAGGCTTAATGAGTAAGTTCATTATTGAGGTTGTCATATGAAATAGTGTATTTTCCCTGTATCACGAACAAGAGCAGCATCCAAAAGGGACTTGACTATGAAGCACCTCCTGCACCCTATCCTTCGGTTTTTCCTCACTCGTGGTTATGAGTTCAATCGCACCACGATATGCAGTAAAAAGGTATTCCTCCGATTAATGATGAATGCGAAGAAAAGTGCTTGCCTGGAAAATTCGTTAACACCACAGTTAAATTTTTGCTAAAAATACACGTTGCCGGTTGCCATGGAATATCTCTTTGTTCTTCCCCTCTGGTCTCGATTCGATAGGGTTAAGTTTTATCAGTTAGCCGCTGCATACGACGCCCCGGCCAATGCGAAGAAGTTTTGTTAATCATACCCTTGGCTCTCCCACCGGAAGTTTTCCGAAAAAGTGATAGCCAGAAGCAAAGGAAGCGACAGTGAAAACGAGACATGTAACCCTTTCCCCCATTTCCACTTTACCGGGATTAGAGCAACTGTGTTGTCCCAGTGATATTTCCATTCTCAGTCAGTGCGGTGTTGCCAGAAGAACTTGGTCGGTGGCACGCAAATTTTTTTTGTTGCTGTTTACCCTGTTGCTCTCCGTTTTTTTCCTCTCCTCCCGCGCCTACGCATATGACTACGGTGAAACCACTACTCAATATACAATCGTTAGTCCCAAAGAGAGTTCAAGTCTTAGCAACACATTGGTTTGTCCCTATGGAAAGACCTATACAAGTGAAACGATAGGTAATGTTATTAACGAATGTTTCGTCGATGGATATCATCAGGCATTGGGATATATAACATGGACGCAGCCCTACTATCCCGCGAATGGTAACCTGTATGGCATATCCAGGCGTTATAACTGCACGGCCCGTATACCACCAGGAGACTGCGGTGTCCGTGGTTATGAGTTCACGCGTACTACGATATGCAAAAAAACTGGAAAACCTCCAATTAATGGTAAATGCGAAGAAAAGTGTCCGCTTGGAAAAGCTGTTACTGCCTCAGTCAATGAACTTAATGACGCTTGTTATGAAGGTTGCGAAGTTGAGCAGCTATGGCCGACAGATACAAATAAGTGGGTGCCAACTTTACAGGGTGTAAATAGCGGAAAAACTTGTACAGACAAGGCCCCACCTCTTGGAAAAATGTTGGCTTGTGCCAAATCTGGCAGTTCAGGCTACAGTACTAAAACCAAGCATCCTATCGACTTCGCCATCGGCAACAAATTCTTCCGTGCCACCGACTACCGTGGCACGGGATCATTCCCCATCGTCTTTGGTCGTACTTATAACAGCCTCGACCTGGGTTGGCGTTTTACCTACACCCAGCGCATTGAACAGCAATCACCCACCCAGGTGGTTGTACGCCGTCCTGGCGGGCAGAGTTACGACTTCAATTTGAGTGGAAGCACCTGGAGTTCCGATCCCGATGTTGTCGAGCGACTCGAATGGCAATCCGCCAGCAGCACCTGGGTGTATATCTTGGCCGACAACACCAAAGAGACCTATGACGCAAATGGTCGCCTGCTATCTATTCGCAATTCACAAGGCCAGGTTCAAACCCTGAGTTACAGTGCCGATGGCAGTGCCTTAACCATTACCGCCCCGGATGGTGATCAACTTTCAGTCGAACTCAATGCCAATGGCCTGTTACCCACCCACATCACCGACAAATCGGGTCGTGTGACCGAATACTTGTTCAATGGATTGATCCTTAACCAGATCAACAATCCCGACGGCACTAACAAGCAATACCTCTACGAAGTCCCCGAGCGCCCCTGGCTTATCACCGGCATCATTGATGAAAATGGTCATCGTAGTAATACCGTCGCCTATGACGATCAGGGCCGCGCCATTATGAGCGAACTGGCCGACGGTGCCGAGCGGGTCGAAGTCAGCTATAACGCCGACGGCACCACTACCCTCACCAACGCCCTCGGGAAAAAGACTACCTTTACCTTCGAAATCATCCACGGCGTGAAGAAGATCGTCCACGTCGAAGGCGAGCCGACCCAGACCTGCCAGGGTACGGCGATGGACTACAGCTTCGATGCCAATGGTTTTCTCACCGAGAAAGTCGATGCCAAAGGCATCGTCACCCAGTTCAGTCATGACGCCAACGGCCTCGAACTCAGTCGCACCGAAGCGGCAGGGCTGCCGGAAAGCCGTACCATCAACACCCAATGGGACAGCGCCCTACGCAAACCGCTGGTTGTTACCGAAGGCAATACAGAAACCCGCTACGTTTACGATGCGGAGGGCCGCACCCTGGAACGCAGCCTTGTCGATCTGACGACAGGCAACCGTCGTACCACCGGTTACAACTACAATGCCCAAGGCCTGTTGGCAACCGTCGATGGTCCGCGTGTGGATGTTAGCGATATCACCACCTACAGCTACGATGTGGATGGCCGACTCAGCACCGTGACCAATGCGCTTGGTCATACCACTGAAATCGTCACCCGTGACGCCTACGGTCGTCCGATATTGACCCGCGATGCCAATGGCCTGGAAAGCAGACTGGCTTATGACGACAAAGGTCGTCTTATTGAGCGACTCGTGGGGACAGAAAAAACCAGCATGAGCTATGACCCGGTAGGTAACCTGACCGCGGTTACTGCCCCTGGTGGTATTACCCTCAGCTATGAATATGATGCTGCCAATCGCCTCATTGCCATCGTCGACAGCGACGGAAATCGTATCGATTACACTCTCGATCCGATGGGCAATCGTACTGAGGAGAAAGTGACTGACACCAGCGGCCAACTGACCCGCCGCCAACAAAAAGTCTACGATGAACTGAGCCGCCTGCTGATGAGCGTCGGCGCCAGCGGCCAGATCACCACCTACGGCTACGACCGTAACGATAACCGGACCCAGGTCATCGACCCGCTACAACAGCTGCACCGCAGCGCCTACGATGGTCTTAACCGGTTAGTCGAACAGACCAACCCCATCAACGGCGTCACCAGTTATGGTTACGATACCCATGACCGTCTGACGGCGGTAACCGACCCCAATAACAACACGACCACCTATGTTTACGACGGTCTCGGTAACCTGATGGAGCAGCACAGCCCCGATACCGGCACGACAACCTTTAGCCACGATGCTGCGGGTAATGTCCTGACCAAATCCGATGCGAACGGGCTGACAACCACGTACACCTACGATGCACTCAATCGCCTGATACAAACCACCTATGCCGATGGAACGGTCATTACCTATACCTATGACACCGCCCCTAACGGCATCGGACGACTGGCACAAATCAGCGAACCGGGACTTACCACCGCATGGGCTTACGATCTACACGGTCGCACCGTTAGTCGCAGCCGCACCCTGCAAAGCAAAAAACAGGCAGTGACTCAAACCACCGCCTGGCAATACGACACCAATGGTCATCTTAGTGGCATCACCTATCCATCAGGCATGCAGGTCGGCTACACCTACGTCAACGGCCAGATTGAAGCCATGACCGTTAACGGCCAGCCACTACTCAACGCCATCACCTACCAGGCATTCGGCCCTGTAAGCGGTTGGACCTGGGCTAACGGTAGCCAGAGCGTACGTGGTTATGATCTTGATGGCCGATTGATTAGTCAGAGTCTCGGAAACGGGCAGCGCCTGCTGACCTACGACGCCAACGGCAACATTACCGCCATCAGCAGCAATACCAACTGGAGCTATGGCTACGATGCCCTCAGTCGCCTCACCGCCGCAAATGATGACGTGCAGGGATGCACTAATGTCGCGGGCGCAGGATGCGCAGGAGCGACCAACCTGGCCTGGGAATACGACGCCAACGGCAACCGCCTGAGCCAGGACAACAGTGGCACCGTCACCGCCTACACCATCGGTGCTACGAGTAATCGTCTTGTAGCTGTCAATACGGCTGACTATGCCTACGACCCCAACGGTAACCTCATCGACGATGGTACCCATACCTACCAGTACGATACGCAAAACCGTCTCGTTACCATCGACAATGGTGACACCGCCGAATACCGCTATAACGCTCTAGGCCAGCGCATCAGCAAAATCGCCATCGACGATAGCTGCGGTGACAACGGCAAGCATAACGGATGGGATAAGGAGAAAGAGAACAAGCAAAGGAAAGGCAACGACAAAGACCATCGTGATAGCCAACACGAATGGCACCAAAACATCACCTGTGTCGAACACCATCGAAAAGACAAACACGACGACAAAGGTCGAGACAAAAAAGGGGAGAAGGGCAAAAAAATCGACCGCCTGCGTGAACACAATCGTCATCAAGGCTACAGCGAACGTCTCTTCATCTACGATGACCATCGTCTGCTTGGTGAATACAACCGCAAGGGCAAAGTCGACCAGGAGACCATCTGGCTGGGTAACCTGCCGGTCGCTACCGTGAAACACGACAGAGTCTACGCCATCCACAGCGATCACCTCGGTACGCCGCGGGTCATCACTGACAAAAACAACACCGAAATCTGGCGCTGGGACAGTGACCCGTTTGGCACCACCGCAGCCAATGATGATCCGGATGGGGATGGAAGGACATTCAGCTACAACCTCAGATTCCCAGGCCAGTACTTCGACAGCGAGACAGGGAAACATTACAACTACTTTAGGGATTATGATCCTAGCTTAGGGCGGTACATTGAGTCGGATCCGGTAGGGTTGAAAGGTGGGCTAAATACATTCGCTTATGTCGATAGTAACCCCCTATTTCATTCAGATGCATTAGGACTTAGACGAGGAAGTGTTAGCGGCTTTTTACAGAAGATTATCGAGGAATATCTGCTGGCAAGAGCACAATCTCAAGTTGAAAACGAGTTAGTTCAGAAGTGGGAGCGGCGGATTCAGGATATATGGCGACAGCTTGGATTGGTTGATGACGCCTTAGCAGCAAACGATGACAGACGCTTGTTGTGTGATGCGAACTGTATAGAACAGAGTAAAGCTGTACCATGTTTTGACTATAAAGAATGCATGGATAAATGTTGGGATGAGTATATTGCTGACTACAATATCCTTATCGAAAGGCAGAATGGTTTGTATGACAGACTGAATCCAACGGTCTTTTTAGGGGGCTATTAGTTGCTCGATGCCAAATACATATTTCCCTACATCCGTTTGATCATGAGGAATGTTGCATGCGTGTAAAATACTTGGTTATGTTGTTGTTTTTTATACCTGCTCAAGGTTGTGTTGCAGAAGGGGAGAAGGTTGTTGATGATGTTATTGAGCAGTATAGGGCACTTTCTACATATCATGACAGTGGGACTGTTGATGCTTATGTATTGAATGGAGAGGAAAAGCGCAAAATAGATTCCAAGAAATTCACTACTACGTACGGCAATTTTGCACTTAAGTTCGAATGGACAAACTATAAACTTGGATTGCAGCCACAGACTAACTCTCTAGTTACCAAAGATGATGGGTTTCTAGTTACGCTCTCTGGTCATGAGCCATCCTTCTATAAGGATGAATTGAAAGCGCTATCGAGCATAGAAGGAGTTTCAGGTGGGTTGGCATTTCTGGTTCCTCGCTTCATCACGAAAGACATGCCATGCAATTCAAAACTTGGTGCGATCTCGGTAAAACAGTTGCCATCAGAATTCATTGATGGAAGAAAATACATCCTCCTCAACTTGATTTACGAAACAGGTAAGGTTGAGAAGCTCTGGGTTGATAGCGAATCGCTCATGCTAAATAGGGTGGAACGCTATATGGATTCTCCTATTGGGAAATTGTACACAGATATTAGATACCTATCTGTATCAATAGATTAATCATACTAAGCAATACCAAACAGAATGAAGGGATTTAGTGGTCAATAGCAGAACCCTGGTCAGCCTTCGCCGGTTTCGGTGGTCAATTCTTGCCGGAACGGTGGGCAATTGGGTCCGGCGCCTGCAGGTGCGGATTCCGACAAGATTGACCAGCTGGGCTGAATAGCTGTGACCAGCCAATCCAATTACCCCTGCCCACCGTTACGCTATTGACCACTTTCAGCAGAATTAATGCCTGGTCACAGGCATATTCTTGGTTTCCCACCGTTTTAGCGCTCTGGTCAGATTCCTGATGGCTGGAAGCTTGTTGTATATCCCATCCCACTGGTCATCTGTCTGCAAATCGCCAATCTCCCTGATAACAGGAATCGTGAGGTATCGTTCTGCGATATGCAGGCACGATCTTGGTGGATACTTGCCACTGCGAAGAATCCTGAGATCATCGATCAAATCCAGTCTGTATATGGTGGACCATATTAAACCGTTAATAATCTCCGAACTCACATTGGTTCGGATTTCATCTGCAGCAGGAGTGTTAAGTATATGTTCCATGAAATACTCAAAAAATTCCTCGGCAACCAAATACAGTGGGCTCTCTGAAACTGCGCGACGAAAGACCGCGAACGTCGGTTTGGTGTACATGAAGTCCATGGCTTCGTAACCATAGTATTTTGCTTCCTGTATCAGGCCTATACACGCGGTGAGTGCCTCTATGTCACCCTCTTTCTTGAGCGTCTGGAATGTAGTCATATAATCGATTTGGCGGCGCTCATATCCCGACGCTCCATTTCGGATGCGATAAAACAGCAGATCGACCAATTCCGGGCGCAGTCTGTGGAGTTGCGCATAGAGCTTGTTGAGATCGGTACAGGGCGATCGGGTCACTTCCCAGAGCGGAAGTTCAATAATAGCTTTGGTTCCCGAGCACGCCTCATCCACCATGTCGATAGCGCTTCTGTTGGGTGTGTGAAGTCCGGATTTGTAATAATCGAACCTGCGAGGGCGCTGTATTGACCCATCATCGCGCGTGGAAATTTTCCCCTGGCAAAATTTCTGCTCAAACGCATACCCACTGTTCTTCCCAAGTTTATGACTCGCGCATTTAAACCAGGCGATTGTACTGACCGTCTCGATATCATTGCGCGGGGGGCGCCCACGTCGACGCCCGTGGCAACTATCCTTGTCCATAGATTTCCCTCCAGTCACAGTTAGTCACATCTCGTTACTGTATAGCAGAGGAAATAGAGTAAAGAAATTAAACAAAAGATTACTACTGGTGTACGTTATTGACTGTCCTAGGATTATTGATACCCGAACAGTCACATTTAGTTATGACCATGAATAGAGAAGAACTGGAAATGCGATCACTTGCGGAAGTGCTGGAGAGCGATTTGCTGGGGCAATACGGCCCTATGCTATCGGGAGACGCCCTGAGAAAGGCGCTGGGCTATCCCAGCATGGATGCATTCAGGCAGGCGTTGTCACGCGGCACCGTGCCGATCAAGGTGTTCCCGCTGGAGAATCGCCGCGGCAAGTTCGCCCTGACAAAGGATGTTGCTACCTGGCTTGCCGAACAACGGAACAAGGTCGAAAGCTAATGTGTGGACAACAGCAACAGGAGGTGACTATGACGTAGCGTAACTGAGTGTAAATAGACAAGACTTCAGTGGGTGTGACGCACAGATACAAAAAAGGCCTGGGAACTCACGATCCCCAAGCCTTCTTCTTTTGAACATCGAAATCTCATCTCGACGCTCAAAAGTATCGTATCCCGGCTCCAACCTGTCAAGGCGTTGATGGCATGACAACCATCACGATGGAGTCGTTCGCCTCACTGTTTTGTTCTCACTGACATGGCCCTGCCGGGTCAGGGCCATGTACTGACCTCAAAAAGGTGGTTCAGATGAACAAACACAGAGAAACCCTGCGATATATTTTCGCGACAAATATGTCCAATCGCATGATCGGACGCACCGTTGGTATTTCGCACAACACCGTCAAACGTTACAGGGGGCTCATTAATGGACTTCCCCTGGATTGGTTGGCAATCGATGCAATGGATGATGCCGAAATCGAAGGAATGCTCAAAAGCAAACGATTCCGCATCGAAAACAAACGCATGCCTGACTGGGCTGCCATCCACCGCGAGATGCAGTATCCCCATGTCACCCTGCAACTCCTTTGGGAAGACTATAGGCTGGCCAATCCTGGGCATGCGTATGGCTACTCCCAGTTCACTCACTACTACCGACAATATGTCGGCAAGCTGGATATCACGATGCGCCAGGACCATCGTGCCGGCGAATGTGTCTATGTGGACTTTGCTGGTCAAACGATCCCCTACACCAATGCCGAAACTGGTGAGGTCAACAAGGCGCAGATCTTTGTCGGTGTCCTGGGGTGCTCCAGTTATTCGTTTGCCTGCGCTTTACGATCACAATCCCTACCGGATTGGATCGAGGCCCACAATCGGATGTTCCGGTTCATCCATGGCACACCTCAGATTGTCGTTCCCGATAACCTGAAATCCGCCGTGACCCGTCCCGGCGCTGATCCTGAACTAAACCGCACCTATCTGGAGATGGCCAAGCACTACCAGATTGTGATCATTCCGGCCCGGGTGCGTCATCCGAAAGACAAGGCCAAGGCGGAAAACGGTGTGTTGCTGGTCTCACGCTGGATTCTCGCCCGGCTTCGTCACAGAAAGTTCTTCAGCGTTGAAGAGATCAACGATGCCATTGCCGAGCTGCTTCGTCAGCTCAATGAGCGGCCCTTCAAAAGGCTGCCGGGTACCCGGCGCTCGCGCTTTGAGGAACTGGACAAGCCGCTGTTGAAGCCGCTGCCGACGGAGTCGTTCGAGTTTGCCGAATGGACCTCTGCGCACAAGATCGGCCCCGACTATCACATGCGTGTGCGAGACCATTACTACTCGGTACCGCATGCCCTGATCAGTTCACAGGTAGAGGCGCGAGTCACGGCCAATATTGTCGAGCTGTACCACAAGGGCAAGCGTATCGCGAGCCATCCGCGCAGCTATGAAGTCGGTGGCCACACTACTACCCCATCTCACCAGCCCAGTGCGCACCGGCACTATGCCGAACAAACCCCTGAGCTGCTCATCAAATGGGCCCGCGCCATTGGCCCTGCCGCCGAGGCAGTGATTCAGCATCAATTCGACAGCCGTCCGCATGCACTGTTGGGGATACGTTACTGTGCCCCGTTGCAGCGCCTGGCCAAAGAGTATGGCGTTGAGCGGTTTGAGGCGGCCTGTCAGCGGGCACAGCAGATCGGCTCACTCACCACCAAGAGTATCCGCTCGATCCTGCAGCGGCGCCTCGATGCGCAGTTGGACTCATACGTACCTATCCAGATCAATCTCCCCCTGCACGACAACGTTCGTGGCTCGGGCTACTACGCCAACGGAGGACAGTAAGATGCTGATGACACAAACCACAGAACGGCTTAAACAACTGCGTCTCTTTGGCATGGCCAAAGCCCTGGAGGAGCAGCGTACCAACACCAGCATACAGGCCCTGAGCTTCGACGAGCGCCTGGGAATGTGTGTCGATGCGGAACTCAATGACCGTGACGATCGGCGTCTGGAGCGCTTGCTACGGGCCGCAAAACTGAAGGTCTCCGCCTGTCCGGAGGATGTCGACTTCAGCGCCCACCGCGGCCTCGATCGCCAGGTGTTCGCTACATTGACCACCTGTGACTGGATCGAGAAATCCCTCAACACCATCATCACCGGCCCGACCGGCGTAGGGAAAACCTGGTTGGCCTGCGCGTTGGGCCAGCAGGCGGCCAGGAAGGGGCACTCGGTGACCTACAAGCGTCTGTCCCGACTCATGGAGGAACTGGAGATCGCCTATGCCGACGGCAGTTTGGGAAAGATGCGGACCAAACTGGCCAAGATGGACCTCATCATTCTCGACGACTGGGCCCTGGCGCCGATGACGGCGCGTGGCCGCAATGAGCTGCTGGAGTTGGTTGACGACCACATTGGCCATGGCTCCATCCTCATCACCTCTCAACTCCCTGTTGAGCAGTGGCATGAATACCTGGGCGAGCCGACCGTGGCCGACGCCATTCTCGATCGGCTGGTGCATCGTGCACACCGTATCGAGCTGCGAGGTGAGTCCATGCGCAAATCCCAAAGAGCCAAGTGAGGTGACATCATGTACCAGACGAACAGTACAAACAGCTTGAGTAGTGCGATGCAGGCAAAGAGCTTTGTTCACCTCCAGAACGATACACGCGCGGACGATGACAAAGCACATAACCCGGATTTGCTGGTGATCGAACAGGTCTTCGAGCATTACCACCAGACGCTGAAAACACAGCCAGAATTGGTGGAGATGCTGGCCAGTCGGAAAGTGAGCCGAGACTATATCGACCACTTCAAGGTCGGCTTTTCCGACAGGTCACTGGGCTTCGAATTGCAGTCACCGAAGTGCCTACTGGGCTCCCGGAATCGTGGTCATTTGCAGCGACTGGGATTGCTCAAGGAAACAGGGCATGAGTTCTTTCGAGGTGCCCTGGTTATTCCTTACGCCAATCATGCAGGCCAAATCATTGGTGCCTACGGTCGTCGCGCCAAGCACCAGCGGCGTACACCGGCCTATCACCTCTACTGGAATGCGCAGCAGGTGTCTTTCTTTAATGCGACGCAATCCCTGCCTACTTCGCTGATCTTGTGTAAAAGCGCCCTGGATGCGTTGACGCTACTCAGTGCAGGCATTGATAACGTGGTCGCCACAATGGGCGTACAGGGATTCAATGAGCATCAGCTTTCACGCCTGCTTGAGGATGGAGTGCGTCGTGTCTACATCGCGTTCGACTACAATCCCTCTGCCAATCATAACGCGCTGCTGGTTGCCCAGGCGCTTGATGCTATTGGTATCCAATGCCGTCGTGTGATGTTGCCGTTAGGACAGGACGTGAACCGCTTTGCGATGTCGCATAGTGATGTCGCCGCGGCATTCAATCGATTGGTTAGGGAAGCCGAGTCCTTTAAACCGCGATACGGCGAGTTGGTTTCAAGCGCATCAGAACATTGGCTTAATCATCCTATGACGTTGGATGAGTGTGTGCAGTTTTACCTGGAAGAGCAGAAACAGGCGGGCAAATCCTCTCGAACGCTGAATACCAGCCGTATCCACCTGGAGCGGTTCCTGGAATATTGCTACTCCGTTGAAATTGACCAGGTTACAGAGCTGGCTGCGCCATTGCTCGAATCCTACCGACACTTTCTGATGAGTGAGAAAAATGTCTTCACCGGTCATGTCATTTCACTCACGACCCAGAAAGAACGTATGGATGCCGTCCTTCGGATGTTGGCCCGGCTGTACTACTACGGCATTACCCCAGCGCCGATTACCTCCGGAACAAACCATGGGTTGGAGCATTGAAGCGGAAACTCGACCTAAAAGAACTCGGCCAGTGTGCCGAGTTCTATTTCGAGGACTGTATGGCCCTCGGGGAAAGCAATGCCACGTTAAAATCCAAACGGGTTTTGCTGGCGAAGTTTATTGGATGGGCAGCTACTCAGGATATCTACAACCTCAAGGATCTCAACTTATTGGTTTTGGAAGAGTACCGGCGTCATCTCAACAAACACCGCAAGCGTGACGGACAGTCCCTGGATATCAGTACCCAATATGCCAGGCTGATGGCGGTGACCAAGTTTGTCAAAACCATGGATTACTACGATGCCATCGATGGCACCTTTGCCAAGAAATTCAGGCTGCCCAGGATTCCACGCCGCCTACCCAAGGACATTCCCACCGTCGATGACATAGAGCGGGTACTGGAGCAGGCCCTGATCATGGGCCGCCTGGGCCTCAGGAACCGGGCGATCATTGAGGTGTTCTACGCCACTGGTATCCGCCGTATCGAGCTGGTGAACATCAACATACGAGATATCGATTTCCAGCGGCAGATCCTGATGGTGAGGGAAGGTAAGAACAAGAACGATCGGAATGTGCCCATCGCACGTCGTGCCCTGGATTGGGTTGAGAGGTACCTGAAAGAGATACGTCCCAGGCTTGCCTGCCTGGCCTCCGGGGATGCCCTGTTCCTGACCGAGGCAGGCCACAGGATGAATCCCCACAAAGTGACGGACATGGTGACCCATTGCGTGGTCAGGTCCGGTATCGATAAGAAAGGCGCCTGCCACCTGTTACGCCACGCGACCGCCACGGAGATGCTCAGGCATGGTGCGGATATCCGGCAGGTGCAGGAGATGCTGGGGCACAGCGATATCTCATCTACCCAGATATATACCCATGTGACGATCAGGGACTTAAGCCGGGTCTACTACGAGACCCATCCAGCAGCCAAGCAAGGTAGTGCATGAATTTTAAATTAAAAAGTTGGCATATCATTTTGTCTCATGTATTCTAAATAGTAAGAACGAGTATTGGGTATGCGTATGTCTGCATTGCAAGAGTTGAGGCGGCACCTGAAGCCGGGCCAAGTGTATCGTCGAGCCGATTTGGCACGGTGGAGTAATGCTGTTGATCGCCATTTGAGGCAGTTAGTGAAAGAAGGGGTCTTGCAGAAGGTCTCCCAAGGTGTTTATGCATACCCCAAGAAAACATCATTCGGCAAGGCTACCCCGGAGGATCGCAAGCTGGTCGAGGCATTCTTGAAAACGGATGATTTTTTGCTGTTTTCGCCGAATGCCTACAATGCGCTGGGTGTTGGTACAACGCAGCTCTACAACGAGCAAGTTGTCTACAACCACAAGCGTCACGGCAAATTCAAACTGGGCAACCGCGTCTTCAACTTTCAGATGAAACCTTACTTCCCCAGGGAACTGTCAGAGGCGTTTTTACTGGTCGATTTGGTCAACAACGTAACCAAACTCGCCGAAGAGCAGAATTCCGTACTGAGGCGCGTTCGGGATGTTGTCGCTAACATGGACGCTTCCACGTTGAAGAGGGATGTCCAGCGCTATGGTGGTGTTCGTGCCAAAAAACTGTTTGCCTCGCTTGATGAGACAGCGGTGACTCATGTCGCTTGATTACCTGCATCGTCACCAAGACTACAAGGCGCTAATCCAGACTGTTGCCGAGGAAAAAGGTATTGCTCCCGATTTGGTAGAAAAAGACTACTGGATCATGCATTGCCTGTATGGCCTGACCCAACAAGGCTATACCTTCGAGCTCAAAGGTGGCACGAGCCTGTCGAAAGGCTTTGGCATCATTCATCGCTTCTCCGAAGATATTGATATCCGCATCGAACCGTCTCCTGAGGCTGATGTGCCGATCGGAAAGAATCAGAACAAACCTCAGCACTGTGAAAAACGCCAGGCTTTCTATGACCAACTGGCCCGCGAGATAAGCATTGATGGTATTGATAAGGTTGAACGTGATCATGCCTTCGATGATGCGAAATTTCGCAGTGGTGGTATTCGTTTGAGGTATTCCGGTATTAATCCGATTTCAATGGGCATGAAAGATGGTGTGTTGCTGGAAGTCGGATTTGATGTGGTGGCACCAAACCGCAAGGTTGATATCAGCTCATGGCCCCTTGATTTTGCCAAGCAGCATGGAATGCCAGTCATCGACAATCAGGCTACAGGGATTGCTTGCTATGAACCCGGTTACACGTTTGTCGAGAAGTTGCAGACGATAGTAACCAAATACAGGAACCAACAAGCGAATGGTGATATGCCAAAGAACTTTATGCGGCATTACTACGATATCTATTGCTTGCTCGATGATGAAAGTGTCAAAGCCTTTATTGGTACAGACGTATATCTTGAGCACAAGAAAACTCGGTTCCCGGTAGTAGATTATCAGATACCGATTGCCGAGAATGAGGCGTTCTTGCTCTCAGACGCCAAGACACGAGAATTGTACGAAAGGAGTTATCAAGAAACTGCTGCACTGTATTATCAGGAACAGCCAAGTTTTGAGGAGCTGCTTGAACGGATCCGTTCGTATATTGATCGACTTTAGATGATTAGCAGATATGCAAGAGGGTTTTATTTATAGGGATTAGTTTACAACTACTTTAGGGACTATGATCCGGCTGTAGGACGGTATATCGAATCAGACCCAATTGGACTGCGTGGAGGTTTGAATACCTACTCCTATGCTAAATCTAATCCTGTTAAGAACATGGATCCTTATGGAAATATCTGTATTACTCTTCCAGATGGCATGGGCCAGTATTGTGATGGGTGGTTTGATGACTACAAGACCACTGAGAATATAATCAACGGATATGCTAAGAGAGCTGGCCAGTGCATTTCTTGTGAAGCGGAATGTCTTGTTAACTTTGTAATGCCTGGTGCCGTCGATGTGGCGCGGATCGCCGCAAATAAGGCCGCAAACAAGATTGTTGACGAAGGCATTAAAATGGCAACAAAGGCAATGATCAGAAGAGTGAATATTGTTGTAACTGTGTATGATGCTGCAGTAGCAGCAGACTGCCTGCTCAAATGTGAGTAATTGCCTAGGTGCGGACTAGTCTTATGAAAGACCTGCTATGGGGTTTAATATTTATATTCTTCGCCCTATACATATATCTTACAGATGTTCCTTTTTTCATTGGAACTGACTTTGCGAGACATAAAGTCACAGAATGGCTTTACGGTATCGTTGGCCAAAACATACTGAGTTTGTTCTTTCTGTGTGTGGGTTCAGTGCTTATTTGGCTTTGGGCGAGAAAGCAGTGGCAAGACAAGGATTAGAGCATGACAAAGTATACTGATACCTTTCCAAGAAAACCAACTAACCCACCTTCAGTGGGTGTTATTAATGTGCTGCTACTGTGTCTTTTCTTTCTTGCCCATGGAAATGTGGCCGCAGGGGATGGCGATGAACTAGAGGCGCAGGTTGCCGACGATGACCTTCTGTTATTAAAAAATGGAGAAATGAAGAAGTTCTCAGAGAGGTTCATGCTTCCTAGTTCATATAGTGATGAGCGGATGGTCCGAGAACGTGACAAGCTGGAGCGTTATTTTTCTTTGCTACTTGAAAGTGTCGGCGACATCAATTCCAGTCATAAAAAGGAAAAGTGCGAGAGGATATACCCTCTCAGCATCAATGGCGGTGATAAGGCCGGATGGGAAGAGAATGAAAATGTCAGCAAAACAGCATGTATACAATATGAAACTATTTTCTCAAAAATAGGTGTGCTGATGTCAGAATTTAGATATGCACAGGTAAATGGGAAATGGCTTGTCGAGTCATTTTCTATCGGAGATGACGATAACGCATCAGAAAAAACTAAGAGATTGAACGCGATAGGTGTAAATGTAATTGGACGCGTAGCTGGTTTTCACTGAACATCTTATGCACAGCGAGAGTGGTCAATAGCAGAATCCTGGTCAGCCTTCGCTGGTTTCGGTGGTCAGTTCTTGCCGGAACGGTGGGCAATTAGGTCCGGCGCCTGCACCAAAGGGTAATACCAATGCAATCACTTGCGTACGACATGTGTGAATGAAGTACCATAACGGTGAAACGGTGAGCGTTGGTGACAGAGTGAAATCGTCGGCTGAACGCGATGTCGTCATATACGACCTCGACGGCCGCCTCATCAGCCAAACCCTCGGCAACGGCCAGCGCACACTCACCTACAACCCCAACGGCAACATCACCGCCATCAGCGGCGATACCAACCAAACCTACGGCTACGACACCTTAAACCGTCTCACCGCCGCCAACGATGACGCCAACAGTTTGGCCTGGGAATACGACGCCAACGGCAACCGCCTGAGCCAGGACAACAGTGGGACCGTAACCGCCTACACCCTCGACCCGGCCAGCAACCGGCTGACAGCCATTGCAGCAACCACCTACAGCTACGATGCCAACGGCAACCTCATCAACGACGGAAACCATACGTATCAGTACGATGCGCAAAACCGCCTCATCGCCATCGACAACGGCGACACCGCCGAATACCACTACAACCCCCTCGGCCAGCGCATCCTCAAAATCGCACTGGACGAAAACTGTGGTGACAACGGCAAACACAAGGGTGACGACAAGGACAGAGAAAAAGGGAAAAAGCAAAGAGACGAAGGTGATAAATACCACCACAACAACCAGCATGAGTGGCACGAAAACATCACCTGCATCGAACGTCATCGAAAAGAGAAAGATGACCACAAAAAACATGACGGCAAAGAGGAAAAGGACAAAGAGTCAGCCCGCCAGCGTGAACACAACCGTCAAAATCACGGCTACAGCGAGCGCCACTTCGCCTACGACGACCACCGCCTGCTGGGGGAATACAACCGCAAAGGCAAAGTCGTACAGGAGACCATCTGGCTGGGTAACCTGCCGGTCGCAACGGTGAAGCACGGCAAAGTCTATGCTATCCACAGTGACCACCTCGGAACGCCGAGAGTCATTACCGACAAAACCAACCTTGAGATCTGGCGATGGGACTCAGATCCGTTTGGTATGGCAGCGGCCAATGAAGATCCGGATGGGGACAGAAGACTCTTTAGCTACAATCTACGTTTCCCCGGACAATACTTCGACAAGGAGACGGGGAAACACTACAACTACTTTAGGGATTATGACCCGGTTACCGGTAGGTACATAGAATCTGATCCAATCGGGCTAGTAGGTGGTTCAAATACTTACACCTATGTTAGGGGTAATCCTCTAAGACAGATAGACCCTTCAGGACTTTTCTGTACTAGTGATTTTTTATGGCATTATATCTTCGGCCAGGGTAAGGCCATTTACTTGTCAAGTGTAGGACTGCTTGGTTCATTCCAGAATGCAGGGTCAGTGAGAAATGCTACGTCATCATTCCATGGGGTAGTGCAGCAGAAAGCGGTTGATATGGCGAAATCTCTCTGCCAAGGTGGGAACTGCAATAAACCATCCACAGCCTCTGCGCAGTTTTATGTAAACGACTCTGTATCAACAAACGTCACGAATGATGAGTGCCTCTTTTCTGTTGGACATAGTGCCTTTTTTAGAAAGGCCGGTTGTACTGTTACGGCAAATTGTTCATCGAGAACTTACTCTTATTCTTGCGGCATGAATTTTTGGATAAATGACGCATTTATCGATGCTCTTGATATATATGATAGCGTCCCTGGTAATCAGGATGCTCCACAAGGTACTCCATTTAAGATCTATGCTAATTGGCAAGAGTCTACTTCAGGAGCTGGGGGGTTCTAAATGACCAGGGTGGCCTACAGTGTAATGTTAATTTTTTTTGTATGCATGCTTGCATCATGTGGTGATTATTCCATAAATCTTCCGAATGGTTACTCATTAACAAAAATATCTGGTGAAACAAGGGTTATCTCAGATGACAAAAATATGATTATTACTAATCATGTGGTTGACGGGACGGTGTCACTGTACGCGGTGTGTGGGGTGTATGTTACAGGGACACTTTCGATGCTAAAGAATGGTGTGCCAGATATCCAAAAAACACAATATTTCCTAATTAATACACAAACAGGCTTCATTAAGCATAATCTCGACGAGCAAACTTGGAAAAGCGAGCTTGTAAAAATTGGTGTTATTGATGTCAAGCTGCGTAGACCTAGTAAATATGATTTGAGAAATGGAATTAATAATCAGTGCACTATAGCTCATTGATAAATTCCAAGAATAGTATACCTATTTCATATATTCGAATTTGTGCATACCGAGCGGTCATTAGCGGCTACCTGTTTAGCCTTCGCCGGTTTGGGGTGGCAAAAGTTTTCAGCGAGGGCTGCAATTTGGCCTGGAATACGCATACCTGCAGAAGGAGTCGAAAAATGATGTCTCGACGGATATATATGACCGCATGTGTTTTATTGATGGTGGCTGCATGTGACAAAGGGGAAGTTACATGGCGTATGGCCGATTTGGCTCCGTATAAATCTGTTATTTTGGCATCCGATGCTGGCGATGTTGATGGTGATGGGGACCTCGATGTTGTTTTGGTTGGTATGGGGATTGCTAAAATTTATCTGAACGATGGGGGTGGTAAGTTTCTATATAACCGTGATGTGGAAAATAATAAACTCTACGCCACGGATGTGAAATTTTGCGATGTGGATGGTGATGAGGATTTAGATCTAGTTGTTGCCAATTTTGGATATAGTTACATTTATTTCAATGATGGTGATGGCAATTATAGCAAAGGACTAAAAATAGATGCCAAGAAATATACAACAAGATCAGTCGTGATGGGTGATGTCGATAATGATGGGGATTCTGATGTGGTGACTGGGAATGAGGAAGGGGTTCGTATTTATCTGAACTATGGTACAGGTGAATTTCTTCCTATAGACAATATTTCGGATGATGTGGGCGGCGTAATGGCCATTGCAATGGGGGATGTTGATGGTGATAGGGATTTAGATATTATTGCCTCTGTTTTCAATGGACCTGTGTATGTGTATTTTAATGATGGCTATGGGGGATTTAATAACGTAACTAAATATGAGGAGCACAAAGGAACAAGGTTTTCGTTAGGCTTAGGTGATGTCAATAATGATGGCTATCTCGATATTGTCAGCGATAACGGGCGTACCGATGAATTTGAGGTGCTGTTGAATGATGGTGCCGGCATATTCGCAAAGGCATATCATGCTCAACACAAGAAAAATTATTTTGCGAAATCAATTGCGATGGGTGATGTGAATTGTGATGGCTCGATTGATGTGTTGACTGGCAATGAGAATGGGGCCAGTCGCTTATACGTAAATGATGGCAATGGTGGCTTTTCTCCTGGAATCGACTTTTCCAATAAAGAAGAGTCAGGTCGTTCGGTGTTGCTGGCAGATCTTGACGGCAATAATAATCTGGATATGGTGGTTTCTTATTTGCAACTAGGAAGCAAAATATTTTTTAACGATGGGTCTCAGTGCGCACTGTCTGGAAAGCAGCATATGGTAAATAGTGTTGACTTTATAAGTGCTCCGCCCGCCAAGTTGAATAAGAGTGCTATATATGAAGAAGACAAAAAACATTTGCGTGGTAATATAGACGATGCTGCCGCATTTGCAACATGCAGCCCATATAATAAAAGTGATAATGCATGCGTTAAAGTCTTAACTGGTGATGCGCTCAAGCATTACAATGAAATGCAGAAAAGAGCAAATAGAGAATTTTGTGATTCAAGGGATGCAATCTCAAAGAACATGAAATCACTGGCAAGCAAGTTGGCGAATCCGGCTTGTTACCCAGAATTTGAGTCATTCTATTCTTCTCTTGAAGATTACAATCCGAGTCTATCTATTTCGCATCCACAGCGCGGATATGTAAAACTTGATAAATGCAGAGAAGCCATTTCTAATGACGTTAAGATGGAAAAAATGATGATTGATTCCATGATGAATTGGTCTAAAGAAGTAAATTGCGCTAGCGACTCAAAAAGAAATGTTTCTCTTAAAGAGTCATTCAAAAAGATAGAAGGTATGTTGGCTGCAATAAGGCTGCTTGAATCTCAGGTATTGAATGCAGGCGATATGCTTGATAAAGCCACTGGCGCTAGTTATAGATGGGATGTGGCGCTCAATGAGAAAGAGAGGAAACGTATAGCGAAGGATTTCGTTAGTAGAAATACAATGTATGCGGGGAAGCACAAGGATAAATTGGTTCACTTAAAGGAAGAATTTATGAAGTGGAAGAAAGAATATCCCAGTGTTTTCTATGATCCCGAGGTGGGAGTAAAATAGCCAAGATGAAGGGTGGTCAATAGCAGCAGGCCGGACGGCCTTCGCCGGTTTGGGTGGTCAGTTCTCGCCGGAACGGTGGACAATTGGGTCCAGCGCCTGCAATTGCCTGCTCCAGATAAGAAACATACAGCCTTAATAGTGTCATGCTTGTAGGGCGAGTTTCATCTTTTCTCATGTGACATGTATGCGACAGTTTGCTACCGACACTGTCTAGCACCGCTGTCCCTGGCGGCGTCAGTGGCCCTGTCTCTGTTCAGTTTCACGCCAGACGTGTTATCGTGCCGCTATGGCGTCGATAACAAATAGAACGGTTCTCGCCTGGAGCCTCTACGACTGGGGGAACTCGGCCTTTGCCACCACGGTGATGGCCGGTTTCTTTCCCATCTTTTTCAAGCAGTACTGGAGCGCCGGGGTGGAGGTGACCGAGAGCACCTTCTATCTCGGCCTTGCCAACTCCATCGCCGGATTGATCATCGTGCTGCTGGCGCCGATCCTCGGTGCCATCGCCGACCGTGCCTCACACCGTAAACGCTTCCTGATCTTTTTCGCCTTTCTTGGTATCTGCATGACCGCGTTACTACCGTTGGCGGCCAAAGGGGAGTGGGCGCTGGCGGCGCTGTTCTATGTGGTGGCGACGCTGGGCTTTTCCGGCAGTATCAGTTTCTACGATTCGTTGATTGTCTTTGTCACCGAACCTTCCCGCTTCGACAAGGTGTCGGCCCTTGGCTACGCGTTGGGCTATCTCGGCGGAGGTCTGCTCTTCGCCGTCAATGTGGCGATGACGCTCAAACCAGAACTATTCGGTCTGGCCGATGCGGCGGAGGCGGTGAAGCTCTCCTTTATCAGCGTCGCAATTTGGTGGGCGGTATTCACTGTGCCGCTGGCATTGTGGGTGCATGAGCCAGAAGGTAAAGGGCCTGGCACTTTCGGCGCAGTGCGCGAAGGGCTGCTACAACTGCGCGATACCTTTCACGAGATCCGCAAGCTGCGGGTGGTGTTTCTGTTCCTGCTCGGTTACTGGTGCTACATCGACGGCGTCGACACCATCGTACGCATGGCGGTGGATTACGGCCTCTCCATCGGTTTCTCCTCCGACAGCCTGATCGTGGCGTTGCTGATCACCCAGTTTGTCGGCTTTCCCGCCGCCATCGGTTTCGGTCATCTGGGCAACCGCTTCGGTCCCAAGGCGGGGATCTATGTCGCCATTGGCGTCTATGCGGCAATCGTGCTGTGGGCCTCGCGTATGGATTCGGAGATCGAGTTTTACGGCCTGGCCATCGGTATCGGTCTGGTGCAGGGCGGCATTCAATCCCTCAGCCGTTCTCTCTATGCACGCATTATCCCCGCCGATAAATCGGCGGAGTTTTTCGGTTTCTATAACATGCTGGGCAAGTTCGCTGTGGTACTGGGGCCGGTGATGGTTGGTTGGGCCGGTGTTGCCAGTGGCAGTCCGCGTATCGGTATTCTTACGCTGTTGTTGTTGTTTGCCCTGGGCGCCTTTTTCCTCAGTCGGGTAGACCTGACCGAGGGGCAAAAACGCGCTGCTGAACTGGAATAGAAGTGGGCTCAAAATGGTCTTCGCACACGGATACTGTGTTGCAAAGCCTGCTGCGATGCTCATTTACTACCGGTAAACTGTGCTTCTCGCAGGCTTTGCGCCTTGTCTCCGAGCGCGAATCCTCATTTTGAGACCACTTCATAAACGTACCTGACAGGGAGAAGCGTGTGGTATTCGTAACCATCATTCTGTCACTACTCGGTGCCATCGTCGGCGCTGCGCTATTGCGTCCCGATGAAGCGGGTTTTCTGTTCGGTGGTTTAAGCGGTTTTCTTTTCGGTTGGTCGTTGCAACTGGGCAAGCGCCTCAATCGCGTCGAGAAGAGGCTGGCGCAACTGGAGCAGCGCGCACTGCGCGTTGCGGATGAGGGTGAGCAGAAAGAACCGGCCAAACCTGCGGTCATGGTTGCCGATGAGAACGTAGCAGCCGTCACCGAAACCAAAGTAGATGCCTGGTTGCCGAAAACCGAACTGGTCGCGGATGAACCCCTGCCGGTGATGGAGCTGCCGGATATTGAACCTGCCCCGGCGCAGGAAAATCCCTTGCTCAAATCCATTATTGGCTTCTTCACCGACGGTAACGTGGTGGTGCGGGTCGGTATCGTGGTGCTTTTCTTCGGCGTCGCCTTCCTGGTCAAATACGCCGCCGAGCACAGCATGTTCCCTATCGAATTGCGTCTGGCCGGGGCGGCCCTCGGCGCGCTGGCGCTGATCGTCGGCGGTTGGCGCCTGCGCCTCAAACGTAGCGGTTATGCGCTGCTGTTGCAGGGAGGCGGGATCGGCATCTTCTACATCACCGTGTTCGGCGCCGCCAAGCTCTACCATCTGTTGCCCATGGGCATGGCCTTTGGCCTGATGGTGGCGATCGTGGTGCTCTCCTCGGCGTTGGCGTTGTTACAGGATTCGCGCAGCCTGGCCGCCTTTGGTTTGAGTGGTGGTTTCCTCGCGCCGATCCTCACCTCTACCGGCGGCGGCAGCCATGTAATGCTGTTTAGTTACTACGCCCTGCTTAATGCAGGTATCCTCGGTATCGCCTGGTTCAAGGCGTGGCGCGAACTGAACCTGCTCGGCTTTGCCTTCACCTTCGTCATCGGTGCTGCCTGGGGAGTGCAGTTCTACCTGCCGGAGCATTTCGCCACTACCGAGCCGTTCCTGATCCTCTTTTTCCTTTTCTATGTCGCCATCGCGGTGCTGTTCGCCCTGCGCTCGCCGCTGCAATTGCGTGGCTATGTGGACGGCAGCCTGGTGTTCGGCGTGCCGGTGGTCGGTTTCGCCATGCAGGCGGGGCTGGTGAAAAACATCGAGTACGGCCTAGCCTGGAGCGCCATGGCGCTGGCCCTGTTCTACATTGTGCTGGCCTCTGCCCTGTGGCGTCGACGCATCGACGGTATGCGTATGCTGACCGAGGCGTTTCTCGCCCTCGGCGTGGTCTTCGCCACCATGACTATCCCGCTGGCGCTGGACGGTCGCTGGACCGCCTCGGCCTGGGCGCTGGAGGGGGCGGGGATGCTCTGGATCGGCATCCGCCAGCGGCGGTTGATCCCGCGGCTGTTCGGCCTGTTGCTACAACTGGGGGCCGGTTTCTCCTTCATGCTGGTGGTGGACAATGCGACCGGCGCGATGCCCGTGTTGAACGGGCTCTGCCTCGGTTCGGTGCTGATCGCCCTGGCTGGACTGTTCAGCAGTTTTTACCTGCAACGCCACGGTGAGCACCTGCGTGAGCAGGAACGAACCGTCCACTGGTTGATGCTGGGCTGGGGATTGCTCTGGTGGCACGGCGCTGGCGTTCATGAAATCGAACGTTTCGTCGGCTGGGAGGATCGCCTCAATGCCATCCTGCTCTTCATCACCCTCACTGCCGGGTCGCTACTGTGGCTGTGGCGGCGTCTCGACTGGCGCGAGCTGCGCTATCCGCTGACCCTGCTGCTGCCGGCGATGGCGTTGCTTTCAGTGAATATCTTTGTCGGCTCTCGCTCCCACCACTTCTTCGCCGACTGGGGAATGCTCCCCTGGTTGCTCGCCTTTGCCGCGCAGTACCGCATCCTCTGGCGGATTGAGGATGCCTTTAGCGACAAACAGATGCGCCTAGGTCATAGCGCCACCCTCTGGCTGTTGCTGGCGATCCTCACCCGTGAGGCCTACTGGCTGGTGGCGGAGCTGCTGGCGGACCACGGTGTCTGGGCACAGGTGACGCTGGCGCTGCTGCCCGCGGCGGCAATTCTTTTGTTGTTAGGTCCGGCGCAGCGCCTGAAGTGGCCGATGCCGCGCTTTGCCGCCACCTATCGGGGCGAGGCGCTGCTGCCGGTGGCGCTGCTGCTCTGGCTCTGGACGCTGGTTGCTATTCACAACAGCGGCGATCCCTGGCCGCTGCCCTACCTGCCGCTGCTCAATCCGCTGGAGTTGAGCCAGTTGTTCGTGCTGCTGGTACTGCTGCGCTGGGCCTGGCACAACCGTGGCGATGCGCTGATGCAGGCTTATGGCCTCAACCTGCGCATGGCCTGGATCGCCCTCGGTATCGCCGGTTTTGTCCTGCTCAACGAGGTGGTGGCGCATACGGTCCACCACTGGGGCGGGGTGGCCTATCACAGCCACAGCCTGTTCGGCTCCATGCTGTTCCAGGCCAGCATCTCGGTGGTCTGGACCCTAGCGGCACTGAGTGTCACCGTGCTGGCGACCCGTCGTGGTCTGCGCGTGCTCTGGTTCAGTGGCGCAGGGTTGCTGGCGGCGACGGTTGTGAAGCTGTTCCTGATCGATCTCTCCCGTTCCGATACGATGGAGCGCATTGTCTCCTTCATTGTGGTCGGCCTGTTGATGCTGATGATCGGTTACTTCTCACCCCTGCCACCAAAATCTGTGGAGAAGACGACATGAAGCGTCTCTTCACCGCTCTCCTGCTGTTGCCGCTGACTGTCGTAGCGCAACAGGCCCAGCAGCCCCTTAAGCCCAATGACTTTGCCTACGGTATGCCGCTGGAGGTGGATGGCGACGGCGCCCTCTACAGTTTCGACCTGCCCACCGAGGTGAACCGTTACAGCACCCGCCATGACCTGGGCGACCTGCGTATCTTCAACGGCTACGGTGAAGTGGTTCCCCACCTGCTGAAACCCGAGGTGGCGCGGGAGACCCCGCAGCCTGAACCGGTGGCGTTGCCGTTCTTCCCGATTATGGAAACGGTGGATGACGGTAAAGGGGATACCCAGATCAACATCGCCACCGATGAGAACGGTGCGGTGATCAATTTCTGGCAGCGCGGCGGCGGTTTGCAGGCGTCGGTGGTCGGCCGCTATCTGATCGACGCCTCGGCCCTGCAACCGCCGCTGGAAAAGCTGTTACTCAATTGGGACGAGAGCGCCGAAGGCTTTCTGGTGCCGGTGGCGCTGGAGGCAAGTAACGACCTGACCAACTGGACCCCGTTGACCACCAACGCCTCACTCGCCTCACTCACCCAGGGCGGCTACCACCTGCGCCAGGGTGAGATCAGCCTGGCCGGGCAACAGGCGGCGAAGTACTACCGTCTCGGCTGGCCGCTGGGGGAGAAGGGGGTAAAACTGACCGGACTCAGCGGTGTGCCGCAGATGCAGGGGGATGAAAAGCCGCGTCGCTGGCAGCGCTACTCGCCGACCGGCGACAGTAGCCAGCCTGGGCATTACCTGTTCCGTGCCGAAGGCCATTATCCCTTCGATCGCGCCAGGGTGATCCTGCCCCAGGGTAATACGGTGGTGCGGGCGCGGCTCTTCTCCCGCGGCGCGGCAGCGAAGGGTCCCTGGCGTGAGCATTTCCATGGTCTGCTCTACAATCTACTGCGCGATGGGCGGGCACTGGCCAATGATGCGGTACAACTGCCCTATGTCGACGCCCCGGAGTGGAAGCTGGAGATAGAGACCGACGGTGGTGGCCTGGGACGGGGGGAGCCACAATTGGAACTGGGTTGGTTGCCGGAGCGGGTCTACTTCGTTGCGCGGGGCGAGGCGCCGTTCACACTGGCCTTCGGTGCGGCCAGTATCGCCAGGGCCAATGGCGATATCTCTTCGCTTCTGAATACCCTGCAACAGAGTCGCCAGGGGGAGGGCTTTATCAAGTCCGCAATGCCGGGTGCGATGTATGAACTGGGGGGCAAGTATCGGCTGGCCGGGTTACCGAAACCCTTGCCCTGGCAGCAGTGGTTGCTGTGGGCGACCCTCTCGATTGGTGTATTGATCGTCGCGCTGATGGCACGTAGCCTCTATCGGCAAATGAATAACGAAAACCGGACTGAGTGAGCCGCATGGGTGTAACGACCACAACCAACAAGAGCCTGTTCGATGAACGCATTCATGGCAGTCGCCTGAGCCACTTCATCCGCGAATTCTTTACCAACAGCGCCTATTTTCCTATCGCCAATATCTTCCTCGAACTGCTCAACAATCCGAGGGATTACTCGACTCATCCCGATCCCTATGTGCTGATCCTGGCTGCCCTGTTGCAGGCCAAGTTTATCAGTGACCGGACCTACGCCGGGCGTGCGGTGCCAATGCTCGGTAACCTGATCGGGCCGTTGGTCTACACCGTCTACGAACTGTTACTGGGTAGTGGCAGCTTTGTCGAGAGTTATAACCATATTGCCTACTGGATCTTTGCCTTTGCTATCGGTTTCAGCCGACAGATGCAGGTGCATTTGCCGCCAAATATTGGTTCTCTGTTTATCCTGGTCGAGAGCACCCTACGTACAAGCATCCTGTTGGCGATGTATATCATTCTCCATCTGGAGCTGGGGGATCTGAAGTCACTGGGTGACTTCGCCAAGGATCCTACCCACCTCTTTATCGCCGTGGTGGTGCCCTTCTCCGGTTTGATGCTCGGGGTAGCACTGATGGACGCGGAGCGGAACGAAAGTGTGCTGCGTGGCATCGCCGATCAGATCAAGGTCTATTCGCAATGGGTGCTGGGCAAACAACTGATAGCCCTGGCGGAGAGCGATCCGCATTTGCTGTCGCAGGAGCGACAGGAGCGAACCATCGTGGTGGTGGAGATCCGCGGCTTCAATCCGTGGAGCGAGAAGCAGACACCGGAACACATTGTCGAGGCGGTCAATGCCTACTACGAGGCAGCGGAGCCAAGCTGGCAGCGTTTTCATGCCCTGCGCGCCAAACTGGATGCGGATGAGATCCTGCTGGTCTTCGGCGATGCCACCACCGCCGTGGCGGCGGCGTTGGAGATGCACGAAAAGATCGGTGAGGTGCTGGGTGAGTTCGGGCTCGCTGCCGGTATCGCCGTGCATACCGGGCCGGTGATCGAGGGTTTTCTCGGTAGCAGCAACTTCAAGGGCTACGACCTGCTGGGTGAAACGATCACCACCGCCAGGGCACTGAACGACAATGCGGGTATGGGTGAGATCCTGCTCTCCAGCGATAGCGTGCAAAAACTGCAACGACCGTTGCCCCTCAGTCGCCCCATGGGCATCACGCTGCAGCAGAACCATGTCCCTGTCACCGTTTACTCGGTCATCCTGAATAGTCCCGATTCGTGATACAGTCGCCGCATCAATTATGTGACAACCCGGTTTTTCATGACCCAGGACGATTTCAACGAACGCTTCGGCGGTATTCGCCGACTCTATGGTACGGCGGAGGCCGAGCGTATCCGTCACAGCCATTTTTGTGTGGTCGGGATCGGCGGCGTCGGTTCCTGGGCAGTCGAGGCACTGGCGCGCAGCGGTGTTGGCGCCCTCACCCTGATTGACCACGATGACATCGCCGCCAGCAACAGCAATCGTCAGTTACATACCCTCAGTTCTACTATCGATCGTTCCAAGGTTGGTGTGATGGCCGAGCGGGTGCGCGATATCAATCCCGCCTGCGAGGTGACCGCCATCGACGACCTGCTGGTCGAAACCAATATCGAAAAATATATCAGCAGAGATTTTGACTACGTCATCGACGCCATCGACTCCATCCGCCACAAGGCGGCGCTGATCGTCTACTGCAAACGCAACAAGATCCCGATCATTACCACCGGTGGGGCTGGTGGGATCACCGATCCGACCCGTATTCAGATCACCGACCTGAGCCGCACCCACAACGATCCGCTGGCAGCCAAGGTGCGTTCACGCCTGCGCGCCTCCTATGGTTATTCGCGTAACCCGAAGAGTCGCTTCGGAGTCGATTGCGTTTTCTCCGATGAGCAGCACCGCTATCCCAAAGAGGACGGCACGGTCTGCCAGCAGAAACCCGGGGTAAAGGGCGTGACCCTCGATTGCAACTATGGTTACGGTTCCGCCACCTTCGTTACCGCCAGCTTTGCCTTTGCCGCGGTATCGCGGGCCATCGACAAGCTACTGCGCAAAAAGGAAAACGAGTGAAGGCGGTTAAGCCGCTCGTCGCGGTCAGTGCCTGTTTGCTCGGCGAGAATGTTCGTTATGACGGTGGCAACAGGCGTGATGAAAACGTTCTCTCTTTGGTGACACATTTCGAACTTCGACCCTTCTGTCCTGAGGTTGGTATCGGTCTCGGGGTGCCGCGGCCTACGTTGCAGCTGGTTCGTGAGGAAGATGGTGTGCATGTCCTTGGTGTCGAAGATCGTAGCCATGACGTTACCGTTGCGCTGAACGATTACGCGGTAACACTGGCCGGGCAATGGGGCGATGTGTGCGGTGTGATCTTCAAGTGTCGCTCTCCCAGTTGTGGCCTGGGTACGACGTTGTTGTACGACAGGGAAGACCTTGTCATCGGCACGACCAGTGGTGCCTTCGCCGCGGAGATTGAAAGGCTTTTTCCCGGTCTACCCCTGAGCGATGAGGAGATGTTGTGTGACCCCCAATCAAGGGAGCATTTTCTCCAACATGTCATGAGCCATCATCGGACCGAAGAATGATGCAGCGACTTGATAAATATCTCTGCCACGCCACCAGCCTGAGTCGTTCACAGGCGCAGACGGCGATCCGCAGGGGCCAGGTGACGGTCGACGGCAAGGTGATCAAACGCCCGGATTTCAAATTGATCGCAGACAGCGTCGTCGAGTGGCACGAGCAGCAGGTCAATCTCGGTGGTAAGCGTTACTACATGCTGCACAAGCCACAAGGTGTGGTCTGTGCCACGGTAGATGCCCAGCACAAGACGGTGCTGGATCTGTTCGATGTATCGCTGCGTAAGGGGCTGCATGTGGCGGGGCGCCTGGATATCGATGCTACCGGGTTGGTACTGCTTACCGATGACGGTGACTGGTCGCATCGTGTTACTTCGCCGAAGCGTGATTGCGGCAAGACCTACCATGTCACTCTTGCCGAAGTGCTGGATGCCGAGCTGGTGGAACGCTTTGCCGAAGGCATAGAATTGCGTAGTGAAAAGAAAAAGACCCGACCGGCAACGCTTGAGATCATCGCTGCCAATGAGGCGCGGCTGACCATCAGCGAAGGCAAGTACCATCAGGTGAAGCGCATGTTTGCTGCCGTGGGTAATCGGGTAACGGCACTACATCGCGAGCGTATCGGCGCATTACAACTGGACCCGTCACTGCCAGCGGGTGAGTGGCGTGCGCTGACCGAAGAAGAGATCGAGGCGATGCAATAATGAATAAGCTACATTGGTTGAAGCACTTTCCTGCCCTGGCGGCGATAGATGATCCCGCATGGTTGCAGACACTTGCCGAGGCCCAGACCATGGCGCTGCCTGCCGGGATGGCGGTGTTCCGCGAAGGCGATCAATGCAGCAATTTTCTGCTGGTGATCGACGGTGCGGTTCGGGTGCAGAAGCTATCGGAGAGCGGTCGCGAGATCGTTCTCTACCGGGTAGAAGAGGGGCAGTCCTGTATTCTTACCACCGCCTGTATGCTCGGAGGTAAAAAGTACAGTGCCGAAGGTTATACCGAAACCGAGGTCCAGGCCGTAGCCCTGCCGCACCAGGCATTTCAGCGGGCGTTGCACGGTTCGCGCGGTTTCCGTGAATTTGTTTTCGATGTCTATGCGGAGCGGGTGACCGAACTGCTATTGTTAATCGACGCCATCTCCTTCGGTCGGGTCGACCAGCGTTTGGTAGCCTATCTGCTTGACCACGCCGATGACGATGGCTCCCTGGCCGTGACACACCAGGAACTTGCAAGGGAACTGGGGACAGCCCGCGAGGTGGTCAGCCGGTTACTTAAGGAGTTTGAACGGCGCGGTCTGGTGCAGCTGGGGCGTGGCAGGATAGGCTTGCAGGACCGTGCGGGGCTACAACAGACCGCAATGTGAGTTAGTCACTGACTGGAAACCGGAGGCGCTGTAGAGTTACCGGCGTCAACAAGTAAAACCGTCAATAAAGGAGCAGCAAATGAAACTGAACGTTGGTGGTATTGATCGTATTCTGCGTATCGTCGTCGGCGCCGCGCTGGTGGTTGCAACCGCTATGGGTCAACTCCCTGTATGGGGCTGGATCGGTGTTATCCCGCTGGCTACCGGCCTGGTAGGCTTCTGCCCGCTCTACCCGATACTGGGTGTGAGCACCAAGAAGTAAACTGAGAATAAAAGTTGTATAAGAAAAAAGCGGGCCTTGGCCCGCTTTGTTTTTTCTACATGGCGCTGCTTTGTAGAATTATCACAGAATCACTCCTCCCACATCTTCATGTGTTCATCCTGATGCTTATAAAACTCCTCCTCACTCAACTGCTTGTCGCCATTGCTGTCGATGCTTGAGAAAGAGGGAGCATTGGACATATTGCGCATCTGCTTACCTTCCAGCACCCGCTGGCGAATACGGTTGTTTCGCGCGGAGTAGAACTCCTTCTCGGTGACGTTGCCGTCGCCATCCAGATCGAAATCACCGAATGATGGCATGTTGGCAGCACGTACGCGTTGTCGAGTGGTTTGCTGTTCCATTTGCTGTTGCATCTGTTGCGGCATCGCTCCCTGGTTCTGGTTTTGCATCTGCTCCTGCATCTGCTGCTGGGTTTGCTGCTGCATACCCATGCCGGCTCCCGGTACCGCCGGTGGTGTGCCGGGGGCGCCACTCATCTCACGGGTCTGGGTGCGAGTTTCTATACGGTTTTCAATACGGTTCTGTTGAGTCGCTGCAAATTCTTCACGGCTGATCATGCCATCGCCGTTTTTATCAAAGTCGGAAAAGGACATCGGGTCGGGGCCACGACCGCCTGCCATGTTGCCGACGGCCAGTGCGTTACCAGTGCTGATGAGTAGGGTAATGACGGCTGTAGTGCAGAAAGTTTTTATAGTAGTCATGCTAAATCGCCTCCATGGATATAGTGGTAAGACCCTTAAGAGAAAATTACGTTTGCTACGAAGTGCGGGCGCAATAGGTCGCCGGGTAGCGCAGGGTTGAGCGCCAGTTTGCCGTAAGCCTTGAACTGGGCCAAAAGGTTTTCGCCGGGAATTAGGACTGGTTCACTCTTTCCGTCAGTGGTCTACAAGGTGGGGATAATGCTTGTTAGCCGATTTGCTGCGCGAGTTCCAGAACCTTACAGACGGTGTTCCAGTTACGGGCAGTAACTGGAGTGCCGAGTGACTTTTCCACGCCTGCCGCCAGTTTTGAACGTCCGATACCGTCTGGCGCGTGGAGATAGAAAACACGATTGTGCAGGGCAAAATTCTCACCGTCAGTTTTCAGTGCTTCGAGTTTCTTCAGGTTCGGTTTTGAGGGAGTTCCGCTGAGGAAGTATAGATGTAGCGTACTACCTTCGGCGCAGGCGGCGGGAAATGGGTTGGTAGCTATTGCCGCTGCCATCTCCTTTGGCGATAGCAGCAGTATCTGCGGATGGAAGCCAAAGCGTTGTTGTATTGCGCTGCCGATCATGTTGGTAATGCTGGCGGCCTGTTCCACCGTAGTGCGAAACACCGCGTTGCCACTCTGGATGTAGGTTCTTACCTCGGTGCATCCCAAGTCATGCAGGATGGCGACCAACTCCTTCATCGGCAGCTTGTTTTTGCCACCTACGTTGATACCGCGAAAGAGGGCGATGTAGGTGTGTATGGCGTTCAGACTCTAGCCCCTTGTTTTCACGGCTTACTCAACATCATCGGTTTTGATCTCAAAACCAACTTCCTTGAGTTCCATCCCGAGCAGTCTACGCCACACCTGATTGTCGCTGATGGTAAGGCAAGTGATGCCCTCGTAATCGCGTGGTGGTTTGTTGTGTCCCTTGTACAGGGCGCAGACATGTGCCTTGCCCAGACGTCCGATATAGTAACCAAGTTCGAACAGAACATTTCTGGCCTGTGCCTTACCGCTGCGCGAGGGTTTACCCGGTTGTACGAAATCATCATCGGTTAGCAGAACAACCGCATAGTCGACTTCCGGCAAGCTCTCAATTTTTTCCATGAGATTGCGCTCGCCGCTTTGCTGTTTATGTAGTGCCACGGGCTCGAGTCCCAGCTTCTGCAGATAATCACTGACGGCGTTCTTCAGCGCATCGTTCTGTCCGTGGATCACGCAAATTCGATGGGTCATTACCCGGCGGGGCAGTTCTACAACTTCGGCGATTTGTGCGGGCGGACTGGCTTTGCTAACGACCGCTTCCGGTTCTACCGTTTTGGCGACAGATTTTGTCGTCGCCTGACTTTTGCTGAGGTTGTTACGCCGATCCTCCAGGCGCGAGATGAGACTTTCGAGCATGGTAATCGTATGCGGGATACCGGCGATAAACTTCTCCTGCCGTTTGCTGCGTGCTTCCAGATAAATCAGACCACCATGCCAGATGCGGTGCTGGCTATGATCATGATATTCCGCCGACTCTGAGCCAAATACCTCACGAATCGTATCGCGGATCGCTTTCTGTACGGCATCGACTTTGGCATCGTCGAAGGCAACCTCCTGTGATCCAAAATTCTGCGTCGCGGCTATTTGTACGCGCAGTCGCTTAATCGCCTGATCAATCTCACCGATGAGACCGGTGGTGGTAACGGCAGAGTCAGGATCTGCTGGGCGGCGTGAAGCCATGGTGTTTCCTCGCGGCAGTTCTTAAAGAAGTGGTCTCAAAATGGTCTTCGTACTCTGATCCTGTGTTGCAAAACCTGCTCCGGTGCTCATTTACTACCGGTAAACTGCGCTCCTCACAGGCTTTGCGCCTTGTCTCAGAGCACGAATCCTAATTTTGAGACCACTTCTAGTGTTGTTTGATTATGTAAGTACTGGCGGAGGGAGAAGGAAGGGACACTATCCTTAATGTCATCACGATGACTGAGGCAATCCGCCTGTTCGGTTCTAGCTATGCCGAACTCAATGTTTATCGCCCGCAATCTACCGGTCACCGGTAGGAGCGGGCAATAACTCAAATGGATTAAAGAGATGAAAGTGTGACGCTATCTACAAACGCGCGATGCGTGCTTTTTGCTCCGTGAAAGACCCCAGTGAGGCCATGGCCTCTGCCAGTTTTTCACGTTCCTTCTGTACTACGGCTTCCGGGGCCTTACCGACAAAGCTGTCATTGTTCAGTTTGCCGTTGAGGCGTTGCACCTCTTTCTCCAGCCGTTCGATCTCCTTGCCCAGGCGTGCCAGTTCGGCCTCTTTGTCGATCAACCCGGCCATCGGTACCAGCAGTTTCATTTCGCCAACCAGGGCAGTGGCCGATTCGGGGGCCTCTTCACCATCACCCAGCAGGGTGATCGATTCCAGTTTTGCCAGGGAACGGAGGAAGGCGTTGTTGTTTTCAACCCGCGCACGATCCTGCGTCGAAGTATTATCCAGCATGACCGGTAACGGTTTGCCCGGGGCGATGTTCATGCCGGAGCGGATCTTGCGCACACCGATGATGAAATCCATGACCCACTGCATTTCACTTTCAGCCTCGGCATCGATCTTCGATTCGTCTGCCTGCGGGTAGGATTGCAGCATGATGGTCTGGCCACCACGTCCCGCCAGACTGGCGACCCGCTGCCAGATCTCCTCGGTGATATAGGGGATGATCGGGTGGGCCAGACGCAGCAGGGTTTCAAGCACACGCACCAGGGTGCGGCGAGTACCGCGTTTTTGTGCCTCGCTGCTTTCATCGGAATAGAGAACCGGTTTGGATAGTTCCAGGTACCAGGCGCAATACTCGTCCCAGGTGAATTCGTAAATGGCGTTGGCCGCCAGATCGAAACGGTAGTTACCGATCGCGGTGTTCACTGTCTGCTCGGCGCGTTGCAGGCGCGAGGTAATCCAGCGGTCGGCGGTGGAGAGTTCCACCGCTTCGCCACCCTGGCCGCAATCCTGTCCATCGGTTTGCATCAGTACATAGTTGGCCGCATTCCACAGTTTGTTGCAGAAGTTGCGGTAGCCCTCGATGCGCCCGAGGTCGAAGTTAATGTCACGGCCGGTGGAGGCGAGCGAGGCGAAGGTGAAGCGCAGCGCGTCGGTGCCGAAGGCGGGAATGCCATCGGGGAAATCGGTGCGGGTTTGCTTCTCGATCTTCTTAGCCATCTCCGGCTGCATCAGGCCGGTGGTGCGTTTCTGTACCAGCGATTCGAGATCGATACCGTCGATCAGATCGATCGGGTCGAGCACGTTGCCCTTGGACTTGGACATCTTCTGGCCCTGGCCGTCGCGTACCAGGCCGTGCACGTACACGGTCTTGAACGGAATCTGTCCGACCAGGTGGGTGGACAGCATGATCATGCGGGCGACCCAGAAGAAGATGATGTCGAAGCCGGTGACCAGCACGCTGGTGGGGTAGAACTGTTTCAGGCGATCGGTCTGCTCCGGCCAGCCCAAAGTGGAGAAGGGCCACAAGGCGGAGGAGAACCAGGTGTCGAGTACGTCTTTGTCCTGGTCGAGTGCAACGGTCGCGTCGAGTTTGTATTTCTCACGCACTTCCTCTTCGCTGCGGCCGACGTAGATGTTGCCCTTGCTGTCGTACCAGGCGGGAATGCGATGGCCCCACCAGATCTGACGGCTGATGCACCAGTCCTGGATATTCTCCAGCCACTGGAAGTAGGTGTTCTCCCAGTTCTTCGGTGTGAACTTGATTGATCCGCCGCGTACCGCCTCGATGGCCGGGTCGGTGATCGCGGTTTTACCGCCGGGGCGACCGTCTTCCTGCATTTCACGGGTCAGGTCGACGAACCACTGATCGGTGAGGAATGGTTCGATGACGGAACCGCTGCGATCGCCACGCGGTACCATCAGTTTGTGATCTTCGATCTTCTCCAGTAGATCCAGTTCGCGCAGATCGTGGACGATCTCGTCGCGTGCCTCGTAACGATCCTTGCCGTGATATTTCTCCGGCGCGTCGTCGTTGATCTTCGCATCGACGGTGAGGACGTTAATCATCACCAGATCATGACGTTGGCCCATGGCGTAGTCGTTGAAGTCGTGTGCCGGGGTGATCTTGACGCAGCCGGTACCGAATTCCGGATCGACATAGTCGTCGGCGATGATCGGGATCTCGCGACCTACCAGCGGCAAGGTGACGGTCCTGCCGACCAGCTTTTTGTAGCGTTCGTCTTCCGGGTGTACCGCGACCGCGGTATCGCCGAGCATGGTCTCGGGTCGAGTGGTGGCAACCACCAGATGGCCGCTGCCGTCGCTAAGCGGATAGCGGAAGTGCCACAGGTAGCCCTGCTCTTCTTCGGAAACAACTTCGAGGTCGGAAACGGCGGTGTGCAGTACCGGGTCCCAGTTGACCAGGCGCTTGCCACGATAGATCAGCCCTTCTTCATAAAGACGGACAAAGACTTCCTTCACCGCATCGGAAAGGCCGTCGTCCATGGTGAAGCGTTCGTGACCCCAGTCGAGGGAGGAGCCGAGGCGGCGCAACTGGCGGGTGATGTTGCCGCCCGATTCACCCTTCCACTCCCACACCCGCTCGATGAATTTTTCCCGTCCCAGGTCGTGGCGGCTCTTGCCCTGGGCGGCCAGTTGCCGCTCCACCACCATCTGGGTGGCGATACCGGCGTGGTCGGTGCCCGGTTGCCACAGGGTGGTTTTGCCGCACATGCGCTGGTAGCGCACCATGGTGTCCATCACCGTGTTGTTGAAGCCGTGCCCCATGTGCAGGCTGCCGGTGACGTTGGGCGGCGGGATCATGATGCAGTAGGCATCCTTGTTATCGCCCGCGTCGCTTTTCGGGGCGAAGTAGCCGTTCTCTTCCCAGTACTTGTACCAGCGTAGTTCGATGTCGTGGGGGTTGTAGCTTTTATCCATGGTTACAGGCAGTCACACGGTAGTAGTTAGAAACAGAGCAGGCGAGTATACCGCACTGCGGAATTACTTCAGGTCCGGATAGCGCTCCAGAATCAGCTTCATCACTTCTTTCTGGATCAACGGGCGCAGCTTGCGCATCTGGTGGCCCACCAGCATATCGACCAGCTTGTTCAGCTCCTGCTCGGTCGGCAGTTTGCTGCCGGAAGGGGCCGGTGGGGTCTTCTGTACGGCTGAGGTGGCGACCTCTTCGAGTACCGGGATATCCTCGTCGGCGATCTCCACCACCTCATCGAGCACCGGAATTTCGTCCTCTTCGCTGTCGAAGCGATCCTTTTCCAGCAGTTCCTTGAGCCGATCCAGTTCATGCAGGATCTCGCTCTTGCTTTTCGGTCTGTCGCTACTCATCCGTCACGACCCTAAATAGTATGAGATTCGAGAGGATACCCCCTCTCGCGGTAGAAGCGAAACCGCTCGCGTCCCTGTTGGCGCTGGTTTTCGTCACCGTCGATGATCTCTGCCACCCGCTGGAAGCGGCTGAAAAAGAGTGGCACCTCGCTGCTCAGGTTGATCAGCACCTCGTCGTGATGACGTGGCTCATCGCCGTGGCCGATGTGGATATCCACTTCATCCGCGGCCGGATCATTGTCCAGACCATGGGGCACGAAGCTGCCCTGGCTGAAGGTCCAGAGCATCTCATCGATGCGGCTACTCAAAGCCGGGTCGCCGGTGTGGATGTAGACCTTGTTGCCCTGCAGCCAGGCCTTTTCCGCCAGGCGGCAGACAAAACGCTGCCGGGCATCGGCGGCGTTGTCTTCGAGGATGTAGAAGTCGACCCGGGTCAACTCAGGCGTCCTTGACCCGGTCGATCAGGAACTGGGTCAGCAACGGTACCGGTCGGCCGGTGGCGCCCTTGTCTCCGCCGCTACGCCAGGCGGTACCGGCGATGTCCAGGTGGGCCCATTTGAAATCTTTGGTGTAGCGACCGAGGAAGCAGGCGGCGGTAATGGTGCCCGCGCTCTTGCCGCCGATGTTGGCCATGTCGGCGAAGGGGCTTTTGAGCTGTTCGTCGTACTCTTCCCACATCGGCAGTTGCCAGGCGCGGTCGCCGCTCTTCTGTCCAGCCTGCAGTAGTTTGTCGACCAGCTCTTCATCGTTGCCGAGCAGGCCGGAGGCGTGGTGACCGAGGGCGACAATGCAGGCGCCGGTGAGGGTGGCAATGTCGATCACCAGTGCGGGGTCGTACTTTTGCACGTAGGTCAGCGCGTCGCAGAGGATCAGGCGGCCTTCGGCATCGGTGTTGAGGATCTCGATGGTCTGCCCGGACATGGAGGTGACGATGTCGCCCGGTTTGTTGGCGTCGCCGTCGGGCAGGTTTTCCGAACTGGGCACCACGCCGATCACATTCAGCGGCAGCTCCATTTCGGCGATCGCCCTGAGGGTGCCGAGGACGCTGGCGCCGCCGCACATGTCGTACTTCATTTCGTCCATGCCCGCCGCCGGTTTCAGCGAAATGCCGCCGGCGTCGAAGGTCAGTCCTTTACCCACCAGTACGATCGGCTTCTGTTTGTTGCGTGCCGCTGTACCGTGATACTCCATGACAATGAATTTGGCAGGCTGGCGTGAACCGCGGGAAACCGAGAGCAGCGAATGCATACCCAGCTTCTCCATCTTGGCCTCATCCAGCACCGTGGTTTTGATGCTTTCATATTGCCGCCCAAGGCTGCGCGCCTGTTCAGCAAGATAGGTGGGAGTGCAGATATTGCCCGGCAGGTTGGCCAGGTCCTTGGTCAGGTCGATGCCACGGTTGATCGCCTGGCCCTGAATCGCGCCGAGGCGGATCAGCGCGCTTTCGCCGCGATTGGTGCAGGGGAAGCTGACCTTGGCCAGGGTCGGTTTGCTCTCTTCCTTGGCCTTGCTCTTGAGCTGGTCGAAACGGTAGCTGGCGTGGCCCAATGCTTCGATGAACTGGCGTACCTTCCAGTCCAGTTCCCGTTCCGGTACCGGCAGTTCGGCGAGGCAACAGAGGGCGTCTTTGGCCTTGGTCGAGGTCAATGTCTTCGCCGCAGCCTGGACGATCTTGCGAAAGGCGCGGTCGCTGAGTTCTTTCTCCTTGCCGCAGCCGACCAGCAACAGCCGTTCGCACTCCAGTCCGCGCGGTGACGGGATCATCAATGTCGTGCCCAGTCCGCCGCTCATGTCGCCACCCTTCAACACGCCCTTTATATAGTGTTCACTGGCGTCGTCGATCTGTTTCGCCGCTGGCGTGAGTTTCTTGCCGTCGTAGATGCCGACGATAAGGCAGGCGCTATGGCTGGAGTGGATTGGGGCGGTGCTGGTGTGGAATTCCATTGTGACTCCTGCAAAGGTATCGCGTAAACTTTCAAACGCATCCGATTATATCAGCCATGATGGCACGCTGCTTGATGAGTTCATACATCCCCAATCGGGTTAGTCCCGCATGATTCTTCGCCGTTACCTGTTGCGCGAAGTTGGCCTCAATTTTCTTGGGGTTGCCCTGTTGTTTACTCTGATGTTCCTCAGCAGCACCTTCATTCGCCTGCTGACCGAGACCCTTGAGGGTGACTATCCGGCGAAGATCCTGTTCACCCTGTTTGCCCTCAAAGGCGTGGGTAATCTGGTGTTTATTCTGCCATTGGCCTTCTTCATTGGCGTGATGCTCGCCTTCGGTCGTCTCTACAAGGACAGCGAGATGGTGGTGTTCAGCGCCTGCGGTGTACGGCCGATGCAGGTGCTACAGGCAGTGGCGATCCCGGCGCTGGCGGTGGCCCTGCTGGTCGGTTTCCTTGCGCTCTGGTTCGCTCCCTGGTCGGAGGAGCAGAGTTCGCAACTGCTGGATCAGGCGGGGGCACGCACCGAGGTGGAAGGGATCATCCCCGGCCAGTTCAACCAGTTCGATGACAAGGGACCGGTGATCTACGCTGAACGGGCCGAACCCGGTGGCAAGACCCTGGGCGGGCTCTTCGTTCAGTATCAGGAGCAGGGCAGGGAGATGCAGCTCACCGCGGCAACCGCCTATGAGCAGATTGATGCGGAGAACGGCGCGCGGTACCTGATCCTGCGTGACGGCTATCGCTATGAGGGTAACCCGGGGCAGCCGGAATATCGCATCATCCAGTTCAAAGAGCACGGCATCCTGATGCGCGAGCGTGCGGTGGTCGCTTCGACCCGACCGCGCTACGCCATCGCTACCGGAGAGTTGCTGCGTAACGGCACCCCGGCCGACATGGCGGAGTTGCAATGGCGTCTGGCGATGCCGATCAGTGCCCTGTTGCTGGGTCTGCTGGCAGTGCCGCTGAGCAAGACCTCCCCACGCAAAGGACGTTTTGGCGGACTGTTCCTCGGTATCATGATCTATGTGGTCTACAACAACCTGTTGACCGTGGCGCGCAACGCGCTGGGCAAGGGCGATATACCCGCCATGCTCGGCATGTGGTGGGTCCACGCGTTGCTGGTACTGATGTTGCTGTTGATCCTCTGGCGACAGAACCGTCTGCCGGGACCGAAGCGGGAGAGCGTCGCATGAAGCTGCTGGATCGCTACATCGGTCGCACCGTCATCGGCCACACCCTGGTGGCTTTCTTTATCCTGTTGATCATCTATTTCTTCTCCACCCTGGTGAACGAAATGGGTTACGTGGGCAGGGGCAGCTACAGTACCGCCAATGCGGTGCTCTACAGTGTCATGCTATTGCCGCGCCAGGCCTATGAACTCTTCCCCATGGTGGCGCTGCTCGGGGCGATCCTCGGTCTTGGCGCGATGGCCGGGAACAGCGAGCTGACCGTGATACGCGCCTCCGGCGTGTCGATCAAACGCATTGCTCTCTCGGTCAGTAAGGCGGGTCTATTGATGATCGTGGTGATCGTCGCCCTCGGCGAGTTGCTTGCGCCGACGCTGGAAAAAGAGGCTAACCAGCAACGGCTGCGCGCCCTGGCCAAGAGCGTCAGCCTCAATACCGAGAGCGGATTATGGGCCAAGGATGGCGAGAGTTTTATCGCCATCCGCCGCCTGACACCGGACGGCAAGGCCAACGGCATCAGCCTCTATCACCTGCAAGGTCAGCGGATCACCGAAATCGATACCGCCGCTGCCGGTGAATACAAAGATGGTGTGTGGCAGTTACGCAATGTGAGTAAGACCTTGTTCGCCGACCAGGGTGTGAAGGTGCTCAGTGAAAAGAGCATGGCGTGGCGCAGCAGCCTGACCCCGGACGTGATCAACCTGGCGGCGATTGCCCCGGAAAATCTGGCCGCCTGGGAACTCTATGACTATGTCGATTATCTACGGGATAACGGCCTGGCTTCGCAGCGCTATGAAGTGGCGTTGTGGATCCGCCTGGCGATGCCACTGGCAACTGGTGGCATGATCCTGCTGGCGCTGCCCTTTGTCTTCGGTTCCACCCGCAGTGCAGGCGTCGGTCAACGGATCATGATCGGTGTGTTGATCGGTATCGCCTTCTATCTGGTTAATGGAGTCTTCTCGCGCATGGGATTGATCTACAACATACCGCCCGTACTCAGCGCCACCGCGCCGACGATGATGATCTACGCCGCCTGGTTCTGGTTGATGCGGCGCGTGGTATGACGATGCGCGGGCGTTATCTGTTTCTGTCGCTGCTTTTTCTGCTGAGTTTTTCCGCCCAGGCAGCCAAACCCTATAGCGCGACTTACGCGGTGCATTACAACGGCTTCAAGGTCGGTGAGATGCGTCAAAGCTATCTGCCACAGGCGGATGGTAACTGGTTGCTGGAAACCCAGATGAAAACCACCGGCCTGATCGCCTGGTTCAAAAGCGACAAAGTGGTAGAACGCAGTGTGATCAGCCTCGCCAACGATACCTCGCGTCCCCTGAGTTATTCCTACCACTACAGTGGCAATCACAAAGAGGTGGATGAGCGGCTCGATTTCGACTGGCAAAAGAAAATCATTACCTCACTGCGTGACGGCAAGACGGAAACATTACCGTTGTCTCCTGGTGTGCAGGACAAACAGAGCTATCAGGTCGCCATGCGTCGCGCGTTGGCCGCGGGTAAAAAAGATTTTCTCTACCCGGTCGCTGAGCGCGGCAAGATCGAAAAATATGCGTTGCAGGTAGTTGGTGAAGAACCGCAGGTCACCACCTTCGGTACCGTGGATACGGTGGTGGTGAAGAAGGGTACGACGACCCTGTGGCTGGCGAAGGATTACGACTATCTGGTGGTGAAGATCGAACAGCACGAAGACGACAATGTCGCCACCAGTTATATCACTTCAAGGAAGCCTTTCGCTGTTGATACCAGCGCCATCCCTGCGGCAGCAGTGTCAGACACGCCAGCAGCAGACTGAGCCCTCCCAGCCAGAAAACATTGGTGCCGATTTCCATGCTGTATTCCGTGGCCGGTTTGCCTGGCCACCAACCGTGCAGTTCCATGGCACGCTGTAACAGCGTGAGCGACAGCAACAGCGATATGCTGCCGATCAGGAACGGCTTCACGGCAAGTTTCTTCTCGCGCAGCCAGCCGTAAAGCGCGGCAAAGGCGAACAACCAGCCCCACCAGGCGATCACCCGTGGCGCTGAAAGTTCTGCGCCATAACGGACGGTTTCAAATAGCGGTGAAAAGATCGTACGAACCCAGGCGACAGGCCCCATGTAGCCGGCAACGACGGGAACGAAGGCGTCCTGTTTGCGTTCGCGTAGAAGTTCCACGGTGCGCGCCGCGATTTGATCCTTGCTGAGTTTCGCCGCATCGGGAATATGCACCAGCGTCCAGGTGCGGCTGAAACCGCCCCAACCGTGCCAGTCGGTGGAAGCAAGCATCACCACGCCATTCTGTTTTTCAGCGCGAAGTAACTCCTTGCGTAATTTCTCCGAGACATCCGGGTGGCCGGTGTTGACGATCTCGAAGGCATCGGCGCCGGAGGCGATCAGCGACCTGACCCGGTTTGGCGCCAATCCCCAGGAGAGGACAATGGTCGCACCGTTGTGCCACTGGTGAATGTTTTCGATGAAACGACGTGAATAGGTGATGTCTTCGGGGCCGCCATAGTTGGGGAAATCGTTACTCTTTATCCCTATGCCGAGGATGAAGTCCTCATCTTCGCTATTGATCTCCACGCCGGGGATCACGGCGGGTGCCCCTTCGGTTTTGTTTGCCAGATCGCGGGCGGCGAAGGCGCCGGTGGCATCGTAGTGTTCGGTGACCGCAAACAGGTCGTAGCCTCGTGCCTCGTGCCAGCCGAGGCTTTTCTTCGCGGTTACCAGCCCATCGTGAGAGCCGAGGGTGTGGCTCTGCAGATCAGCGACCAGCCACTCGGGATTCTCCACCTCCAGCTTCCAGCCGGGAAAGTAGACCACGGCCGCGGTAATCACGTAGGTGAGATAAAGCAGGATGCTGACGACCAGTGTCGCGCTGGTGCGGCGTGCGATGTGCCAGGGAGAGGGGCGCGGCGACTGGCGCAGCGACAGCCAGATGGGCAGGGCGACGGCGGCGACGGTGAGCCACAGGCCGGTGGCGATGATCGTCAGACGGAAATCGGGCGCGTTCATCAGCATATGCGCCGGGGCGTAGAACGGCTCCAACAGTATGCCCCACCAGGGGTAGCTGAGGCTGACCCCTTCGATCAGTTTGTAGTCGCGGGCGTCGAAGGGGCCCTGCGGGTTCCACGGCAGCAGCGCCATGAGGGTCAGGAACAGGACGAAGAGCGCCAGCAGGCGGAAGGTGCGGGTAGTGAGTGCTTGCCGTATCAGGTTCATGCCTGCTTCCGACCTTTGGGCAGGACCACCAGTTCCGTCATGGAGTAGCGGTCGTGCCAGGTCAGTTGCTCTTTGTCGAACAGCGACCAGAGGAAGCCGAGGCCGAAGGGGAGCCAGGAGATGATGGCGACGATGAAGCGCAGTGCCAGTTGCCACAGGGAGAACGGCCCTGGATTGCGGTTCTGCAGGCGGATGCGCCAGGCACGCATCCCCAGGGTCTGCCCGCCGTGGCTCCAGAACCAGGCGAAGAAGGCGAAGCTGATCATCACCAGATAGAGGGTGAGCCAGGGGTTGAAGCCCGGGGTGCTCTGGCCGCCGCTGCGCAGTAACCAGAGGGCGCTGGCAATGAAGAGGAGCGCCAGCAGTAACAGCGTGTCGTAGAGGATCGCCGCCAGACGGCGGGGCAGGCTGCAGTGGGGGAGATCGCTGGGGGCTTCGTTCATGGTTTTGTCGGATTGGTAATTTGAGGCGGCATTATAACTGAAGGTTACAGGTATCAGGTGACAGGTAACAGGTATGATTACCTGCAACCTGCAACCTGCAACCTGCAACCTGCAACCTGCAACCTGCAACCTGCAACCTGCAACCTGCAACCTGCAACCTGCAACCTGCAACCTGCAACCTTTAACCGGTTTATGTCCCAGCCAGCTTCCAGTATCATTCGACGCACACGGATGTGCTAGTGTCGCGAGAGGCAGGATGCCGAGAGCGACCCACCTCTCCCGATCACTGACTGATATAGGCTCGACCCAATGCTGATCCTGCGCGGAAGCCCGGCTCTCTCCCCATTTCGTCTCGCCCGACTCCAGGCCGCACTCCAGGAGCCGATCCCGGCGCTTGAACACTTCTATGCCGAATACCTCCACTTCGCCGATGTGGAGTGTGCGCTGGAAGGGGACGAGCAGTCGACCCTGGAAAAGCTGCTGAGCTATGGCCCGAGCGCCACGGTGGAAGAGCCGCAGGGGCGGATGCTGCTGGTGATCCCGCGACTCGGCACCATCTCGCCGTGGGCCTCCAAGGCCACCGATATCGCCCACAACTGCGGTCTTGGCAAGATCCGTCGTCTGGAGCGGGGCATCGCCTACTATCTCGCTGCCAAAAGTGAGATCACCGATCAGCAGTGGAAGGCTGCAGCCGCGCTGCTGCATGACCGCATGATCGAACAGGTGCTGACCAGTGCCGAAGAGGCGGAAGGGCTGTTCCTCACTCAGGAACCGGCAACGCTGCGCAGCGTCGATATCCTCGGCGGCGGCAAGGCGGAACTGGAACGGGCCAATAGCGACTGGGGCCTGGCGCTGGCGCCTGACGAGATCGATTATCTGGTGGAGAACTTCACCGCGTTGGGCCGCAATCCCTCCGACGTCGAGTTGATGATGTTCGCCCAGGCCAACTCCGAGCATTGCCGTCACAAAATTTTCAACGCCGACTGGATCATCGACGGGCAGGAGCAGGAGAAATCCCTCTTCGCCATGATTCGCAACACCCACCAGAAGAATCCGGGCAAGACCCTCTCCGCCTACAAGGACAACTCGGCGGTGATCGAAGGGCCGGTCGCAGGTCGTTTCTTCCCTGAGCCGGGCAGCAACAAGTACACCTATCATAAGGAGCCGATGGCGATCCTGATGAAGGTGGAGACCCATAACCACCCGACCGCGATCTCGCCTTTCCCCGGCGCGGCCACCGGTAGTGGCGGCGAGATCCGCGACGAAGGTGCCACCGGCCGCGGTTCCAAACCGAAGGCGGGCCTGACCGGTTTCTCCGTCTCCAACCTGCGTATCCCCGGTTTCGAGCAGCCGTGGGAGAACGACTACGGCAAACCGGGTCGTATCGTCTCAGCCCTCGACATCATGATCGACGGCCCTCTCGGCGGCGCGGCATTCAACAACGAATTCGGTCGCCCGGCGATCAACGGTTACTTCCGTACCTATGAAGAGAAGGTGACCGGCCCCAACGGCGACGAAGTGCGCGGTTACCACAAGCCGATCATGCTCGCCGGTGGTCTTGGCAACATCCGCGTCGAACACGTGGAAAAAAATATCATCCCGCCCGGTGCGCAACTGGTGGTGCTCGGCGGCCCGGCGATGTTGATCGGTCTTGGCGGTGGTGCGGCTTCCTCCATGGCCAGTGGTGAGTCGGCGGAGAATCTCGACTTCGCCTCGGTGCAACGTGGTAACCCGGAGATCGAACGCCGCTGTCAGGAGGTGATCGATCGCTGCTGGCAGTTGGGCGATGCGAACCCGATTGTTTCTATTCACGACGTCGGTGCAGGCGGTCTTTCCAACGCGATGCCGGAACTGGTCAACGATGCCGGTCGCGGTGCGCGCTTCGAACTGCGCGCCATTCCCAACGACGAGCCGGGTATGTCACCGATGGAGATCTGGTGCAACGAGGCGCAGGAGCGTTATGTGTTGGCCATCCAGCCGGAAGATATGCAGCGCTTTACCGCCATCTGCGAACGCGAGCGTGCACCCTTTGCCGTGATCGGCGAGGCCATGGCTGAACAACAGTTGGTGCTGGGCGACGGCCACTTCGATAACACCCCCATCGACATGCCGATGGAGGTGCTGCTGGGCAAGCCGCCGAAGATGCTGCGCGAAGTGCAGCACAAGCCGTTCCAGAAAAACGATTTCAATACGAAGAAGATCGACATCCGCGATGCGGCTTATCGTCTGCTGCGTCTGCCGACCATTGCCGACAAAACCTTCCTTATTACTATTGGCGATCGCACCGTTACCGGTTTGATCAATCGCGATCAGATGGTTGGTCCGTGGCAAGTGCCGGTGGCTGACTGTGGCGTCACCGCCAGCAGCTACGACAGCTACTGCGGCGAAGCGATGGCGATGGGTGAACGTACCCCGCTGGCGTTGCTCGATCATGCCGCCAGTGCACGCATGGCTGTGGGTGAAGCGCTGACCAACATCGCTGCCGCTGCCGTCGACGACATCAAGGACATCGTGCTTTCCGCTAACTGGATGTCTCCCGCGGGTCACCCCGGTGAAGACGCCGGTCTCTACGACGCGGTGAAAGCGGTCGGTATGGAACTCTGTCCGGCGCTGGGTATCGCCATTCCTGTCGGCAAGGATTCCATGTCGATGAAGACCGTATGGCAGGATAACGGCAAAGAGAAATCAGTCACCGCGCCGCTGTCATTGATCATCTCCGCCTTTGCCCCGGTCAGCGATGTGCGTCGTACCCTTACCCCGGAACTGCAAACCGACAAGGGCGATACCGATCTGATCCTGATCGATCTCGGCAAGGGCCGTAACCGTCTCGGCGGTTCCTGTCTGGCACAGGTCTACAAAGAGTTGGGCCATCACGGTCCCGACCTGGACGATCCGCAGGCATTCAAACAGTTCTTCGCTGCGATGCAGGAACTGAATCGCGAACACAAACTGCTTGCCTACCACGACCGTTCCGATGGCGGTCTCTTCACCACCGTTGCCGAAATGGCCTTTGCCGCGCACTGCGGTGTCAATCTGCAACTGGATGAACTGGGCGAAGATGCGGTGGGCGCGCTGTTCAGCGAAGAGCTGGGTGCTGTGATCCAGGTGCGTCACGAAGATACCGACGAGGTGCTCTCCGAGTTGCGCGAGATGGAGTTGGGCCACCATACCTTTGTCATCGGTGAACTGAATGAAGACGACCGTATCGTCATTCGCAATGGCGACGAAGTGTTGCTTGACGAGTCGCGTGTCGACCTGCAGCGTGCCTGGTCAGAGACTACCTACCGCATGCAATCGCTGCGCGACAACGCCGACTGTGCAAAAGAAGAGTTCGATCGCCTCCTCGACGCTAACGATCCCGGTCTGTTTGCCGAACTGAGCTACGACATCGATGAAGATGTTGCCGCACCGTTTATTGCAAAGGGTGTGCGTCCCGCCGTGGCGGTGCTGCGTGAGCAGGGGGTTAACGGCCAGATCGAAATGGCGGCCGCCTTCGACCGCGCCGGTTTCGATGCGGTGGATGTGCACATGAGCGACATCATCAGCGGTCGCGTTGCCCTGGATGATTTCAAGGGACTGGTCGCCTGCGGCGGTTTCTCCTACGGCGACGTCCTCGGTGCCGGTGAAGGTTGGGCCAAGTCGATCCTGTTCAACGCCCGTGCCCGCGATCAGTTTGAAGCCTTCTTCAATCGTAAAGACAGTTTCGGTCTCGGTGTCTGTAACGGCTGCCAGATGATGTCCAACCTGCACGAGCTGATCCCCGGCGCTGCTGCATGGCCGCACTTCGTGCGTAACCTCTCTGAGCAGTTCGAGGCGCGGGTGGCGATGGTCGAAGTGTTGAAATCGCCGTCACTGTTCCTGCAGGGGATGGAAGGTTCGCGTATGCCGATCGCCGTGGCGCACGGTGAAGGTCGTGCCGAATTCCGTCCCGGTCACACACCGGAAGATGCGCTGCGCAGTCAACAGGTCGCCTTGCGCTATGTCGATAACTACGGTGACCCGACCGAAGTCTATCCGGCCAACCCTAACGGTTCGCCGCTGGGTATTACCGGCCTCTGCAGTGAGGACGGTCGCTTCACCATCATGATGCCGCACCCTGAGCGCGTGTTCCGAGCGGTGCAACATTCATGGCGTCCCGATGAGTGGGGCGAAGATGGCCCGTGGATCCGCATGTTCCGCAACGCGCGGGTTTGGGTAGGCTGAGAGCCGTATTCCTCCCACAAAAAAGCCGGGGATTCGTCCCCGGCTTTTTTATCAGTATCTGCTGATATATAAAATTCCCGCACACACTGCAACCAATTCTTAAGTCACATCGTTACCAGATACAGGTGCGGTGATAAGCCTCATCTGTTTCGGCCCTGGAGTCAGGTCGGCGTAACAATATGATGTGATGTGACGATGTTGCACAAACAAAAAGTTAATAAGCGATATCTGGCCTACTGGGCCCTTATTGCCGTATTGGTTGTACTGCCATTGAGTCTGATGGGGATGAAACTCTTCGTCCTCAATTATCCGTTGAAAGGTTTGATCCCGACGCAAAGCTATCAGGTCGAACTGGCAATGCAGGTGGATGGTCATGGGGATGCGATCAATATAGAGACATACCTGCCGCGTTCAGATACCCGGCAGACAATTCTTCAGGAACAACACGCCAACGGTGTTTTTGTCCTTAATCAGCGTAGTGAAGGCGAGAATCGTATCGCTATCTGGGATGCGGTAAACGTCAGCGGCAGACAGGACATTCGTTACACTGCGTTGATACAAAGCAAAACGGTGCAGTATGTCCTGCCGGTGGATATGCCGATCCCGGATGAGTACCCCGAGCAGTTACAGCAATACCTGAAGACGGAAGAGGGAATTCAGGTCGACAGCCCGTTGATCAAGCGACGTGTCGATGAATTGATGCCCAATCATAAGGCCCGTACTCTGGGTGAAAGTCTTACGATCATTCATCGTTACCTGCAGGATCAATTCGCCAATCGTAATTTCTCCGGTTATACCGATGCGCTGACCGCACTTAAGCTGGGTGAAGCCAGTTGTAATGGTAAGGGTCGTCTGTTCGTGGCGATGGCGCGTCACCTCAATATCCCGGCGCGGCTGGTCGGTGGCTATGTCATGCAAGGTGGTAGCAAGCGCACCAGTCACCAGTGGGTTGAAGCCTATGTCAGCGGTCACTGGGTACCGTTCGATACCATTAACGATCATTTTGCCGAGATCCCCGCCAACTTCCTCACGCTCTATTACGGCGATGAGGTGTTGTTCAGACATACCAGCAACATCAATTTTCAGTACCGCTTCAACACTGTCAAAAAATTGGTTCCGCGTTATGACGTCCAGCAGGAACTGGGCGATTCGATCTTCAATATGATCAACTTCTATGCACTGTTTGAACGGGTAGGTATTTCGCAGGATCTGCTCAAGGTGCTGCTGATGATCCCACTTGGCGCGTTTGTCACGGTGGTATTCCGCAATGTGATCGGCATAGAGACATTCGGCACTTTCCTGCCTGCATTGATCGCCGCTGCGGCGAGAGAGAGCGGCCTGCTGTGGGGTTTGACCGGTTTTATCCTGATCATTGCCATTACCGCGCTGATCAGAAAAGGTCTCGACTGGTTGCAACTGCTGCACTCGCCGAAGATGGCGGTGATCCTGGCGGTGGTGGTGATGGTAATGATGACCATGACCGTCGGCGGCGTACAGCTTGGATTGTTCGAACTGGCGCAGATGACTCTGTTCCCCATCGCCATTCTGGCAATCACCTCGGAGCGCTTCGCCATCATGGTCGAAGAGCAGGGCATGGTTAACACCATGAAATTAATGGCGACCACGGTAGTTGTCATTGCTGCTGCCTATGCGGTGATGTCATCACTGTTTATGCAGTCGCTGTTCCTCGCCTTCCCGGAACTTCTGCTAGTGGTGATGGCGCTGAATATCTGGCTGGGGCGTTGGGTCGGTATGCGCCTGATGGAGTTCGTCCGTTTCCGTCACCTGATGGGGCGTAAAGTGGAGGTAGCTCATGGCTAACTGGCTGCAACAGTGGCGCTCGTTAAGAGAAGCAGGACGTCATGTTCTGACCATGAATCAGCGCAATCTGGGTTATGTCTATCCCTACAACAAGCGTCGCGATTTCCCTATCGCCAACGATAAGCTGCTATGCAAGGAGATACTTGCTGACGTTGGTGTACCGCTCGCTACGACCCATTTCAGCTACCGCTATTTCTATGAATTAACAAATCTGGACGCCGACCTGCGCAGCCTGGATGACTTTGTGATCAAACCCTCCAATGGCAGCGCCGGTAATGGCATCGTGGTGATTGTCGGACGTGAAGGTAACGAATGGATTGGGGTGAGTGGCAAACGTTATCGTATCGAGGATTTGCGCAGGCATATCGCCGACATCATCTTCGGTGTTTTCTCTCATGACAAGCAGGATGCCGCGATCATCGAACAACGTATCGTGCAGCATCAGGTCATTAACAATCTGTTCGACCGTGGTCTGGCCGATGTGCGCGTGATTCTGTTCCAGCACAAACCGGTACTGACCATGAGTCGCGTACCGACACTTATGTCGGATGGTAAGGCCAACCTGCATCAGGGGGCGGTAGGCATTGGGCTTGATCTGCAAAGTGGTCGTAGCTACAGGGCGATGCTTAAAGGTGAGCCGATCACCGCCCATCCTGACAGTAGTGCCGAATTGATTGGTGTGCAGATTCCGTTCTGGGACGAAATCATGCAGCACTCCCGCAATATCGCTGAGGCAGTTCCACTGAAATATATCGGCATCGATATTGCGATTGCTGCTCAGGGACCTGTGCTGCTGGAGATCAACGCTCGCCCTGGTCTGGAGATTCAGAATGTTACCCGTAGCGGTATGCGACCCATTCTGGAGTCGCTGTAATGGGTAGAATGTTACGTGAGAGCTTTGTGCCGATCCTGGCTGTGCTGGGATTGCTTTTTGCCCTGTTGTTCTATGTTCGCTATCAGGTTGAACTGGAGGCCGATGAGGTTACGGTCATTGCCATCCAGTCGCGTGTCGCTGCGCAAAGTAGTGATGGCCCGGAAGATCAGGAACTCCCGGTATTTGGTGAAGCCGATCCAGAACTGGATCAGGTTGCCGTGCTGATCGGGGAGCAAAAACTGCAGCAGGCAGAGCAAAAACTGAAACCACTGATAAAGCAACGTGACGATTCACGTAGCCTGGCAACACTGGGCACCCTGCAATACAAACAGAAGCGCTACAGCGATGCCCTGCGCACCTTGCGCAAGGCGGCAAAAAAAGAACCCGTCTGGCCGGGACTCTATTTTTATCGTGCACTGGTCAACACGCAGATAGATGCCTACGACGAAGCGGCGCAGGATTATCGTCTGCTCATCGCCATCAATCCCAATCACTTTGAAGCGCATTATAACCTGGGCCTGTTACTGCTTAATAAAGGCGATTACAAACAGGCAGCTGCGATGTTGCAGCAAGCGACGATACAGGCCGGAGGGGCACGCAAGGCGCGCGCACACTATCAATACGGTCGTGCTTTGTTGGGAGAGGATCAAAAGGTACAGGCAGAGCAGCAGTTCAAGCTGGCCATTCGACACCTGCCCGGTTTTGTCGAACCGCGTCTGGCACTGGCTGATATGGAACCTGATACCCCGGAAGGTAGGAGAGCGGCAGAGGAACAGTTGCTCACCGTGCTGGATCTGGCACAGGGAAACCCACCTGCACTCTTCGCTCTCGCTCATCACTACAGCGCCAGTGGCGACAGTGCCACCGCAATTCGCCGCTACCGGGAGTTGCTGCAGTTCGATCCGGAACACTCTGCGGGCAGATACAATCTGGGCCTGCTATTGCTGGATGAGAAACGTTGGGAAGAGGCGCGTGCACAGTTTAACTGGTTGATTGAACGTGAGCCTCAGAACGCCAAGGCACTGTTTAATCGTGGCAGGGCGGACTACCGACTCAAGCGCTATGACGAGGCACTTGCCGACTACCAGCAGGCGATCAAACTTCAGCACGGTAATTATCCCGAAGCCTATCTCAATATCGGTCTGGTACTGACCGCGCAGAAAGATTATGCCGCTGCAGAAAAAAGCTATCGCCAGGCAATAGAACAACGCGCCGACTACTCAACAGCCTGGTACAACCTTGGCTTGCTGAATATGCGCAAGAAAGAGACCGAAGCGGCGCTGGATGCATTTAAACGCGCGGTAGAACTGCGTAAAAACTATGCCACCGCCTGGTACAACATGGGCGTGCTATATGCGCGTGAGGAGCGCAATCAAGAGTCGATCAATGCTTATCAACAGGCGATCCGACTTCGTCCGAAATATATCAATGCCCACCTCAACCTGGCTGTCCGTTGGGGGCGTGTCGGTAAGCCAGATAAAGCGATTGAACAATATCGTGAGGTGCTGACCTACGACCCAACCTATTCAAGTGCCTGGTACAACCTGGCGCTGGTCTATCTGGAATTGCAGCGGCATGAAGAGGCCGTTGATGCACTGCAGAACGTGATTGAACTGGAACCCGATAACGTCAAAGCGCTGCAACAGATGGGGCTGACCCTGATCGCTTTGGGGCGCAGCCGTGAGGCAATTACACCCTTGCAGCAGGCGGTTGATATCGAGCCGGATAGCACTGAATTACGTCTTGCTCTGGCAAAAGGTCTGCGCGTGGACGGCGATCTGCAACGGGCGCAGAGTGAGTTGTATAAAGGTTTATCACTTGATCCAAACGACAAAGATCTTCGTGCCGAACTGGCGTTATTAGAACACCAATAATTGACACACAAACAGGAGTCAGACATGAAAATCAGAACGACAGTTGCAGCTCTGTCACTGATAGCGGCCAACGGGGCGCTGGCGGCGACAAAAACAGACACCATGCCATATGAGGTTAGCTGGTCAATTGAAACCGGTGTGGGATATGAAACCAATGCTTATCATGCCCCGGACCACGATTATGCAGATTACTATGCGGATCCCACCGGTGCGACGATCGTGACTCCGAGTGAGAAAGCGGGTCTGTTTATCCCACTTAAGTTCGATACCGAAATCAGCTCGCCACTGGCCAAATACATCAACCTCGTTGGTAATTATCGGTTCGATGGTAACTTCCACCTGGATTCCGCGCTGCAGGATGCCAATGACACCAAACATCAGCTTGCCATTGGTGCCGATTTCAAACTGGGTGAGAAAGGCGATCAGGGTAAGGCATACACCGGTTTCTTTATCCATACGCAGGACAAGGTCTACGTTGATCGCGATAGCGGCGACCCGAAGGCAGCCGCTGGCGGTACAGATGTATCAAACCGATATACCTATACCAGTACCGGTGTGGAGGGCAAATACGAGCGCGAAATCGCTGCCGATGACAATATTGGCGTCAAGTTTACCTATGAGGATCTGGATTATGCCGATCCGGTTGCCTGGACACAGTACGACCATGTTTACACCATGTATGGTCTTTACTGGGAACACTACTTCCCCACAGATACCAAGCTAACTCTGGAGTACACCGGCGAAACAAGAGATTACACCTATCGTCACGCCTATGACATCAATGGTGCGCTGTTGGCTTCCAACCCGATACTTAACTACAACTACACCGGTTATGCGATCGGGGTCAGACAGCGTTTTAGTAAAAGCACAGTCGCCTATTTTGATTATGAGCTAACGCAGCGTAGCGATAATAACGTTGGCTACAACGATCTGGATCTGACCAAGTTCAAGGTGCGAGTGCTGCATGACATTAGCAAGAAGATGAGTATGCGCGCCAAGATTGCCTATCTGGACTACAACTACGCCAATGCTTATAACTTTGAAGACCCGACGCAGGGTAAGAAGAGCGCTTCCGGTCTCGATCTGCAACTACGTGGTGACTATCAGTGGAGCAAGCATAAAACCTACTACGTGGAATTTGAGTACAATAAGCGCGATAACACGGACGACCGCTACCAGTACGTCAATAACACGATCTTCCTCGGCGCCAAGTGGGAATATTGATGAATTGACTCGTACGTTATTGATAGCATGAAGAAAGCCCCGCCAGGCGGGGCTTTTTTCTGGGCAATAGCCATGCTTCTAACATGTGTATAGGGCACTCTTTTGCAGGGCCTGTCCCCCAGATGCTAGAATCCACCCCCTTTCGCATAGGACCCTCGTACAGCGAGAGTTCCGTACCCTCCGTTAATTTTGCGTCTTTGTCTGCCACTCGCATGGCAGACAGGGAGTGGCTTTGGATTTGTAATGGCTGTCTCTTCAAGATCGAACTGGTTTGGCAATATCCGCGGCGACGTGCTCGCCGGTCTGGTCGTAGCTCTGGCACTCATCCCCGAGGCGATCGCCTTCTCCATCATCGCCGGGGTCGATCCCAAGGTGGGGTTGTATGCTTCGTTCTGCATCGCCGTGGTCACCGCCTTTGTCGGCGGCCGGCCGGGGATGATCTCCGCTGCCACCGGAGCGATGGCGCTGTTGATGGTGACGCTGGTCAAGGACCATGGTCTGCAATACCTGCTGGCCGCAACCCTGTTGACCGGTGTGTTTCAGATTGGCGCCGGTTATCTCAAGCTCGGTTCACTGATGCGCTTTGTCTCGCGCTCGGTGGTCACCGGCTTCGTCAACGCACTGGCGATCCTGATCTTCATGGCGCAGTTGCCGGAGCTGATCGGCGTGACCTGGCATGTCTATGCTATGACTGCCGCCGGTCTGGCGATCATCTACCTCTTTCCCTATGTCACCCGAGCAGTGCCGTCGCCGCTGGTCACCATCATCTCCCTGACCATCGTCTCCATCTGGTTGGGACTGGATATCCACACTGTCGGTGATATGGGCGAGCTGCCCGACACCCTGCCCGTCTTCCTCTGGCCCGATGTGCCGCTCAACTTCGATACACTGGCGATCATCTTCCCCTATTCGATCTCCATGGCCATTGTCGGTCTGCTCGAATCATTGATGACCGCTACCATCGTCGATGACCTGACCGATACCAGTAGCGATAAGAACCGCGAGTGCAAAGGGCAGGGCGTTGCCAACATCGCTGCCGGGCTGCTCGGCGGTATGGCGGGCTGCGCCATGATCGGCCAGTCGGTGATTAACGTGAAGTCAGGCGGTCGCGGACGCCTCTCCACGCTGACCGCCGGTGTTGTCCTGCTGCTGATGGTGGTGTTTCTCGGTGACTGGGTTGGGCAGATCCCGATGGCAGCATTGGTGGCGGTGATGATCATGGTCTCCATCGGTACCTTCAGTTGGGAATCGTTACGTAACCTGAAAAAGCATCCGCTGAGTACCAACATCGTGATGATCGCCACCGTGGTTGTTGTGGTCGCCACACACAACCTGGCCTATGGCGTCTTCTTCGGCGTATTGCTGGCGGCGATGTTCTTCGCCAACAAGGTCGGCCAATACAAATACGTTGTTTCGAAGATCAGCGACGATGGTTCCACTCGCAGTTATCAGGTGGTGGGGCAGGTCTTCTTTGCCTCCGCCGACAAGTTTGTGGAATTCTTCGACTTTAAAGAGGTAGTTGGCAAAGTGGTGATCGATCTCACCCAGGCCCATTTCTGGGACATCACCGCCGTCGCCGCGCTGGATAAAGTTGTGCTCAAGTTTCGCCGTGAGGGCACCGAAGTGGAAGTCATCGGCCTCAACGCAGCCAGTGCAACCATCGTCGACAAGTTCGCCGTACACGACAAACCCGATGCAGTAGCGGAGTTGATGGGTCACTAACCCAGGAGATAAGAATGACAAATGTAATCGCCTGTATCGACGGCACCGATGTTTCGGCAGCAGTCTGCGACTATGCCTCCTGGGCCAGTTTGCGTATGAATGCGCCGCTGGAATTTCTGCACGTACTGGAAAAGAGTGAGTATCCTGAGCAGAGCAATCTCAGCGGAAGCATCGGCCTGGGCAGTCGCGAGGCGTTGCTGGATGAATTAACTGAACTGGACGAAAAGCGCGGCAAGCTGGCGCTGGAGCAGGGCAAGTTGATGCTCGAAGCGGCCACCAATATCGCCATTTCCAACGGCATTGGTTGCCCCACCAGTTTGCAACGTCACGGCAGTCTGGTGGAAACGCTAAGCGAAATGGAAGAGTCGATTCGTCTGCTAGTGATGGGTAAGCACGATGAAAACCTCGGCGCCCATGTCGGCAGTCGTCTGGAGAGCGTGGTGCGTACCATGCACCGGCCAATCCTCATTACCACTGCGGAGTACAGCGTACCGCAAAGTGTAATGATCGCCTTTGACGGCAGCGCCACCACCCGCAAGGGCGTGGAGATGGTTGCCGGAAGTCCGCTGTTTAGTGGCTTGCCATGTCATCTGGTGATGGTCGGAGCCGACAACGAGGCCAATCGCGAGCAGTTGAACTGGGCGCGCACCACCCTTGAAGCTGCCGGTTTCGAAGCGCCTGCAACTATCGTCAACGGTGAGGTGGAACGTGTGCTGTGCGACTATCGTGCAGAACACGCTATCGACATGTTGATCATGGGCGCCTACGGCCACTCGGTGATTCGTCGCTTCCTGGTCGGTAGCACTACCACCAGCGTGATGCGTAATGCATCGGTGCCGGTGTTGTTGCTGCGCTAGGGGAATGTCGGATTACGCTGCGCTAATCCGACCTACGACTACGGTTGATAGCGAATGCCGTGTCCGGCCAGATATTCGATCACTGCAGCCTTGTCGCCACTAAAGGTGATCACTTTTTTATTCTGTTTGATCTGGTAGTCGTACATCGGGTCGTAGTAGCCGCCCAGCAACTCACCGATCCACGCCCTGTGTTGTTCGGTTTTTCCGGTGCTGCGATGCACCTCAATGGAGGCAGACAGCAAACGACGTAGCTCTTCATGGCGAGTGCCACCCAGGCGTTTCTGGATCTTATCCAGACTCCCCAGCAGATACGCTGCCCACTTCTCGAAACCCTGTTCTTCACCAAATAGTTCGACGTGTTCCGCCAACGCTTCGTCGATGTACTCGGCGTGGGTGATCTCCACCCGCTCTTCCAACGTCGCTTCCAGGATCACCAGCGGCGATTCGCGGAAGTGATCGCGGATCGATTCGGGAATGAAACAGGAACCGACGTTGCGGTGCTCATCTTCAACGACAAAGGTCGGGTTGCCGTTGGCGCGTATTTTCAGCAGCTCAATGGAGAGGGCATTTTCGAAACTGATCTGTCGCGGTTGCGGTGTGGCGTGCGGGCCGAAGGCGGAGCCGCGATGCCAGGCCAGCTTTTCCAGATCGACCATTGGTGATAGCTGACGCAGCAAAACCGTTTTGCCGGTGCCGGTACGTCCGCCGAGCACAATCGGATGAACGGCTTTGGCACTCGCTTCCAGTTCGTCGATAAGGAAGCGGCGCATCGCCTTGTAGCCGCCCTTGACCCGCGGGTAGCGAATGCCGGTCGCCTCGAACAACCACTGCTGGCTGATCTTCGAACGCATACCTCCACGGAAACAGTAGAGCACCCCTTCGGGATGTTCCTCGGCGAAACGTTTCCACTCGGCAACGCGCGCGGTTTTCTTCTCGCCGTGGACCAGTTCATGGCCCAGCTCCACCGCCGCATCCTGGCCCAGCTCTTTGTACTGGATGCCGATCTGTTCCCGCTCGGCGTTATCGATCAGCGGGCGATTTTCCGTATGCGGAAACGCCCCCTGTTCGAACTCCACCGGGGCGCGCACGTCGAGTAGCGGCACATCCTGCAGAAACAGGCTGCGCAGGTCTTCGATCTGCGGCAGTTCTTCTCTCATTAGACCACCGTGATCAACGGGCCGTTGTCGGCGGGCAGCAGGCGACCGATCGGTTTCAGATCCATTCCAGCTCCACGAGTGATGGCGAGAAATTCGTTTTCCGCATCAGGTGTCACCGCCACCAGCAGGCCGCCGGAGGTTTGTGGGTCGCACAGTAGTTGCCGTTTTGCTTCTTCCACCGGACCGACCTTGTGGCCGTAGCTGTCGAAGTTGCGTTGCGCACCGCCGGGTGAGCAGCCCATCGCCAGATACTCTTCCACATGCGGCAGCTTGGGCACCGCTGCGTAGTCGACTTCGGCGCGTACGCCGCTGCCTTCGCACATTTCACGCAGGTGGCCGAGCAGGCCGAAGCCGGTGACGTCGGTCATCGCCTTGACGCCAGCGAGTTTGCCCAGCGCCGCACCGACCTTGTTCAACTGGCACATGGTTTCGGGGGCGATGCGCTCGTGCTCCAGCTTGAGCTTCTTCTGCTTCTGCGCGGTGGTGAGAATGCCGATGCCGATGGGCTTGGTGAGATAGAGGGTGCAGCCCGCCTCGGCGGTGTTGTTCTGTTTCAGGTTCACGTTATCGACGATGCCGGTGACGGCGAGGCCGAAGATCGGTTCCGGCGAGTCGATGGAGTGACCACCGGCCAGCGGGATACCCGCTTCTTCACAGGCGGCGCGACCGCCGTCGACCACCTTGCTCGCCACTTCCGGTCCCAGCTTGTCGATGGGCCAGCCGAAGATCGCGATGGCCATCATCGGCGTACCGCCCATGGCGTAGACATCGCTGATGGCGTTGGTAGCAGCGATGCGGCCGAACTCGAACGGGTCGTCGACGATGGGCATGAAAAAGTCGGTAGTGCTGATCACCGAGCGGCCGTCACCCAGGTCGTAGGCCGCCGCGTCGTCGCGCGACTCGTTGCCTACCAGCAGGCGCGGGTCGGGGCTCATGGCGAAGCCGCTGTTAAGGATCTCCTCCAGCAGCTTGGGCGCGATCTTGCAGCCGCAGCCGGAGCCGTGGCTGTATTCGGTCATGCGGACGGTCTGTTCTGACATATCGTTCATCTTTCCATCGTCGATTGGTGTCGGGGGGAGGCGCGATTCTAGCATGAAAGGCGATTGACAGCCGTCCCGCGGCGGACGGAGAATCGCCGCCTACCTGATGGTGCGCACCCATGCTCAGTTACCGCCACGCCTTCCATGCCGGCAACCACGCCGATGTCCTCAAGCACGCCATCCTGGTGCAGTTGCTGCGCCATCTCTGTTTGAAAGCGAAACCTTACTGGTACATCGAGAGCCACGCCGGGGCGGGCATCTACGCGCTGAACGAAGGCCATGCGACGCAAACCGCCGAATACGAAAGCGGCATCGCCCAACTCTGGGACGAAGCAAACCTGCCGCCGCTACTGGCCGACTATGTCGCGCTGGTGCGTGAAATCAATCCCGACGGCCAACTGAATCTCTATCCCGGTTCGCCCGCACTGGCGCAGAAAATGTTGCGTCGTGACGACCATGCCTGGCTCTACGAACTCCACCCCGCCGATCACGACTCGCTGCAACAGCACATCGCGCAGGGTGATCGTCGGGTGCGCCTCTATCGCGCCGACGGCTGGAACAGCGTCAAGGCACTGCTGCCGCCGCAACCGCGCCGCGGCCTGATCCTGATCGACCCGCCCTATGAGCGCGTCGAAGAGTACGCCAACGTGGTCAATCTGCTGCAGCAGGGATTGAAGCGCTTCGCCACCGGCATCTATGCCGTCTGGTATCCGCTGCTGAACAAGCCGGAGTCGCAGGCGTTGCCCGCGCAACTGGCGGAAATCGCCCCGCGCTGGCTGCACGTCACGCTTCAGGTAAAGGCCGCACCGGAGGGCTTCGGCATGTACGGCAGCGGCATGTTCATCGTCAATCCGCCCTGGACCTTGCAGGCAGCACTGCAACCGGCACTGGAAGTGATGCGCGAAAAACTGGGCCAGGATCAGGCCGCTGCGTTCACTATCACTGCTCACGGGTTGGAGTAATTGGGTCCGGGGCAATACAGCCTCGCTTGTCAAGATTACGCATCCTGCATCCCTTTGTTACCATCCCCGCTTTTCCAGAAACAGGTAGAGCAGAACACATGTCCATCGCCAAACGCATCGCCGAAGAACTCAATGTCCGCGTCAACCAGGTAGAGGCCGCCGTCGGCCTGCTGGACGAGGGCTCGACGGTGCCGTTCATCGCCCGTTACCGCAAGGAGGTCACCGGCGGTCTCGACGACACCCAACTGCGTAACCTGGAAGAGCGGCTGATCTACCTGCGCGAGCTGGAAGAGCGCCGCGCCGCGGTGATCAAGTCGGTCGACGAGCAGGGCAAGCTGACGCCTGAACTGAAGGCCGCCTTCCTCGCCGCCGATACCAAGACCCGCCTGGAAGACCTCTACCTGCCCTACAAACAGAAGCGCCGCACCAAGGCGCAGATCGCCCGCGAGGCGGGGCTGGAGCCGCTGGCCCATGCGTTGCTGGAAGACCCGTCGCTCAATCCGGAAGCCGAGGCCGCCGCCTACGTCGACAAGGACAAAGAGGTCCCCGATGTCGCCGCCGCGCTGGAAGGGGCCAAGCAGATCCTGATGGAGGAGTTTGCCGAGGACGCGGAGCTGGTGGGCAAGCTGCGTGACTACCTGTGGGAGCACGGCGTGCTCAGTTCCAAAGTGGCGATGGGCAAGGAGCAGGAGGGGGCGAAGTTCTCCGACTACTTCGACTTCGCCGAGCCGATCAACAAAATCCCCTCGCACCGGGCGTTGGCGCTATTCCGCGGACGCAAGGAGTCGATCCTCAACCTGGAACTGGCCCTGCCGGAAGATGCGGAGCTGAAACCGGGCGAGTCCGGCGTCGCCGAGCGGATGATCGCGGCGCAGAAAGCGATTAAAGATGAAGGCCGTGCGGCGGATAACTGGCTGCGCGAAGTGGTGCGCTGGTCCTGGCGGGTGAAAATCTTCACCCACCTCGATACCGATCTGAAATCGCGCCTGCGTGAAGAGGCGGAAGAGGAGGCGATCAAGGTCTTCGCCCGCAACCTCAATGATCTATTGCTGGCCGCCCCCGCCGGGCCGCGTGCCACCCTCGGTCTCGATCCGGGTCTGCGTACCGGCGTGAAAGTTGCGGTGGTCGATGCTACCGGCAAGCTGGTCGATACCGCCACCATCTATCCCCATGTGCCGAAGAACCAGTGGGACCAGTCGATTCATATCCTTGCTGAACTGGCGAAGAAACATAACGTCGATCTGATCAGCATCGGCAACGGCACCGCCTCGCGCGAAACCGACAAACTGGCCGCCGACCTGATCAAGAAACATCCCGATCTCAAACTCACCAAGATCATGGTCAGCGAAGCGGGCGCCTCCGTTTACTCCGCTTCCGAATTCGCCGCCAATGAATTTCCCGATCTCGATGTCTCCCTGCGCGGTGCCGTCTCCATCGCCCGACGCCTGCAAGACCCGCTGGCGGAACTGGTGAAGATCGATCCCAAATCGATCGGCGTCGGCCAATACCAGCACGACGTGTCGCAATCCAAACTGGCGCGCCAACTCGATGCGGTGGTGGAAGACTGCGTAAACGCCGTCGGTGTCGACATCAACACCGCCTCCGCACCGCTGCTGGCCCGCGTCGCCGGACTCTCCGCCGCACTGGCCGCCAACGTCGTTGCCCACCGCGACGAACACGGCGCATTCAAAAATAGAAAGGACATTCTCAAGGTGCCGCGCCTCGGCGAAAAAGCCTTCGAGCAGTGCGCCGGATTCCTGCGCGTGATGAACGGCGACAACCCGCTCGACGCTTCGGCGGTTCACCCCGAAGCCTATCCGGTAGTTGAACGCATTATCGCCAAGAGCGGCAAGGATATTGGAACACTCATCGGCGACAGCAAATTCCTCAAAACCCTCGCTGCCAACGACTTCACCGACGACAAGTTCGGTGAGCCGACCGTGAAAGACATTATCAGGGAACTCGACAAACCGGGCCGCGACCCACGCCCGGAATTCAAGACCGCCGAATTCAAGGAAGGTGTGGAAGAGCTGAAAGACCTGCAGCCCGGCATGATCCTCGAAGGCGTAGTCACCAACGTCACCAACTTCGGTGCCTTCGTCGACATCGGCGTACACCAGGACGGTCTGGCGCACATCTCCGCCCTGGCCGACAAGTTCGTCAAAGACCCGTACGAAGTGGTCAAGGCGGGCGACGTGGTCAAGGTTAAAGTGATGGAGGTGGACATCCCGCGTAAGCGTATCGGTCTCTCCATGCGAATGACTGATGACGCACAGGAACGTACTAATGTCACGGGAGGCAGGAAGCCGGGAGCGACTGACGCCAGCACTAAACCGTCACAGCAGCAACACACCAAAGGAAAGGGACGGGACAAGCCGCAACGCCAGCCGTCAGCCCCCAGCGGGGCCATGGCCGAGGCGTTTGCCAAGTTGAAAAAAGGTTAAACGAATACCTGGGTTAGCAGCTCGCCACATATCCATATGTGACGACGATGTGAATACTCACTCGAACAGCCGGTCAAGCGGACTCTTTGTGTTCTTGCAATGATCTGCCGCGATATGAGTGTAGATCATAGTGGTCTTCAGGTCTTTATGGCCCATTAGTTGCTGAATCGTCCTGATATCAGTGCCGGCCTGGAGTAGGTGCGTGGCAAAGGAGTGCCGCAAAGTATGCGCTGTGATGCGCTTCGTCATGTTGCATTGCTGTACTGCTCTCCTTAACGACTTGGATAGTGTTGATTTCGACATATGCCAACGTCGTGTCACATTATGTCGTGTGCGGTCTTTATTCACAGTGCTTGAGGGAAATAGATACTGCCATTCAAAGGCAGTTTCGGCATTCGGGTATTTCCGGTGTAGTGCATTCGGCAAGTTAACAAATCCCCAGCCTTTGACAAGATCGTTTACATGCAGACGTTTACGCCAGATTAGGTGTCGAGTCATCGGTTCAACCAGCCTCTCCGGCAATAGAGTGACGCGTGACCTGCGGCCCTTGGTATTTCTGACACAGATTGAACGATTGGCAAGATCGATATCCTGTACGCGCAGAGTGACACACTCATTTATTCGCAATCCTGTCCCATAAAGTAAACTGGCTGCCAGTCCTGTTTTTCCACTCATACAGCCAAGAATCGCTTTTACCTCATCAGCACTGAGTACTGTGGGTAGATATTCGAAGCGCTTAGGGCGCTTCAGGTCATCGAGTACACCGATGTCCATATGGAGAATTTGTTTGTAAAGGAAAACCAGCGCATTGAGCGCCTGTGATTGCGAACTGGCCGATACGCGCTTGTTGACGGTCAGGTGATTTAGAAAGCACGTCACATCATCACCTGAGAGAGTGGCTGGGTGTCTAAGCTGGTGAAAATAGATGTATTGCCTGAGCCAATAGATATAGATGCGCTCTGTCGAACTGCTGTAATGACGACGCCTGAGTTCATGCCGGACCTGAGTTAGAAGCTTTGGTTTACCCCATAAGGTTACTCCTTTGTAACTGATTGATTTGAATAAAAAAGGGGTATATGTTAATCCCTAAATCGACATTAACAAGGAAGTAATTCCTCCTTTGCGCATCTTATTAACACACCGATATCCAGGTAACTTCCTGAATAATAGAAAGATTTCAGTGGATTGGTGTGTCTTTTTGGGTGCGTTAACAGGAATTTTTTCCTGTTAACGGGTGTTGGGCGTGCAAAAAGGAACTCTGATGAATCGAGAAGAAACGCCAGTAATATTTGCGCCCGATAATGAACCTTATCTCGGGCGTGAATTGTTGTTTCATTTCGATCAAATAATCAGTGCCACTATGGAGCAAAACGCTAAGGTTGCGCCTACATCTCACGACCGGGATCTTTCCGATCACCAACGTATGGCGTGTCAAGTGATAGCTCAGGCAATTAGCATTACGCTATCAATTCGGGAGCTTATCCGCCAAGGATACCTATTTGGCGCCCATGTTCTGAAGCGTTCTCTGGTCGAGCGCCAAACAATCCTACTTTACTTGCATTTGTATCCCGAAGATATTGAGAAGTGGGGTCGTGGCTGGCACAGTGGCGATGCACCAGGTCTCGCTAAAATGCTGGACGCTATACAAAACAAATGGCAACGAGATCCCGCTGTTCAAGGTCGAGACCTCACAAAGGCAATGAATAGTTTATTGCACGCAAAACCAGATTCGGCACCATGGAACCTAGTGCCACTGGGAGGGAATAAGGTTGGTCATGCTGTATCCAAAATCCTTAATCGTCCTGATCTCTGTGATGATCTTTGTGCGGATGTCATTCCTTGTCTCGCAATAATCCAAGCAATGATGGCGGCTTATTTCCCAGACCCAACGCCCGCCCAACAAAGGGCTTCAGTGGACGCCGCTCCGCGTCGCCACTGAGCCGAGACGTTATGTTTGATATGAAAATTAGCAAGGAAGCAGTTGTCGGAATATTTGTAACACTTATTGCTGTAGGTGCACTTGCCTTCGCGACTGGAATTTATGGAATTCTATATGTCGGCTTTGCATTTGTATTCATGGTGGTATCTATAAAACTATTTTTCCGCAAATCTGTTGCATCAAAAGCCGGGGCCGTCATTATTAACCCTGACATCGCCTATAAAATATTAATGCCATCAAAATACAAAAAGGCAATTAAAGAGCTTAGTGAGAACGAACAACATGAAAAAACATAACAATAGGGTCAAGATCGTTCGCTCTCGCTCACTGGGACCTCGCTACTCGCTCGGCCCCTTACCCAAGCGTTATACACAAATATGAATACACAATCAGATGACAATGAGACTGAAGCGAGCGATACCGGAAGCACCTTCGCATCCTTGATGTTAAGGGTATTTGGCGCAGTATTCTGGTGCTTTATCTATATTAGTTTTGTATGGAACATCGACTATAGAAACGGCTTTGAAAAGTTAATTGGTTTTGCAGCCTTACTTACTGGCGCGGCGTCGATACTTCTTCCAAAAAGTGCTTTTGGTGCCAAGTATTGGTACCGAGTAATTTACACATTTTTTGGTCTAAGCATATTTCTTCTTATTTTAATGGGTTGAATATGTATAACATTCACATCAAGGTCGCTCACTTTGTTCGCTGGGACGCCGCTGCCGCGGCGCCCCTTATGTGAGCGTTAGCACCATAAACAACATGAAATGTGAAATCTGCCATCGAGAAATCCATATTAATTGGGGAAACTCACAGCATGTACTTTGTGAAATGCACTCAAATAGTAAAGACACCCAATCAAATCCCGAAATTTCTGCTTCCGATCTACCTATAGCGGAATCAGAAAGCCATAGTCTTGGCGTTAAGGTATGGAATACACTCTTTCTGATTATTTATATATTGGCATTATTTCCATGGCTTGGAATTTCCGCCATATCAATAATGGCATTTGATTCTCCTGGCTCAGAAAATCATATAGGTCCGTGGTTATTAGTAGGTTTTGTCTGGTCTTATCCAATTTGGGCTGGAACATTCTGTATAGCGTCTGCGATGAGCTATAGGCATGGCAAATACGAAAAATCCATGTTGTTATCAATTATGCCAATAATCTTTGGAATATCGGTCATTGTATGCTTCTATATTTATGGCACTATTCTTAACTAGCATGCTAACAAGTCGTTCGTGCGGGACCGTCGCTTCGCTCCGGCCCCACAACTCAAACGTTAGGGGTGAAGATGAAGAAAGGAATCATTCTCACGCTATTATCTTTTGCGTTAATCGTGAATGTGGCTCTAGCTAGGCAAAGCCTAGTAGATTCAATACTGTATGAAGGATTAATCGTTTCTCCTGAAATTGATGCTTCTGGTGTAAGAGCGCAGCTTGGTAATCCGCTAAACACAACCATTAGTGAAGTAAAAAACAAATATTCAGTGGGTAATGATCAAGTTGAAACACTTTCCTATAAAGATTTAAGCGTGGTTGTATACACCTTCAATCATCCAGAACATGGTTGGTCAAAAGTGGTAAAGGTTGTACTTAGTGGAAATTCGTACAGAGCACCAATTGAGGTTGGCTTTACCAAGGAGCACGTTGTTGATCTAGTGGGATCAAAAAGCACGTCAAGTACTGAAGATACTTGGCACTACTATCCTAGTGATGATGAACCCCACCTTCAGTTAATAGTAAAGTTCACCGGCAATACAGTATCTGAAGTAATATGGTCGCATATGCCATAAACACCCCTAACGCGTCGCTCCAGCCGACGTCGGCGCTGTCGCGCCTCCTCGACTGAGCTTGGCGTTAGGCAAAGGGAATGATCGTGTCATATTGCGACAAGGCGATTGCATATATTAAAGAGTACTTACCTAAAGAGTGCGATTCTCAGGTAATTAAACTCTCTGAAAAAGACAGCCTTGTCTGCCAAGATTTAGGGAATGGTTTTTTGGTCACATACTTGGTTGATGAGGGAGATCACTTTTCGTACATACAAAACCGTCATCTATTTGATGAGCGGATGTCGATTGAAGAGCTGCATTCGTTTGCGCTTCGTAATTTATCCGATCTTGCTTTGGGGACAGTAAGGATAAATCCGTACAAAAATATCTATGCGTTATTTCTTGATGGTAATTTTGAAGCTAGCCTTCTTATGCTTGATGAGTTATGGGATTTACACCTAGCCGAGTATGCTCCGAACGGTTTTGTTGTTGCCGCCCCTTGTAGAGATGTTATTGCATTCTGTGATATTAATTCTAAAGAAGGGATCTCAGAGCTAAAACAACTTATAGGTCGCGTTTTTGATAACGCAGACCATCAGCTTAGCGATTGTTTATACCGGAGACAGAATGATAAATGGGTGAGGCTACTCAATGCCTAACAATTTGTTTAAGTCGTTCGCTTCGCTCACTGGGACGCTCCACCACGATGCGGCTCCGCGCCCCTTAACAATGCGTTAGAGATTACACATAATTAATGCATATGAAGCCACAAAACAAAAAACTACTGTGGAGAGTGTTGGGTATCCTCATTGGGGTAGGATTCATTTGGGATGGATACAAAGTTTTCACTACTGGTGTTTTGTTGAATGCGGAGATTAGGGGTGGTGTGATTGTTATGGCAGGTGAGCATGCCCCACTTTTCGCAATAGTTTTTGTAATTATTGGTTTGTGGATTCTGTGGTCAGTTTACAGCGTAATGAAAGATGATCTCTAACAATAGGGTCAAGATCGTTCGCTCTCGCTCACTGGGACCTCGCTACTCGCTCGGCCCCTTACCCAAGCGTTAGAAAGCACTATGCATATATTTGTATACCTCATAAATATCGGATTTACTTTTTTTGTTGCATGGTTATGTTGGGTGTTTCTACAAATGACACTCGCAGCGTGGGGGCATAAGAAGGCTAAAGATAAATGGATAGTTTTTGTCAGTGCGCCATTATTTCAAATTATTGGAGTTAAATGGCTGAGCATTGTGGCACTCCTAGGTTCATCAATTCATTTGGTCCTTTTGCTGTATATGTTGTCTAGTTTAATTTTAGGTAAGCCGGTCAATGGTAATGGCTGATGGAATTAATGCGCTTCCTAACAAGCGCATCAAGATCGTTCGCTCTCGCTCACTGGGACGCCGCTACCGCGGCGCCCCTTATGCTGGTCGTTAGCTGCAAAATATGATTACAGCATTCGAAAAAAGCTTTCATGCATTTTTGCTTGGCGTCATGTTTATGTTGATGATGTCCTTGTTAAAAGCGCAAATCCCGTCAGAACCATTGGAACTGGTCTCTGAAATGGAAACCTATATGGTTATGTTAAGGAATGTAGGTTTGTCGTATGGAGTGCTTTCAGCCTTCTTCTTTCTGTTTGGTTTGCTGTCACTTTGGAAGAAAGATGCAAAGCCATTGGTGTTGCTAAAAGAGCACTCAATGATAATAGGCTTTGTTTTTAACTTTGTTAGCCT
>JBNKDG010000010.1:0-128807 GCA_050288165.1 Thiohalomonadaceae bacterium | reverse complement strand
CGCTTGCTTGTCATTGGGATACTCCTTAGCCAGTATTGTGGCTGATTTAAAGTATCCGTTAAACTGGGGGAGGTTCAGGCTGTCCCCGGAATTGCGGACACTGAAGAGGGAATGAGTTACAGACACATACACTCAGTCATTCCGGAACGTGCGTAGCACGTATCCGGAATCCAGTCATGCCCACCATGGATTCCGGCCTTCGCCGGAATGACGAGCTCTTGTGCCGTTTATAGATAACGGGTGATCAGCGCCATGCGATAGTCGCCCTGTGGCAACGGAATCTTCACCCGATAACCACCACCCGGTACACCCTTCATTGCTTCGCCCTTTTCGCTCTGCATCGATTCCAGTTTGATGGTGCGATTACCGAAAGGTGTCATGAGCTCCAGGGTATCGCCGACGAAGAATCGGTTTTTGACTTCCACTTCGGCAAGGCCGCTGGTTGCGTCATAACTTAGCACCTCGGCGACAAACTGCTGTTGCTCCGAGGAGGAGTGATTGCTGAGATAGCTCTGGTATTCCTGTGTGTGATGACGCTGGAAGAAACCGTCGGTGTAGCCACGATTGGCAAGGTTCTCCAATGTGCCGAGCATGGTGGGGTCGAACGGCCGCCCGGCAACCGCATCGTCGATGGCGCGACGATAGACCTGCGCGGTGCGTGCGGTGTAGTAGTGGGATTTGGTGCGCCCCTCGATCTTCAACGAGTCGACACCGATCTCCACCAGCCGCTGCACGTGTTCCACCGCGCGCAGGTCTTTGGAGTTCATGATGTAGGTGCCGTGCTCGTCCTCTTCGATGGGCAGCAGGGTGCCGGGGCGCTCGCTCTCTTCCAGCAGGAACACCTGTGAAGAATCTTCATGGCGAATACCGTTACCGGTTTGCGACGGGTTGAGTACCACGTCGCCGCTCTCGTTTTCCGTCGCCGGTTTGATGTCGTACTGCCAGCGGCAGGAGTTGGTGCAGGTGCCCTGGTTGGCATCGCGGTGGTTGAAGTAACCGGAGAGCAGGCAGCGACCGGAATAGGCGATACAGAGCGCGCCGTGAACGAACACCTCCAGCTCCATCTCCGGGCACTGCTGACGGATCTCTTCGATCTCTTCCAGCGACAGTTCGCGGGAGAGGATCACCCGGGTCAGTCCCAGCGACTGCCAGAACTTCACGCTGGCGTAGTTGACGGTGTTGGCCTGCACCGAGAGGTGAATCGGCAGGTCCGGCCACTGTTCTCGCACCAGCATAATCAGGCCGGGGTCGGCCATGATCAGCGCGTATCGGGCCCAGCTCTACCACCGGCGCGATGTCGCGCAGGAAGGTCTTCACCTTGGCGTTGTGCGGCAGCACGTTACCGGCGAGGAAAAACTGTTTGCCCGCGGCGTGGGTCTCTTCGATACCGGTCTGCAACTGCGCCAGGGTGTCGAAATCATTATTACGCACGCGCAGCGAGTAGCGCGGCATACCGGCGTAGACCGCATCGGCGCCGTAGGCGATGGCGTAGCGCAGGTTCTTCAGGTTGCCTGCCGGGGCGAGAAGTTCGGGAGTTTTCATGGGCATCGGGAACAACTGGGAGTGGAACAGGTCCCTATTCTACACCATCAGGAAGATAAACATGGGGTGATCCTGTGAACTGCTGCCGAATAGAGGTTTCATGGCCTTGTATTCCCACCTTTCATCTGGTGACAATCCATTCAGGGTCAACCGACCGCGGAGAGAATTAATGAGAACCGTTTTTGCCAAGTCCCTTTCAGTCCTGCTTGCCAGCCTGCTGCTGTTCACGCTGACTGCCCGTGCCGAGGCCAATGTGCCGCCGGACAAGATGCTGGAATCGGTCACCCAGGAGATGTTTGACGTCCTGAAACGCGAGCGTGCTTCAGTCAAACAAAAGCCGACCCGACTGTTCGAACTGGTGGAAAAGGTGCTGCTGCCCCACGTGGATATGGATGTGATGTCGCGCTTCGTCCTCGGCAAGCACTGGCGTGATGCCACCCCTGCCCAGCGCCAACAGTTCAGCAACGAGTTCAAGAACCTGATGGTGCGCTTCTACGTCTCGGCGCTGCTGGACCAGCCGGACCAGCTCGACGAACTGCTGGCCGACACCGACCACCTCATCGCCTACCTGCCAGTAAAACTCGATGCCGAGACCAAAAAGACTACGGTACGCGCCGAGGTCTACCTGCCCAACGGTGGACCGAAGGTGCCGGTCAGCTTCAGCCTGTTCAAGAAAGAGGGCAACTGGTTGATGTATGACGTCAACGTCGACGGTATCAGTCTGGTCAGCAACTACCGCAGCAGCTTCTCCAGCGAAGCGAGCCGTGACGGGCTGGATAAACTGATCCAGCACCTGGCGGAGCGCAATAAATCTCTGCTGGCGAAATACGAGCGCGGCGAAGCGGGCGCGCTCAAGGCAAAGCAATAAAACCCTCTCACCGCAAAGGCGCAGAGGACGCAAAGAAACCCATATATAGACTTGTGCAGAGCTTGATGCTGGATTATTCAGCCAGCAATGAAGTGCTTTAGCATTGGACTTGTTGTTTTACTTTGCGGCCTTTGCGCCTTTGCGGTGAAATAGCTTGGTGTTTTCTTTGCGTCCTCTGCGCCTTTGCGGTGAAATAGCCGCATGATTATCTTCCGCCTCATCGCCAACGGCCTCGCCCCGCTGACCCTGCTGGGGGCGATCATCGCCTACCTCGAGCCTGCCACCTTTATCTGGATCAAACCCTGGTTCCAATGGCTCTTCGCCGCCACCATGTTCGCCCTCGGTGTAGTGCTGCACCCGGAAGAGCTGCGCGACACGCTGACCCGACCCAGGGCGATCGGCCTCGGCGTACTGGCCCAGTTCACCATCATGCCCGCGCTCGGTTTTGCCGCAGCGATGCTCAGCGGCCTGCCACCCGCGCTGGCCCTCGGTTTCATCATCGTCGCCTGCGCCCCCGGTGCGATGGCTAGTAATGTCATCGTCTACTTGGCTGGTGGCGCGGTCGCCTTCTCCATCGCCCTGACCACCGTCGCCACCTTCCTCTCGCCGCTGCTCACCCCGGCGCTGGTGAAGTGGCTCGGCTCGGTCTATCTGGATATCCCGTTCTGGCCGATGATGCAGACCATCCTGCTCACCGTGCTGCTGCCGTTGCTGCTCGGCCTCGGCCTGCGCCGCCTGATCCAGCAGCGTGCTCAGACCCTGAATCTGGCGGAGCAGATCGCACCGGCCATCGCCTCGCTGGCGATTATTTTGATCTGCAGTTACGCCGTCGCCGCCAACTACGAACGCCTCGCCAGCGTCGGCGCCAGCCTCATCGCCGTGGTGGTGATCGTCAACGCGCTGGGTTACCTGCTCGGCTGGCAGGCGGCACGTCTGTTCGGTTTCGATGGTCGCCATCAGCTCACCCTGGCCATCGAGGTCGGGATGCAGAACGCCGGACTCGGCGTGGTGCTGGCGCTGAAGCACTTCTCCCCGGAGACCGCCCTGCCCGGCGCGCTGTTTGCCGTCTGGTGCATCCTCACCTCGGCGGGGGCTGCGGGCTGGCTGCGGCGCTCGAAGCATATGCGGGCGGTGTTGACGTCTTAGGCGCAGGTTGCAGGTTGCAGGTTGCAGGTTGCAGGTTGCAGTCAAAAACTACCCCGATATCTCTCCCTGTCACCTGATACCTGCCACCTGTTACCTTTTTCCATCCCACAGGCATCCCGGACCAGGATGTTGTAAAATTCCTGCCCCATTCGCAAAAGGAGTTCCGTCGTGGAACAGTACCGCGGTACCACCATTCTCGCCGTGCGGCGCGGCAACAAGGCCGTGATTGGCGGCGACGGCCAGGTCTCCCTCGGCAACACCATCATGAAGGGCAATGCGCGCAAGGTGCGCCGCCTCTACAAAGATCAGGTAATCGCCGGTTTCGCCGGTGGCACAGCCGACGCCTTCACCCTGTTCGAGCGTTTCGAGGCCAAGCTGGAGAAGCACCAGGGCAACCTCACCCGCGCCGCGGTGGAGATGGCCAAAGACTGGCGCACCGACCGGGTGCTGCGCAAGCTGGAGGCGCTGCTGCTGGTCGCCGACAAAACCGCCACCCTGATGATCACCGGCAACGGCGATGTGATCGAACCGGAGAACAACCTCATCGCCATCGGCTCCGGCGGCGCCTTCGCCCAGGCCGCGGCCACTGCGCTCTATGAAAATACCGAGCTGGGTGCCCGCGAGATCGTGGAGAAGGGCTTGAACATCGCCGCCAGTATCTGCATCTACACCAATCACAACCTGACTGTCGAAGAACTCGATCTGGATTAATTACTACCCATGTCCATCATGACACCCCGCGAGATCGTCCAGGAACTGGACAAACACATCATCGGCCAGGCCGGTGCCAAACGCGCCGTGGCCATCGCCCTGCGTAACCGCTGGCGTCGCAGCCAGGTGGATGAATCCCTGCGCAACGAGATCACACCGAAGAATATTTTGATGATCGGTCCCACCGGGGTCGGCAAAACCGAGATCGCCCGCCGTCTGGCGAAGCTGGCCAATGCGCCGTTCCTCAAGGTGGAGGCGACCAAGTTCACCGAGGTGGGCTACGTCGGTCGCGACGTGGAATCGATCATCCGCGACCTGATGGATATCGCGCTGAAGATGGTGCGCGAAGAGGAGATGAACAAGGTGCAACACCGCGCCTTCGAAGCGGCGGAAGAGCGCATCCTCGATATCCTGCTGCCCCCCGCCCGCTCCGGCGGCATCGGCTTCGCCAACGAGCCGCAGGAAAAGAGCGAAGATTCCGGCACGCGGCAGAAATTCCGCAAGAAGCTGCGTGAAGGCGATCTGAACGACAAGGAGATCGAGATCGAGGTGCGCGAGAGCACCATGGGCGTGGAGATCATGGCGCCGCCCGGCATGGAGGAGATGACCAGCCAGTTGCAGGGGCTGTTCCAGAACCTCGGCAACCAGCGCACCAAGAAGCGCAAGATGCGTATCGAAGAGGCGCTGAAGCAGCTTACCGATGAAGAGGCCGCACGCCTGATCAACGAAGAGGAGATCCGCAGCAAGGCACTCTACGCGGTGGAGCAGAACGGCATCGTCTTCCTCGACGAGATGGACAAGGTGACCGGTCGCTCCGATGGCGGCAAAGGACCGGATGTCTCCCGCGAGGGTGTACAGCGCGATCTGCTGCCGCTGGTTGAAGGCAGCACCGTCTCCACCAAATACGGCATGATCAAGACCGACCACATTCTGTTCATCGCCTCCGGTGCGTTTCATCTCTCCAAACCTTCTGATCTCATTCCCGAACTGCAGGGCCGCCTGCCGATCCGTGTCGAACTCGATGCGCTCGGTGTGGAAGAGTTCAAACGCATCCTCACCGAACCGGATGCCTCACTTACCGAACAGTACAAGGCGCTGCTCGCCACCGAAGGCGTAGAGATTGAATTCGAAGAGTCGGGCATCACCCGCCTCGCCGAGATCGCCTGGAGCGTCAACGAGACCACCGAAAACATCGGCGCACGCCGCCTGCATACGGTGATCGAACGATTGCTGGAGAGCATCTCCTACGAAGCTGCGGACAAGAGCGGTGAGAAAGTGATCATCGATGCTGCCTACGTCGATAACCAACTGGGTAATTTGGCAAAAGATGAAGATCTAAGCCGCTACATTTTATAAATAATTGAATAACGACCCTGCAGACGCCACCTGATTAAACGTCTGCACTTATCGAGCAAGAGGAACACGTATGAGTAAGCACATCCCTACTGAGATCACCCTGCACAAGGGCAAACGCATGCTGGAACTCGCCTTCGAAGACGGCCAGCGCTTCGAACTACCCTGCGAATATATGCGTGTCTTCTCACCCTCCGCCGAGGTGCAGGGCCACGGTCCCGGCCAAGAAGTACTACAGGTCGGCAAAGAAGAGGTGAACATCGAGAAGATCGAACAGGTCGGCACCTACGCCATCCAGCCGAGTTTCGATGACGGCCACCACACCGGCATCTACACCTGGGAAACCCTCTACAATCTGGGTGTTAATTACCAGCAAAACTGGCAGAATTACCTCGAACGTCTCAAAGCGGCAGGCCACGAACGCAAGGCTTGATCCGCGCAACCACAGGTAACGCATGTGAGCAAACAGGAACAGCAGGACGGCACCACCCATTTCGGCTACCAGCAGGTGCCCACCGGGCAGAAGGCCGCCAAGGTCGCGGAGGTATTCCACTCGGTTGCCGCCAAGTACGATCTGATGAATGACCTGATGTCCCTCGGCATCCATCGTCTGTGGAAACGCTACACCATCGAGATGAGCGGCGTGCGCCGCGGCCAGCGCGTGCTCGACATCGCCGGTGGCACCGGCGACCTCACCGCCAAGTTTTCCAAACTGGTCGGACCTGAAGGTGAAGTGGTACTGGCCGACATCAACGACTCCATGCTCAAGGTCGGCCGCTCACGACTGGCCGATCGCGGCATCATCGGCAACGTCACTTACGCCCAGGCCAACGCCGAATGCCTGCCCTTCCCGGACAACCATTTCGACATCATCACCATCGCCTTCGGCCTGCGTAACGTCACCGACAAGGACAAGGCACTCGCCTCCATGTTCCGTGTACTCAAGCCGGGCGGTCGCCTGCTGGTGCTGGAGTTCTCCAAACCGGTGGCACCGGGTCTGGGTCCGATCTACGACCAGTACTCGTTCAAGCTGTTGCCGCTGATGGGCAAACTGGTGACCAACGACAGCGAGAGTTATCAGTACCTGGCCGAATCGATCCGCATGCACCCGGATCAGGAGACCCTCAAGGGAATGATGGAGAACGTCGGTTTCGAACAGGTTGACTATCACAACCTCACCGGCGGCATCGTCGCCCTGCACCGCGGCTTCAAGTTCTAATGAGCGCACAGCGGTCAGTCGAGTACGCAGGCTTCTGGCGTCGCTTCGCCGCGGTACTGATCGACACGCTGGTACTGATGCTCATCATCACCCCGCTGGGCTATTTCTTTACTCAGGGCGCTTACCTGCCCGGTTTCGATCCGCAAGGTGACATCGTTGCCCAACTCGCGGTCATCCAGTTCGACTGGAACTATCTAATCATCAACGACCTGTTGCCGATGGTGTTGATCATTTTTTTCTGGGTACGTTTCCGCGGTACACCGGGCAAGCAGTTGATGAACTGCGAGGTGGTCGACACTGAAACACTCGGCAATCTCTCCGTGAAACAATCGATCCTGCGCTACGTTGGTTACTTCCTCTCCACCCTGCCGCTCTGCCTCGGTTTTCTCTGGGTCATCTGGGACAAACAGAAACGTGGCTTTCACGACCTGTTGGCCCACACCGTGGTCATTCGTGTCGATCACGACGACCTCTCCGACCATCCCCTCGAAGAGTTGATGAAGGACGCGGAGTGAGCAACCACGCTTCGATGATTCAGGTGGCCGCGCTAGCCGGACTGGAGCAGGCGTTGAATGCGGCGCTGGCCCTCGATCCGAAAACCGGTGAACGGTTACTGAGCATCGACGGCAAGGTGATCGAAATCGATTTCAGCGGCATTGGCCAACGGCTCTTTCTGCAACCACAGGGTGGCAACCTCAAGTTGATGGGCCACTACGCCGGTGAAGTGGACACCACCCTGCGCGGCACCCCTTTCGACATGCTGCGTCTGCGCAGTAGTCGCACCGGTGAAGCGATGTTCGGCCGCGGCGTCGAGATCGACGGCGACGTAGAACTGGGCACCCGCGTTCAACGCATCATCGAAAAACTGGATATCGATTGGGAAGAACACATTGCACGCATCAGCGGTGACATCATCGCCCACCAGATCGGCAACACCGTGCGCGACCTGTTCGCCTGGGGTAAACGCTCCGCTGATCACCTCGCTGAAGACATCACCGATTACCTGCAGGAAGAACAGCACGTCTTGCCGACCAGCTGGGCTACCAGCGAATTTATCGACAGCGTCGACAACCTGCGCAACGGCGTGGATCGCCTCGAAGCAAAACTGAAGCGGCTACAGAAAAAATTGGAAACCAAAGATTAATTCACCACAGAGACACGGAGGACACAGAGAAAAGCTTTAAGAGCTATGAACCACGAAGGACACGAAGATCACGAAGGATATCTATTTAGTGGTTTCGATAATTATTCGAGACATCATGCGATCCGTAGTGCTTACCTGACAGATATCTATCTGTGGAGCTGCAAGGTTACAGTTTTTTACTTCGTGCCCTTCGTGTCCTTCGTGGTTCAATCTTTTTTCTCAGTGTCTCTGTGGTGAGATCCATATATATGAGGTTTAAATAACGTGATTCGCCCCGGCCAGATAATGCGCCTGCTGTACATCAACTGGACGCTTGTCCGTCACGGTCTTGATGAACTGATCCTCGCCACCCACCTGTTCCGCCCGTTGCGTTTTCTGCGCTGGTTTATGTGGTGGCGTGTATTGCGTAACAAATCGTTGGGCCGCGGTGTACGCATTCGTCGCACCCTGGAAGACCTCGGCCCGATCTTCGTCAAGTTCGGCCAGATCCTCTCCACCCGTCGCGACCTGCTGCCCGACGACATCGCTGAAGAGCTGGCACTGTTACAGGATCGGGTTCCACCGTTTCCGGGTGAACAGGCGATCGCCATTCTGGAGAAGAGCTACGGCAAACCGCTCAACGAAGTCTTCGCCGAATTCAATCCGCAACCTCTCGCCTCCGCTTCGGTCGCACAGGTACATGCAGCGCGACTGCTCGATGGCACCGAAGTTGTCGTTAAGGTTCTGCGTCCTGACATCGAACCGGTGATCCGCCGCGATATCGGTCTGCTCTACATCATCGCCGGTAACCTGCAACGCTTCTGGTCAGAAGGTCGTCGCTTGCGTCCTGTCGAAGTGGTACAGGAGTTCGAGCGCACCATCCTCGACGAACTCGACCTATTGCGTGAAGCCGCTTCCGCGGCACAGATCCGACGCAACTTCGCCGATTCCGATCTGCTCTATGTGCCGGAGGTTCACTGGCCCTACTGCCTACGCAACGCGATGGTGATGGAAAGAATCAGCGGTATCCCCATCGGTAACATTGAGGCGATCCGACAGGCTGGCATCGATCTCAAAGCGCTGGCTGCGCACGGCGTGGAGATATTCTTTACCCAGGTATTCCGCCACAATTTTTTCCATGCAGACATGCATCCGGGGAATATCTTCGTTTCACCTGAGGGGCAGTACATCGCCGTCGACTTCGGTATCGTCGGCACCCTGAGTCGCGAAGACCAACGTTATCTGGCTGAAAACTTCCTTGCCTTCTTCCGTCGCGATTATCAGCGCGTCGCTGAAGTACATGTCGAATCCGGCTGGGTACCCGCCGATACGCGGGTGGATGAATTCGAAGCCGCGATCCGTACCGTCTGCGAACCGATCTTTGAACGACCGCTGGCCGAGATCTCTTTCGGCCATCTGTTGTTACGCCTGTTCCAGACAGCGCGCCGCTTCAATATGGAAGTGCAACCGCAGTTGGTGTTGTTGCAGAAAACCCTGCTCAACATCGAAGGACTCGGTCGTCAGCTCTATCCGGAACTGGATCTATGGCAGACCGCCAAACCGTTCCTTGAGCGCTGGATGAGCGAACAGATCGGCACCCGTGCCTTCCTCAATCGCATCAAGGACAATGTGCCGCAGTGGGGAGAGAAACTGCCTGAACTGCCATCGCTGATCCACGATGTGTTGCATCAGGCGCGTAACGGTAAACTTAAACTCAATGATCACGGCAAAGAGCTGGAAATGATCCGCCAGGAGATCCGTCGCGCCAACCAACGTACCTTCTTTGCCATTCTCGGCGGTTCACTATTGATCAGCGGTGCGATACTCATGGGCCTCGACGGCTTTGCCCCGCAAATGGTCTGGGGCGCACCAGTCGCCACCTGGGTACTCAGTGCACTCGGCGCGTTTATTCTTTTCGACAATTGGCCAAGTCGGAAGGACTAACCGGAAATGATAAAAACCGAAAAGCCCGCACTGCGGGCTTTTTTATTTCCATTGCGTCGCAGGAATGAATGCGATCGGAATGCCCCAACATTTTACATTCATGTCACATTTCATCCTTTATTATCATTTCCGCCGATATATCCCGTATAACTTGTGCAAGAATCGGATTCGGGTTATTTACAGACAAAATTTGTGAGTTTCGCCGGTTTTCATTATTGGTTAGCATTAACGAAGTACCGCCATACAGGATATGTTTTGCATGACATTGCAACGACCAGGCGACAAGGATTTACCCAACCCGTCCATGAACTTCTTTACTGGTGAATTGCGCTAATCCGACTGCCAAGCATCCAGCCTCAGCTTGCCCGCTAACCAACAGGCAACATAAAAAATTCCGCAGCGAACACCATAGAAAAAAACTATTAACGCGACGTGGATCTTTAGCACGACATATCGAGACCGGCTCCCACAATGGTCTCAGCACACCGCTACACATCACCGCCTGCCAGAGAACTTTTTCATGACGCTAACCGAACTGCGTTACGTAGTTGCTGTCGCCCAACATCGTCATTTTGGCCAGGCTGCCAAGGCTTGTTTTGTCAGCCAGCCAACTCTGAGTGTGGCGATCAAGCGGCTTGAGGAGGAACTGGGCGTCACACTGTTCGAACGTACGCGTAACGAAATCACCCTGACACCGATCGGTGAGCGCATCGTTTTCCAGGCGCAACGGGTTCTGGCCGAAGCGGATTCCATTCGTGAACTTGCCAAGGTCGGTCGTAACGACCTGTCTGGACCATTGCGCATCGGTGCCATCTATACCGTCGCGCCCTACCTGTTACCGCAACTCATTCCATTGATGAATGAACTGGCGCCTGAGATTCCTTTACTGGTAGAAGAAAATTACGCCTCGGAGCTCACCGACAAGTTGCGGCGCGGCGATCTGGATCTGGCTGTAGTTGCCCTGCCGTTTGAGGAGCCGGGCATTATCACTCAACCGATCTATGAAGAGCCATTCGTGGTGCTATTGCCAGCCGGACATCACCTGGCGAAAAAGAAAAGTGTCGAGCTCTGTGAACTTGACGACGAAACCGTGTTGCTGCCGGGGATTGGCCACTGCATGCGCGAGCATGTATTGAAGTTCTGCCCCAACTGCATCCCCACCACAAAGTCATGGGGTAATCTGCAACGAACACTGGATGGTGCCTCGCTGGAAACCGTACGTATGATGGTCAGCGGTGGGGTCGGTGTCAGTGTTGTTCCCTGCACCGCAGCGGGAAAAGATCGCACTCCCACCCATCTGCTTGCCGCACGACCATTCCATGACATCAAACCCTTCCGCCAGATCGCCCTGGCCTGGCGCAACAGCTTTCCGCGCAGCAAGGTTATCGATGTAGTGAAGCGGGCAATCAACGACTGCCCGCTGGATAACGTCAAAAAGCTCTAAGAAGTGGAGCTCAAAATTAGTATTCGCGCACGGAAACACGGCGCAAAGACTACGAGGAGCACAGTTTACCCGTAGTAAATGAGCACCGGAGTAGGCTTTGCAACACAGTATCCGGGCGCGAAGGCCATTTTGAGGCCACTTCTAGCAGCTTTTACCGGCACGTGCATTGAGGTAAGCGCGTTCGGAAACGTCGTGCCATTGAGTCACCTGATCGCGAAACTGTTTGAATGACTCATAGACTTTCTTCGACAGCGGATCCTTTTTCGCGATCTCCGCCACCACCTCATCGGAAACCTTTTTCAGCTGCGCCAGAACTTCATCAGGGAACTTACGCAGTTCGACCTTGTGCTTGTGGATCAACGTCTGCAACGCTTCGTTGTTACGCGCGGTCAGTTCCGCCAGCACATCGCCGTTGGCTACCTTGCAGGCATTGAGTACGATCGATTGCAGATCCTTGGGTAAGGCTTCCAGCGCCTTTTTATTGATAAAGGCTTCCAGCGTGGTACCCGGCTCATGCCAGCCCGGATAGTAGTAGTACTTGGCCGCCTTATAGAGACCGAAGGCCAGATCGTTGTAAGGACCGACCCACTCAGTAGCATCGATGGCACCCGACTTGAGTGAAGGGAATATCTCGCCACCAGGCAGACTCACCGGTGTTCCACCAAGCCGTTGCAACACTTCACCGCCCAGGCCCGGGATACGCATCTTCAAGCCCTTCAGATCATCCAGCGAGTTGATCTGCTTGTTGAACCAGCCACCCATCTGCACCCCGGTATTGGCCGCAGCAGTCGGCACCAGACCGAACGGCGCATAAACTTCATTCCACAACGCCATGCCGCCGCCGTGGTAGAGCCAGCTGTTCATCTCCTGCGCGGTCAAACCGAAAGGTACCGCGGCAAAAAACTGTGCCGCCTCACTCTTGCCTTTCCAGTAATACGCGGCACCGTGACCCATCTCTGCGGTACCGCGTGAGACGGCGTCGAAGATTTCAAAGGCAGGCACTAACTCTCCGGCACCGTAGACCTTGACCTCGATCCGCCCACCGGACATTTCATTGATCAGATCGGCAAGATGGTTGGCGCCGGTCCCCAGTCCGGGGAAATTCTTTGGCCAGGTAGTGACCATCTTCCACTGATATTTTGCTTTGGCGTTTACAACAGGTGCAGCGAGCATGCTTCCCGCAACAACGGAACCTGCACCGACACCTTTCAGGAAATTACGACGTTTCATGGCCTACTCCCTCGGTTAATCTGTAAATCGAATCGCACCATCCTAACCACTCTATCCGCTTCCAACAAGGAACCCACTCAGCTAAATCTCTGGAGAAACCGTTCAACAAAACGATCGTAATCGTTTGCTTCGAGGCGGTTGATCCCCGCAGCTGCCGCACGACCACCGCCCGTTGGAAACTCGCGACACAGTTCATCGGCACCGGTTTTGTTGTTCAACGGCGCACGGATGCTGACGCGATAGGCACCGTCCTCGAGTGCAGTGAGGATGGCGTGGGCGCGTCCTGGATAGTCGCGCGCCAGTTGATTGCCGTAGACACCGCTGACCCGACGACTCCACGCTGCATCGGGCATCACATAGAGCGCCTGTTTTTCATGGGCGAACTCCGCCTGCAGTGCTGCGGCCTTTTCCATGTCGTCGTTATAACCGTCACGCAAGGTACGATAGGCCGGTTCATTGGCGGCAAAGTCGAAGGGATCGACATAGGGACGCATCGTCTCAGCTAGCCCCCGTGGATGGAAAAAAAGATCGTCGAGATCGTTACCGTAGCCGTTGTAGTTGAGACAGGTACCCAGTTCGCAAAGCATATCGAGTTGTTGTGCATTCAGTTGCAACGGAGCGGATGCCGCACGCGCCGTATCATAGAGATTATCTCCATAGGCGCCGGTTAACGCCCAGGCAAGATGGGCATGTTGCAGATGCGCGCTGACTAGCAGACTGGTACAGACATCGGCCGCGGTGTTGATATGCGTCGACAACTTTTCGTGTTGCGGAATATCGCCCGCAAAATGGTGGTCGAAGTACTCCACCGTCGCGCCCTGCTCCAGCACATGCTGTAGCGCCTCACGATTTTTATCCAGTGAAATATCGAGTACGGTGATCGTATCGCCCGCTTCGGCGTCGACCTGTTGCAGCAAAGCGATATCGCGCTTCACCCCGGTGATCAGTTGCGAATTAGCGATCGGTTTCGCCAGACGCAGTTGCTGTAGTGCGCAAAGACCGTCGGCATCACCGTTAAAGACATCGTAGTGACTCATGTATCCTCTTCTCTTTGTTATCGTACCTCGGACGTGCCTTCGACCCGCGGATCGCTGGCCGCCTCGACACGATTTTCATTTTTTCGCCACAGCACCGCCTGCATGTTACCCCAGGTACCATCGGCACGTTCAAGGGTATGACCCATGAGCGTCAGTGCAGCGGCATCATCTTCGCTAAATGCATCGGCCTCATAGAAAACCTTGTCCGGCAGATATTGATGATGAATGCGCGGACGTGCGACCCACGCCTGCGGTCCCCTGCCTTCGGCGTGCTCCATGATGCCGAGCATCACCATGGTGATAATCCGACTGCCGCCGGGTGTACCGAGGATCGCCACACTATCCGGTCCGCTAACAAAGGTGGGCGACATGCTGGAGAGCATCCGCTTACCCGGCGCGATAGCGTTGGCCTCCGCGCCCACCAAGCCGTAGGCATTAGGCACGCCCGGTTTGGCAGAAAAGTCGTCCATCTCATCGTTGAGCAACACCCCGGTATCCCCGGCAACAAACCCTGAGCCAAACGGATAGTTGATACTCAGGGTGGCGGAGACGTAGTTACCCTCTCTGTCGAGGATGGAGAAGTGCGTGGTGTGATCGCCCTGCGGAGGTGGTGCCACTGCGGAAAGCTCTCGGCTCGGCGTGGCTTCATCCCTGCGAATGGAGGCGGCCAGCTTCGCCGCATGTTCCGCACTGACAAGGCGCTTCACCGGTACCTCGACGAAATCGGTATCGCCCAGGAACTCGGCACGATCGCGATAGGCGCGACGCATCGTTTCGATGATCAGGTGCGTACGCTCAACCTTATCCATGTCACTCAATGGATAGCGGGAGAGGATATTGAACATGGTCGCCAGAGCCACCCCACCGGATGAGGGCGGTGCGGCGGAGGTGATCGTCAGATCGTGATAGCGGAAGCGGATCGGCTCACGCTCGATCACACGATACTCATCGAAATCCTGCTGCTGCCAGATGCCGCCCGCCTTGCGCGTGGCCTTGAGCAACGCCTGACCGACTCTGCCCTGATAGAAACCCCTGGCCCCTTTACTGGCCATTGCCTCAAGAGTACGCGCCAAACCCGGCTGCTTGATCATATAGCCCAGGGGCGGCACCTCATTGTCCTTGAGGAAGATCGCTGCACTCTCGGGATATTGCCGCAACACCTCAAGACGAAAACCGACCATACGCCGGTAGTGTTCGGTAACGGGGAAACCGTTACGCGCCAGGCGGATCGCCGGGGCCAGAGTTTTGCTCAATGGCAAACGGCCATAACGTTCACCAAGGTGAGCCAACGCCGCAGGTTCGCCGGGAATCCCCGCGGCCAGCGGTCCATTCATCGATAGACCGGAGATCACCTCGCCCTTGTCATCCAGATACATATTGCGACTGGCGGCCATCGGGGCTCTTTCGCGACCGTCCAGCATGGTCTCGAAACCGTCGCGGGCCCGGTGCAGCAACCAGAACCCACCACCGCCGATACCGGAACTGTAGGGTTCCACCACGGCCAGCGCGGCACTCACCGCCACCGCCGCATCGAAGGCGTTACCCCCAGCCGCGAATATCTCCATCCCCGCCTCGGTCGCCAGTGGATGGGCGGTGGCGATCGCCGCCGCGGGTGGTTTGCCCTCCCCGGCAATGAGCAACGATGGCAGTAGCAGCAGTAGTAACAGGCGTTTCATTGGCGATATTCCCGTTTTGATCAAATGGAAGCATCGCCGCTGCAGGCGTAGGGCGCAAGTTTGGATGGGGTTGTGCCGAAATAAAAAAGGCCCCGAGCAGGGCGGGGCCTTTGTAAGGCAGACGGAAACGATTAGCCCTAGGATTGCAGCTTTTCGTATTTCGCCTGAAGTACTTCCTTCGATTCGGTATGGTCCGGATCGATGATGATGCAGTCCACCGGGCAAACCTCGATGCACTGGGGTTCTTCGTAGTGGCCGACACACTCGGTGCAGCGAGCGGGATCGATCACATAGATCTCATCGCCCTGGCTGATAGCGCCATTGGGGCATTCGGGTTCGCAAACGTCGCAGTTAATACATTCGTCGGTAATCAACAGTGCCATCGCACAACTTCCTCCTGCAATTGCGGCCAATTCGGCCGAGAATAAAAACCGGAATATTAGCGCATTCTGTTTTGCAGCGCAGCTTTCACCTTAGTATCGACAAAATCGCCGACCTCGCCACCCAGCGTCGCCACTTCTTTTACCAGGCTGGAGGAGATGAAGGTGTACTTCTCCGCCGGGGTGAGGAAGATGGTCTCCACCTCCGGCACCAGATGGCGGTTCATCCCCGCCAGCTGGAACTCATATTCGAAGTCGGAGACCGCGCGCAGGCCGCGCAGGATCACCGAGGCGCCACGCTCGCGGGCGAAATCGGCCAGCAGGCTGTCGAAGCCACAGATATCCACATTATCCAGCCCGCCCAGTACCTCGCGTGCCAGACCAACCCTTTCTTCCAGGTTAAACATGGGGGTCTTATTGGGGTTGGCGGCGATGGCGACAATCACCTTGTCGAACAGGCGACTGGCGCGCTGCACCAGATCGCTGTGACCGTTGGTGATCGGATCGAAGGTGCCGGGGTAGATCGCGGTGACGGGCATAGGGGTTCTCTATGACTTGGTAGCTCTCAATGATATAGATGCAAGGTTAAAGGTAAAAGGCTAAAGGTGAAAGGAAGCTCACGCCCTTTAACCTTTAGCCTTTCACCTCCACAAGGTGATAAGCCACCTGTCCTGCCTGCTTGCTGCGTAGCAGCTCCCAGCCATCGGGCAGATCCGCCAGCGCTTCCTCACTCTCCAGTTCCAGATAGATCCGAGCCCCGTCTGCCAACCAGCCCCGTTCGGCCAACAGCTTGATCGCCGGTTGCAGCAGATCACGGCGAAACGGCGGATCGAGAAAAACCACATCAAAACAACGTGAATTACCCTGTAGATAATTCAGCCCGTCACCACGGATCACCTCGGCATTTTCCGCCTTGAGTAGGGCTAGATTCTCTTTCAGTGCGGCGATCGCCGCCGGATTGGTATCGATGAACACCACCTCTTTCGCGCCACGCGACAGGGCTTCCAGACCGAGGGCACCGCTACCAGCAAACAGATCGAGACAACGCGCGCCCTGGATCAACGGCGCCAGCCAGTTGAACACGGTTTCACGCACCCGGTCGGTGGTGGGGCGCAATCCCTCGCCATCGGCGAAGCGCAGCTTACGCCCGCGCCACTCGCCGCCGATGATGCGCAGGGTGTTGCTGCCGCCGGGTCGCCGTGCCTTTTTCATCTACTGCTTTTTACCCACAGTGACAGTCACCATGTGTGCTGGATCGACCCGGCGCTGGAAGGCATCACGGATCTGCTGCAACGTGATCGCTTCGATGTTGGCGTTGAAGTTATCCAGATAGTCGAGCGGCAGGCCGTAGAAACCGATCATCGCGATGTAGCCGAGGATGTCGCTGTTGGAATCGACCTTGAGCGGGAAACCACCGGTAATGTTCTTCTTCGCCGCATCCAGTTCTTTCGCGGTCGGCCCCTCGTTGCGGAATGTCTCCAGTGTTTTGCGCAACACCTTAAGTGCCTTGTCCGCACTGTCGTTGCGGGTCTGCAGACCGAGCACAAACGGCCCGGCGGCACGCATCGGCGAGAAGTAACTATAGGCACTGTAGGAGAGACCACGTTTCTCCCGCACCTCTTCGGTAATGCGCGAACCGAAACCGCTGCCACCGAGGATGTGATTGCCGACGTAGAGCGCAAAGTAATCGGCATCGCCGCGGGCGACGCCGGGCTGGCCCATCAGGATGTGGGTCTGGGTCGAGGGGTATTCGATATGCTCAACTTTGGCTTTTTCCAACGATGCCGGTTGCGCCAGTTCGGCAGCGTGTTGGCCCGTAGCAAGACCGGCCGTCACCTCCTCAGCCATGCGCTTCGCCGCGCCCATATCCAGCGCACCGACGATGGCGATCACCGCATTACGCGCCACGTAGTAGCGGCGATAGAAATCGATCAAATCCCGGCGCTGCATCCCCTTGACGCTGGCGATGGTGCCCTCCGACGGCGCGGCGTAGGGATGGTTGCCGTAGAGCGCTTCGTAGAAGGCCTTGCTCGCGATAGAGCTGGGATCCTGCTCCTGCTGTTGCAGGCCGGTCAGCATCTGCATGCGTACCCGTTGCAGCGCTTTTTGCGGGAAGTCCGGTTTGCTCAACACCTGGATGAAGGTTTTGAGGGCCGGCTTCAGTATCTCGGTTTTGGTCAGGCTACGCAGACCGACGGTGGCCATGTCGCGATAGGCCCCGGCGCTGAACTGGGCACCCAGATCTTCGAAACGGCGGGCGATGGCGCCAGCATCGAGTCCGGCGGCGCCCTCTTCCAGCATGCCACTGGTGAGCATGGCGAGACCCGGCTGCCTGCCGTCACGGGCGGAACCGGCGTCGAACACCACGCGGATATCGACCATTGGCAGTTCCGGCGCCTCGACGAAATAGACCTGCGCACCATTGGTGGTCTGCCAGTGCTGGATAGCGGGATTGGCCAGGGCAACGCCGCCGGTGAGCAGGCCCGGCAGCAGCAACAGGGCTTGAAGCAGGTGATTAGTGCGCTGCATGTTTACCCCCTTTCGCCCCTTTGACCGGTTCGAGGATCGCCACGGTGAGGTTCTGCGGCGTCAGGTATTCACGCGCCACCTGGCGTATCTGTTCCGGAGTGATCGCCTCAATGTTTTGCAGATAGCGGTCCGCCTCGCGCCAGTCGAGACCGACGGTCTCCAGCATGCCGAGCTGCATCGCCTGATAGAACACCGAGTCAAGTTCGTAGACCTTGCTGGCGGTGACCTGCGCCTTGATCCGCGCCAGTTCCGCTTTGCTCACCAGCTGCTTCTGCAGCCGTTCGATCTGTTTACGCAGCGCCTTCTCCAGTTCAGCGACGGTGCGTTTTTGCGCCGGAGTTCCCTGCAGGGAGAGCAGCGTATCGTGCCGCGCCAGCAGGTCGTAACCGGCGCCTGCACCTGCGGCGATCTCCTTGCCACGCACCAGTTCGCTACTAATACGCGCGCTGGCACCACCATCGAGCACGTTGGCCAGCACGTCGAGGGCATAGGCCTTCCACGGTTCATCCGCGGTACGCAGACTCGGCACCTTGTAGCCCATCATCAGGGTCGGTAGTTCGGCGGGCAGGCGCACGGTGATGCGGCGCTCACCCAGTTGTTTCGGTTCGCGGCGCGGCTTCTCTGCAGGCAGCACGCTCGGTTTGATGTCGCCGAAGGATTTCTGCGCCAGCGCCAGCACCTCGGCGGGATCGACATCACCAGCCACCACCAGGGTCGCGTTATTGGGCGAGTACCAGGTGTGATACCAGTTACGCAGATCGTCCACGGTGAGATTTTTCAGGTCGTCCATCCAGCCGATCACCGGGTTGTGATAGGGATTAACCTCAAAGGCGGCGGCCATGAAGCGTTCGCCGGTCATCGCGCCCGGATCATCCTCGGTGCGCATGCGCCGCTCTTCCATCACCACCTTCACCTCCTTGGCGAATTCGTCGGCGGGGATCTGCAGGTTGCGCATCCGGTCCGCCTCCAGCTCGAAGGCGATGGGCAGGCGACTCTTTTCCAGTTGCTGGAAGTAGGAGGTGTAATCGCGTCCGGTAAAGGCGTTCTCGCTGCCGCCGTTCTCGGCGATGATGCGCGAGAACTCGCCGGCGGGGTGTTTGGCGGTGCCCTTGAACATCATGTGTTCCAGCACGTGGGAGACGCCGGTGATGCCGATGTGTTCGTAGCTGGCGCCGATTTTGTACCAGATTTGAGAAACCACAACGGGTGCACGGTGATTCTCCCGTACCAGCAGTTTCATGCCGTTATCCAGCCGGTATTCGTGGACTTTGGCGTTGCCGCTGTCGGCTACCTGTTCATTAACCGCCACTCGGTTGCAACCGCCGAGCAGTAACACCATAAGTGGGATGACTATTTTCAGTCTACGCAAGATTGTCACCTTTAATTGATTCACTTCACCACAGAGACACGGAGGACACAGAGAAAACACCACAGGTATCTTTTTTGATCTTCTCTGTGCTCTCTGTGCCTCTGTGGTGCATTCAGTTTATTCCGGCTTACCCCGTCACGGAACGAGGTGGTACGATACCCTCTTCGGACGTGTGTGGCGAAGAGGTTTGTCCAACAGGGACAACCCGACCCGGCGTCAGGTTCAACATTATCCCGGATTTATTCATGTTTGGTTTCGGTAAAAATAAACAAGCGCAAGCCGAAGAGAAGTCCGGCGGACTCTTCTCCCGCCTGAAGAACGGCCTCAGCCGTACCCGCGGCAACCTCACCGGTGGTATCGGCGATCTGCTGCTGGGGCGCAAATCAATCGACGACGACCTGCTGGAAGAGATCGAGACCCAACTGCTGGTAGCGGATATGGGGGTCGAGGCGAGCCAGACGATTATCGAATCGCTGACCCAGCGCATGAGCCGCAAACAACTGGCCGACGGCGAAGCGGTAATGACGGCGCTGCGCGAAGAGATGCGTGCGATGCTGGAGCCGTGCAGCGCGCCGCTGGTAATCGACGCATCGAAAAAGCCCTTTGTGATTCTGGTCGTCGGCATTAACGGCGCCGGCAAAACCACCACCATCGGCAAACTGGCCAGACGGCTGCAGGACGAAGGCCGCTCGGTGCTGCTGGCGGCGGGCGATACCTTCCGCGCCGCAGCGGTGGAACAGCTCCAGGTGTGGGGCCAACGCAACGACATTCCGGTGATCGCCCAGCAGAGCGGCGCTGACTCCGCCTCAGTGATCTTCGACGCCATCGAGGCGGGTAAGGCGCGCGGCGTTGACGTGGTTATCGCCGACACCGCCGGTCGACTACACACCCAGTCGAACCTGATGGAGGAGTTGAAGAAGGTCAAGCGGGTGATCGGCAAGCTCGATGATTCCGCGCCGCACGAGGTGCTGCTGGTACTCGACGCGGGCACCGGCCAGAACGCCCTCAACCAGGCGCAGCAATTTCACGCCGCGGTCGATGTCAGCGGCATCGCCCTGACCAAGCTGGACGGCACCGCCAAGGGCGGTATCATCTTCGCCATCGGCCGCAGGCTCGGCCTGCCGATCCGCTTCATTGGTGTCGGCGAGGGTATCGAAGACCTGCGTGTATTCGATGCCGACGAATTTATCGACGCCCTGTTCGAACAATAACGAGAATAAACACCAGCCATGATTCGCTTCACCAACGTCAGCAAACGCTACCCCGGCGGTTTCGAGGCGCTGAGCGACGTCACCGTTCATCTGCAACCGGGCGAGATGGCCTTCCTCACCGGCCACTCCGGCGCGGGGAAATCGACCCTGCTGAAACTCATTGCACTCATCGAGCGCCCCAGCGGCGGTCAGGTGATCGTCAACGGCCAGAACCTCAACAAAATGGGCCGTCGCAAGATCCCCTACCACCGCCGTGACATCGGCGTGATCTTCCAGGACCATCGCCTGCTGTTCGACCGCACCGTGTTCGATAACGTCGCCCTGCCGCTGGTGATCGCCGGTTACAGCCACAGCGAGATCGGCCGCCTGGTACGCGCCGCGCTGGACAAGGTGGGGCTGCTGAGCAAGGAGAAGGTCTACCCGATCACCCTCTCCGGCGGTGAACAACAGCGGGTCGGTATCGCCCGTGCGGTGATCAACAAACCACCACTGCTGCTGGCCGACGAACCGACCGGCAACCTCGACCCGCAACTGTCGAAGGAGATCATGGGGATCTTCGAGGAGTTCAACCGGGTCGGCGTCGGCGTACTCATCGCCAGCCACGACCACGCCCTGATCCGCACCATGAACCATCGGGTGCTGGTGCTGGACCACGGCCGCCTCGCCGGTGACGGCTATGTGCGGAGGTCTGAATAATGGAACGTAACCAGACCCTGCGCGAACAACAGGAGTTCGGCGGCCGCGGCGCCAACGTGCGCAAGCGCGGCATTGCCAGCGGTTTTGTCGTCTATCTGCTGCGTCACGCGCAGACCATGATCTACGCGCTGGGCCAGCTCAGCATGCGCCCCTTCTCCACCCTGATGACCGTGGCGGTGATCGGCATCGCCCTGGCGATGCCCGCCGGTCTGCATGTACTGCTGAAAAATGTACAGACGGTGCTCACCGGCTGGGACAGCGCCGCCCAGGTCTCCCTGTTTCTGAAGAAGAACACCAAAGAGCAGACCGCCCTGTCACTCGCCGACCGGCTGCGCCAGCGCCCCGGTATCGCCCGCGTCGATTACATCTCCGCTGAACAAGCGATGGAGGAGTTTCGCAAACTCTCCGGCTTCGGCGACGCACTTAAGGCGCTGGATGAAAACCCGCTGCCGCCGGTACTGGTGATCCACCCGGCGGTGACGCAACAAAATCCTGTGCAACTACAAACTCTGGTGGAAGAGCTACGCAAGAATGTCGATGTCGATCTGGCACAACTGGATATGCAGTGGGTGAAACGCCTCTACGGCCTGATGGACATCGGCCGCCGTGGTGTCTGGGTACTGGCGGGGATGCTGGCGCTGGCAGTACTGCTGGTGGTCGGCAACACCATCCGCCTGGCGATCCAGAACCGCCGCGACGAAATTGTCATCACCAAACTGATCGGCGGCACCGACGCCTTCATCCGCCGCCCCTTCCTCTACACCGGTTTCTGGTACGGCATCCTCGGCGGCATTATCGGTTTCATTCTGGTGCAATTGGCGCTGTGGGTACTGGCCGGACCGGTCAACAACCTTGCCGGACTCTATAACAGCACCTTCCGCCTCGACGGCGCCGATTTCATCACTGCCGGTGCACTGTTGTTCGGTGGCCTGCTGCTGGGACTTTCCGGTTCCTGGCTGGCGGTAGGCAAACATCTACGGGCTATCGAGCCGACTTAATGTCATAATCTTTTCAGGGATACCCCCAGCCCTGATTCAAGAGGTACGAGCAGTGACCAGCCGCATTATGGTGGTAGACAGTTCGCTGGTATCACGCGAGGTCATTACGCGGATCCTGCGAGAGGTAATTGAAGGCGCCGAAGTTTGTGCCTTCGCCAGCGGCACGGAAGCACTGGATCAACTGGAAAAGTCGCGCTATGACCTGGTGACGACGGCGCTGATGCTGTCCGATATGGATGGGCTCGATCTCTGTCGCCAGTTACGCGACTCAGCCGATCACCACTTTACCCCCCTGATTGTTATCTCCGGTGACGCAGATCAGCGTCTGCTGCGCGAAGGCTTCGCCGCCGGTGTTACCGACTATTTCGACAAGTCGCGCGGCTACCCAGCCTTTGGCAAGTTCATCAAGGCCTTCTGCCAGCGTAACCGCGGTATGGTGGGACGCGTCCTCTATATCGAGGACAGCCGCACCGCTGCCACACTCACCAAACGCATCATGGAACACCATGGTCTGCAGGTTACCCACGTCGTCTCGGCCGAAGAGGCGATGGAGATCCTCAGGCCCTCCGATAACAACGGCCTGCCGCAACACAGCAACGATTACGATATCGTGATTACCGATTTTCATCTGAGTGGCGATATCTCCGGCGGCGATCTGCTGCATGCCATTCGCGCCCGCTACCACTACTCCAGCCAGGAATTACCGGTGCTGATGATCACCGGCAGCGAGGATATCCGCACCCAGGTTGAGGCCTTCCACTCCGGCGCCAACGACTTCGTCAACAAGCCGCTGGTGGAAGAGATCCTGATGGCGCGCATCTACTCTATGCTGCTGGTCAAACAGCAGTACGACGCACTGGAAGACCAGACCCGCAAGATGGAGGAGCTGGCAACTTCCGACAGCCTGACCGGGGTACGCAACCGCCACTTCATGCTGGACAAGGGCGAGGCCTTGCTTAACGCAAAGGAGAATCAGCCGTTCTGGGTGATGATTATCGACATCGACCACTTCAAGAAGATCAACGACAACCTCGGCCACCTCACCGGCGACCGGGTACTGGCGGCACTGGGCACCATGCTCAAGCTGATCTTCGTCGATGGTCATGTCGTCCGCTTCGGCGGCGAGGAGTTCGCGGTACTGTTACCCCACTGCAGCCGGGAGCAAGCCATCGCACTGGCGGAAAAGACCCGTCAGGGTGCCGCTTCGCTCCAGCCGGACAAAGTTCGCTTTACCATCAGTATCGGCCTGGCGGGCAACCTGGATCATAAGGATGCCGACCTCAACGCCCTGATTGGTCTCGCCGACCAGTCCCTCTACGCCAGCAAGGCTGCCGGGCGTAACCGCTGCTTCATCACCCCCGCAGACAAAGACCCCGTACCCCTGGATGAGCCCCTCCCCGCCTGAACTTCCCGCGCTTTCCCTGGTCACAAAAAGTCACAAAATTGGCTTGGCAGGATAATATCCGAGTGTTATAGTCGGAATAACCTAGCCAATTAATCAGGTATTTGACGGAGGTATCCAATGTCCAAGGCACTGGAACTGCAGATGAATTTTCCGCTGAGCAGCATCGAGGCGTACACCCAGGCGGTGAACCGCATTCCGGTGCTTTCGGCTGAAGAGGAGCACGAACTGGCGGTCCGTTATCGTCAGGAGGAGGACGTGGATGCAGCGCAGAAGCTGATCCTGTCCCACCTGCGTTTCGTCGCCCATATCGCCCGCGGCTACAGCGGCTACGGCCTGCCCCATGCCGACCTGATCCAGGAGGGCAATATCGGCCTGATGAAGGCGGTGAAACGTTTCGACCCGACCATGAACGTACGTCTGGTCTCCTTCGCGGTCCACTGGATCCGTGCCGAGATCCACGAATTCATCCTGCGCAACTGGCGTATCGTCAAGGTCGCCACCACCAAGGCGCAGCGCAAGCTGTTCTTCAACCTGCGCAGCTCGAAGAAGCGCCTAGGCTGGTTCACCGATGAAGAGGTCGGCACTGTAGCCGAAACCCTCGGCGTCAGCCGCGCCGACGTACTGGAGATGGAATCGCGCCTCAGCGGTCGTGATATGGCCTTCGACGGCGCGCCGGACGACGGTAAGGACGAGGATGATCTGGTAGTCGCCCCGGCCAACTACCTGCAGGACGTCCGTTTCGAACCGGCGACCCAGGTGGAAAACGACGACTGGGAAGAGCACAGTAACAACCAGTTGCACGAAGCCCTCGGCGACCTCGACGACCGCAGCCGTGACATCGTTGCCTCACGCTGGCTGACCGATGACAAAGCTACGCTGCAGGAACTGGCGGACAAGTACAACGTCTCCGCCGAACGCATTCGCCAGCTGGAAAAGAATGCGATGCAGAAACTGAAGAACGTACTGACCGCCTGATCCATCGGCGTTAACAAAAAAGCCCCCGCAAGGGGGCTTTTTTATGTCTGCGCCGGGTAGAGTTCAGCTTGTCGCTGTCTTTTCCACAAACAGGGTTTGAGTCGGATAGGCAAACTCGATCCCCTCCTCCTCAAAGCGTCTGTGGATGGTCAGGTTGATCGCCTGCTGGATATCCATGTAGAGGTTGTAGTCGGCGGCGAGCACGTAATAGACCGTCTCATAGTTGAGAGAAAAGTCCCCATACGCCTTGAAGTGGCTGCGGTCGAAACGCACCTGTTCTCCCTGCGCCTCCACCGCCTCACGCAGGATCTGCGTGATCAGCTCCAGCTTGCTGCGCGGTGTCTGATAGGTCACACCGAGAGGGAAAACAACACGACGCTCGTACATCCGACCGTAGTTACGCAAACGGCTACTTAACAGGTCGGCATTGGAGAAGACCAGTTGCTCGCCGGAGAGACTGCGCAGACGGGTGGTTTTCAATCCCACCTTCTCCACGCTGCCGAGATAATCACCCACCACAACGAAGTCGCCGACCGCAAACGGCTTGTCGAGTACGATGGCCAACGCCGCCAGCAGATCACCGAGAATATTCTGCACCGCCAGCGCCACGGCGATACCACCGATACCGAGGCCGGTAAGCAGCGCGGTAACGTCGATGCCGAGGTTATCCAGCGCCAACAGCAACACCACCGACCATAGCGCCAATCTGCCGAGAAAACCGATAGCGCCAAGAGTGGTAGTGCTCGCCGGGTTTTCCGCGCGCTGTTTCTCCGCGTAGCGGGCAAGTGAAAGGTTAAACAACGCACCCGCCCATAGCCCCGCCTGGATGAACAGCGCAATCATAATCACGCTGTCGGCAATCGCCGCGTAACGCGACGGCAGGGCCACATAGTGCAGGCCCAGATATAGGCTGAGCAGAATGAGAAACAGGCCGCGGGTATGACCCAGCACATGAACCAGATCGTCGTCGAGCTGACTCTTGCTGCGTGCGGCCATCTTTGCAAAACGCCAGCCGACCACACGCCGCAGCAGTGCCAATATCAACATGCTGCCCACAGCGACGGCGGCGGCAATCAGCCAGTCGCTCAAATCGTTTTGCAGGAATGTCAGTTCGGGAAGTTGCATGTTTGCCCCTCTTACTGCGACGGCAGGATCAAAGTGCCAGCGACTTCTGCCACCGACAGTTCCTTCATGTACGGTACCACGCCCAACAGCGGCGCCTCCAGCCGTCTCTCCAGTGTAGACACCACGCTATCCTGTTCCACCATCTGCACATCGAGCGTATTGGCAATCCAGCCCACCAGATCACAACCATCGTTACGAATCGCCTCTGCCGTCAGCAGCGCATGATTGATGCAACCGAGACGCAACCCGACTACCAGAATCACCGGCAGCCCAAGCTCTGTTGCCAAGTCAGCAACCGTTTCGCTTTCGTTCAACGGCACTCGCCATCCGCCAACCCCTTCTACGATCACCTGATCGACCTGTTTGGCGATGCGTAATAAATCGTCGCGGATGATATCGATCCGGATCGGTCTGCCAGCCTGCTGCGCGGCAATGTGCGGCGCGATGGGTGGCGCGTAGGCGAAGGGATTGATGGTCTCGTAGGATATTGCGATAGAGCTATGAGCCTGCAACAACAGCGCATCATCGTTACGCAAACCTTCTACGGTTTCTGCGCAACCACTGGCCACCGGCTTCATTCCCGCAACGGCGTGACCTTGCTGTTGCAGCTTCACCATCAAAGCGGCGCTGCACCAGCTTTTGCCTACGCCGGTGTCAGTGCCGGTAATGAAATAACCCTTAGCCACGGCTACTCCTGAACTGCTCCAGCGAGACCACCACCTCACCGTTGTTGGCAGGTTGCGGCTCGCGCTCCTGTTCCGCACGCCAGGCATGGCCGTAGATCACTTCATAGGTGGCAGGCAGCAGATTGTCGCGATTGCGAAACTGCTCGTAGGCATCGAGCACGGCACGCAGTTTATGCCGACCGGTAAGACCGGTGTGGCGACCGGGATTGATGTTGTGCGCACCCAGCTCTTTCAGATCGCGCATCAGGGTCATGCCGTCGCGATAGGTTAGGGTGATGTGCTCCATATCCATCACCGGCTCGGCCAACCCGCCATGCAACATCGCATCACCCACGTCGTGCAGATCGAGAAACGCATTCACATGCACACGCTCATCCACCGCCGCCCAACTGGCGCGTAACTCGTGCAAGGTGTCAGGACCGAGCGTGGTGTAGAAGAGCACACCACCCGGTTTGAGCACACGGCGAAACTCGCGGAAGGTCTGCTCCAGATCGTTACACCACTGCACGGTAAGATTGGAGAAAAGCATATCGAAACTGTTGTCGGCAAAAGGCAGGTTCTCCGCATCGCCGCTGACAAAGGCATGTTTTTTCCGCCGCCGCTGCCACCAACTGAAACGACGACGGGTATGACGAACCATCGCCTCGGCCAGATCGAGGGCGACGATACGCGCCTCGGGATAACGCTGGCTCAACGCCTGGGTACACTGCCCGGTACCGCTGCCGAGATCGAGAATAGATGTCGGCACCATCTTCAATACATCGAGCCGCTCCAGCAGACGCGAACCGACCTCGCGCTGCACCACCGCCACTGCATCGTAACGATCGGCGGAGGCCTCGAAGGCGGCGCGGATATCGCGTTTGTCGGGTCGTGGAATAGACATGATCAAAAAGCCCAACGCAAAGGCGCAAAGGCGCAAAGAAAATTCATAGCGATATACAGTCTCATTTAAGGAATGCCACCACCTCATCAGCAAATAATTCTGGATGAGAAATGAAAGGGGCGTGTCCTGCTCCAGCGATGGTTATCAATTTGGCATTCGGTATTTGTTCAGCGGTGTACTCGGCAGCAGCGAGTGGCGCCAACGTATCGCGCTCGCCGTGAACGATCAGTGTCGGCTGTTTAACCGATGACAACAACGGACGCAGATCCGCATCGCCTAACAGATGCAGTCCGGCGGCCAGTGCCTTTGCATCTGGCTCACCGTGATCGAACAGCGTTTCGCGCAGACGACGCAACTCTTCCCTGCCACGCTCGGAACCCCGCGATTGCAGCGCGACGAAACGTTGCAAGGTCGCGCGATAGTCGTCGCGCAGTGAGGCGGCGAACTGTGCCAACTCCGTTTCAGGCATGGCGTGCGGCCAATCTTCCTTTTGTACGAAACAGGGATTGGCGCCGACTAGGATCAGCTTGCTGACCGTTGCAAAATTCGCCGCCGCGGTCAGTGCAATGCGCCCACCCAGTGACCAGCCGAGCCAGGTCGCATTGGTCGGCACGGCATCCACGATCTGCGCCGCGATATTCGCCAGGGTGTAGTCACCTTCCGGCATCGGGCTGCGACCATGACCCGGCAGATCGACAAGGTGCAGGCGATAACGTTTTGCCAGCGCATCGGCCACCGGGGCGAAGAGTCCGCCGTGCAGACCCCAGCCGTGCAGCAGCACCAGATCGGGGCCGCTGCCCCGCTGCTCGATGTAGAGACTCACCGCATCACCTCATCTAATGCAGCGAGCAGACGATCCACCTGCTCTTCGCTGTGGGCGGCGGAGAGGGTAATGCGCAGGCGCGCCGTGCCCTCAGGGACAGTGGGCGGGCGAATGGCGCTGATCAAAATTCCTTTATCCAACAACGCCTCGCTCACTCGTAGCGCCTCAATGGCACTGCCCACTACAAGCGGCTGGATTGGGGTGATCGAATCCATCAACTTCAAACCCAACTGGGTTGCCCCGTCACGGAAGCGGGCGATGAGGGTATGCAGTTTTTCCCGCCGCCACCCTTCGCTCTGCACCAGATGCAGCGAGGCGCGGGTCGCCTCGGCCACCGCGGGCGGCATGGCGGTGGTGTAGATGTAAGGACGGGCTTTGTTGATCAGGGTTTCGATCAGCGCCTCATCCCCGGCGACAAAGGCACCGAAGCTACCGATCGCCTTGCCCAGGGTGCCCATCAGGATCGGCACCTCGTCGAGTCCGAGACCGAAGTGTTGCAGGCAGCCGCCGCCACTGTGGCCGAGCACACCGATACCGTGGGCATCGTCCACCATCATCCAGGCGCCGTTGGGCATGGCCGCTTCGGCCAGTGCGGGTAAGGGGGCGATGTCGCCATCCATGCTGAATACACCGTCAGTGAGGACCAACTTCTCCTCGCTCTTGCTCGCCTGCAACTTGGCCTCCAGTGCCGCGGGATCGGCATGGGCGTAACGCACCAGCCGGGCACCGGAAAGCAGTCCCGCATCAAGCAGCGAGGCGTGGTTAAGGCGATCCTCTAAGGCAGTATCACCGCGACCGAGCAGCGCCCCGGCGACGCCGAGATTGGCCATGTATCCGGTGGAGAAGAGCAGTGCGCGGGGACGGTTGGTAAAGGCCGCCAGTTCCTCCTCCAGCGCATGGTGGGCGTGGCTGTGGCCGTTGACCAAATGGGCAGCACCGCTGCCGACTCCGTACTCATCGGCGCCGCGTTTCAGCGCCGCGATCAATTCAGGATGATTGGCCAGCCCCAGGTAGTCGTTACTGCAGAAGCTGAGCAGCTCGCGACCCTCGCTGCGCAGGATCGGTCCCTGCGGCGAGTCGATAACCCGGCGGCGGCGGTACAGCCCCGCCGCCTCGCGGGCGGCCAGTTCGGCGGCAAGGTCTTTCATGGTTCGCGGAAAGTCAGCCTTCGGCCTGGATGCCCAAGCGACCGAACAGTGCCCTGTCGTGATCGGTGGTGGCGTTCTCGGTGGTCAGCAGCTTGTCGCCGTAGAAGATCGAGTTGGCCCCGGCGTGGAAACAGAGCGCCTGCGCCTCGTCGTGCATGGTCTCGCGCCCGGCGGAGAGACGCACATAGGAGGCAGGCATGAGGATGCGCGCCACGGCGATGGTGCGGATGAATTCGAAGATGTCGAGCTCAGGGCTATCGCCCAGCGGGGTGCCCGGCACCTTGACCAGCAGGTTGACCGGCACGCTGCCCGGATGCTGCGGCAGGTTGGCCAGCTCCTGCAACATGCTGGCGCGGTCGTGACGACCCTCGCCCATGCCGAGAATGCCACCGCTGCAAACGTTGATCCCGGCCTGTTGAACCCGGTTGATGGTGTCGATACGGTCGGCGAACTTGCGCGTAGTCACCACCTTGCCGTAGTAGTCGGGCGAGGTGTCGATGTTGTGGTTGTAGTAGTCGAGGCCCGCCTCCTTGAGTTGGCCGATCTGCTCATCGTCGAGCATTCCCAGGGTGACGCAGGCCTCCAGACCCAGTCCTTTCACTCCCTTGATCATCTCGATCACCACCTGCATGTCGCGGGCGTTGGGCTTGCGCCAGGCGGCGCCCATGCAGAAACGGGTGGCACCGCCCTGCTGTGCACGCCAGGCCGCGGCCATCACCTCGTCTACTGCCATCAGCGCCTCGCGCTCCAGCCCGGTATCGAAGTGCGCGCTCTGCGAACAGTAGCCGCAGTTCTCGGCACAACCACCGGTCTTGATGTTAATCAGGGTGCTGACCTGTACCGTGTTCGGGTCAAAATTCTGCCGATGGAGGGTCTGGGCCTGAAATAGCAGGTCGTTAAAGGGCAGTTCGAACAGCGCTTCGATCTCTTCAATCGTCCAGTCGTGACGAAACTGGCTGCTCTCGACCGGGGCAACGGTGGCATTGTGGTACATGGGATTTCCTGTTTGAGCCGCACAATGGCGGGGGTTAGACTTGCGGCAAGTATTCCCGCTCATGGATGGGCTGTCAATTGAACCGAATTCTTGAGGTTTACAACCGGCTACTTCGTGGCCGCCGCGGACTTTATCCTCCTCGCTGCGCCCTCTGCGGCCAACCCGGCAGCGACGACCTCGATCTCTGCCCCGGCTGCCTGACCGATCTTCCCCGTAACACCAACCCCTGCCACCGCTGTGGCATACCGCTGAGCGACGGCGCCCGCCTCTGCGGCCCCTGTAGCCACAGCCCGCCCCCCTTCGATGCCAGCGTCATCCCCTTCCGCTACGGCCCGCCGCTGGACTACCTGCTACAGCAACTGAAGTTCCACCAACGGCTCCACCTGGCGCCACTGCTCGGCGGCCTGTTGGCAGAGGCAATCGCTTCGCGCGTTCTACCGCTACCCGAGTTGATCGTGCCGGTGCCGCTGCACCGGACACGGCTGCGTGAGCGGGGCTACAACCAGGCGCTGGAACTGGCACGGCCCATCGCCGAACAACTGGCCATACCGTTCGCCAGCGACCGGATAAAACGGCTGCGCCACACCATGGCGCAAACCTCACTACAGGGAAAAGAGCGGCGGAAAAACCTGCGCGGTGCCTTTGCCGTCACCGGCAAGTTGCCGCGACACGTTGCAATACTCGATGATGTTGTGACCACCGGCGCAACGGTGACGGAACTGGCGAAAACGCTAAAACGGAGTGGTGTAGAGATCGTTGAGATATGGGCAGTGGCGAGGGCTGGGAAATAAGCGCAGGTTGCAGGTTGCAGGTTGCAGGTTGCAGGTTGCAGGTTGCAGGTTGCAGGTTGCAGGTTGCAGGTTGCAAAGATCTTACCTGCTACCTGTTACCTTATTTTACTCAAGCGCCTTAATCCTGCCCTCAACATACTGCATCAACTTGGGCGCAAGGCGACCGAACTTTTTCGCCTCGTTGTAAGCGGCTAACGCCTCTTCGGCCTTGCCCGCACTTTCCAGCGAAATACCCAAGCCCATCCACCAGACGGACTGTCCGGGTTGCTGTTTCAGTGCGGCCTGATAGGCGGCGATACTCTTTTCGTAGTCTCCCTGACGCTGGTAGGCGGCAGCGGTAAAGGCGTAGAAATCGGCACCCTGGGGCGCTGTGCGCATGGCGGTTTCCAGGGTTTTGATCGCGCCGTTAACGTCTCCGGCATCGAGCTGCATGCGTGCATAGAGCAGCGCCAGCTTGCTGTTGCCCGGGTTGTTCGCCACGCCCAGTTGCAGCTGTTCCGCCGCTTCGATACGACGCGACTGAGAGAGATAGAGGATAGCCAGTGACTCGCGGCTGGCGGCATGCGCCGCATCGATACGCAGCGCCTCACGCCAGGCCTCCTCGGCACCTTTTCTGTCGCCACGCTGTAGCAGGGAGTAACCACGCTGGTATTCCAGCTCCGCCAACTGTTCGTCGCTCTGCGGGCGCAGACGTTTTTTGATCTTCTCCGGCGGCGCGGTGGAAACCGGCGGTTCGATCGATTCGGTGACCACCTCTTCCTCATCGTCTTCGGGTCGGGTTACACCTGCCGGAGTCTCGACGATCTTCGATTGCGCTGCGGTCGATTTTTTCACCAACGGCATGCTGGAGGAGGCGGACTCAGTCGGTTTGTCTGAAACGATTTTTTTCTGCGGCGCTGCCGGCGTTTTTACTGCGGCAACCACCGGGGTTTTGACCGGTTGCAGTTCGTCGGTCGTCTGCGCTACTGACACCGATTGACGTTCCTGCCACAGCAGGTAGCCGGAGATCGCCGCCAGTACCGCGACTACACCGACCAGCCCCAACAGCAGCAGATTCTGTTTACGTTGCTTACGGCGCGCCGCATTGCCCATGCCATCCACCGCACGCTGCGACAGATCGCCTGCTGCCCGGCGGGATTCGAGATCCTTGAGCATTTGGTTGATCAGACTCATGCAGCAGCTCCGGTAATAAGGTTGGTTTGCATTGCGAGGATCGCCAGCAACAACAATAGCAGCGAGACCAGTCCTGCCAGTAACCACTTGCGTACTTTGGCATTCTGCCAGAAGCGGGTTGGGCGGGCATCCTCGGTATCGTCGATCGCCAGCTTAACCTCAGACTTGCCGATTCGCCGTACGCCCTTGCCGTAACCCAGCAATAGCGACTTGTGCGCCAGCACGTTTATCAGTCGCGGAATACCGCCGCTGCCTTTGTAGAGCAGTGACAGTGCCGTTTCTTCGAAACCGACATCACCATCATTACCCGCCACGACGAGACGGTAGTTGATATAGGCGTCGAGACCGTCGCGATCGATCGGCTGTAAAACATAGGAAAAGGTAATGCGCTGGCGCAGTTGACGGATGGAAGGCTTGCTCAGCGTTTCATCCAGCTCAGGTTGACCAAACAGCACCACATGCAGCAACTTGCGCTTCTCTGTCTCCAGGTTGGTAATCAGTCGCACCGCTTCCAGGGTTTGATCCGGCATCGCCTGTGCTTCGTCGATGCACAGCACCACCTTCTTGCCTTCGCTGTTCAGTTCGATCAGCTTTTTGTTCAGCGCATCCATCACATGATGGGTGCCGAGATTGCGCGGCAGATCCAGTCCCAGCTCACCGGCCACAGCGAGGATTAAGGCATTGGGTGTGAGAAACGGATTGGGAATGTAAGCGGTGACATATTGATCTGCCGCTTTCTCCAGATGGTTGAGCAGCTTGCGACAGAGCAGGGTCTTGCCAGTGCCGACCTCGCCGGTCACCTTGATGAAACCCTCGCCGTTCTCCAGCGCAACCAGCAGTGTATTGAAGGCGTCGCGGTAGCTGCCGTAGGAGAAAAAGAAGCTGGTATCCGGCGTTAGCGAAAAGGGAAATTCACGCAGGCCGTAGTGTTCAAGATACATGATGACCGGCTACATATTCTGCGACATATCGCGGATAGTACCGGAGGAGCGCTTCAGTTCCTTTTGCCAAATTTCGCCATTGGCATCGACCACCGTCGGCTTGAGCAGGATCACCAGTTCGCTCTTCTGCATGACTTTTTTGGTATGGCGGAACAGTGCACCGAGGATCGGAATGTCGCCCAGTATCGGCACGGAGGCAACGTTATCCTTGGTGGTGTTCTGCATCAGGCCACCGATCACCACCACCTGGCTGTTGGCAGCGCGGATGATGGTATCCGACTCACGGATATTGCTGGCGGCCAGCGGCAACGACATGGTGCCCGCAGCACTGGTGGTAATAGTTTTGGTCTGTTCCGCCACTTCGCTGACCGAAGGATGGACGTGCAATACGATGTCGCCCTGCTGGCTGATCTGCGGCGTCACATCGAGAGCAACGCCGGAGAAGAACGGCTCGAGTTCAACCGTGACATTCGGTGTGGATGAAGACGAGGTAGTAGTCGTATTGGTTTCGATATTGGTGACATAGAATTCGTCAGAGCCGACCTTGATCACCGCCTTCTGGTTGTTCACCGTGGAAACGCGCGGACTGGAGAGCACCTGCACGTCACCCTGAGTCTTGAGCAGTTCGATGAAGGCGTTGAAATCCGGGGTATTGAGTGCCAGGGAGAAGACCCCACCAAAGGCACTGGTGTTGGCCCCGGAGACATTGGTTGTGGTCGACAGATTGCCCTCATTACCGTAGATATCGGAAACGCCACTACCGCTGAAGATAGTACCACCACCGGTCAATGCAGCCACACTATCGCCCTGTAGTGAGGCCCAGTTGATACCACTCTGGAAGCCGTCGCTGAGAATCACCTCAAGGATACGCGCCTCCAGGATTACCTGCCGTGTCGCCACGCTCTGTGTGGTCTGCAGAAACTCTTCGACCACACGCAACTCCGACGGCATCGCACGCACCATCACCATACCGGTCTGCGGGTTGACTGCGATCTTACGTCCCTTACCCTGGCCGATAATGATCTCCAGCGTACTCTTCAGTTCGCTCCAGAAATCGGCATCGGTGGTGGTGGTGATCACGCTACTGTTTTCACCGCCGGATCCACCACTTTTTCCGCCACTATTGCTACTGCCTCCGGCACCGCCGCCGGAGGTGGATATCTGGCCGGTCTTGGAGGTGATCAACGACTGTCCGGCGCGTTTCATCGCCAGGTAGTCGACCATGAAGATGCGAGTATGGATGGTATTGGGGAAGACCTGGACATTGTGCCCGGTGATTTTGTAGTCGAAACCGTTAACGCTACGCACCACATTGAGCACTTCCGGTACGCTGACGTTTTTCAGATCAAGGGTGATGTAACCCTTCACATCGGGATGCACCACCATATTGTACGGGGTGTTATCCACCAGACTGAGGAAGAAGTCGCGCGCACTGACGCGACGGACCTTGACGTCGAAACGCTGCTCCACATCGGTTCGGGTATCGATACCCGGCAACTGCACCTGCACCGGTGGCAGCAATGCAGCGCTGACTTCCGCGGGTGGCGCCTCGGCGGTGGCAACCTCCGGCTGCACCTCAAGGGCCTGCTGCATTTCGTTACCGATGTTGGTATCCCGCATGGTGAAGTCGCTGCAACCACCCAGCATCGCCGCCAACGTGGCAGCGGTCGCAATGGCGCGCATTGTTTGATTGACGGTACTCATTATTGGGATGCCTCCACCGGCTTCTTAACGCTCAGGGGCAACAACGTCAGGGTACGCTTTTTCCCTGCCAGGCTGATCACGACTTCCGTCGATTGAATCTCCAGCACTCTGGCGTTGTCTACCCGCTCGCCGACGGTTACGTTGCGCCCATTGATGATGGCAGCACGTCGGCCCTGTGAAATAAATATGGAACTCAATTCGTAACCCGTCACTGTCTTTTGCTCTTTGGGGCCGCTACTCAGGGTAACCGGTGGCCGCATCGGATCATCCAGCATCTCGGCAGAGAGGGCGAACGGCAACAGGCCAGTGCAAAACAGCAGGCTGGAGATGACCCATGTTAACGCGACCTTATACACCGACCCATCCCTCACGCAGACTGATAGTGTGTACCGTCACCACGATATCGGCACGTGGATAATCGACCATGGTGATCTTCACCTCATCCCAGCGGAACTGCCACGGCAGCTTCTCCAGTGCACGCAGATAAGCCACCGTCTGCGCATAGGTGCCCTGCAGACGGATACGCATGGTGTGCTTGAAAATCCCCTGCGCATCGACACTGGACTTGTCGGTTTTGCTATCCAGCAACGATTCGCTGCCAAGGTTTTCCAGGCCGATAAACTCCAGCCCATGTTGCTGACGCAGAACGCTCTCAATGATCTGCGCCATCTGCTTGGGCTCGATCAGGCCCTTGATCATTTCACCAATCTGTTCGTTACTCTGCTGCAACTGCTCATCCAGTTTGGCCAGCTGTTCCAGCTCGTTGCGATTGGGATCGACATTATGCTCCGCCATGATCGACAGCGCCTGATCGTCCAGTGCTGAGATCTCCGCGCGAACGGTTTTGAGCTGATTCAGCATGTCACGCTGTTCGCGATCCAGCGGCCCCATGAACAAAGTATCCCAGATCATGAACAGACTGGCGGCGACCGCGACAAAGATGATCGCCCGCTCCCTCAGCGAGAGGGCATCGACGCGCACCTGCAACGATTCAAATTGCTTACGAATCATCGCCGGCCTCCTTTACCCTGACCTGGCTTCTCTTCCGCTTCGGTGCGCAGCTGAAAAGCAATCAATGCATCTTTTCGGTCACGACTGATATTCACACTGCTGAATATTGTGCCATTGAATGATGGCTCATCAGTCAGGCGCTGCAGCAACAGCGGCACCTCTCTGGCTGAGGTCGCCTTACCCAGCAAGGTCAACTGTTTGTTGTCGCGGACACTGATCTCTTCAAACCAGAGATCCCGGACATGCTGCCGCGACAGACCGGCAAGCTGTTCGGAGAAACCGGGATTACCGTCGGCGCCGGTATTTTGATGACGCAGTTCTTTAATCAGTCGCATGCGGTGATCGAGCAGCGCCTGCTTGTTTTTAATCTCGTCCGACAGCAACACATCCTTCTTCTTCGGCGGATATTTGCCGCGCAGGTCGTTCAGGGTCGTGTTGTGCTGGACACGCTCCTGCTTCAGCTTGTCGATCTGCTGCTGCAGGGAGTGGCTCTGATAGACACTGATGAAGTAGATCACCATCAGCAGACCGAACACGATCATATTGCCCTTCAACAACGTGTTGAGGGAGAAGACTCGCTCCTGCTTGCGTAGTATCGGCTGATAGAGGTTGATCTGTTGCATCACAGTGCCTTGCTTCGCTCTCGTAACGCCGCGCCTATCGGCAGCAGGCAGAGGGATTGCATCTCTTCGCTCAGGACCTGATCACATCTCAGGGCACTGTTCAGGTCGAGCATCTGTACCGGCACTCCCAGGTGTTGCACCAGATACTCCAGCATACCCGGGATGTGATCTTCCATCGGTGCCAGCACTAATGTCGACACCGGGGGCAGCGCAAAGTGACTCTCATAGTAATCGAGCGAGCGCTGCACCTCGAGGACGATATTATCGAAAGCACGGACCAGTGGACGTGCAAAGGAAACCTCTTCGTCGATGGTAAATACATCGTCCTCCTCTTCATGTCGTACTTCGGCGTCTTCGGCAACAAAGGCACTTAATTGATTCAGGCCGATATCGAGTCGCCGTGACAGATAGAGATTTTTCTGCCGGGTGATGGTCAACAGGCCGCTCTCATTGGTGAGGTAGAGCATGGCCACACCAGCCTCATCTTCCGGCAACAGACCGGCAATATTGCGCATTGCCAGTTCCGGTATGTCGATGACACTGAGATTGATTCGCTCGTCTTCCAGCTGATTGATGTGCGCTTGCACAGCAGCGCGCCGTGCCGCTACCACATACATCAACTTCTGCCGTCCACGCTCTTCCTGTCCGGGAATATCGAAAACATCGACGATGGCATCATCGACGTGGAAATCGATCAGGTCCTTGATGCGCCAGCGGATCGCGGTCTTGAGTTCGCTGGGATCCACCTCGGGGGTATCGACCAGCAACAGGGTAAACATGTCGTCCTCGGCAACGCTGATGCAATAGGCCTCGTGCAGGCCGAGCTCTTCACTCAGACGGCCAAGCAGTGACGGACGATCTGCCAGGGTAGTGTTAGGGATATAACGACAGACGCTGAGACGCGGAACAGTTTCGCCCGGATCAGCGGCAATACGCGCCAGACCGACCCCGTGCTGGGAGAGACGGATACCGAACTGGCCGTCTATTAACGGCTTCTTTTTCAGGAAATCGAACAGAGTCTGCCCCTTTTGGCCGTGTCTATCTGTGTGAAGCCATTCACAAAATCTTTAGCATTGTAACCTGATTGATTAAAGAATCAACGGCAACATTGCTATGTAAAGGAATGAAAGTAAAAGAAAACCCTACTCCGAAAGTAGCAGAGATCAGGAACAGGTGCAGAGAAAGTGGAAGGCAATACCGCAAAGCACAGCGATCACACTCCAGATCTGGCTGCGATAGCTACGCCGGGCCCCCCGTTGTGGGTGGCTGAAAAGAAGCCAGTGTTGGTAAGGAAGCAGCAGCAGCGCCGTCGCCAGGCCGATGCGGAAAAAGAGATTCAGCTCCAACTGATGTCCGATTAGCCACAAGGTTAAGAGGGCAGAAAGCTGCATCGCCAGAATGAACAACCAGCTGTTATCGCCAAACAGTTGTGCCAGGGAACGAATCCCCGCCTGTAGTTCATAACTGCGCCGCGGCAGGGCGTAGAGGGTGGTAAAGGCGGTGGTCCAGAGCAGTACCGCGGTAAACATCAGCCAGGCGCTCTTTTCCGGCACCGCGCCCTGACTGACCCAGGCCATCGGCACCAGCCAGGCGTAACAGAGTCCCAGGTAGGGTTGGGTCAGCAGAATGCGGGTTTTCAGTACCGGATAGCCGAGCAGCAGCGCCAGTGCGCCGATGGCATAGTAGAGCAGTGGCGTACCCAACGGCCAGATCAGTAACAGTGCCAGCAGCAGCAGCAGCGCAAACAGCAGCTGTGCCTCCCGTGGACTCACCAGTTTGCGCGCGATAAACGACTCCTGCGCCTGTTCGATTAGCTGCGCATCCATCCAGTCGTTGAATACCCAGGCGGCACAGCGGGTCAACAGCGCGGCAGCGAGCAGTTGCAGCAGTGGCAGCCACTGCACCTCGCCGCTACTGGCCAGCAGTGCTGCCCAGATCCCGGGCAACAGAAACAGGGCGATATCGGCGGGGCGGTGCAGACGGCAGATGTTGAAGAAGCGCCGGTTGGCAAAGTAGAAGCGTTGCAGATCCTCGCGGGCGGACATTGCATCAACTCCCTGTTTCGTGCAGCAGCAGATCCGGCAGGAAGAACTCACTCACCAGCAACGGATTGCCCTGCAGGTGGAACACCGAACGGCGACCCCACACTGGTTTTCCCTCGGTAACATCGGCACCGTGGCTGCGTCGGTAGAGACGCTGGCGAGGCAGAATACGCGCCACCTCCATCGGGCTGCGTTGCAGCCGCGGATCGGCGAACAACACCGCCCCCAGTGAGTGGTTACCCAGTTGGGTCAGCCGGCGCAGACCGCCCTTGAGCGAGGGCAACGGGATCACCGTGCGGGCAAACACCCAGGGGGTATCGCCGCAGAGTAGATGCACCTGACGCACCAGTGCGATCTCCTGAGGCGGTCGACCGAGGGCACGCGACTCGCTGAGCATAGGCCGCTCCAGTCGAAGCGAGATCAGCCTGACGCGGAATCCATCGCCGCAACGCTGCTGCAGGCGGCGGGTTAACGACGCATGATCCAGCAGCCAGCTTCGCCACTCTTTCGGTAGGGCGCCGCGGCGCAGCCACAGACTACTCTGCCAGGCCGGTTCAAGTGCGTGTTTGCCGAGATCGTTTTTCATTCACTGAATAGGCGAAAGATTGAAGCTGCAAGGATAAAGGTTTCGGGCGATCGGGAACAGGTCATACCGATCCATAGCGGGTCTTGCTCCCCAGCCAACGCTGGATCAACAGTCTGGCTTTTTGCGGATGGTTCTGCAGCAGTGGCGTGGCAATCGCGGCGACCTGCTGCACCATCTCCCGATCCCGCTGCAAATCGGCCACCTTCATCTGCATGACGCCGGTCTGGCGGGTGCCGAGCACCTCACCGGGCCCACGTATCTCCAGATCCTTTTGCGCGATGACGAAGCCGTCGTTGGTCTCGCGGATCACCGCCAGCCGCTCCCGTGCCACCTTGCCCAGCGGCGGGTGGTACATCAGCACACAACTGCTTTTGGCGCTGCCGCGACCGACCCGACCGCGCAGTTGATGCAACTGCGCCAGCCCGAGCCGCTCGGCGTTTTCGATGATCATCAGGCTGGCGTTGGGCACATCGACCCCCACCTCAATCACCGTGGTCGCCACCAGCAGTTGCAACTCACCCGCCTTGAAGGCGGCCATCACCGTCTCCTTCTCCGCCGGTTTCAACCGCCCGTGCACCAGGCCGATGGAGAGCTGCGGCAGTTGTTCGCTGAGCTCTACCGCGGTCACCTCGGCGGCCTGACACTGCAGCGACTCCGACTCTTCGATCAGGGTACAGACCCAGTAGGCCTGACGGCCGTCGGCACAGGCGGCGGCGACCCGCTCGATCACCTCTTCACGGCGTTCGTCGCCCAGCACCACCGTCTCCACCGGGGTACGCCCCGGCGGCAGTTCGTCGATCACCGAGAGATCGAGATCCGCATAGGCGGTCATCGCCAGGCTGCGCGGGATCGGCGTGGCGGTCATGATTAGCTGGTGCGGATAGGCGCCCTGTTGTTTGCCCTTTTCACGCAGGGCCAGGCGCTGATGCACACCGAAGCGGTGCTGCTCGTCGACGATCACAAGACCCAGATCGGCGAAGGTCACCTCCTCCTGGAACAGGGCGTGGGTACCGACCACCAGCGCCGCACTGCCCGACTCCACCGCCGCCAACGCCTCGCGCCGCGGCTTTGCCTTGAGTTTGCCGCTGAGCCAGGCGACCTCGATCCCCAGCGGTGCCAGCCACTGCGCGAAGTTACGAAAGTGCTGCTCCGCCAGCAGTTCGGTCGGCGCCATCACCGCTGCCTGTTTGCTGCACTCGATCGCCTGCAACGCGGCCAGGGCCGCCACCACCGTCTTGCCCGAGCCGACATCCCCCTGCACCAGCCGCTGCATCGGCGTCGCCTGTTGCAGGTCGTGTTCGATCTCGACACCGACCTTTTGCTGTGCCGCGGTCAGTGTGAAGGGCAATCTGGCGATCAACTGTTGGCGGAATTTGCCGTCACCGTTCAACGGTGGCGCAGGGTGTCTGTTCATCACCAGTCGCAACTGACGCAGGCTCAACTGGTGGGCCAACAGCTCCTCGAAGGCGAGTCGCCGTTGCGCCGGATGGCCGCCTTCGCTAAGCGCTTTAAAGGAAATCTCCGGCGGCGGTCGGTGCAGTAGCAGCACCGCTGCTTTTAGTGTCGGCATACCTTTGGGCAACAGATCCGGCGGCAGCCATTCGGCCAGGGCGATCTGCCCCTGTTGCAGTCTGTCCACCGCCTGATCGATAAGGCGGCGCAAGCCTGCCTGTTGCAGCCCTTCGGTGCTCGGATAGATCGGGGTCAACGCCTCCTCCACCGGTTGCTCGTCACCGACCCGTCGAAACTCCGGGTGGATCATCTCCAGAGTGGCGCTGCCACGACGCACCTCGCCGTAACAGCGCAGGCGCACGCCACGGGAGAGACTCTCCTTCTGTGAATTGTTGAAGTGGAAAAATCGCAGGGTCAGGCTGCCGGTACCGTCGCTGAGTCGGGTCAGCAACATCCGCTTGCGACCGAACTTGATCTCGCTGAGTTGCACCTCGCCTTCGATCAACACCTCGTCACCGGGACGCAGACTACCGATGGGAGTGAGACGGGTACGATCCTGATAGCGCAACGGCAGGTGGAACAGCAGGTCCTGCAGGGTGTTGAGGCCCAGACCCGCCAGTTTGACCGCCATGCTCGGGCCGACGCCGCGCAGGGTGTCGACACCGACTTCATGAGCAGCGGGAACTACCGCCTCACCCTTGGCACTCACGCGCGTGACGACCGCTAGCGCCGCAGGGCGACGATCTGCTGCTGGAACCGCGGCTTGAGTTGGGGCTGGGTGGCGTAGGGATCGAGTTGGTCGAACAACCGCTCCAACATACTCAGCCGTTTGGCCGGACGCGGGTGGGTCTTGAACAGAAAGGCGAGCGAAGAATCTTTTTGATCCATTCCCGCCAGGGTCTGCAATACCGCCGGCAGACCGTAGGGGTCGTAACCGGCGCGGGCAGCGATCACCACCGCCATGCGGTCCGCCTCAAACTCGTCCTCCTTGTCGAGGCCGCGGGCATAGATCTCCTTGAAGCCGTTGGAGATCTTCTCCATATCCTTGGCCCTGTCCGCCTCCACCTGGGTCTTGGCGACATTGACCAGCAGATTGACCCGTGCGTTCTTTTGCACCGCATTGAGGTAGTGGCGACGCACCACATGCACCGTCTCATGGGCCAGGGTACCGGCCAGTTCCGCCTCGCTCTGCATCTTCAGCAGCAGACCTTTGGTGACCAGGATGTATCCGCCGGGTGCGGCAAAGGCGTTGATGTCCTCGCTGTCGATCACGGCGAACTTCCAGTCGAGCTCCTTGCGCTCGGTGTGCAGAGCGACCCAGTGACCGACCTGATTGACGTAACGTTGCAGCGGATCGTTATCCACCAGCGGCACCGCGCCGAGCAGCACTGCCACCGCCTCTTCGCCGATCAACTGCTCTTTCTGCTCATCATCCACATCGCCGAAGGCGTCTTTGGCTGACTGCACCACTTCGCCAAGATCGATATTGCCCAACGCGCCATCCTTGATACAACCACTCAGGGTCAACGCCGCCAGAACCATCAGGAAAAGAGGAAAACGCATCATTTCGGCTCCTTGAAATAACGCAGTTCGGTTTCTTGTAACTGACCCTCGCTGGCGAACTGCTCTGCGCTGGCGCTGGTGCTCTTGTAGTTGTCGAGTTTTTTCACCGCTTCGTGATTCGGTTTGGCGTTGCTCACGTCGGCGGAATCGAGACCGCGAATACCGGTAGCCACGGTGACGCCGCTGGCGCCGGAGCGACCGGTGGAGAGAAAGTTGATCGTTTCGCCGACGCCGCTCGCTTTTTTCTTTGCCGGGCTGCCCGGGGTTCGAATGCGGATATGGCTCATACGCAGCCAGCCGCTATGCTTGCCGCCGTCCCACACCTGATACCAGCCGCCCTGACGCTTCAGGATCTGCAGTATGGTCTTGGCCTTGAGAGTAGTGACTTTTTTAGCATCGCTGTGAGGATCGGTGCGCAGGGTCGTCTCGCGCAGAGTCACCGCCGTCTGTTGTTGTGCGTACAACACGGCGGGAAGGAAAAGAAACAACATCAGTAGCAGGCGTTTGCTCATGCTTGGAAACGTCTCCCTGGTTCGAACAGGCGCACCTCGGCGCTACGCCCCTTCACCTTATACGAACCGTGATCGGTAAAGTCAAACTCGCCACTGCAGAGACGCATAGTCTCCTCCGAAACGAGAATACGCGCCACGCCCTTGGTCTGTCCTTCGATGCGACTGGCGAGATTCACCGTATCGCCAATGGCGGTGTATTCAAGACGATTCTCCGCACCGACAAAACCGACCACGCCGGGGCCGCTGTGAATACCGATGCCGATATCGAAATCCTTGCCGACCTCGCCCATCTCCTCACGGAAGTGCTGTAGCTCCTCGGCCATCTCCAGCGCCGCAGCCACCGCGTTGATCGCCTGCTCCTCGTCGTCCACCGGCGCGCCCCAGAAGGCCATGATCGCGTCGCCGATGAATTTATCCATGGTGCCACCGTGACGGAAGATCACCTTCACCTGACGACTGAAGTAGTTGTTGAGCAGTTCCACCACCTCTTCGGCGCTGTGCGTCTCCGACAGCGTGGTAAAGCCGCGAATATCGGAAAAGAGCACAGTGATACGACGGCTTTCGCTCTTTAAGGTCAGTGCCGATTCGCCACTGCGGATCAGATACTCCACCACCCGCGGATCGAGAAAACGGCTGAAGATCGCCACCGAACGCTGCCGCTCCTGTTGCGCGCGCAGATAACTGTAGAGCGCGGCAACGGAGTAGTAGGCCCAGGCGAACAGCGCCGGGGTCAGCAGCGGTAACCACCAGCGCTGCGTCAACGCCAACGAGGAAACGACAAACAGCACCGGCGTCAGACCAAACAGCGCCAGGGCGATAAACAGCGGATTGACGCCGCGGCGAAAGGCGAACCAGAGCAGCGCAATGAGTAACAGTGTGGTCAGCGGAGGCAACCACTTCGGCGCATCGCGCAGCCAGTCACCACGACGCAGGTTATCCAGCGCGGTGGCGATGATCTCCACCGCCGGTTGCGTACCATACAAAGGCGTGTGGCGCAGGTCGTGCTGGCCGGTGGCGGTGGAGCCGATCAACACGATGCGATCGCGAAACTCGTCCTGTGGTCGTTGCGGATTGGTCAGGGACAGATCGTCGTAGATATCGACGTAGGAAACCTTGGGATAACTCAGCGCGGGACCCTGCCAGTTGAGTCGTAACAGCGGTTCCTCAGGCAATGCATAACCGAGCACACCGGCCACCTTGCCCGCCAGTGATGGCAGACGCCAACCGCCGTTCTCCCAGTAGAGTGGATAGTGGCGACCAACCCCATCCTCGTCCTCGCGAAAATTGATCGCGCCGAGACGCCCATGCAGGTTGGTGGCCATGTAGGGCAACAACAGCGCGACCCGCGCCTGCTTACTTACCTGTGCGCCCTTTTCAAAACCGAGGGTTTCACCGAAGACATCCAGCGGCAGACCAACGCCGGGGCGGTCGGTCTGCAATACCACGTAGGGAAGAAAGAGATTGTCGGTGTTGGCGGCCACCTCGGCCCAGTAGGTGTCGTCGTCGGGACGCAGCGGATCGCGATCGCTGAAAATGATGTCGAACAGGATCGCCTTCGGTTTCTGTTTGGCGATCCACTCCACCATCTCCGCGTGCACCGAACGGGCCCAGGGATATCGACCATGTTCCGGCGCCATCCGCGCCAGAGTCGGCTCGTCGATATCCACCAGCACCACTTCGCCGTCCGGTTTGCGTTGCTCCGCCTGGTTGCGCAGCAGGGTATCGTTGAAGCTGTATTCGAGGTGACGCAGCAGGCCCGGGCCGTAAAACTCCGCCAGCGCCAGCAGCATTATCACTGCGGCGATCAGGCTGTACGGCTCGCGCCATGCCCTGGTCATGACATCCGCGGGTTAGCCGCCCAGCTCCAGCACACCGTCCATCTCCACTCCTGCAGCGCGCGGCAGCGAGGCAACGCCGATGGCGGCACGAGCCGGATAGGGCTGGCTGAAGTAGTCGGCCATCACCGTATTGACCAACGGGAAGTGGGCAAGATCGGTGAGGAAGATGTTGAGCTTGGCCATATCGGCCAGAGAACCACCGGCCGCCTCGGCTACCGCCGACAGGTTGTCGAACACCCGACGGATCTGCGCCTCCATATCCCCGTCGACCATCTCCATGGTCTCCGGCACCAGCGGGATCTGGCCCGAGAGATAAACGGTGTTACCGACCTTAACCGCCTGGGAATAGGTACCGATCGCCTGCGGCGCCCTGTCGGTGTGAATGATTTCGCGTGCCATGCGTGCTCTCTGCTTTGCAAATAGGAAAGGCGATCACTTTAACGGAGGTGGGGGAAAATTTCACTGCGTTACTGCAGCAATCAACAGCTCAAGGATTTGCTGTTTATCTCCACGCGCGGCAATGGCCAGTGCAGTATTGCCCCTGGCATCGGTCTGGTTGGGTGGCACACCGGCATCGAGCAACGTCTTCACCACATTGAGGTGTCCCTTTTGCACCGCCCAGGTCAGAGCGGTGTTGCCGGACTGGTCGTGGAGTTCGGCGTTGGCGTGATAACGCATCAACACTTGGATCGGTTCAACGTGACCTTCGCGCGCGGCCCAGATCAACGCGGTCCAGCCGAGGCTCCCATCCGCAAGATCGATACTGGCGCCATGCTTTAACAACAGCTCCACCATCTGCGGATGGTTGCTTCCGGCGGCGACCATCACCGTGCTGTAGAGACCTTCATCCTGATCGTCCGCATCGGCACCCTGTTGCAACAACAGTTCGGCGATTTCGTTATGGCCGTTGGCGGCGGCGCGCAGCAGTGGTGTCCATAAACAGTGATCGCGCAGAGTGAGATCGGCACCGTCGTCGAGCAGATCTTTTACCCGTTGCAGATCGCCTGCCTCGGCAGCGAGATTCAACAGGGTTTGGCCCTTTTCGTTACGTTCGTTGGGATCGCTACAGGCAGATAAAGAAAAAACGAAAACCAGGACGAAAAGCAGACGGTAGTGCATGTCATTGGTCCCATATCAATAAAAAGACTAACCACGAAGAACACGAAGCTCACGAAGCTCACGAAGGAAAATGCAATTGCAGATCGGATTAAGGCTTACAGCCGAGCCTGCCATCTCATCGCCGGATTACGCTGCGCTAATCCGAGCTACGACGACAACTTTCTTCGTGAGCTTCGTGTTCTTCGTGGTGAATTCTTTTACGCCTTTGCGGTGAATCGTTTTTTTAACGACGATTCAAACGCAGCACCTGTTCGATCGCACGCAGGCGTCGAATGATCCTTGCCAGATGGACACGGCCGGTAACCGATACGGTGAGGTTGAGTGTGGTATGCAGCCCGTCACGTTCGTCGAGGCTGATGTTGTCGATGTTGGCCTGGGTTTCGGCCACGGCGGCGGCGACGGTGGCGAGTACGCCGCGCCGGTTTTGCACTTCGATACGCAGGTCGACCGGGAACTCCCCTTCGACGCCGTCGGACCACTGCACTTCGATCCACTTCTCCGGGGTCTTACGGAATTCCGCCAGGTTCTTGCAACTGTGACCATGGATCACGATGCCGCGTCCGGCGGTGAGCAGACCGATGATTCGATCGCCGGGGATCGGTCGGCAACACTTGGCGAAACTGACCACGGTGCCTTCCGTTCCTTTGATCGCCAGCGGTCGGCTGCTCTTACCGCTCGCCTTGTCTGTTTCAATCTCGCCCTCGGCAAGGGCGCGCGCCACCAACGGCGCCATGCGATTGCCAAGACCAATCTGCGCCAGCAGGACATCCTCGCTCTCCACCCCATACTCCTTGAGCAGATGCTGCATTCGCGCCGGGTCGATCTTCTCCAGGCTCAGTTGCATATCGGCCAGGGCTCGGCTGAGCAGGCGGCGGCCGAGAGCGATCGACTCCTCCTTCTGCATGTTCTTGAGGTAATTGCGGATGGTGGAGCGGGCCTTGCCGGTAACGACGAAGTTGAGCCAGGTGGGATTGGGCTTGGCGCCGGGGGAGGTGATGATCTCCACCGTCTGGCCGTTGTGCAGTTCGGTATGTAGCGGCGCCAGCCGTCGGTTGACCTTGGCGGCGACGCAACTGTTACCGACATCGGTGTGCACCGCATAGGCGAAGTCGACCGCGGTGGCGCCGCGCGGCAGTTCCATGATGTCCCCGGTGGGGGTGAAGACGTAGGCCTCGTCGGGGAACAGGTCGACCTTGACGCTCTCCAGAAACTCCTGCGAATCGCCCGCCTGCTGTTGCAGTTCCAGCAGGTTTTTCAGCCATTCGCGGGCGCGCACGTGGGCGATGCTGCTGGAGTCGCTGCCGGTCTTGTAGAGCCAGTGCGAGGCGATGCCCGCCTCGGAGACGGTGTCCATATCGGCGGTGCGGATCTGCACCTCGATGGGAAAACCGTAGGGGGTGAGCAGCGCGGTGTGCAACGACTGGTAACCGTTGGCCTTGGGAATGGCGATGTAATCCTTGAACTTGCCGGGCAGCGGTCGGTAGAGATTGTGGATCGCGCCGAGCACCCGATAGCAGGTGTCCACCTTGTCGACCACGATGCGAAAGGCGAACACGTCCATCACGTCGGAGAAGGCCAGATGCTTCTTGGCCATCTTGAGGTAGATGCTGTAGAGGTGTTTCTCCCGTCCACTCACCTCGCCGAGCAACCCTTCCTGATGCAGCCGCTGTTCGATGGCGCTCTGGATCTTCTGCACCACCTCGCGGCGGTTGCCGCGCGCCTTCTTCACCACCTCTGAGAGTACCCGTGCGCGCAGCGGATAGTAGGCGGCGAAGCCGAGGTCTTCCAGTTCCAGACGGATGCGGTTGAGGCCGAGACGGGTGGCGATGGGGACGTAGATGTCGAGGGTTTCGCGGGCGATGCGTCGCTTCTTGTCCGGACGCATCACGCCGAGGGTGCGCATGTTGTGCAGGCGATCCGCCAGCTTGATCAGGATGACGCGAATATCCTGCACCATCGCCAGCATCATCTTGCGGAAGTTCTCCGCCTGGGCCTCGGCCTTGCTGCTGAATTCGATGTTGGTCAGCTTGCTGACGCCATCGACCAGCTCGGCGATCTCCGCGCCGAACTTGCTCACCAACTGCTCTTTGGCGGTGGGGGTATCTTCGATAACGTCGTGGAGGATGGCAGCGGCGATGGTCTGGTGATCCAGACGCATCTCGGCGAGGATGCGGGCCACCGCCAGGGGATGATAGATGTAGGGTTCGCCGCTGAGACGGCGCTGGCCCTCGTGGGCCTCGGCACCGAACAGGTAGGCCTGATAAACGGCCTTCACCTGTTCCGGTTCGAGATACTCCTCAAGCAGGGCACAGAGATCACTGATCAGGAACACATCCTGATCAGTCGATGTAACGTTTTCTGCCTGAGTGGCCACCGGGATCAGGTGGTTTCGTCGCGAACCTCAGCTTCGGTGACCATGGACGGGCCGCTATCTTCAGCGATCGGCGCCTCATCCAGGATATCGCGGGTGACGTAACCTTCCGCGATCTCGCGCAGGGCCAGAACGGTCGGCTTGTCGTTGTCGAGGGAGACTCGCGCCTCATTGCCGTTGGCGATCTGGCGGGCGCGCTTGGTGGCAACCAGCACCAGCTGGAAGCGGTTATCTACATTGTCCAGGCAATCTTCTACGGTGACTCGCGCCATGGGTTACTCCGGTTATACGTATACGTGGCAGGACCGCGTATTCTACGTCAAACGCAGGGAAGGTCAAAGGTTGCAGGTTGCAGGTTGCAGGTTGCAGGTTGCAGGTTGCAGGTTGCAGGTTGCAGGTTGCAGGTTGCAGGTTGCATAAGGCTACCCCGACCTTTCCCCCTGTTACCTGCCACCTGATACCTGTCACCTTTTATTTCCCTAGCAATTCTTCAATCTGGGCTTTCCGCGCAGTTATCTGGGCCACCCCCCGCAGGCGCCGTGCCAGCACGATGGTACGCAGCTCCGTGAGCGCGAGATCGAAATCGTCGTTAAACACCAGATAGTCGAACTCGCCGTAGTGGCCCATCTCGTTGACCGCCTCGCCGAGACGGCGGGCGATCACCTCGTCGGCATCGGTGCCGCGGCCGCGCAGGCGACGTTCCAGCTCTTCCCGCGACGGCGGCAGAATAAAGATACTCACTGCCTCGGGAATCAGCTTGCGCACCTGTGCCGCCCCCTGCCAGTCGATCTCCAGGATCACATCCAGACCCTGCGCCAGCATCTCCTCTACCGCGCTACGGGAAGTACCGTAGAAATTACCAAAGACCTCGGCGTGTTCGAGAAAATCGCCGCTGTCGATCCGCGCCTTGAAGCTCTCCACATCGGTGAAGTGGTAGGCCTTGCCGTCGACCTCACCGGGACGCATCGGCCGGGTGGTGTGGGAAACCGAGACCTGCATACCGTCGGTGCTCTCCAGCAGCGCCTTGACCAGGCTGGTCTTGCCCGCGCCGGAGGGGGCGGAAATGATGTAGAGGGTGCCTTGGCCTTTATCAGACATAACTAACTCCAAAAAAATATTCACCGCAAAGGCGCAAAGAGCGCAAAGGGAAAGCACTGCCTTTGATAACGGGAACCCGGAAACACGCTCTCTGAAAGCTGCGGGAACAAATATCGGGTCGTACAGCCGTTTCTTTTCTTTGCGTCCTCTGCGTCTTTGCGGTGAACCGGGTTTTACTCAATATTCTGGATCTGCTCGCGCATCTGTTCGATCAGCACCTTCAGTTCCACCGATGCCTTGGTGGTTTCGCTGTCGGCGGATTTGGAACCGAGAGTGTTGGCCTCGCGGTTGAGTTCCTGCATCAGGAAATCAAGACGGCGACCGACCGGTTCGTTGCCTTTGAGTACGTGGCGCACTTCGGCGATGTGGGTTGCCAGACGATCCATCTCTTCGTCGACGTCGATCTTCTGCGCCTGTAGCACCATCTCCTGTTCCAGTCGTGTCGGGTCGAGTTCCTGCTTCAGTTCGCCGAGACGATCTTCCAGCCGCTTGCGCAGGTTGGCCAGTACCTCGGGCAGGCGCTGTTTGACCTGCGCCACCACTGCCTCGATGGCGTCGCAACGTTGCAGAATGATCGCCTGCAACTTCTCGCCTTCGCGTTCACGGTTTTCGTTCATCTCGTCGAGGGCCTGATCCAGCAGCGCCAGCAGTGCCGCCTGCAACTGCTCTTCATCGACGCCCGCGGTCTCCAGCACACCGGGCCAGCGCAACACCTCCAGTGAATTGATCGGTGCCGCATTGTAGAGAATGCTGTCGATCTCGCGGCTGGCGTGGGCCAGTTGTTTGACCAGTTCCAGATTGACCTTCACCCCGTCGGCACCGCTCTGTGGCGCCTGGTAGCGCACGTTGCAATCGACCTTGCCCCGGCCCAGCCGCTGGGCGATGCGTTCGCGCAACTTGTTTTCCAGTACCCGTAGCTCTTCCGGCAGGCGCGGACTGACCTCAAGATAACGATGGTTCACCGAGCGCAACTCCAGTTGCAGCGCACCCCACGCCCCCTGATCTTCCCTGCGGGCAAATGCCGTCATGCTGCGAATCATGGATACTCCTGTGAACGTTTTGGTAGACTCGCGGGTATGGTAAACGATGCGCCGGGCAGAAACACCTCGAAGGCGATAACAGGCAAGAGTGAATGGCTGACGAACACGCCCTGCGGGTAAACACCCGGCTGGAAAACTACATCATCGACCGACAGCTCGGCGGCGGCGGCTTCAGTCTCGTCTATCTGGCGGAAGACATGGAGACCGGCGAACAGGTGGCGATCAAGGAGTACATGCCGCGCAAGCTCGCCTACCGCGGCAGCGACGGCTGCACCATCCACACCATCGACGACGCCTCCGCCGAACAGTTCTCCCACGGCCGCCGCATGTTCTTCCAGGAGGCCAACGCCCTCGCCGCGATCAAGCACCCCAACATCATTAACGTTGTGAACTTCTTCCGCGCCAACGAAACCGTCTACATGGTGATGGAGTTCGTTAAAGGGATAAACCTGCAGAGCTACATCAAACGCCACAACGGCGGTCTCAGCGAAAAGTTCCTCTACCACGTCTTCCTGCCGCTGCTCGACGGCCTCAAGCTGCTGCACAGCAAGGGCCTGCTGCACATGGACATCAAGCCGGGCAATATCCATCTGCGCCCCGGCGGCAGTCCGGTACTACTCGACTTCGGTGCGGTGCACCAGATGCAGACCAGCCGCAAATACCAGCCGGGCCAGGTACTGACCCTCGGCTTCTCGCCCATCGAACAATCGATGTCCGGCGGTTACGTCGGCCCCTGGACCGACATCTACGCCATCGGCGCCACCATGCGCGCCTGTCTCGACGGCCAGGCACCGCCGCCCGCTGAAGAGCGCCGCATGCAGGACACCATGAAACCGGCGCTCGAGGTGTTTAAAAAGGGCTATTCGAAGAAACTGCTGCGCGCCATCGACTGGGCCATGGAGGTCGACCCGATGTACCGTCCGCAGAGTGTCGATGAGCTGCTTGGCGCCCTGAACGACGGCAACGGCCCGCCCAAAGGTGACGGCGAACAGGGTAACGGCGATTCGGTGCTGGGCCGTCTGGCCAACAGCCTCTCCTGGATCAAGGGAGGCTCCTGATGCAGTACGAAATCGGTCAGGCCAATCGTCTCGGCAATCGCAGCACCAATCAGGATCGCTTTACCGCCATCGAGACCCCGGAGGGGATTCTGCTGGTACTGGGCGATGGCATGGGTGGTCAGGCCTACGGCGAAGTCGCCGCGGAGATCCTGGTGGAGACAGCCCGCGAGATCTATCTGCTTGAACCTCGCCCGGTACTCAAGGCGAAGGATTTGCTCACTACGGTGATCATGACCGCGCACCGGCGTATCGTCGAATTCGGCGAGCAGCAGCTTCCCCCCGCCACCCCGGGCACCACTGCGGTACTCTGCCTGATCCAGGCGGGCGAGGCATACTGGGCACACGTCGGCGACAGCCGCCTCTATGTCTACCAACAGGGCCTACCGCTCTACCGCACCACCGACCACTCCTATGTGGAACACCTGTTCCAGCGCGGCGAGATCAGCCGCTGGGAACAGGAGAGCCATCCGCAGCGCAACCAGATCACCCAGTGTCTCGGCTGTCGTCGCGAGGAACCTTCGATCAGTTTCAGCAACCGGGTAACGTTAAAGCAGAACGACATCGTGTTGCTCTGCTCCGACGGCCTTTGGGGGCCCCTCGACGATGCCCAGTTGGGCACGCTGCTGGAACAGTGCAGCACCCTTGACGGAGCACTTAACGAACTCGCCGAAAGGGCAGAGCGCGCCAGCTATCCGCAGAGCGATAACATCAGCGCCCTGGCACTGCGCTTCATTGCCTGCGAAGGCGAGCAACCCATACCGCGGGAGAACGAACGCTCACGCCGCGAGATCGGGCACAAGGACAGCCTTGAAGATGCGATTGCGCAGATCGAAGAGGTGATCCGCGAGTACGAAGGGGAGTTTGACAAGTAAGGCGGCCTACCTAGGCATGCTCCAGCTTGGCATAGGCCAGCACCAACCACTTGCTCCCCGCCTCATCGAAATTGACCTGCACCCTGGCCTGCGCGCCGCTACCTTCGTATTGCAGCACGGTGCCAAGCCCGAACTTGGGATGACGCACCAACGCGCCGACACCAAACTCGGCATCACTCTCGCCACTTTTTTCGCGGCGGTAAACCGGCGTGGAGACACCGCCACCCAAGCGCACCTCTTCGAGAAATTCACTCGGCACTTCCGTGATAAAACGTGACGGCCGGGTGTAACGCTCTTCGCCGTAAAGTCGGCGCACCTCGGCATAGGTGAGATAGAGCTGACGCATGGCGCGGGTCATGCCGACATAGGCGAGTCGCCGCTCCTCTTCCATGCGCCCCGGCTCGCCGCTGGAGAGCTGGTGCGGAAACAGCCCCTCTTCCATACCGCTGAGAAACACCAGCGGAAACTCCAGTCCCTTGGCCGAGTGCAGGGTCATCATCTGCACCGCATCCTCGTGCGCGCCCGCCTGGGTGTCGCCCGCTTCCAGCGATGCATGGGCAAGGAAGGCGGAGAGATCGTCCAGCGGCTGCGCCCCTTCCTCGCCACCTTCATCCGGCAGGGTCTCTTCGTATTCAAACTCCCGCGCCGCCGAAACCAGCTCTTCCAGGTTCTCTACCCGGGCGCGTCCCTTTTCCCCCTTCTCCTTTTCGAAGAACGGGATCAGGCCGCTATGGGCCACCACATGTTCCACCTGCTCATCCAGCAACTGTTCCGCTGTGGCCTGTGCCAACTCGTCGATCAACTGCAGAAAGGCGGCCAACGCATTGCAGGCACGTGCCGGTAGTTCCTGGGCGGCGACGATCTCCTGCCCCGCCTGCCACATCGGGATCGACTTCTGCCGCGCCCGTTCGCGCACGGCTTCAACAGTACGCGCACCGATACCGCGAGTTGGGGTATTCACCACCCGCTCGAAGGAGGGATCGTCGCGACGATTGTTGAGCAGGCGCAGATAGGCCAGCGCATCCTTGATCTCGGCGCGCTCGAAGAAACGCAGTCCGCCGTAGATACGGTAGGGGATCGACGACTGCATCAACGCCTCTTCCAGCACCCGCGACTGGGCGTTGGAACGATAGAGGATGGCGATGGAACGACGCGGATTGCCCTGGGCGACCCAGTCACCGATGCGATCGGCGATAAAGCGCGCCTCGTCCAGTTCGTTGAAGGCGGCGTAGAGTCGGATCGGTTCGCCGTTTTCCCCCTCGGTCCACAGCTCCTTGCCCAGGCGATCGGTGTTGTGGGCGATCAGCGCATTGGCCGCCTTGAGAATGGTGGCGGTGGAGCGGTAATTCTGTTCCAGACGGATCAGCTCCACATCGGCAAAATCGTTGCGGAACTGGTGGATGTTTTCCACCCGCGCCCCACGCCAGCCGTAGATCGACTGGTCGTCGTCGCCGACGGCAAACATCTGCCCTGTATCGCCCGCCAGTAGACGCAGCCAGGCGTATTGAATGGCGTTGGTATCCTGGAACTCGTCCACCAGGATGTGGCGGAAACGTTTACGGTAGTGCTCCAGCAACTGCGGGTGTTTCAACCACAACTCATGGGCGCGCAGCAGCAGTTCGGCAAAGTCGACCACGCCGTTACGCTCGCACGCCTCTTCATAGGCGCGGTAGAGCCTCAGCATCTGCTCTTCGTGGAAATCACCGCAGGGATCGATGTGTTGCGGGCGCAGCCCTTCATCCTTCTTGCCGTTGATGTACCACTGGATCTGCCGCGGCGGCCACTGGTTTTCGTCGAGACCACGTTCGCGCAGGATGCGCTTGATCAGGCGGTACTGATCATCGCTGTCGAGAATGGAGAAGGCCTGCGGTAGACCCGCTTCCTGCCAGTGGGCGCGTAGCAGACGATGGGCGATACCGTGGAAGGTGCCGACCCACATGCCCGAGGCGGGCATCTGCAGCAGATGCTCGATGCGCCCGCGCATTTCGCTGGCCGCCTTGTTGGTAAAGGTCACCGCCAGGATGCCGTAGGCGGATGCCTCGCCGGTGCGGATGAGAAAGGCGATACGGTGGGTCAGTACCCGGGTCTTGCCGCTACCCGCCCCGGCGAGGATGAGCAGGTTGCCGGGCGGCGCACAGACAGCGGTACGCTGGGCGTCATTGAGGTCGTCGAGCAGATCAGAAATATCCATGCGGCCATTCTATCAGAGTGACGAGACGAGCCGTGGTCTACTTGTGTGCCTTCAAATAATCGATAAACGCCTGCCGCGGTAGCGCCTCGCTGAAGTGGAACCCCTGTAGCTGGTCACAGCCCAGACTCTGCAGGAAGGTGTATTGCTTGCGTGTTTCAACGCCCTCTGCCACCACCTCCAGGTTGAGGCTATGGGCCATGGCGACAATCGCCTCCACCAGCGCCACATCATCCCGGTCGTTGGGTAGATCGGAGATAAAGGCACGATCGATCTTCAGCACATCGATGGGGAACTGTTTGAGATAACTGAGTGAGGAATAGCCAGTACCGAAATCGTCCACCGCCAGCTTGACCCCCATCGTCTTCACTTCATTGAGGATCGCCATTACCGTTTCCGTGCTCTCCATCATCACCCGTTCGGTGATCTCAAGGGTTATGTTTTCCGGCGCGAGATGACTTTCGGATATCGCTTCCTGCAACATGATGTGACACTGTTCATTACGGCATTGCAGGCTGGAGATATTGACCGCGATATAGAATTTACGCCGCACACGCGTCTGGAACTCAGTGGTATCCATGCACGCTTGCCGCAACACCCAGCGCTCAATAGGTATGATGATGCCGATGTCCTCGGCCAGCGGCACAAACTCCTCCGGCGAGATCGCACCCAGCACAGGGTGATTCCAGCGTAACAACGCCTCGGCACCGATCACCTTGCCTTTTCTGTTATGCACCGGCTGATAATGCAGTAACAACTCATCATTCTGCATAGCACGGCGCAGATCGGTTTCCAGCAGCAAACGTCTTTGTGCTGCCTCGTTCATCGCCTGGGTGAAATAGCGGAAAACATTACGACCTGCTGACTTGGCGGTATACATCGCCGCATCGGCATTACTCAACAACTGTTCAATAGTGTTGGCGTCGCCGGGATAAAGCGTGATACCGATACTACCCGAGACAAAGGCTTCACGTCCTTCGAGACTGTATGGCTCGCTCAATTTGTGCAGCATCTTTTCCGCGATACGATCGATCTCGCTGTTGCTGTTGATGTCGTAGAGCAGAACGGTAAATTCATCACCGCCCAGACGCGCTACAGTGTCGGTACTACGCACGGTGTTGGTCAGGCGCGCAGCAGCTTCCTGCAACAGCTTGTCACCGATGGCGTGCCCCATGGTGTCGTTAATCGACTTGAATCGGTCGAGATCGATAAATAGCAGGGCCAGACTGGAGTGTTCACGCTGCGCCGCGTTCATCGCCTGCTCCAGACGGTCCTTGAACAGATTGCGATTGGGCAAACCGGTTAGTGCATCGTAGTTTGCCTGGCGCCAGATCTTCTCCTCATCTTTCTTACGTTGGGTGATATCGCTAAACACCGCCATGTATTGTTTCTCGGCATCATCATCTCCATGGATCACAACGATGGAGAGCCACTCTGGATAGATGTCGCCGTTCTTGCGCCGGTTCCATATCTCACCCTGCCAGCTACCGTGATGGAGCAGGCTCTGCCACATCTCATGATAGAAGGCCTTGTCGTTACGTCCCGAACTGAGAATCTTCGGGTCCTCTCCCAGCACATCCTCTTCGCTGTAACCGGTAATGCGTGAGAAGGCCGGGTTAATAGCGATAATGCGGTTTTCCGCATCAGTAACAATAATCGCCTCGGAGGTGGTTTCAAAGAATGTCGCAGCGATGCGCAACTGCTCTTCGGAACGCTTCCACTCGGTGATGTCGGTGATAAAGGCAAAGGACTGTTCTGCGCGATCTTCACTGTGCGGCATATTGGTGGCATTGATTCTCACCATGACGTCATGACCATCCTTGTGCTTCATGACAACTTCATAGCTACGTTGTTTCTGGGAGATTCGCTGCTCGACCTGCTTGCAGAAAATTGCCGCATTTTCTTCATCAATGAACGCGGTCGGCTTGCTGCCAAGCAATTCGTTGCGACTATAGCCAAGCATATGACAAAGGGCGTCGTTAACTTCTATGATGTGCAAGGTGGCCAGATCGAGTAACCAATACCCTTCACCCGCGGTCGTGATAATGGTGGAGTAACGCTCTTCACTTTCGCGTAGTGCGCGCTGACCACGTATTCTCGCGGTCACATCATGAATGATGGAGTAGAGTAGCGTTTTGCCGCCCACTTCGACCGGCCCGGAGTGCACTTCTACATCGCGCACTTCACCGCTGGCCAGGCGGTGACGAAAAATAAAGTAATCATTCTCCTGCTCACGTGCACGCTCCATCTCGCGTGCGATCTCCTCCTCGCTGAGTGTATTGATGTCGGAGATGCGCATTTTCCTGAGTGCTTCGCGGCTATAACCGTAATAGGAGGCCGCCGCGTGATTGGCATCGATAATCGAACCGTCCTGCGGATCGATCAGCAATTCCACTGCACGGTTACCTTCAAACAGCTCCCGGTAGCGCGTCTCGCTCTCCTGTAGCTCTCGGGAGACCTTGAGTGACTGCTCCATTGCATGTCGCCGACTGGTTTGCAGCCAGCGCATAACAGTCAACGACAACAGCGTGAGAAATAATGCAGTAACCGGAAAAAGATGAAGCAGCGGATTACTGCGGTGCCGTTCAAAGTCGCTGGAAGAGTAGAAAGTAGCCTCCCATTTATGCCCACCCAGCGGGATGGTGATATGTTTGCTGTAAAGGGGTTCGTCGATACGTTTTTCGCGGGTATCAAAGAAGATATCTCCACCCACTTCGGCAATACTGAGGGTGAAGTTATTGTTTTGCAGTGCGGTGGCGATGTGACTCAACCAGAATTCCACATCGAAGGTGACAACGATCCAGCCCATCTCTGCGTCTTTGGGCCTGCTTTGACTGGCGGAAGCATTACGTGGCACGACCAGCGCCTGCCTGACAATCTTTCGTCCGTTGAAAGGATCACTCATCACACCGCTGAGGATCGCCCGATCCTGAATACAGGAGTCGCGCATGGCGACAACCGTTTGCTTCTCCGTTGCAAAATCGTAATTCAGTAACTGGTTGTTGGATTCGGGCTCCACATTCACCGCAATGAATGAGATGTCACGCTGGCCAGTCGGTTTCGAGACCAGTTCATCGACATTCAATCCGACGAGACAATTGCTCAAACCACGATTATCTCTGGTATGAAGATCGGCAAAGGCGATACTTTTCACACCCGGATAGTTATTCAACGACTTCATTGAGCGAACGAAGCTACGCCACTCCGCGTCTTTTACTTCGTCCGAACTAAGATAGAGGCCCCGTGTAGCGAGAATAATATTTTCATAGAGGCTAAAGCGCTCCTGCAGCAGCTGCAGCCCATGGGCCACTTCCTGATTAAAATCGTGCGTGACTTCCTGGCGATGACTCCGCACACTGTATACCCAGTAAACTAAAACCAGGACGATAATCAGCAGCAGCAACACCCAGGGGACATTGCGTATTGGACTCAGTCGCTGCTGTATCTGCCGGGAAAATTTACCGATACTCACGGTGGCCTCGTCGGGCAATCTAATTATCGTTAGCCAGGTGTGGCGCCTGGGCTCGATTCAACTACACGTATAAACGCTATATGACACAAGCGGATGCACGGATCACTCATCAATGTGTAGTATAATTTCGCCCCGTTGCAATTAGTTGTTGAATTTATTGGACTATTCACTCCCCCCTTGATGGTAGCAAACCCATGACTCTCTCCAATCCCCACTATGCCCGAATCGGTGGTGAGGACAGGATCCGTGAACTGGTGGAGCGCTTCTACCAGTTGATGGACAGCCTGCCCGAAGCCTGCACTGTTCGTGCCATGCATGCCAAAGACCTGCGTGGCTCGAAGGAAAAGCTGTTTATGTTTCTCTCCGGCTGGCTCGGCGGCCCGCAACTCTATACGGAGAAATACGGCCATCCCCGCCTGAAGCAGCGTCACCTGCCCTTCGCCATCAACAGCGAAGCCCGTGATGTCTGGATGCAGTGCATGGTTCAGGCCATGGCCGATATCGGCATCGAAGAACCACTACGTACCGAGCTGGAGGCAGCTTTCCGCAAGACCGCGGATTTCATGCGCAACCAGCCCGAGTAGCCTGGCTGCCAGCGGTAGATCGCTGTGTTAGGATGAGGCTGTCTTCAACGCGACAGGTAAGCGCTTTGAACAAGGTCTTCGCACTACTGCTCCTGACCCTGCTCTCCCCCGCCCTTTATGCGGGGGTACAGCATGATACGGTCCAGCTCAGTCCTGAAGTGGAGATGGACCTGCGCTACTTCAGCGCCACCGGCGACACCATGTTGCTCGGCTTTCCCTGCGACCAGGGCATGGGAAATGCCGAGGCCGAAGCGGGCGAGGTACTGGCGGGACGCGGCATCGAAGTCTGGTTGGCTGACCTGCTAGGTGCACACTTCCTGCCCATCTCCCCCAGCAGTATGCGTAGCCTGGAGGGTGATGAAGTAGCGCGACTCATCGCCCACGCGATCGACAAGACCGGCAAACGAATCGTCCTCACCGCCAGCGGCTATGGCGCCATCCCGGCACTACGCAGCGCGCGCATCTGGCAACAACAACACCCTGACGACAAACACCTGCTCGGTGCAATCCTCTTTTTTCCCGTCCTCTCTGCACACAATCCCGAGCCGGGCAAACCGCTGCAATACCTCGACATCGTGCAGCAGACCAACCTGCCCATCGTGATCATGCAACCGGGTAACAGCCCCAACCGCTTCTGGATCAAGACACTGCAAAAAGCGCTGGAGAAAGGTGGCAGCAAAGTCCATGTCGAGATCCTGCCCGGTGTGCGCAGTCGATTCTATGCCCGTGAAGGCGACGCCACCGCAGCGGAGAAGGCAATGACCGAACGCCTACCGGAACTGGTGGAGAGCGCCATCACCACGCTACATAAGCTGGAGAAATAACCATGCGTATCTTCTTGCCACTCTTTTTTCTGTTTACCTGTACCTTTGCACAGGCAGGCGAACTGTCGCCCTATAGCGGCGAAACACTGCCCGACTTCACCCTCAGCGATCTTCAGGGCAACACCCATACCCTGAGTGCTTATCGCGGCAAAGTCGTGATGGTCAACTTCTGGGCCACCTACTGCGGCCCCTGCATCAAGGAGATGCCGTCGATGCAACGGCTGAAGGAGAAGCTGGCTGGCAAGCCTTTCACCATCCTGGCGGTGGACATGGCGGAAGAGAAACATGACGTGCAGGCATTCCTTACCCAGCATCAAATTAAAATCGACTTTCCTGTGCTGCTGAATCCGGAAGGTAATGTGGTCGAGGACTGGATGATCACCGCGGTGCCCACCACCTTTGTCATCGATCCCAAAGGGACGATCCGTTACGCGCTGTTCGGCGGTATCGAGTGGGACAAGGCGGATGTGGTTAAGACGATAAGTGGTTTGATGGAATAAAAACCCTTAACGCAGAGGACGCGACGGTCGCAGAGAAAAGCTCGCTTTATTCTGTACTCGCGCAGAGACGCAAAGCCGCAAAGAAAAGCTCGCCTATGCCGCATCTGCGGTGTTGCCATCAAGGCAACTTGTGTTGTGTAAAGTTTCATCTGACCCTACTTATTTTGCTGTTGGAACGCCTTGTCAGGCGTATTTCCCAATTGCAACACGCAACTCACGAACGATGAGATGAATGTCTTCCTTGCCGATTGAAAGTTTGTCCCCTGGCTTAAACCGCGTAATGATCTTACACCTCGCAATATCGGCACTCGCGACCCCTTTGTTATGAATTATAGAATTTCGCAAAAGTCTTAGATCTCCCAAGATGTCGATTTTGACCTCGTTGATGGGCTTTCCTAGCTCTGCGGCTAGTTCCGCTCGATACTTCTCATCCCATAGATGAAAGACGAAAACAATAACATGACACGCTGCCTGAAATTGATCGAAACCTCCATCTGAGAGTCTGCGCTTAACTTCCCCAAGTGTCGTTGAGTGTAGTGACTGTTCAATCACTTGCTCGGGAGTTCCCTTTGGTTCTCCGGTTCCGACGATGAGGTTCGAATCATCGTTCAGCCCATTCTGCGCCGCCCATTCGGTGAGTTTTGCCCGAGCGAGGAGGCTTGCAGTCTGGATGTCAAAGAAAAATCCAAACAAGCCTTTTGTCTCGTCGAGGAATCTTGACGCCGCGCTCATACACCTAACGCTGAACTCAGCCGAAGAGGCGCGCCAGCACCGATGTCGGCTGAAGCGTTGTGTTAGCTTTTGTACACATATCTACCAACTCATTTTCCTTTTTACCTCTTACCACTTGATTCCATGCCCCATCTTTAGATTGATAATTAATAACAACAGCAGACTTTAAGACATTAACTTCAATACCGGGAGACGTGTATAGAGAACGAGGAACATATGTGGCAGGTGTGTTTTTCCATCCGTGCTGATGCGAACGAAGCCAAGCTAACAATTCCTGATATTCCAAATTGCCAGGCGCATACGACTTTCCACAATGCTCGATTTCAGCAGAAATGAGCACAGTAAAATCAATATTCTGCTCTCGTTTCCAATAAAGCAGCATCCCGATGGACACAGCAACTAATACAACAATTGAGCCTGCCACAATTTTCATACTTTGCTCATGTTCTCTTACATAGCTAAATACGATATTTAGGGTGTATAACAAACCACCCTATCAAAATCAATTAGCTAGCTTCTGGTTAGGGAGCCTAAAAGGATTTGCTAACAGGACTGGGGAGATTGATATGAAGCATTCACTCGCCCGGTGATCCCTGTTTCCTTTCTACCGCGATACCCGATTGTTGGCAAGACTGGATTCCGGCTTTCGCCGGAATGGCAATCAATGCTGGGCATGACTGCCCAGCCTACGAAAGGATTGTCGGATTACGCTATGCTAATCCGACCTACATCACTTTGCGCCTTAGCGTCTTTGCGCGATGCACAGTGTTTTGCGGTCCATTTGCGGTGAACTCTTATTCTTCCCGTGTGCTCAGTGACCACTCAATCGCTGTTGCAATTCACGCCCATAGGCTTCCACCTCGGCGAGCAGTTTCAGGCCGCGCTCGTCCGGTTCATCTTCGTTTTTGATCCGTTCGATCTCGGCAAAGAAGGCCTCAAAGCTGAGAAAGCCGCCTTCGCCGTTACCCAGTCGGGTACGGCAGAACTCCAGCCACTGCGCCTGTTCCTCTTCACTGAGGGTTTGCGGATAGTTGCGCGCACGAAAACGGAATAGCATCTCCTGCAGGCGCTTGTCGTCAAAGACCCAACTCTGCTTACCCAATTCCTCCGGTGCGGTTTCATGCACACGCTGCATGGTACGTTTGTCACCATCGGAGAAGAAGCCGCCGCCGTAGATCATCAGATCCGGGTCGGTTTGTGGTTCGAACTCCTGCGGCTGGAAGATTTTGTTGATCTTCTCCTGAATGGTTTTACGCGCGGCGAGCACTGCCTGACGGTTCTGCTGGCACTTCACCAGATCGATCTGCAACCGTTTGGCCGAAGTACCATCCAGTGTGGTGAGGGGTGCCAGTACCGGGCAACGATTCATGATCAGCTGTTTCAATGCGGGACGCTCCGTACCTTCCGGCAGATCTTCGGTACGAGTGTAGAGTCTCTCACGCAGTTTATTGGCGCCCAGGTCCAGTAATATCTGCGGGTCCTGCGACAGGTCGAAAACGATTACGCTGTTCTTGTTGACCGGATGCATCGCCAGCGGGATCACCAGGCGGGTATTGCCGTGGTCGCTACCGTACATACCGGAGGTGTGGAGGATCGGCGACATGTCGCGCAGGTCGATGTATTTGTTTACTTCCTGCTTACGGCGCAATTTGTAGATAAAGTCGTAGAGCTTCGGCTGCTTCTCTTTAATCAATCGTGCGACGGCGATGGTGGCGTAGACATCGGAGAGCGCATCGTGGGCCTGCTCATGGCCGATGCCGTTAGCCACGGTCAGCTCTTCCAGTTTGAAACTGGTACGGCCATTCTCTTCCCTTACCGGCCAGACGATCCCGTCGGGTCGCAGGTCGCGACAGGCGCGTACCAGATCGATGATGTCCCAGCGCGAGTTTCCGTTCTGCCACTCGCGGGCGTAGGGATCGTAGAGGTTGCGATAGAGGGTGTTGCGTGTCATCTCGTCGTCGAAACGGATCGAGTTGTAGCCGACACCGCAGGTACCCGGCTGCGCCAGTTCCTTGAGGATGCGGGCGATAAACTCATCTTCGCACAGCCCCTTTTCCAGCGACTCCTGCGGCGTGATGCCGGTCACCATCGTCGAGCCGGGTTGCGGCAACACGTCGGGGCTGAGACGGGAAAAGATATTCAGTGGCTCACCGATAACGTTCAGGTCTTCATCGGTACGGATACCGGCAAACTGCACCGGGCGATCGCGCACCGCATCGATGCCGAAGGATTCGTAGTCGTGCCAGTAGAGCGTATTAGCCATGCCTTTCCTTATGCTTCACCCAGCCAGTCGCGTGGCCGGAGATAGTTGTCGTAGAGATCGGCCTCGGGCGTGCCCGGTTCGGGCGACCAGTTGTAGCGCCACTTCACCAGCGGTGGCAGTGACATCAGGATCGATTCGGTGCGTCCACCCGATTGCAACCCGAACAGGGTGCCGCGATCGAAGACCAGATTGAATTCCACATAGCGGCCACGACGGTAGAGCTGGAAATCCCGCTCGCGTTCACCGTAAGGTGTCGCCTTGCGCCGATTGACGATGGGCGGATAGGCATTCACGTAAGCATCGCCGACGCTGCGCATTAAGGCGAAGCAGGTTTCAAAATCGGGTGTATTCAGATCGTCGAAAAAGATACCGCCGACGCCGCGGGTTTCGCCGCGATGTTTGAGGGTGAAGTATTCGTCGCACCACTTTTTGTATTTCGGATAGCAATCGTCACCGAAGGGATCGCAGGCGGCCTTCGCTTTTTTGTGCCACTCGATCACATCTTCGTGAAACGGATAGTAGGGCGTGAGATCGAAACCGCCGCCGAACCACCAGACCGGCGTTTCGCCTTCTTTCTCTGCAACGAAGAGACGGACGTTGGCGTGAGAGGTCGGCACATAGGGATTGCGCGGATGGATCACCAGCGACACCCCCATCGCCTGGAATGAACGACCCGCCAACTCCGGCCGGTGGGCCGTTGCCGATCCGGGAAGGCTTGCACCACGGACGTGAGAGAAGTTGATCCCCGCCTGTTCGAATACCGCCCCTTCGCTCAACAGACGGACGACACCGCCGCCATCACGTTGCCACTCATCACGAATGAAACGGCCCTCACCATCCTCTGTCTCCAACGCATCGACGATGCGTTGTTGCAATGAAAGCAGATATTCCCTGACTGAGGGCAGATCGATTTGGCTCATGGGTAACCCTGGTTAAGCGGAACGAACAATACGTCCCGTTGCAGCATCGCGGATCTCTGTCGGCTTTAATTGATCGCCGACGTCGCCGTGAAGGATGTAATCGATTTTCCTGCCCAACTCCCGTTGCAGTTGCAGTGCACTACGTGCAGCGCAATGCCCGGCGAGGTTGGCGCTGGTGGAGACGATAGGGCCGCCGAATGCATCGCACAGTGCAGCGGCAAGCGGGTGGGCAGTAACACGCACCGCCAGGGTGTCGTGTTCTCCGCGTATCCATTCGGGCACTTCGGGACGGGCGGGTAATAACCAGGTCACCGGACCGGGCCAGCTTTTTCCCAACTCCTGCTCCATGCTCAGGCCGATCGGTTCAAGCCACAGATCGAGCTGGTGACGGTGCGAAGCGATCAGGATTAACCCTTTTTTCCAGGAGCGCTGCTTTAACGCCAGCAACCGGATGACAGCGGCAGGATTGTGGGGATCACAACCGAGTCCATAAACCGCTTCGGTGGGATAGGCGATGATGCCACCGTCGCGTAAAACGCGCCGTGCAGTGCGTAGATGGAAAGCACTCATGACCGTTTAGTCCAGACCCAGTTCCTTCTGCACTTCGTCGTTACGCGCGAGGATCTTCGCCTTGTTGGTCTCACGCTCGTCGCGCAACTCCTGCGCCAGATCGTCATCGGCAATCGCCATGATCTGCACCGCAAGGTAGGCAGCATTCTTTGCCCCGGCACTGCCGATGGCAACGGTCGCCACCGGAATACCACCCGGCATCATCACGGTTGAGAGCAGCGCATCCTGTCCCTTGAGTGGACCGCCATCCATCGGCACACCGATCACCGGGCGCACCGTGATCGCAGACACCGCACCGGCCAGGTGTGCGGCCAGACCCGCGGCACAGATAAACACCTGGCAACCGCGTTTTTCCGCATCGGTGACATATTCATGAGTCGCTTCAGGGGTACGGTGTGCGGAGTGGATACGTACCTCGTAACGCACGTCGAAGGATTTCAGTACAGAGATGGTCGACTGCATGGTCGGCAGGTCAGAATCCGATCCCATCAGGATGGCAACAAACGGCTTGCTCATGGCGGTTATTCTCCAAAAAGCGTGTTCATCAATTTAAAACATTTCACCACGAAGGACACGAAGAGCACGAAGTAAAACAAGGTAATAACTTCGCTTTTTTGCAGGCAGTATTCAATGGGTAAGCACTAATGGAAAAATAGTGTTTAAGAATACGTAACGTAACTCTTTAATCATTACCCCTTCGTGATCTTCGTGTACTTCGTGGTTAATCTTTTTCGTCTTCAGTCTCTTCGACTTTTTCATAGGGTTCGGCAAAGCCGCACTCCTTCTGCGGACAGACTTTTTCCGTGCCCTTGCTGCGAGTGGTCTTAATGGTGAGGATCGGCCAGCCGCAATCGGGACAGGGTTCGTCGATCGGTTCGTTCCACACAGCGTAATCACAGTCAGGATAGGTGGAACAGGAGAAGAAAATTTTGCCGCGGCGGGACTTACGCCGGAGCATGGTGCCCTTGCCGCATTTGGGACACTTCACCCCGGTATCTTCCGGTTGCTCCAGCGGTTCGATGTGTTTGCAATCGGGATAGCCACTGCAACCGATAAACTTGCCGTAACGACCTTCACGGATCAGCAGCGGCTTGCCGCACTCGGGGCAATCACGACCTTCGACCACTTCCGGTTCGCTCTTCGCATCTTTGTCATCACCGAGGTTGCGGGTGTAGTCGCAGTCGGGGAAACCGGTGCAGCCGACAAAACGGCCACGACGACCGAGACGGATCGCCAACGGCTTGCCGCACTGCGGGCACGCCTCGTCCATCTCCTCCTGGGTCACTTCCTTGCGCGAAACGCTCTGCTCCTTGTCGTCCACCAGTGTCTTGAATGGCTTCCAGAAGCGGTGCATCAGCGGCACCCACTCCTCTTCACCGCGGGAGACCGCATCGAGCTCGTCTTCCAGTTTGGCGGTGAAGTCGTAATCGACGTACTGGGTGAAGTGGTTGGTGAGGAATTTATTCACCACCCGACCCACATCGGTAGGAATAAAGCGGCGCTTGTCCATCTCTACATATTCGCGCGCCTGCAGGGTGGAGATGATGCTGGCGTAGGTGGAGGGACGACCGATGCCGAACTCTTCCAGCGCCTTGACCAGGCTCGCCTCGGAGAAGCGCGGCGGTGGTTCGGTGAAATGCTGTTCGGGACGAATCGCGATCAGTTCGACCTTTTCGCCCTCCAGCAGCTTCGGCAACAGTTTGTTGTCGTCTTCCTTATCCTTGGCGTCATCGAAGCTCTCCTGATAGACCGCCATGAAACCGGGATGAACGATGGTGGAACCGTTGGCGCGGAAAATATTGCCTTCACCGGCATTCAGGTCCACCGCTACGGTATCAAGGGTGGCGTGAACCATCTGGCAGGCGACGGTACGTTTCCAGATCAGTTCATAGAGACGATATTGATCCTTGGAGAGGTGACCCTGAATCGATTCCGGTACCCGCTCTGCGGAGGTGGGGCGGATCGCTTCGTGCGCTTCCTGGGCGTTCTTCGATTTGGTTTTGAACATGCGTGCTTCAGGCGGCAGGTTGTCGCTACCGTAACGTTTGGCGATAAAGTCGCGCAGTTCTTCCAACGCCTCAGCGGCCAGGTTGACCGAGTCGGTACGCATGTAGGTAATGAGACCGACGGTATCGCCGCCGATGTCGATACCTTCATAAAGTTGCTGCGCGGTGCGCATGGTGCGCTGCGCGGTAAAACCGAGTTTGCGTGACGCCTCCTGCTGCAGGGTCGAGGTGGTAAACGGCGCTGCCGGATTACGCTTGCGCTGCTTCTTCACCACCTGGGTGACGATCAGCTTGCCTTCCGCTTCACTGAGCAGGGCGGCTTCCACCTGATCGGCGCGCTCGCTGTTGTCGATGGTGAACTGTTCGACCTTCTCCCCTTCGAACTGGATCAGTTTGGCGTTGAAGTTCTGTCCCTTGCTGCTGACGTCGGCCTCGACGCTCCAGTATTCACGGGCAACAAAACGTTCGATCTCTTCTTCGCGCTCGACGATCAGGCGCAACGCTGGACTCTGCACCCGTCCGGCGGAGAGACCGCGACGGATCTTCTTCCATAATAACGGCGAGAGATTAAAACCGACCAGATAGTCGAGGGCGCGACGCGCCTGCTGCGCGTTGACCAGTTCCATCGAGAGATCGCGCGGATGTTCCACCGCCTCGCGGATCGCACGCTTGGTGATCTCATGGAACACCACACGACCGACGGTCTTGTCCTTGAGCAGTTTTTTGCCTTTCAGGATCTCCAGCAGATGCCAGGAGATCGCCTCACCTTCGCGGTCCGGGTCAGTGGCGAGGTAGAGGGCGTCGGCCTTTTTGATCGCCTTGGCGATGGCATCGACATGCTTGCCGTTTTTGTCGATCACCTGATACTTCATGGCGAAGTCATTGTCGGTATCGACCGCACCCTCTTTGGGCAACAGGTCGCGCACATGGCCGTAGGAGGCCAGTACCTCGAAGTCTTTACCGAGATATTTTTTGATGGTCTTCGCCTTGGCGGGCGATTCCACGATAACGAGGTTTTTACTCATGTCTGCTATTTACCAGAAAAAATGCCCGCGTGCGCGGGCATGATCGACCAGAACCGGATATCGGTCAGTGGATCTGGGCGACCATTTCGTCCAGTACCAGGTCTTCCATCCATGCCACGGCGGCCTCCTGACCCGGCTGATTGAACAGCACCATCAGGATCACCCATTTGAGCTGATCCAGCTCCACTTCGTCGCTGTTGTCCAGCGCCATTACCCGGTCGATGACCATTTCCCGGGTGGCCTGATCCAGCACACCCATCTGTTCCAGGAACAGCAGGAAACCACGACAGTCACTGTCGAGCTTGGCCATCTCTTCATCGGAATAGATGCGGAATGACTGGGTGTCGCCGCGCCTGACTTCGCCGTCGTAATCGATGGCACTCAGGCCTTCCAGCCAGTCAAAAGCCTTGCTGATCTCATGCTTGCGGAAACCGGCATCCTGCAGTTCGATCTGCAACGAATCCCGGTCATGCTCCAGCTCACTCTCATCGACCATGTAGTTTTCGAAAAGGTAGAGCAGGATGTCGAATACGTCTTGTTTCATGTCACCTTCTCTTGCCGGCCAGGGCGTATCCACCGGCTGTGGACACCACATGTCCCTTAAGCTCCAGCATTAACAGCATGGAGGAAACCGCATCCGCCGTCAATCCGCTGCGCTGGACCAGCTGATCCACACTGCTAGTGCCGTCTCCCATGCTCGCCAACAAGATATGGTACTCATCATCGGGGCTTACAAGCGCCTCGTCAGCCGCATCCTCCTGCAAAATCACCCGTAGCTGCGGCGCCAGCTCCTCCAGAATGTCCTGCGCTCCCTCCACCAGCTTCGCCCCCTGGCGGATCAGCTGGTGACAGCCACGGGCCAGGGGATTGTGGATGGAACCGGGGATGGCAAAGACCTCGCGTCCCTGCTCCATGGCGAAGCGGGCGGTGATCAGGGAGCCGCTGCGCTGCGCCGCCTCCACCACCAGGGTACCGAGGGAGAGGCCACTGATGATGCGATTGCGGCGGGGGAAGTTGGCCGGTTTGGGCTCGATACCCGGTGGGTATTCGGAGACCAGCGCGCCGCCGCCCTCGACGATGGCATGGGCCAGATCCCGGTTCTTCGCCGGATAGACCCGGTCCAGACCGGTGCCGAATACGGCGATAGTCTGACCGCCGCCAGCCAAAGCCCCCTGGTGACTGGCCGCATCGATCCCCATTGCCAGACCACTCGTGACGGTCATACCGCTGGCGGCCAGAGTGCGGGCAAAATCGTGCGCCGTCTCCCGACCGATGATCGTGGGGTTGCGACTGCCAACCATCGCCAGTTGGGGATGGTTCAGTACCGCCGGATCGCCGCGGACAAACAGCAGTGGCGGCGCATCATGAATCTGACGCAGAAGTTCAGGATAATCAGGATCATCCCGCAGAATCAGCCGACAATCCTCCTGCTCCACCCATGACAGACAGGCGTCGACCGCAACCCAGTCCGGGTCACGTAGCGCATTGTGAAATTTTCCAGCGGGAGGGGAATGAAACAGACCGGCAATGTCTCCCGCCTGTTCCAGCAATTCGCGGAACTGCACCGGGCCGACACCGGGAACCATCGATAACGCCAACCAGAGGCGCTGTTTCTCTTTTCGATCCGTCATCAGAAATAGCGCGGCCGCATCCTGCGGCCGCCAGTTTGTCTTAGGGGTTGGTTACTACATCCAGGGTGTGAATCGGCCGCTCGGCATTAACGATGAGACCATAGCTGACACGCTCAAAGACACGGAACACCATCAAGGTGCCCGCCTGAATATCAGGCAATTGCACGTCGCCGCCTTCAACGGTGTCGTCCACCTCGGCACCCGCCTGCATTACCGCCAGTACGTGTCCAGGCTCGATATCTTCCTGACGACCCAGGTTCACCACCACCACCTGGTATTGGCCGATGTTCGCCACACCATCCAGCACCGAAACAATTTTTCCTCTGACCGGTTTTATCGGTGCACGAGGCATGTAATTGAACGGCAGGTTATCCTCGGCCTTCGGCGAGAGACGATCGCCACGCATAATTTCCCGGTTTGAACTGGTGATCATCAGAGTGGACGGATCACCCAACTTCTTGAGCACGGCATCGCCCAGATAGACCCCTTCGTAACCCAGCACCTCATCGGTTTCCGGATCGACATACGCCTGTCCTGCGCGCATCAACAAATAGTCAGAAGACTGCTTACCCGCCTCAATGCCGCGGGCATAAAAGGCGTTACCAGTACCGCCCATTAGTCGCTCATCGGTGTAGGAAACCACATAGGGTAGAGCGTCGAGTTCATCCTCGGTAATGACGCGCGGGCGTGACAGGTACGCACGTATCTTGTTCAGGGGAATAGTCGGTATGGCGGAAGAGAGCGGTTGCTCACGTACCTGTGGACTAAGCTTCACCACCGGGAAACCGCTGCGCGGCAGATCGGATTTCGGCTGTGGTTGTGGTTGCGCCTGCGGACGCTCCACCTTCATCATCGGTTTGCCGTCGACGAAGTAGAGGGTCAGCACATCGCCGGGGTAGATCAGGTGTGGGTTGTTGACCTGCGGGTTGACTTGCCACAGCTCCGGCCACATCCAGGGATTCTTGAGGAAACGCGCGGAGATATCCCACAGGGTATCGCCTTTGACCACGGTGTAGCTTTGCGGATAATCGGGACGCAGGGTCACCACTGGGGCTGGCATGGCCGGTTGTTCCACCTCCATCGGCGGCTCGGGCTGCGGCACCACCTCCGGTTCAGAGGCACATCCGGCAAACAGGACAAGCATCATTGCCGCTAAAATAGCGGTAAGATGGCGGGCGGGATGAAGCGATGAAATAGCCATTGGCTTCCCTTTGTCTCAGCGAGTTCTGGCGAGTTTAGCGAAATATTCTTCACCCTCAAAGGGGTGCGATACGACCTGAGTTTCCAGTATGATCATTACTTTAGCAGCAAAAGCTGCGTTTCTACTAGAGCTTTTTACGGAACGGCTATGGCCTTACTGACAATTTTGCATTATCCGGACGAGCGCCTGCGCACCGTCGCCAAACCGGTTGAGAGGGTGGACGACCCACTGCGCGCCTTCATCGACGACATGTTCGAGACCATGTACGAAGCGCCCGGCATCGGCCTGGCCGCCACCCAGGTCAATTTCCATCAGCGCCTGGTGGTGATCGACGTCTCCGAAGAGAAGGACCAGCCGCTGGTATTGATCAACCCGGAGATCCTGGAAAAACGGGGGGCGGAAGAGATGGACGAAGGCTGTCTCTCGGTTCCGGGTATTTACGAAACGGTGGAGCGGGCTGAGTGGATCAAGGTACGCGCACTGGATCGCAACGGTGAACCGTTCGAGCTGGAGACCGACGGCCTGCTGGCGGTCTGCATTCAGCACGAACTGGATCACCTGGAAGGCAAGCTCTTTGTCGATTACCTCTCCATCCTGAAGCGCCAGCGCATTAAAAAGAAGCTGGAAAAACAGCTACGCCAGACGATGTAACTGCCCACTTACCTGATACGAAAAATTCATGTCCGCACCCCTGAACATCGTCTACGCGGGAACCCCCGAGTTCGCCGCCACTGCCCTCGCCGCCCTGCTTGAGAGCCGCCACAACATCATCGCCGTCTACACCCAGCCGGACCGTCCCGCCGGACGCGGGCGCAAACTCACCGCCAGCCCGGTGAAAGAACTGGCGCTGCAACATGGCATCGAGGTCTACCAGCCGGAGAGCCTCAAAGATCCAGCAGAGCAGGAAAAGCTGGCGGCACTGAAACCGGACCTGATGGTGGTTGCCGCCTACGGCCTGTTGCTGCCCGAAGCGGTCCTCAACACCCCGCGCCTCGGCTGCCTCAATATCCACGCATCACTGCTGCCGCGCTGGCGCGGCGCCGCACCGATCCAGCGCGCGATCCTCGCCGGCGACAGTGAAACCGGCATCACCATCATGCAGATGGATGTCGGTCTCGACACCGGCGACATGCTCTACAAACTGGTCACTCCTATCACTGCCGACGACACCGCCCAGACCCTGCACGATCGCCTGGCCGAACTGGGTGCCAAGGCCATCGTCGAGGCACTGGACCAACTGCAGGCAGGGACAATAAGTGCTGAGAAGCAGGACGACAGCCAGGCCAACTACGCGAAAAAGCTCTATAAAGAAGAGGCACAGATCGACTGGCGCAAACCGGCCAGCGAAATCGCTCGCCAGGTCGCCGCCTTCAATCCCTGGCCGGTGGCACAGAGCCAAAACGGAGATGAAACGTTGCGCATCTGGAACGCACTCGCCATCGACGAACAGAGCACGCAGCCACCCGGCAGCGTCGTACGGGCTGACAAACAGGGGATCGATATCGCCTGTGGCGAAGGGCAACTGCGCATCACCCGCCTGCAACGCCCCGGCGGCAAACCGCAGAGCGCTGCCGAATACCTCAACGCCCACAAACTGGACGGAGTGATCCTGGGTGGCTAAGGCCCAGTCCAATCCGCGACTGGTAGCGGTCTCGGTACTGAGCCGGGTCGCCCACGAAGGCCAGTCCCTCTCCAGCCTGCTACCCCATAGCTTCAATACACTGCCTGCCGAACGCCGGCCCCTGGCGCAGGAACTCTGCTACGGCACCTTGCGCTGGTGGCACCGCCTCGACTGGCTGCTGCATCGTCTGCTCGACAAGCCGCTCAAGGCCAAGGAGACCGAGGTCCACGCCCTGCTGATGCTCGGCCTCTACCAACTCGCCTACATGGACATCCCGCCCCACGCCGCCGTCTCGGAGACGGTGGCGGTTACCGGCCTGCTGAAGAAAAAGGAGTGGGCACGCGGACTGGTCAATGCGGTACTGCGTCGCTTTCAGCGCGAGCGTGACCAACTGGAACAAGCACTGGCCGCCGACGAGGCCGCCAACAACGCCCACCCCGCCTGGCTGCTGGAGGCACTACAACACGCCTGGCCGCAGCGGTGGCAGGAGATCGTCGCCGCCAACAACGCCCGGCCACCGATGACCCTGCGGGTCAATCGCAATCACCATAGCCGCGATGCCTACCGGGCGATGCTGGCCGAAACCGGCATCGAAGCCACCCAGTCGCCCCACGCCCCGGACGCCCTCACCCTGGAGCGGCCGATGGCGGTGGAGCAACTCCCCGGCTTCGCCGAGGGCTGGGGCTCGGTGCAGGATGCCGCGGCACAACTGGCTGCCCCGCTGCTCGACGCCAAACCCGGTATGCGGGTGCTCGACGCCTGTGCCGCCCCCGGCGGCAAGACCGGCCACCTGCTGGAGCTCTGCCCGGATATCGATCTCACCGCCCTCGATGTCGAAGAGCGGCGGCTGGAGCGGGTGGCGGAAAACCTCGCCCGTCTCGGCGTCAGCGCCAAGCTGCTGGCCGCCGATGCCGTCGAACCGGACAGTTGGTGGGACGGGCAACCCTTCGATCGCATCCTCCTCGACGCCCCCTGCTCCGCCAGCGGGGTGATCCGCCGCCATCCCGACATCAAGCTGCTACGCCAGGCGGAAGACATTGCCCAACTGGCCCGGTTACAGGCCCGGATCCTCGCTGCCCTGTGGCCGCTGCTGCGTCCGGGCGGTATCCTTGTCTACGCCACCTGCTCGGTATTGCCGCAGGAGAACAGTGAACAGCTTGCAAACTTCCTTGCTAAACAGGAAGATGCGGTGAATCTTCCCCTGCAACAGAACTGGGGCGAGGCAACGGCCATCGGGCGCCAGATTCTGCCCGGCCAGGATGGAATGGATGGGTTCTACTACGCATGCATCGGCAAACAGCTCTAACCGTGTCCGCAGCCGTGCGCACCGCGGCCTGACCCTGTTCGCCCTGCTGCTCTGTACCAGTGCCGCCCACGCCGACGGCTTCGTCATCAATGCCATCCATACCCGCCTGCAGGAAAACGTCTATCAACTCAGCGCCAGCATCGATTTCCACCCCACCGACGAGGTGCTCGAAGCGCTGAAGAACGGCGTACCGATCCCGATCCTGGTAGAGATCGAGATCCAGCGTAAGCGCAAATGGTGGCTGGATCAGGACATGGCGGCGCTGGAGCAGCGCTACAAACTGCAATACCACGCCCTCTCCCACCAGTACCTGCTGCAGAACGTCAACAGCGGTGCCTACTACTCCTTCCACACCCTCAATAGCGCCCTCTACGCCCTGGGCCGCCTGCAGGATCTGCCGCTGCTGGACCGGCAACTGATCGTGCAGGGAGAAAGTTACGAAGTGCTGATCCACGCGGAGCTGGAGATCGAGGCACTGCCCTCGCCACTCCGCCCGCTGGCCTACATCACCCCCGCCTGGCGGCTCGACAGTGACTGGTATACATGGTCGCTGAAACCCTGAGGCGAATAACATCGGGACGTAAACCGGTCGTCCTGCTGTTCCTGCTGCTGCTCACCTCGCTGTCGATGATGAGCGCGGCGACCCAGAACTCCGCCCTGTTCGGCCAGCTCTATTCGCTGCTGCTGGCGATCAACGTGCTGGCGATCGTGCTATTGCTGGCGCTGATCGGCCGCCACCTGATCTCACTCATTCGCCGCTACCGTGACCGTGAACCGGGCTCGCGCCTCACCGTCCGCCTGGTGATCATGTTCGTGGTGCTGGCGGTGTTACCGATCTCGGTGCTCTATTACTTCTCACTGCAGTTCCTCAACCGCGGTATCGATAGCTGGTTCGACCTGCGGGTGGAACAGGCGCTGGAGGATTCGCTGGAGTTGGGGCGCACCGCCCTCGACAGCCGTCTGCGCGAACTGCTGCGCCAGACCCGACTACAGGTGGATATCCTGGCGCAGGAACCGGACGCCACCGCGGCGCTGAAAATCCACGAAATGCGTCAGCAGTCCGAGGCGCTGGAGCTGACCCTGCTCACCTTCAACGGCAAGGTGATCACCAGTAGCACCAGCGACCCGGCCACGGTGGTGCCGACCCTGCCCAACTCGGCGATCCTGCAACAGCTACGCACCGGTCTCGACTACGCCGCACTGGAACCGATCCGCAACCGCGGCCTCAACATGCGTATCGTGATGCTGGTACCCAATCCCGATCCCCTCGGTGACCCGCGCCTGCTACACGGCCTCTACTCGGTGCCGGAGCGGCTCGACACCCTGGCCAACAGCGTGCAGGCCGCCTTCACCCAGTACAAGGAACTAGCCTTCCTGCGCAAGCCGCTAAAAACCAGCTTCATCCTCACCCTCTCGCTGGTGCTGCTGCTCAGCCTGCTGGCGGCGGTGTGGGCCGCCTTCTTCTCCGCGCGGCGACTGGTGGCGCCGATCAGCGACCTGGCCGAAGGTACTCGGGCAGTAGCCGCCGGTAACTACGACAAACGCCTGCCCCTGCCGGGTAATGATGAACTCGGCTTTCTGGTGCGCTCCTTTAACGACATGACCCGGCGCATTGCCCGCGCCAGTGAAGAGGCTCGCAGCAGCCAACAGCAGGCAGAGGAGCAGCGCGCCCACCTCGAGGCAGTACTCGCCTGCCTCTCCTCCGGCGTCTTCACCCTCGACGAGCAGGCTATCGTCCACACCAGCAACAGTGCCGCGGCACAGATCCTCGGCATCGATCTGGAGGGCGATCCAGACCTGAGCCTGACGGAACTGGTGGAACGCTATCCGCAACTGGAGCCGCTGGCGGAAACCATCAACCACCAACTGGGCAAGGAGAGCGGCACCTGGCAGGCAGAGGTGATCCTGTTCGGTCCCAATGGCAGGCAGGTGCTGATCTGCCGCGGCTCGCCGCTGCGCAGTGAAGAGGGACAGTCGACCGAACACGTGATCGTTTTCGATGATGTCACCACCCTGATCCAGGCCCAGCGCGACGCCGCCTGGGGCGAGGTAGCACGCCGTCTGGCCCACGAGATCAAGAACCCGCTGACGCCGATCCAGCTCTCCGCCGAGCGGCTGCGGCATAAATATCTCGACACCATGCCGCCGGAGGATGCGGAGATCCTGGATCGCTCCACCCACACCATCGTGCAACAGGTGGAGAGCATGCAGGAGATGGTTAAGGCCTTCTCCGACTACGCCCGCCCACCCAGGCTGCAACTGAAATCGGTGGCGCTGGAGAAGCTGGTCAACGAGGTGCTGGATCTCTACCGCGGCGACGAGCGGCTCAGTATTCAACTGGAGGTGGCGGATCAGATCCCCGATATCGACGCGGACAACGTGCGCCTGCGCCAGCTACTGCACAACATGGTGAAGAACGCACTGGAGGCGGGCGATGCCAACCACCCAATCACCCTGCGTGTTACCATTAGCGTGGTGGAGAAAAAGAGCGCCCACTTCGTCGAACTCTGCTTCCACGATAACGGCCCCGGTTTCCCTGAACCGATCCTTGGCCAGTTGTTCGAGCCCTACGTTACCACCAAGCCCAAGGGCACCGGCCTCGGTCTGGCGGTGGTGAAAAAGATCGTCGAGGAACACGGCGGTATTCTTTGGGCAGAGAACGCCGACGGTGGTGGCGCAATCATCACCCTGCGCCTGCCGGTCGATGCGGGTCGAGGTTTGGAAGTGAAAAGGGCGCCAGCCAAACGCACCAATAACAAAAAGAGCGTACAGCCATGAGTAGTTCACCCCACATTCTGGTGGTCGACGATGAACCGGATATCCGCAGCCTGCTCAAGGAGATCCTTGAGGACGAGGGCTACACCGTCACCACCGCCGAAGATGCGGCCCACGCCCGTGAGGCACGCCGCGCCCAGCGCCCTGAACTGATCCTGCTCGACATCTGGATGCCCGACGTGGACGGCATCACCCTGCTCAAGGAGTGGAGCAGCGAGGAGCCGTTGACCCAGCCGGTGATCATCATGTCGGGCCACGGCACGGTGGAGACCGCAGTCGAGGCGACCCGCCTCGGCGCTTACGACTACATCGAAAAGCCGCTCTCCCTGGCCAAGCTGCTGCTGACCGTCGAGCACGCGCTGGAGAGCTTTAACCTGCTGCGTGAAAACGTCGGCCTGCGCAAGGCGGCGCAACCGATCAGCGAACCGATCGGCCGCAGCAAACTGATGGAGCAGCTGCGTACCACCGCACTGCAGATCGCCCAACACGATACCGCGGTGTTGATCACCGGCGAAAACGGCAGCGGCAAGCAGCTCTTCGCCCGCTACCTGCACAACAACAGCAGCCGTCGTCACGCCCCCTTCTACTCCGCCGACATTCCACAGCGTCAGTCCGGCGACGAACACCTGGTGCGCCTGTTCGGCAAAGAGGAGAACGATCAAATCCAGTACGGCCTGCTGGAACAGGCCAACGGCGGTACGCTCTATATCGACGATGTCGCCGATCTCGGCAGCGAGTGCCAGAACCGTCTGCTCTACCTGTTGAAACACGGCGCCATCCAGCGGGTCAACGGCACCACCCGGGTGAACTGCGATGTGCGTATCATCGCCGCCACCCGCCATCCGCTGGAACAGCTTTCGCAGCAGCAACTGTTCCGTGAAGATCTCTATTACGAACTCAATGTGGTTTCGCTCTATATCCCGGCGCTGCGTGAGCACAGCGACGACGTGCTCGATCTGGTCACCTGGTACAGCGACTTTTTCATTGAGACCGACAAACTCCCCTATCGCAGCTTCACCACTGCCGCTCTCAACCGCCTGCGCCAGCACACCTGGCCGGGCAATGTTCGCGAACTGAAGAACCTGGTGCAGCGTCTGCTGATCGTTGGCAGTGACCGGCAGATCGATATTGCCGAGGTGGAAGAGGCGCTCGGCGCCCAACACCGCGCACCAGCACAGGCGGCGACCATGGCGGCCTTCGAGATGCCGATCCGCCAGGCCAGGGAACAGTTCGAACGCAGCTACTTCGAGGTGTTGATGAGCCGTTACGAGGGCAGCGTCAACAAGGTCGCGCAGCATGCGGGGATGGAGCGCACCCATCTCTACCGCAAACTGCGCTCCCTCGATATCGATCCGAAAAATTACGGCAATTCATGACGCAGCACTCACGTCGCGCTAGAATTGGCGCACCTTCGGCGGCCAACGACATACATACCGCGCTATGAAAATTATTATTCTCGGTGCAGGCCAGGTCGGCTCCTCACTGGCTAACAACCTGGCCAGCGAGGCCAATGACATTACTGTGGTGGACACCGATGCCACCCTGCTGCACGACCTGCAGGATCGACTGGATCTGCGCACGGTCGCCGGTCAGGCCTCCCATCCGGAAGTGCTGGTTCGCGCCGGCGCCGAAGACGCCGATATGATCATCGCCGTCACCAATAGCGACGAAACCAACATCGTCGCCTGTCAGGTGGCCCACACTTTGTTCCGCACCCCGACCAAGATCGCCCGTGTCCGCGCCCAGGAATACCTGCTCTACCCGCAACTGTTCGCCCACAGCGCCATGCCGGTGGACGTGATCATCAGCCCGGAGCAACTGGTCACCGACTACATCTTCCGCCTGATCCAGCATCCGGGCGCACTACAGGTGCTCGACTTCTCCGGCGGCCGGGTACAGTTGGTGGCAGTACGCGCCTACCACGGTGGCCCGCTGGTCGGTCAGGAACTGCGTGCACTGCGCGAACACATGCCAGGACTCAAGACCCGCGTTGCCGCCATCTACCGTCGCGGCAAGGCGATCAATCCGGAAGGGGATACGGTGGTCGAGGTGGACGACGAGGTCTTCTTCATCGCCGCCACCCGCGACATTCGCGCCGTAATGGGCGAACTGCGTCGTCTGGATAAAGCGGTCAAACGAATCATCATCGCCGGCGGCGGCAACATCGGTATCCGTCTGGCCAAGGCGCTGGAGAAGCAGTTCCAGGTCAAACTGATCGAACAAAACAAACAGCGTGCCGAGCACATCTCCGAAGTATTGGAAAACACCATCGTGCTGCATGGAGACGCCGCCGACGGTGAGCTGCTGCTGGAGGAGAACATCGAAGAGACAGATGTCTTCTGCGCCCTGACCAACGACGACGAGGCCAACATCCTCTCGGCGATGCTGGCCAAACGTCTCGGCGCAAAAAAGGTGATGTCACTGATCAACCGTGGTGCCTATGTCGATTTGGTAGAGAGCGGCGACATCGACATTGCCATCTCACCGCCGCAGGCGACCATCGGTTCACTGCTGGCCCATGTGCGTCGCGGTGACGTGGTCATGGTCCACTCGCTGCGTCGCGGTGCCGCCGAGGCGATCGAAGCCATCGCCCACGGCGACAAACACTCATCCAAGGTCGTGGGTCGTATGGTGGAAGAGATCAAATTGCCGCCGGGCACCACCATCGGTGCGGTGGTTCGCGGTGAAGAGGTATTGATCGCCCATCACGACACCGTGATCGAAGCGGAAGATCACGTATTGCTGTTTGTGGTCGACAAAAAACGGATCCCGGAAGTGGAACGACTGTTCCAGGTCGGCGTCACTTTCCTCTAACTATCGATCATGCAAGTCGGCGCCATACAACGTATCCTCGGCCTGCTGCTGATGATCTTCAGCTTCTCCATGCTGCCGTCAATGTTGGTCTCGCTGCTCTATCAGGATTCCCACTCTGCGCCGTTCCTGTTGGCCTTTGGCGTTACCCTGCTCACCGGCTTTCTGCTCTGGGTACCGGTACAACGCAATCGCAACGACCTGCGTCTGCGCGACGGCTTCGTGGTAGTGGTGATGTTCTGGACCGTCCTTAGCCTGTTCGGCGCCTTGCCCTTCGCTTTCAGTGCCGCGCCGCATCTGTCGCTCACCGACGCGGTATTCGAATCGATCTCCGGCCTGACCACCACCGGTGCTACGGTGATCACCGGCATCGACAATCTGCCGCCCTCGATGCAGTTCTATCGTCATCAACTGCAGTGGTTGGGGGGTATGGGGATCATCGTTCTCGCCGTCGCCATCCTGCCGATGCTCGGCATCGGAGGCATGCAGCTCTATCGCGCAGAAACGCCGGGACCGATGAAGGACAACAAACTCACCCCGCGGATCACCGAAACCGCCAAGGCACTCTGGTACATCTATCTCAGCCTCACCGTCGCCTGCACCATTGCCTACTGGCTGGCCGGCATGAGTTTCTTCGATGCGATCTGCCACGCCTTTTCCACCGTGGCCATCGGCGGTTTCTCCACCCACGATGCCAGCATGGGCTACTTCCAGGACCAGCCGCTGATCGAATTGATCGCTATCGTTTTCATGTTCCTCTCCGGCATCAACTTCGCCCTCCACTTCATGGCCTGGCGCAGCCGCAACATCCGCTTCTATCTGCTCGACTCGGAGTTCCGCACCTATCTGGCGGTGCTTGGCGTGATCAGCCTGATCACCATCTTCTACCTGCACGCCAACGCCCACTTCGAGGACTTCAACCACTCAATGTTGCACGGTCTGTTCCAGGTGGTCTCCATCGGCACCACCACCGGATTCACCACCAGCAACTACGCCCTGTGGCCCGGCTTCCTGCCGGTACTGTTACTCTTCGCCAGCTTTATCGGCGGCTGCGCAGGCTCCACTGGCGGCGGGATGAAGGTGATCCGTTTCCTGCTGCTGGTAAAACAGGGGTTGCGTGAAGTGACTCGGCTGGTTCATCCCAACGCGGTCATTCCGATCAAGGTCGGCGGCAAGCCGCTGCCGGAACAGGTGATTCATTCGGTGTGGGGATTCTTTGCCACCTACGTCGCGGTATTCAGCATCTTCCTGTTGCTGCTGATGATGGTCGGTCTGGATCAGATCACCGCCTTCTCCGCGGTCGCCGCCACCATCAATAACCTTGGTCCGGGTCTCGGCGACGTAGCACTGCACTACGGCAATGTCCCCGATTTCGCCAAGTGGGTGCTGTGTATCTCGATGCTACTGGGCCGCCTGGAAATCTTCACCCTGCTGGTTCTTCTCACCCCCGCCTTCTGGCGCAAATAGACATTTCCGTCTATATCCTTAAAGCACTTCGCTTTTCTGCCGACAACCTTAATTGCCGCGTGTATCTGTGCCGCGTCTCAAGGAAGACTGGCTATATAACGAATTAGACAATTAACCCCGTCGCCGCATGTCATTGTATAACCTGTATACAAGGCATATGGCTGGTGGAGGGAAATAATCATGTACAGACTACTGTTACGAACCCCTATATCCATACGTCTCTTTATGATCGTGCTCGCTTCGCTGATCGCTCTTGCCGCAGTGATTTCCATCAACGTTTCGCAACTCCATCGGGAAATGATGGATGAAAAGCGACTCAAAACCCGCCATTTGGTCGAAGCCGCATATAGCACTCTTGAGTACTACCACAAAATGAGTAGTAGCGGCGTAATGGACGAAGCATCGGCCAAACAGGCCGCACTTAAACAGATAGCGGCCCTCCGTTATGACGTAAACGAATACTTCTGGATCAATGACTATACCCCGCGCATGGTGATGCATCCGATCAAACCTGCACTTGACGGCAAGGATCTGAGCGACTTCAAAGACCCCGACGGCAAAAAGCTCTTTGTCGCCATGGTCAACGTAGCAAAAAAGGATGGTGCGGGTTTTGTCGACTACCTCTGGCCAAAACCCGGACATGACGACCCGGTAGCGAAAATCTCCTATGTCAAAGGCTTCAATCCCTGGGGCTGGATCATCGGCTCAGGTATCTACGTCGACGATGTGGAAGCGGCTTTCCACGCCAACCTGCTTCGCAGCCTTGGTATCGGCGGCGTCATTGCAGCGCTGTTAATCCTGTTCTCCATCATCCTTTCACGCAGCATTACCTGTCCACTACGCCAGACCATTGAGGCCCTGCACGATGCTGCCAGCGGTGACGGCGACCTGACCCATCGGCTGGAGGTCAGAGGCAAAGATGAAGTCAGTACACTGGCCAACGAGTTCAACACCTTTGCTGAAAAGCTGCGTGGAATGCTGTTACAGGTTGCAAATGCCACCGACGAGTTGGCGAGGGCAACTGCCACGGTTACCGCCATCAGTGACGAAGCTAACCAGGCTGTCGTCAGGCAACAATCGGAAACCGATCAGGTAGCCACGGCCGCTACCGAAATGAGTAGCGCGGCGCAGAACGTAGCTGAGAGTGCAGGCCATGCCGCCAACTCAGCCCAGGACGCCAACACCAAAGCGCAGGAAAGTCGTACCATCCTGGATAAAAATCGCACCACCATTAGCGGTCTGCATCATGCGGTCGACAATGCCGGAACCGTGATCCGCCAGGTGGGACAGCAGAGCGAAAATATCGGCGGCATCCTCACCACCATTCGTGCTATTGCCGAACAGACCAACCTGCTGGCACTCAATGCGGCAATTGAAGCCGCCCGCGCCGGTGAACAGGGTCGCGGTTTTGCCGTGGTTGCCGATGAGGTAAGAACGCTGGCGCAACGAACCCAGACCGCTACCGGAGAGATCGAGCAGATGATCACCGAACTGCAGGAGGGCAGCCGTCAGGCGGCACAGGCGATGGAACAGGGACAGAAGCTCACTGAAGAAAGTGTCGCCAGCACCGAAGAAACCAGTAAGGCGCTTAGCGGCATTATCACCGCGATTGCATCAATCAACGACATGAACGCACAGATAGCCAGCGCCGCTGAGGAGCAGGCGGCGGTAGTGGAAGATATCAACCGCAACATCGTTAATATCAGCACCATTGCCGGTGAAACTGCCGATCGCTCCCAGGAGACCGATGCTGCTATGCACGATATGGGAAATCAGGTAGCCACGCTGAAAGACCTGCTGGCGTTGTTCAAACTGAGTTAGCGAGTACCTGGTCAGGCAAGAAGATTTCCCGTACCAGTCGCAATCAGCAATGCAGCACTGAGGCGCACGATGTGCTTGTGGCTGTTCTGCAGCAGTTCGCGCAGGCGTTCACCGAACCAGGCGAAACCGATGCCGTAAAAGATCGTCGGAATGACGATGGCGCCAAGGCCGAAGCTGAGACCGAGCCAAAGTCCATGCCACGCGCTGGCACCGACTGTCGCAGAGAAGAGCACACTACTGAGTGGCGCACAGGGAGAGAGAGCCATTCCTGCCCCTAATAGAAACAGGCCGCCAGGCATCAGCGTCTTTGCCGATCGAAACTCAGCATCACGCACCAGCGGCGACTCCGCTGAATGCGCACAACTGCTGTTGTCACTGCGGCGCAACAACAGCGCCACACCTAGCAGCAATGCCGCCGCACCCATGATCCAACGTAGCTCCTGACCCGCAATACCTTTGCCGAGAAACTGTCCGGTAAAACCGGCAACCGTCGCCAACGTTGCATAGCTGGCGAGTCGACCGAGGGAGAAGGGCAACATGATCCGCCATGATCGTTTTACTCCACCGTCACTAGCGATAAAGATCGGCCCCAGATAGGGCAGACAGGCGATGGTGCAGGAACCCATGCCGAACACCAACCCCAGCAGCATTGCCATTGGCAGAGTCAGCAGTGTCTGTTCAATCGGCGTCACACTATCTATCCCTGCTCTGCCAGATATTCAGTGCGTGCCAATACAGCCGCACCGAATGCGGTCGTAGTCTGCGGATGTTCCGGCACCACAATCTCCCTCTGCAGTTCGTCTTCAATCGCCGCAACCAGTCCTTTATTCAACGCTGGTCCACCATCGAAGTAGACCTTGTCTTCGATCCCGACCCGCTTGGCCAGACGCACCGTACGCTTGGCAATCGAATAGTGAATACCGGCGACGATCTCGCCCTTACCGTGACCGTTGGCCAACAAACCGATGATCTCCGATTCAGCAAATACGGTGCAGGTGCTGTTGATCGACAGCGGCGCATTCTCCGCGTTGAAGTGGTAATCACCCAGCTCTTCCAGATCGATCTCCAGATTACGCGCCGCCACATCGAGGAAACGCCCAGTGCCGGCGGCGCATTTATCGTTCATAGCAAAGTTGGCGACGTGACCATCGTTATCCAATTGGATCGCCTTGGAATCCTGACCACCGATATTGATGATGGTACGCACACCACCGAAGGCCTTGCCCGCTTCGTGGGCGCCGATGGCGTTAGCGGTGATCTCGCTGATCGAATCATCCGCCTCCTTGAACAGCTTGCGCCCGTAACCGGTGGCGATCAGGTAGTGCACATCGTCCTGTTGCAGCCCCCTGTCCGCCAGCAGTCGCGCCAGCGCCTCCTTGGCGTTTTTGTGGAACAGGCTGCCTGATGCCGTCACATAGTCACCCGCGTGTTTTCCCTCTTCATCCACCAATGCAACTTTGATCGCAGTCGATCCGATGTCGATCCCGGCAAAATACTTCATGCAGATTTTCTCTTTCTTGTTTTAATCGATTCGAGGAACGCCTCGATGCGAGTGGAAAGCTGGCCCATGTCGTCTGGACTGTAATCGGTTTCCACGTAGAGCATGGGAATGTTTTTCGCACTCAACGCATCGGCAATAGTGCGCTGCTCCATCTCGTAGACCTGACAACCGGCAAAGGCCTGGTAGACCACGCCGTCTACGTTGAAGCTCTCCGCCAGATCCAGCAGGCGGCGCTGACGATCAAGATTGTCGGTAAAGATCGGACAGGTGCACGGTTTGAGATGGCGATCCGCCAGGGCATCCACCATGTCATAAAGACGCCACTCATCCACCACGCTCATATCGTAGAGCATACGGTTAGAGGAGCAGGTCTCATCGGCGACCACGACACCGCCCGCCTCTTCGATCAACAGCGGCAGTTTGAGGTTGGGGAAGATCGGCGGTGAGCCGGTAAAGAGAATACGCGGTGCCTTGCGCTGCGCTGCCTGAAAACCTTGCGCCTGACGCTGCTTCAACTCTTCGATCAACTTTTCTACCGCATCGGTCCAGCGATCGATATCGTCGAAGAAATAGGCGTTGGTAACGAGAAACGCATCCTTACCGAGGAACAGCGACGGGCTATCCTTGCGCAGATTGTGCAGGATACGGAAAGCCATCTGCGCACGGGTGGTTTTCGCCATCGCTGCCTTGAGGTTTTTGCGCGTCAGCTTCTTACCGGTGAGTTTGCCAAGACGCTCGGTAAAGCTACGCACCGAGCGCTGCCAGTAGACACGCGACTCTTCACTATCCTTGCCAGGCGGCAGCTCCAGATCGTAGACCTGATACCCCATCCCCTGAATCATTACGCTCGATTTTTTCTTCTGATCGCAGGTAGTCGGATTGACCACCAGATCGGGACGACCGCCACCGGGCAGACCGTTCTCGTCATTAAGCATACCGAGTGTCGCCTTGACCAGTGAACACGACTTGGCGGGCATAAAGTCGCCACCCAGTTGATCAAAGTGATAGGAACCGTTGCACAGACGCTGCGGTGTTGCACCCATGGCGTAGATCAACTCTTCTGGCGCATGGATGCAGGTAGTACCGACAAACGTGCCGTTACGCGGCAACTCTTCACCCTTGCAGTAGACGCGACGGAACAGGTCGTAGAAATACTCCATCCCCTGCGGGTTATCGTCGAAGCGATCGGTGATATGGTCCAGCATATTCTCTGCCTCGCGCGCCTGGCGGCTGCGGCTGAAGGCGTGTTCAGTGTTGGTCGTGTCGTTCACTGCTGATTCCTTTGGTCATACGTTTGTTGAAGCCTTCCTCAGTCGATTCGAAGATCGGAATACCGAGGAAGGTTGCCTTGAGTGCGCCCTGCTCAGGACAGGCAGCGATGCACTTGAAGCAGAGGATGCAGTCGTCCTTCATGATGCGCGGTGTCTCCACATCGTCGGCGATCTCGCGGATCTGCATGTCGCATACCCGGTAGCAGTCACCACAACGGGTACACTTGTCACCATCCTTCTTCAGGTTAAGCAGTGCCGGTTTGGAGAAGATGTAGTGCAATGCACTCATCGGGCAGAAGAAACAGAAGAAGCGTTTTTTGACGAAGGCACCGGCGAAAAACAATCCGGTGATCAACATTCCCAGCGCCGTCAGGATCATCGCGCTGTTACTGGAGAAGTCGATGGTCAGTTGTGAAAAATCGCCGGTAAACATCGGGATGATCATCCGCCCCGGACAGATGTCGCAGAACGGTGTACCCATGCTGTGCGGTAGCAGTGCGCCACCGATCCCCAGCGGGATCAGAATGGTCAGCGCCAGCAGCACATATTTGATGATGCTGAGGTTGTGAAACTGGTTCTGGCTGTAGCGCGATGAGCGAATACCGAGTCGAGTGCGTATTGAAGTAATCCAGTCCTGAATCGTACCGAGAGGACAGGCATAGCCGCACCACCCCTTGTTCAGCACGATAAACCAGAGTGCAAACGTACCGAACGCTGTTAGCACACCAATACCGGCCCATCCGAACAGCGAAGACCACTTGCCCGCCAGCAGGTGTTGCATCGGCATGAGAAAGCAAACCCCGCCACGACCTTCATTGTTAAAGGCACAGGAGAAGGTCGGCAGACTGTTACCGAGGTTGATAGCGAAGTAACCACCGTAAACAAACAGCACGAAAAAGGCTAACTGCAACCAGAAACGAAAGCTGCGTAGATCGACGTTGTTGATCGCCGTGCGCAATTTATTCATCAAAGCGCACCTCACGGAACGGACGGTTGCGACGACGGCGGAACAGATAGATCCCCAGGCTACTGCCTACCAGAGCAAGGAGACCGAAGGAGAGACCGTAGGCATAGGATTCATAATCATTCGGTGAGGGGTAATAATTACCGGCATAACTCGCTCGATAGACAGTTTGATAATACGCCTTGGCCTTCTCCGGCACAGTGTATTGGGTGGTGACCAAATAGCTTTGTGCGTGGCGCTTTTCAAACATCTGCCATGGGGGGAAGTAATCACGAATCATCGTGAAACGCACCTTCCCCTCACTGTCACTCTTCAGCTGCTTGCTCCAGCCCTGATCACTGGTCAGCGTGACTTCCGCGCCATACAGTGGCTGACCGTAATGCATCACCGTAAATTCAGCGATATCGCCATAGCCAAGCCGGGTATGAAAATTCTCTTTTGGTCGCCGCTCGCGCACGATTTCCAGTGCAATCGTGTCGTTGTATCTGGGGGGCATTTTCTCCTGTACGTTATCGTGACCTTCGCGGCAACTGTGCTTCAGCACTTCGGCCTTGCCGATCTGTATTTCGCGTATAGAGTCATGGTTCCACTGATGAATCGCGTAGGCGTTGTAAAAGCCCTCCTTGGGCATCGGGAACTCAACATTGTAATAACCGTGCGCATCATCGCGGGCAAAAGGTACTTTGCTGAGTTTGCCCTCTGTGTCGAGCAATTCCAGCTCGGAAAGTGACGTCACCTCACTTACATAGCCCACCTCATCTGGTGTCGCGCCAAGACGCAGCCACAAGTGTTTGTAAAATACACCTCGACGCACATCCACCGCGCCGCCGTGATTGTGCCCGCCGCCGTGACCGGCATGAGGTGAGGTTTCCGAAAGCCACATTGGCTCGGCTGCGAGCAACGGGCCGCACAAAGAAACCGCGCACAGGCTCGCCAGTGCGAAGTGACGAATGGAACTGCTCATGAATACCCCTCTCCGGAAGTGGGGTCCGGCCCGCCTACCCCTAAGCGACACCGAGACCGTTAAGACAACGGCGGATCGTCAGCAAGATCAGGGCCAGCGTGGAAGTGATTGTTTTATATTGGTTAATCGATTAGACGGAGATACGGACGGGTGATAAGACGCACTCAAAGTGTGGCATATGCCGCACCCCGATTTCTGACAATTTTCGTGGAGAAAATTAACCGCTCACGACCTGATTTCGCCCAGATCGTTTAGCCTCATAAAGACGCAGATCCGCCTCGTGCAGTAGCGTTTCGATTTTGGCGTCCGCTCCCTCACCACCGCTGACACCCATACTGATGGTCACACGCAACCCTTCGTGGATTTTCTCCCATGGCTCCGCCTCGATGCAGCGGCGTAACTCCTTGCAACGCGCCACCGCATACTCCAACGGCGTTTCACTAAAGGCGATCACGAACTCTTCACCACCATGCCGCGCCAGGATGTCTCCCTTGCGGGTATTTTCCTGCAGTATTTCCGCAATTCGGCAGAGTACTGCATCGCCTATCGCGTGGGTAAAGCGGTCGTTTATCGACTTAAAGTGATCGATGTCGCCAACCATGATGCTCAGCGGTCGGTTATGACGCACCGCCTGCTCATACACCTTTGCAGCCTGCTCGGCGAAGTAGCGACGGTTATAGAGCTGTGTCAGCGGATCACGAATACTCTGCTCGCGCAGTTCATCGTGCGCCTGCGCCAGTTCCTTACTCATGGCATTAAATGTGTCCGCCAGGGTGCCAATTTCATCACGCGTACGTACCGGCACCTGCTGTGGTATCGCACCTTTGGCACGCATAGTACCAATCGCTGTCGCCAGCTCATCCAGCGTGGCACTCATACGCCGCCCCAGCAGCAATCCAGACAGCACAGCCAATGCACCGGCTACCAGAAAGCCCGCAAAGAGTGCCCGGCGCATGGCGGCAAGATAGGCCCGATCATCCTCGGTAAGATTCGGTTCACCCAGCGGTACGGCCAACACCTCCACCTTCCCGCTTAGCATGATTGGACGCGCTGTCCTCAACATTGAAGCCGGTACAGACTGACCCAGCGCATAATCGCCCCCTTCCTTAATCACATGACCATCGGGAGCAAGCAGCAGGAAGCGGAACGGTGCTCGCCCGATGCGATTAGGAAACGGGGGTTCCTGGAGAGGAGTTGGAGGGTTCGATCTCAACTGCGCACGATGGCGCTGAACAAAGAGGGGAAACGGCTCGCGGCGCTCGGCCTCGGCCCAACTGCCGTAGGTTTGCAGGTAAGCGCTGACATCCGCCTGGAAATTTCTGAAAGCCTGCTCCAGTGCAGACTGCTGGAAATCGCGCATCAGCAACCAATAGGCGATACCGCCGACGAATGCGGCACTAAGCAGGCTGGTCGCCAATAGCGTTAACGTCAGTTTGGTGCGTAACCTCACGGCATTCCCCCGGTGGCTGTGCCTATTGTATAGCACAATTGGGACAAATCCCGCTGCTACCCCTCTGAATGGTAAGGCTCAAACTGCTCAAGTACCTCTTCTTCCACCTCGGCCCCGATAATCCACTCCTGCATTGCCGGAAGTGAGCGGATGGCAGAGACATAGGCAGCACAAACCTCGTCCAACTGCACATCATAGGTCTTAAAGCGCAACGCCACTGGCGCAAACATCGCATCGGCAATAGTGAACTCGCCAAACAGCATTGGGCCACCGGCGCCAAATTTTTCCCGGCACACACGCCAGATATCGGTAACACGCTGGATATCCGCGGCACTCTCATCGGTCAGCCCTTTACCGGGGAAAGTCAGACGACAATTCATCGGCATCAGACGCCGTAACGCGGAAAACCCGGAGTGCATCTCGGCACTGATCGAGCGAGCCATGGCACGCGCCTCACGATCCTTCGGCCACATGACGTGCTCAGGGAAAAGCTCGTTAAGGTATTCACAGATAGAGAGCGAATCCCATACCGCCAGATCGCCGTCTCTCAAGGTTGGCACTAGCCCAGACGGACACCACTTCGCCATCGCCTCTTTCGAGCTTTCCCCATACAGCGGGATGTAAACTTCCTTGAATGGAATACCGAAATACCTAAGCAGCAGCCACGGGCGCAGCGACCAGGAGGAGTAGTTTTTGTTACCAATGATTAGCGTAAACTGGCTCATTCACAGTAGACCTTATGCTTATTGTTACGGGCATCACTATCTTAGTTCCCGCCGCTGGAATATAGCGGACTATCTATCCATTACTCTTCACGATCTCTTTTGTATTCCTCATAGGTTTTACTTACCCGTTCAATACACTCTGCATATTGTGACGCGGGAACGTCATTACATGCCCGGCGATTGTTGAGCTGAATATTGTCGTACACCGCTTTATTGCTGCACCCAACAATAATCACTGACAGAACCAGCGTTAACAACCTATACATATATAAACCCTTTAATGAACTGTGGTTATTCTACGGCCAGGACATTCGTACTCGGTTGGAAGAGGTATTAGCGTAAAGGAATGTGACCATGTTTCCCCGGTAACAATGATCTCCTCATCGCAGCACGGGTCGACATTCATTCTAATCAAAGTAAATCAAGGATAGAATCTTTGACCAGACCAGGAACCTTCTAGAGAACCAACTCCATTGCCTGGTCACAGCGAGAAGCCATATGTTCCGGCTTGAATTCCTGGAACCCGAAGCGCCTGTACAGGCCAATGGCTTCTTTTAGCGGCGAAGCTGTTTCCAGAACCACCCGCTTAAACCCCATTTCCCTGGCTTTTGCGAGCGCAAACTCCATCAGTTTTTTGCCCAGCCCTTTGCCCCGCTGATTTGGCAGCGCGTACATCTTTCTTAACTCACAGGTTGTCTTATTAACGCGATACAAGCCAATTGTCGCCACAATGCGATTTGCTTCTTCCACAACACCAAAGTAGCCGCCGTTCTCAAAATAGTGCGCCTCGATGGCATCAAGATCCTCATCGGTACTCCCCGGATCAAGTTGCAATCCATACTCTTTCAATACACCAAAGACTACGGCCTTGATCTCATCACTATCGGCGTTTGTGGCTGGCCGAATATTCAACTTCTAATCCTCCATGGCCTGGCGTGCTGTATTAGGGGTGCCGCAGTGATGCTATCACTGAGAATGTGCGTATGAATTTGAATAGATTTTTTCCATATCTGACAAATTTATTGGTTTAAGTCTCATCTGACCCCACTTATTCAAAGCGGTAAACAGCCCCCAAACTTATTGTTGCGCCCTCTTTAATACCATAACCTCTTAAATAGCCAAAAGCTTTATATCCTGCTTTTATATGTATGCCTTTGGATTTTGAACCATCAAAATAGTAGTTTAAATCAAGGAAAGCGGCGTCCCCTGTTTTCAGCTGCTTCCAATGATGAAGTTCTGCCCCGAGTTCAAAATTCGAGCCTGTGCCACCCAGTACATTATTAACCCGCATTGATGTTCGGTATTCATTGTCAACGCTGCCCAAACCGATCTCGAGTGATCCGGACCTCCCGCCTTCAGTCAGGAAGTAATTACTCAACAGATATTCCTCACCGTAACCGGTGATTGTGTAGGATATTCCCGGCAACCATTTGATATCAAAAATTGAAATGTAAGGCAGCCTAATTCTCGACTCCCCGGTTGCCATGTATTTATAGACACCATACCAGCTCCAGAGAACCAGGGGGTTAAGGCTGTTGTAGAGAAAGGTTCTATCCCGGATATCATCAGCCGTGTAGTGTTCACCCGATAAATTCGAATACCTGGCAGCTATCGCTGCGATATCGTTGGTAGCATCCACATCTCCTACCTCCGTAGCCTCTGGCGGCTTAAACAAAACATACCAACCTGGTGCATAAGTGGTCTTGAGCAGTAAAAGGCATAAATCGTAGTCCACTGTACTGGCCTGCCAAAATTTATTCTTTATAAGGTGGGACATAGAGTTTTCCACTTGAATACCATTGGCCTTTTGATGGTTAGACCACTCCTCATAGATATCAGCCGGCACATTCTCTCCACTGGTGGACGTGTGAGAGGCATAGTTCAAGTTGTAGGGTATAGGTGGAAAATCGATGTAGATGTCATCTATGCTCCCGCCGTAATTCGCAGAGGGGAAGCCATGGCCAAAGATCTCGTGAGAAATCTCTGCGGCATACAGGGAAACCGGGAAATCAACCCCTAGCAGACGTGCGATACGGTATCCTGCCGATAGTCGAGGATTCGCATCTTTGTCTATTTTTTCATCAAAACCACGAAGCCCGTAAATGGCGGCCTTGTTGAGCGATATCATACTTTCGCTCAAAAGCTCATTGGTGTTATAAAATGGCGCACCCGCTCCAACATAGTAATGCCAATTACCAGTTTCCGCATGAACCGGGATCGAGTTAAGGGCGATCAGGCAGATCACGGATACTGACAGCTTCACCTTTCCTCTCCTCCACAATTATTTAAGTTTCAGTGTAAGTGGAAAAGGCTAACTTCGCCAAAAAAGTTTCATCCGGCCTGACCTGGCACAGCATTTTGCGACTATTTCTCTAATCCCAGCGGAAGAATATGGAGAAAGTATGGAGAAATCCTGGAATTCAATTTAACAACAATCAAAAATCAGGATTAACACCAGAGGCATAGATCCTGCGCAAAAGAATGGGGCGGCCCTTTTCATTGCACTTATTACTGGCAAAACTTATTTAAGCTCTTCGAACGTATAGCCAAGTGGGACAACATAAGGCCTGGTTTTATCGCTTTTGCCCTTCTCATTCATATAATAGATATATTCATTATCTGGGTCGTGGAGATACAAATACTCATTGGGGCTTAGTATCCCTTTATCTTCATTCTTAACCCGCACGACTTTAAGACTCAGAAACCGGCCATCGGTTAGTTTTATGTTGAAGGGCTTTTCGTCCACACTATCATTCGCAAAACTCGAGCAGCTCGGCGGCTTTGCATAAACGTAGTTACCAGGCTCCAGTTCTATTGGGTACGGCGGCGGCTCTACCTGAACCCAATCCCAATGATTCCCCCTTTCACTACAGTGCGCGGAATAGGTGCCCTGGCACGTGATATTTTGTGTTGTTTCCTCATGCGTATGAAGATTCTCGATTGTCAGTGCAAATATTCTTTCTACAGGCTTTCTTTCAAACTTCGCGTCAATGCAATTTGCCAGTAGATGTGGCGCTGTGCATCCTGATAAAAATGCGATTAGTGTAGTGACACCAACAACTGCCGCAATTAAAAATGTGCCAGAAGGCTTTGTATTATCAATGAACAGACTGTTCAACCTTTAACCCCCTCAGACACCTTTTTCTTTGAATCAATGAGTTCAGTGCTAGAGAAAGTTTCATCTGAGGCGTCCCCGATAAAACGGACAGTGGATTAAGCAACTTTCATTATCCTCTCATATTGAACGGGCGTATGGTAATCGAGATTTTGGTGAAGTCGCTGGCGATTGTAAAACACCTCAATAAATTCAAATATCTCAGAACGCGCCTCTTCACTGTTTCTGAAGTTTCGGTGGTGAACAAGCTCCGCTTTGAGTGTGCTGAAGAAACTTTCTGCTACCGCATTATCAAAGCAATTTCCCTTACGACTCATGCTGATTGTTGCACCAAGTTCAATCAATCTATCCTGGTAACGTGTCGAAGTATATTGTGAGCCTTGATCAGAGTGATGGAGCATGCCCGGCTCAGGGTTGCGCCGTTGCACAGCCATTTCCAATGCATTCAAGATCAATTCACTCGAAGGACGTTTATCCATGCTCCAACCGATGACCTTTCTTGAGAAAAGGTCGAGAAGTACAGCGAGGTATAGCCAACCACTTCGAGTAGGGATAAAGGTGATGTCACCCACCCAGATTTGATCTGGCTTGTGAGCCACAAAACATTGGTTGAGTAAGTTAGGTGCCGGGGGCGCTGTTTTCTTGGCTTCATAGGCACGCTTAAATCGCTTCCTTCGTCGTGATTCCAATCCGCATGCCCTGCGCAAGCGCTCTGCACGATGACGACCACAGCGATAGCCACGTGCCAACAACTCACGCCATAACTTCCGGCCACCGTAAGTCTCTCGCGACTTTTGATGAATATCGAGCAACACTTCGCTTAGTGTCGCGTTCTCTAATGCTCGCATTGAGGGCTTGCGACATCGCCAGTCGTAGTAACCACTACGACTGACTCGCAGGACGCGACACATGCGATGTATTGCGAACTCGTCTCGGTGAGCTTCGATGAATGCGTACCTCACCGAACATCCTTGGCGAAGTACGCTGCCGCCTTTTTTAGGATGTCGCGCTCCTCCTTGACCTGTTCCAGCTCCTGTTTGAGACGAGCGATCTCGGCATCCTTGCTCGAATCCGATGCTGGCCTTCCTGGCCCGGAAAAAGCCGCTGTGCCTTTGGTACGAAGCTGCTCTTGCCATTTGTAGAGAAGGTTACGGCGAACACCCAGTTCTCGCGCTAATTCAATTGCTGGTTTATCGCCTTTCTCGAGCAGTTTGACCGCTTCCTGTTTGAACTCTTTCGTGTAGCTTTCACGCTTTGCCATTGGACACCTCCCAAGGGTATTATCCCCTAAAGTTGGTGTCCGTTTTATCCGGGGCATGCCAATCTGACCCCACTTATTCATCTGACCCAAAACACTTCAAACATATTATCCATGTTCAGAGGTAACAAAATTATATGAAACGCGCTCAAGATTTCTGTTTTTTGATAGAAAGTTACGCCACCTTTTGACTGGCCTATCAATCAGAAATACATGATCAGTATATATGGATTCTTCTGTGTACTCGATTGCCGCAAGACCTTCAGAAACTTCTGGGGCCATATTTCTATATTTTTCTAGAGTGCTTTCTGCTGCCTCTACATCAGTTCTGCATATTTCTCTTAGTTTATTATGTATATACCCTATACCTGATACATATTCCCTTACCATAGGCACAACTTCGATGTCATTATTTTTGTTTGCAACTGATTTTAGTTCTTTAAGAACAATTCTTTTGAAGTCCTTGTTTTCTTCAAGTGATTCCATACCAATGAATGGAACAACTTTATAACTAATCTTAGTAGGCACGCCTGGTTTAGAATTACTGGCATCACGCTCTACAACGCTCATTGGGAAGCTTATTGCTGTAATAGGCAAACTTGCATGTTGGACATGATTTCGAAGCGCTTCTAGTGCTCGATAAGACAGACTTGAATCATATACATCATTAACATATGAGCGAAACTGTGCTAATTCACTACTTTGCTTGCCGTAAATGCTACTTAATGCATGCGCTATTTGATCATGATACAAACGAGCGGATGTCAATAGATTAATCAGTCTTCTGTTGACTTTATGCCTAGATTCGGAAAGGAGTTGCTCAAGCGTGCCTGAAAAAATGCTATGTTGTATAGCCATGTCAATCAACTCACGCTCTAAATCAGCATAGTTTTCTGCTAATAGATCTAATTTTTCCTCAGCAGCTAAACCAAACGCAATCATGTGCTGTGTTTTCTTTATTTCATCAAACTGCTCTTTTGTTATATCAATATGATCATGCTTGCCAATTGCATATATTGATATTTTGTAAAAGTTTGACATGGCGAGATATACACCTACCCATAATTCTACGTCGCTACAGATACAGAAAATATGTCGTCTTCCTTACTGACACAAGAGATCCAATTTTTTCTTCATTGCCGTGATTCCTCCTTTCTTATCTACTCTTCCAGGAGCCCTATCGGCAACTACAACTTAACCTACCTATTCAACCGTCACTGACTTCGCCAAATTCCTCGGCTGATCCACATCCGTCCCCTTCAGCACGGCAACATGATAGGAGAGCAGTTGCAGCGGTATGGTGAAGATAATCGGTGCAACATGACTACCTCCGGGTGGAACGGGAATGACATGCACCCGCTCGCTGCCGTCCATGCCAGCGCTGTGATCGGCAAAGACGTATAGCTCACCGCCACGGGCGCGCACTTCTTCCAGATTGGATTTGAGTTTTTCCAGCAGCTCATCGTTGGGTGCAACGGCGATGACCGGCATCTCTTCATCGACCAATGCCAGCGGGCCGTGTTTGAGTTCGCCTGCCGGATAGGCCTCGGCGTGTATGTAGGAGATCTCTTTCAGCTTCAGCGCACCTTCCATTGCCACCGGATATTGCACGCCGCGACCGAGGAACAGAGCATGATGTTTGTCGGCGAACTGTTCCGACAGTTCGCGGATGGTATCGTCGAGGTTCAGCACCATCTCCACCTGGCGCGGCAGCGCTTGCAGTTGTTCGACGATGGCGGCTTCGCGCTTGGTGTCGATGCGATGGCGACGACCTATGGCGGTAACCAGCAGCAGCAGTGCAACCAATTGGGTGGTGAAGGCTTTGGTGGAGGCGACACCGATCTCGGGACCGGCACGGGTCATCAGGGTCAGATCCGCTTCGCGGGAGAGTGAGCTCTCCGGTACGTTGCAGATCGCTACCGAGGCACCATAACCCCACTCCTTGGTTGCACGCAGGGCGGCGAGGGTATCGGCAGTTTCACCGGACTGGGAGATCACCACCACCAGCGCATCGGGATCGGCGACCGGGTGACGGTAGCGGAATTCACTGGCGACTTCGACGCGGCACGGTATACCGGCCACACCCTCGAACCAGTTACGCGCCACCATGCCTGCGTGGTAGCTGGTGCCGCAGGCGATGATCTGTACCGATTTGATCTTGTCGAAGATCGCCGCCGCTTCCGGACCGAAGCTCGCTTCCAGCACCTTACCATTAGCAACACGCCCTTCCAGGGTATCGGCAATGGCACGCGGTTGCTCGTGGATCTCCTTGAGCATGTAGTGACGATACTTGCCGCGATCGGTGGCATCGGCAGTCAGCGACGACTCGACGATCTCGCGACGCACATAGTTGCCCTGATGATCGTAAATGGTCACACGGTCACGATGGATGTCGGCCACGTCGCCCTCTTCGAGGAAGATAAAACGACGGGTGACCGGCAGCAATGCTGCGACGTCGGAAGCGATAAAGTTTTCACCAATACCGAGACCAATTACCAGCGGACTGCCGCGGCGCGCCGCGATCAGGCGATTCGGTTCGTTGGTGCTGATCACACCCAGTGCATAGGCACCGTGCAGTTCGGCGATGGTGTCGACAACCGACTGCAGCAGTTCCTTACCCTGTGCATGGTGTTTGTGGATCTGGTGCACTACCACTTCGGTGTCGGTATCGGAGGTGAAGGTATAGCCTTCTTCTTTCTGGCTACGGCGCAGCGCTTCGTGGTTTTCGATGATGCCGTTGTGTACTACGGCAACACCCTGATTGCAGATGTGCGGGTGGGCGTTCTTCTCTGTCGGTTTGCCGTGGGTTGCCCAACGGGTATGGGCAATACCCAGAGTACCCTGCAGCGGATGCTTCACCAGTGCATCGGCCAGCATCTGCACCTTGCCCGGTATGCGCTCACGGTCGAGACACCCGTCTTTGGTCAGTACCGCAATGCCCGCCGAGTCGTAGCCGCGATATTCCAGTCGACGCAGCCCTTCCAGCAGGATCGGGGTTACTTCACGTTCAGCAATCGCTCCAACAATACCGCACATATTGAATTCCTATTTCGGTTTCTTCACGGGCCGTTTCCAGCCGTTAATACTTTTCTGGCTACTGCGCGACAGCGTCAGCGCCTCTTCCGGTGCATCGCGGGTGATGGTGGAACCGGCACCGATGGTGGCACCATCGCCGATCTTCACCGGCGCGACCAGTTGCGTGTCTGAGCCGACAAAAACCCGATCGCCGATCTCGGTTCGATGTTTGTTGGCGCCGTCGTAGTTGCAGGTGATGGTACCGGCACCGATATTCACCTCACTACCCATGGTGGTGTCGCCGACATAGCTGAGGTGATTCACCTTGGAACCCTTGCCGATCTCGCTGTTCTTGATCTCGACAAAGTTTCCGACCCGCGCCTTTTCAGAAAGATGCGTACCGGGACGAATGCGGGCAAAGGGACCAATGGCGCAGTGGCTGTCGATCACCGCCTCTTCGATCACGCTCATTGGTTCGATGCATACATCGTCGGCGATCTTCACATTGCGCAGTACACAGTTGGCGCCGACGCGCACCCGATCACCGAGCACCACGTCGCCTTCGAATATTGCCCCAACATCGATAGTACAGTCCTTGCCGCAGGTCAGTGTTCCGCGCTGATCGAAGCGGGCCGGATCGATAATCGTCACCCCTTCGCGCATCAGCCCCTCGGCCTTTTGCAGTTGGTACTCTCGCTCCAGTTTTGCCAGTTGCAGTCGATCGTTCACACCCGATACCTCCGCTTCCGATTGCGCCACGATGCCATTAACCGTCAGACCTTCTTTTTCCGCCAGGGCGATGGTGTCGGTGAGATAGAACTCACCCTGGGCGTTGTTGTTTTCCAGTTGCTTGAGCCAGCCACGCAGCTTGCCGCCATTACAGGCGAGGATGCCGCTGTTGCCTTCGCGGATCGCCAGTTGTTCTTCGTTGGCGTCTTTCTGTTCAACGATGGCCAGTACCTTTCCGTTGCCATCGCGCACGATACGGCCGTAGCCGGTTGGGTTATCCAGCATCACGGTAAGTAGTGCCATACCACCGTTAACGTTCTCCAGCAGGTGTTGCAGCGTTGTCTGGCTGATCAGTGGCACGTCGCCGTAAAGCACCAGCACGGTGGAGTCGCCGGCCACCTTCGGCATCGCCTGTTCCACCGCGTGGCCGGTACCGAGCTGCTGCGCCTGCTCCACCCAGTTCACGCCGTCGTCGTTGATCGTTTCGCGCACCGTTTCGCCGCCGTGTCCGTAGACCACGTGGATCGCCTTTGGCGACAGCCTACGTGCGGTGGCGATGACATGGGCCAGCATCGGTTTACCGGCGATGGGATGCAGTACCTTGGGCAGCGCGGAACGCATGCGGGTGCCCTGACCGGCGGCTAAGATGACGACTTCAAGATTCATGGCAGTTACAGTCTTTCCATTTCTATTAAACAAGGTATCAGGTAACAGGTTGCAGGTTGCAGGAAAACCCTTTGTTTAACCTGTTACCTGTCACCTGCTACCTGTCACCTTCTTTTTCCGTACAACGAAAAAAGGGCAGTGTAACACTGCCCTTTTGTACTCACTACTTGCCTGCCTGAGGCAGGTATCGTCAGAGCCTTAGCTGCGCTGACCGCCGAACTTGCGGCGCATACGCTGGATGGCCTGGAGCTGCGCGATGGCTTCGGCCAGTTCGGCCTCGGCACGTGCGTAGTCAATGTCACCCTTGCGATCCTGCAACGCCTGTTCGGCGCGCTTTTTCGCTTCCATCGCCTTGGCCTCGTCGAGGTCCTTGGCACGGACTGCGGTGTCGGCCAGCACGGTGACCACGTGGGGCTGCACCTCGAGGATGCCGCCGGAGACGAAGTAGAACTCCTCTTCGCCACCTTCCTTGACCACGCGCACCTCACCCGGCTTCAGCTTGGTGAGCAGCTGGGTGTGGCGGGGATAGATCCCCACCTCGCCCATCACCGCCGGTGCGTAGACCTGCTCCACGGTTCCGGAGTAGATCTCTGCCTCAGCGCTGACGATGTTTACGTGCATAGTCATAGACATACTATATCCCCGCTGCGGGTTGGTTTACAGGGATTTGGCCTTCTCGACCACTTCGTCAATGCCGCCGACCATGTAGAACGCCTGCTCAGGCAGGTGGTCGTATTCGCCGTTGACGATACCCTTGAACCCGGAAATGGTGTCCTTCAGGGAGACGTATTTGCCCGGAGTACCGGTAAATACCTCAGCCACGAAGAACGGCTGGGACAGGAAGCGCTGGATCTTACGCGCACGGGCAACGATCAGTTTGTCTTCTTCAGACAGTTCGTCCATACCCAGAATCGCGATGATGTCACGCAGTTCCTTATAACGCTGCAGCAGACCCTGAACGCTACGGGCTACTTCGTAGTGCTCGTTACCAACTACCAGCGGGTCGAGCTGACGGCTGGTGGAGTCGAGCGGGTCAACCGCCGGGTAGATACCCAGTTCGGCGATCTGACGGGACAGTACCACGGTCGCGTCCAGGTGGGCGAAGGTGGTGGCCGGTGACGGGTCAGTCAGGTCGTCCGCCGGTACGTATACCGCCTGGATGGAGGTGATAGAACCGGTTTTGGTGGAGGTGATACGCTCCTGCAGGGCGCCCATCTCTTCCGCCAGAGTCGGCTGGTAACCTACCGCTGAAGGCATACGACCCAGCAGCGCAGATACCTCGGTTCCGGCCAGGGTGTAACGGTAGATGTTGTCGATGAACAACAGTACGTCACGACCTTCGTCACGGAAGTATTCGGCCATGGTCAGACCGGTCAGCGCCACGCGCAGGCGGTTGCCCGGCGGTTCGTTCATCTGACCGTAAACCATCGCTACCTTGGATTCCGGCAGGTTGTCCAGACGGATAACCTTGGCGTCGGACATTTCGTGGTAGAAGTCGTTACCCTCACGAGTACGCTCACCTACGCCGGCGAATACAGACAGACCGGAGTGCTGGGTCGCGATGTTGTTGATCAGCTCCAGCATGTTTACGGTCTTACCTACACCCGCACCACCGAACAGACCGATTTTACCGCCCTTGGCGAACGGGCAAACCAGGTCGATAACCTTGATGCCGGTTTCCAGCAGTTCGGTGCTGGCGGACAGCTCTTCGTAGGCCGGTGCCTTACGGTGAATCGCATAACGCTGCTCTTCGCCGATCGGGCCTTTTTCGTCTACCGGGTTACCCAGAACGTCCATGATGCGACCCAGGGTAGCTTTACCAACCGGCACCGAAATTGGTGCGCCGGTGGCTGCTACGGCCATGCCGCGTTTCATGCCGTCGGTACCGCCCATGGCAATGGTACGAACCACGCCGTCGCCGAGTTGCTGCTGAACCTCGAGGGTCAGGCCGGCTTCGTCGACGGTCAGCGCTTCATACACCTTCGGCATGCTGTCACGTGGGAATTCCACGTCGATAACAGCGCCGATGACTTGTACTATTTTTCCAGAACTCATCTCTGTTCCCCTTACAATGCTCAAAATCTTTGCCGCAGCAGCGAACGGTTAAACCGCCGCCGCGCCCGCCACAATCTCGGACAGCTCCTGGGTGATCGCCGCCTGCCGCGCCTTGTTGTAGGCCAGTTGCAGTTCGTCGATAAGGTTGCCCGCGTTATCGGAAGCCGCTTTCATGGCCACCATACGCGCCGCCTGTTCACAGGCGATGTTCTCAACCACACCCTGATAAACCAACGATTCGACGTAACGCATCAGCAGCTCGTCCAGAACCTCTTTCGCATCGGGCTCGTAGATATAGTCCCAATGGTGTTGCAGGCTCTTCTCCATTTCCTTCGCTTCGATCGGCAGCATCTGCTCGACGCTCGGCTTCTGGGTCATGGTGTTGACGAACTCGTTGTATACAACGAACAGCTTGTCGATCTCGCCGCTTTCAAACTTGTCCAGCATGACTTTGACGGTGCCGATCAGCTCTTCCAGACGGGGTGCATCACCAAGCTGGCCGACGCTGGAAACGATGTTTCCGCCCAGTCGCTTGAAGAAACCCATGCCTTTGGTACCGACGGTGCAAAGTTCGATGCCGACGCCCTTGCCGCTCCACTCTTTCATCAGCGCCACGCCGGTCTTGAACAGGTTGGTGTTCAAGCCGCCGCAGAGGCCGCGATCGGTGGAGATCAGCACGATCCCCACCTTCTTGACCTCACGCTCCTTCATGAAGGTGTGGCTGTATTCCGGATGAGCATGGGCAAGGTGGCCGATTACACGACGAATGTTGTCTGCGTACGGACGGGTGGACTGCATGCGGTCCTGCGCTTTGCGCATTTTGCTTGCCGCCACCATCTCCATCGCACGGGTGATCTTCTGAGTGTTCTGAACACTCTTGATCTTGGTGCGTATCTCTTTTCCGCTTGCCATCGTTAAGGCCCCCGCTTACCAGGTGCTGCTGGACTTGAACTTCTCCAGTGCAGCACGCATGCCTTTTTCGATTTCGTCGTTGTAGTCGCCGGTCTCGTTGATCTTGGCCAGCAGATCAGCCTGCTCGGATTTCATGTACGCCTGCATGGCGTTCTCGAAATCCACGACCTTGTTTACTGCGACGTCGTCGAGGAAACCCTGGTTGGCCGCGAACAGTGAAATAGCCATCTGCCCTACGCTCATGGTGGCGTACTGCATCTGCTTCATCAGTTCGGTAACGCGCTGACCACGTTCGATCTGCTTACGGGTGGATTCGTCCAGGTCAGAAGCAAACTGGGCGAAGGCCGCCAGTTCACGATACTGCGCCAGGTCGAGACGAATACCGCCGCCGAGCTTCTTGATGATCTTGGTCTGGGCTGCACCACCTACGCGGGATACCGACAGACCGGCGTTGATAGCCGGACGGATACCTGCGTTGAACAGGTCGGTCTCAAGGAAGATCTGACCGTCGGTGATGGAGATAACGTTGGTCGGTACGAAGGCAGATACGTCACCGGCCTGGGTCTCGATAACCGGCAGAGCGGTCAGAGAACCGGTTTTGCCTTTCACCTTACCGTCGGTCATCTTCTCAACCCACTCGACGTTAACGCGAGCAGCGCGCTCGAGCAGACGTGAGTGCAGGTAGAAAACGTCACCAGGATAAGCTTCACGGCCCGGCGGACGACGCAGCAGCAGGGAAACCTGGCGATAGGCCCAGGCCTGCTTGGTCAGGTCATCGTATACGATCAGTGCATCTTCGCCCTTGTCGCGGAAGTATTCGCCCATGGCGCAACCGGAGTAAGGAGCGATGTATTGCAGCGCGGCGGAGTCGGAAGCGGTCGCGGCGATAACGATGGTGTGAGCCAGCGCGCCGTGCTCTTCCAGCTTGCGTACCACGTTGGCGATAGAGGAGGCCTTCTGGCCAACCGCAACGTAGATACACTTAACGCCGGTACCTTTCTGGTTGATGATCGCGTCGATCGCCACAGCGGTCTTACCAGTCTGGCGGTCACCGATGATCAGCTCGCGCTGACCACGGCCGATCGGCACCATGGAGTCGATAGACTTGAGGCCGGTTTGCAGCGGCTGGTCTACCGATTTACGCCACAGTACGCCGGGGGCGATCTTTTCAATCGGGGAGGAACCCTGGGCTTCGATCGGGCCTTTGCCGTCGATCGGGTTACCCAGTGAGTCGACAACGCGACCCAGCAGGGCTTCACCAACAGGCACTTCCATGATGCGACCGGTACAGGTGACCTTGTCGCCTTCAGAGATGTGCTCGTAGGGGCCGAGGATTACCGCACCGACGGAGTCACGCTCAAGGTTGAGCGCCAGGCCGAAGGTGTTGTTCGGGAACTCAAGCATCTCGCCGGACATAACGTCAGCCAGACCGTGAATACGGGCGATACCGTCGGTCAGGCTGACCACGGTGCCCTCGGTGCGGGCTTCGGTGACTGTCTCAAAGCTGCTGATGCGCTTTTTAATCAGATCACTGATTTCAGATGGATTCAATTGCTGCATTTCTAGTGTCCTCTAACAGGTCCGGGCTCAGTGGGCCAGTGCAGTGGCGAGCTTCTCAAGCTTGCCGACCACTGAACCGTCGATGACCACGTCTCCAGCACGGATGATGGCGCCGCCCAACAGGGATTCATCAACCTTGCATTCCAGGGTTACATCGCGACCCAAACGTTTCGTCAACGATGCGGCGATCTCTTTCTGCTGCGCTGCATTCAGTGCAGTGGCGGAGGTCACCTCGGCAACGATGGTGCCTTCTACTGCGGCACGCTGCTGCTCATACAGCATTGCCACTTCAGGCAACACGTCGAGACGATCGTTGTCGGCCAGTACGCGAATCATGTTCTTGCCTGCGTCATTCAGGTTCTTGCCGCAGATTTCGATGAACAGATCAGCTACCTGGCTGTTGTCGAAACGGGGGCTGTCGATAACAGCCACCATTTGCGGATCGGCGGCGACCGCGGCAGCGAACTGCAGCATCTCCGACCAACCCTTCAGGTCGCTCTGCTCCTGAGCCAGGGAAAAGATTGCCTGGGCGTAGGGGCGTGCGATTGTGATTGTTTCAGCCATGGCTCAAGACCTTATATCTGTGCAACAAGGTCTTTAAGCAGAGCGTCATGCGCCTTGTCGTCGATTTCACGACTCAGCACCTTGCCAGCGCCAGCGACGGCGATGGAGACGACCTGACCACGCAGGTGCTCCTTGGCACGGTTGACTTCCTGCTCGATCTCCGCGTTGGCAGCGGCGACGATACGATCGCCTTCCGCACGCGCGGTATCCTTGGCTTCTTCCACGATCTCATTGGCGCGTTTCTGTGCCTGAGCGATGATCCCGGCGGCCTCTTTCTTGGCCTCGCTGATCACCTCTTTGGCACGTTGCTCCGCCAACGCCTGCTCGTGTACACCGCGCTCGGCGGCGGCTAGGCCTTCAGCGATCTTCTTCTTGCGCTCTTCCAGCGCAGCCATAATCGGTGGCCATACAAATTTCATGCAGAACCACACGAAGAAGATGAAGCTAATGGCTTGCCCAATCAGGGTTGCATTAATGTTCATGCCTGTACCTCGTGTTGATGTCCGGTGGATTCCGTAAACAAAGGATTAACGGATTCGATTAACCGGCCAGCGCGAACAGAACGTACATGGCAAGACCAACGGCGATCATCGGAACCGCGTCGACCAGACCCATAACGATGAAGAACTGGGTACGCAGCATCGGGATCAGCTCAGGCTGGCGAGCAGCACCTTCGAGGAAACGGCCACCGAGTACGCCGATACCAACCGCAGCGCCCACAGCGCCCAGACCCATCATGATTGCGCCAGCAATAACCAACAATGCTTGTTCCATTTTGATCTCCTGTTTCTAAAGTTAAATAGTGAAAATAAGTAATTAGGTAATGCCAAAAATCAGTGGTGTTCCTGGTGAGCCATGTCCAGATACACGATGGTCAGGGTCATGAAGATGAACGCCTGCAGCGTGATGATCAGGATGTGGAAGATGGCCCAACCGAGCTGGAGGAAACCGGCGAAGCCGCCCATCACCCAACCAGCGCCGTACATAATCGCGATGAGGATGAACATCATCTCACCAGCGTACATGTTGCCGAAGAGTCGCAGTGCCAGAGAGATCGGCTTGGCGATCAGGCCAACGCCCTCAAGTACCAGGTTGACCGGGAACATCCATTTGGGGAACGGCTGGAAAGCCAGTTCGCCGAAGAAGCCACCAGCGCCCTTCATCTTGATGCTGTAGAACAGCACCAGTACGAAGACCGACAGCGCCATGCCAAAGGTGGCATTGGGGTCGGTGCTGGGCACGACTTTCATGTAGGGAATGCCGACCGCGGTAGCGACTTGCGGCAGAAAGTCGATGGCGATGAGGTCCATGAAGTTCATCAGCCAGATCCAGACGAAGATGGTCAGTGCCAATGGCGCGACCACGTCGTTCTTGGCGGTGAAGGAACCGCGCACGCTGGAATCGATGAACTCGATGATCCACTCGACGAAATTTTGCAGGCCGCTCGGGGTATCCGCGCTGGCTTTTTTCGCCGCCGCACGGAAAATCCAGATAAAGACCAGACCGAGGAACAGCGACCAACCGAGGGTATCGAGATGGAAGGCCCAGAAGCCCATCTCTTTCGCTTCCGCTGCACCGTGGGCGATGCCCCAGGTACCGTCGGAATGTTGGCCGAATGTGAGGTTTTGCAGGTGGTGTTTGATGTACTCCGAAGAAGTGTGACCTTCGCTAGCCATGTCTACGTCTCGCATTTGATTTCAGAAAACCTTGGTACGCCGCGGTCATGTGACCGACGATGTACGCGCAAAGCAGTGGCAGGGGCTCAAGCCGAATCAGGATGATACCGATGGCGAGCAGGGCCACTGTTGCAACAAAACGCTCGAACGCACAGCGATAGAGATAACGCATGTTACGTTCCGGACTGAGACCCGCGATGCGGTCGGCGCGTGCTAGCTGCCTGACCTGCTGCAGGTGATTCAACACAATAATGAGCGTTCCGTAGAAGACCGACAGGGCGGATAACCCACCTTGCAGGACGTAGAAAAGCCCGGCCAGGGCGCCAGAGGGAAGAAGGTACCAAATGACGATTCTTCTTAGCTGTGCCCGGGCATCGCTCATGTGTTTACCTGGATTGTCCCCGCACCGTTCAAAAGAGGGTACGAAACGCATGTTTTAGCAACGTAACGCGGGGCCAAAACGAAGCTCTCAGCGGCGCGAAAGTATATCCAGCCTAGCCGCTAGGGTCAATGATGGCACAATAAAAAAGGTTTATATTAGCTCGCGCAGATATTTGCGAGCGTGGGGGTAGGTTTCTTTAACGTTTATTTTATGTGGTCGAGAATACCGTCCAGCTCATCAAGGCTGTTATAGGCGATCACCAGCTTGCCCTTGCCCTGACTACCGTGCTGAATCGCCACCTTGGCGCCCAGTTTGTCGCCGAGGTCCAGTTCCAGGCGACGGATATCCGGGTCTTCCTTCTTCTCCGCCTTGGCCTTGCCTTGGGGTTGCTCCAGGGTGTGCTTGACCAGTCTTTCGGTCTCGCGCACCGACAGCCCTTTCGCCGCCACGTGTTGCGCCACCTTGACCTGTTGCTCGCCTTCCAGCGCCAGCAGGGCGCGGGCATGGCCCATCTCCAGATCGCCGTTTTCCAGCATCCGTTTGACCGGCTCTGCCAGGGTCAGCAGGCGTAACAGGTTGGAGACCGCGGCACGGGAGCGGCCTACCGCATCGGCGGTCTGCTGGTGGGTCAGACCGAACTCTTCGATCAGACGGTGCAGTGCGGTCGCCTCTTCCATCGGGTTGAGACCTTCGCGCTGGATGTTCTCGATCAGCGCCATCGCCATGGCGGCCTGATCCGGCACATCGCGGATTACTGCGGGGATTTCATGCAGACCGGCCAGTTGCGAGGCGCGCCAGCGACGTTCACCGGCGATGATCTCGTAGCGACCTCCCGCGACCGGACGCACCACGATCGGCTGTACCACACCCTGGGCACGGATGGAGTTGGCCAGCTCTTCCAGAGTATCCGGGTGCATGTCGATCCGCGGCTGATAGACACCGCGTTGCAGGATATCGACCGGTAGATTCTTCAGCAGGCCGTCGGCCGCCGCCTCTTCCACCGTTGCGGGCGCCGCGGTATATGAACCGCCGTTGCTGCCCAGCAATGCCTCAAGCCCTTTACCCAGTCCTCGTTTTTTCGCTGCCATCTTCTTTTGCTGTCATTACTTCGTTTGCAGAAACGGTGCTCAGACCGCTTGTTTGTGGTCATCGCCGCGGCGCAGGATCTCACCGGCCAGCGCCAGATAGGCCAGCGCCCCGCGGGAGCTGCGATCGTACTGCAGCGCCGGAATACCGTGGCTGGGGGCCTCGGCCAGACGGACGTTACGCGGGATCACGGTACGGTAAACCTTGTCGCCAAAGTGCATGATCAACTGACCGGAAACGTCGTTGGCGAGGTTGTTGCGTGGGTCGTACATGGTGCGCAGCAGGCCTTCGACTTCCAGCCCCGGATTGACCGAGGATTTGATCTCCTCGATGGTCTTGAGCAGCGCGCTCAAACCCTCGAGGGCGTAGTACTCGCACTGCATCGGGATCATCACCGAGTCGGCTGCGACCAGTGCGTTGAGGGTCAACATGTTCAATGAAGGCGGACAGTCGACCAGGATGTAGTCGTAGTTGTCGCGGATCGGCGCCAGCGCATCGCGCAGGCGTTGGGCACGCCCTTCGCTCATGTCCATCAATTCGACTTCGGCAGCGGTCAGGTCGCCGTTACTGGGCAGGACATCGTAGTTGGCGGAGTCGACGTGGAGGATCGCCTGCGCCGCCGGGACCTGGCCCATCAGCACGTGGTAGCTGCTGTATTCGTAGCTGCCCTTGTCGACGCCGCTACCGACGGTGGCATTGCCCTGTGGGTCGAAGTCGACCACCAGCACCTTGCGCTTGGTCGCGACGAAGGAGGCACCGAGGTTGATGCAGGTGGTGGTCTTGGCCACCCCGCCCTTCTGATTCGCTACCGCGATAATCTTGCCCATTGTGGTTTCCCCTCCAAATCCTTGCCGGTCACTGCTTGCCGATACGTAACAGGTGGCGTTGCTCCTGTTCCAGACCCGGCACCCTGAGTGGTATTACCTCAACGAGACAATAGCCCTGCGGCATGGCGGCCAGTTCCTGTTCCGGAACGGCGCCCTTCATTGCCAGGAATTCCCCGTTCGGGGTCAGCAGGTGGCGGGAGCCTGTCAGGATATCAGCAACCGGGGCGAAAGCGCGAGTGATAATACAGTCGAAGCCGACATCATCATGGAACGCCTCGACCCTTTCGTGCACCACGGTCACATTTTCCAGTCCGAGGGTCGCTTTGGCCTGGATCAGGAAGCGGGTTTTCTTGCTGTTGGAGTCGAGCAGCACGAACTGCCGCTCGGGAAAGACCAGCGCCAGCGGGATACCCGGCAGGCCGCCGCCGGTGCCCACATCGATGGTCCGCTGGCCGTGGAAATAGGGCACCACCGCCAGCGAATCGAGCAGATGCCGGGTGACCATCTCCGCCGGATCGCGTACCGCGGTCAGGTTGTAGGCCTTGTTCCATTTCGCCAGCAGTTCGACGTAGGCGATCAGTTGGTCGCGTACCGCCTCGGGTAGATCCAGACCCAGCTTTGCCAAACCGCTATCCAGTTTGTCGCGCAGATCACTCAACACTCATTCCTCGCGCAAAGACGCTAAGGCGCAAAGAGAAAAAGACCTTCGTACTGCCATCACTTTGCTTCACCCTTGGCGTCTTTGCGCCTTGGCGCGGAATACTTCTTCAAATAAACCAGCAACAGCGATATTGCAGCCGGGGTGACGCCGGGGATACGCGAGGCCTGGCCGAGGGTGGTGGGGCGATTACGTTGCAGTTTTTCCCGCACCTCGGCAGAGAGACCGCGCACCGCGGCGTAGTCGAAATCCTCTGGCAGGACGGTCGACTCGTGGCGTTGGCTGCGCTCGATCTCGTCGCGCTGACGCTCAATGTAACCGGCGTATTTGGCCTGGATCTCCACCTGTTCGGCCACCGCCGGGTCGGCCACCGGCGCCAGCTCCGGTAGCAGTTTGAACAGGTCTTCGTAGCTCACGTCTGGGCGACGCAACAGTTCGTCGAGGCGGTACTCGCGACTCAACTCGCCACCCAGCACCTGCTCCGCATCGGCCACCTTGCCGGGACGGGCCAGGGTATCGCGCAACCGCTGCTGCTCCTGCTCAATCGCCTCGCGCTTGGCCTCGAAGGCGGCCCAGCGAACATCGTCCACCAACCCCAGTTCGCGACCGATGGGGGTAAGGCGCAGGTCGGCGTTGTCCTCCCGCAGCAGCAGGCGGTATTCAGCGCGGGAGGTGAACATGCGGTAGGGCTCGGCGGTGCCGCGGGTGATCAGGTCGTCCACCAGCACACCCAGATAGGCCTCGTCGCGACGCGGCGACCAGGGCTCCTTCTCCTGCGCCTTGCGGGCGGCGTTGAGTCCGGCCAGCAGGCCTTGCGCCGCCGCCTCTTCATAGCCAGTAGTACCGTTGATCTGCCCTGCGAAGAAGAGCCCTTCGATCACCTTGGTCTCCAGACTCGGCTTGAGATCGCGCGGGTCGAAGAAGTCGTATTCGATGGCGTAGCCGGGACGGACGATGTGGGCGTTCTCGAAGCCACGGATCGAGCGCACCAGATTCAACTGCACATCAAAAGGCAGCGAGGTAGAGATGCCGTTGGGATAGACCTCGTGGGTCGAGAGTCCTTCCGGCTCGACGAAGATCTGGTGCGCGTTACGCTCGGAGAAGCGCACCACCTTGTCTTCAATGGAAGGACAGTAGCGCGGCCCCACCCCTTCGATGATGCCGCTGTACATGGGCGAGCGATCCAGTCCGCCGCGGATGATCTCGTGGGTCTTCTCGCTGGTGTGGGTGATAAAGCAGGAGATCTGCGGCGGATGCTCCTCGCGGTGGCCAAGGAAGGAGAATACTGGCGCCGGGTCGTCGCCCGGTTGCTCCTGCATCACCGAATAATCGAGGGTACGGCCGTCGAGACGCGGCGGGGTACCGGTCTTGAGCCGGGAAACCCGCAGCGGCAGTTCACGCAGGCGATGGGAAAGGGCATTGGCCGGCGGGTCGCCAGCACGGCCGCCCTGATAGTTCACCTGACCAATATGGATCAGCCCGGCGAGGAAGGTGCCGACGGTCAGTACCACGGTAGGCGCCCTGAATTGCAGACCCATCTGGGTCACCACGCCGGTGACCCGATCCCCTTCGACGATCAGGTCTTCGACCGCCTGCTGGTAGAGACTGAGGTTGGGCTGGTTCTCCAGAGCGTAACGCACCGCCGCCTTGTAGATCTGGCGGTCCGCCTGGGCGCGTGTGGCGCGCACCGCCGGCCCCTTGGAGGCGTTGAGGATGCGAAACTGGATCCCGCCTCGGTCGATGGCGCGCCCCATCAGGCCACCGAGGGCGTCCACCTCTTTTACCAGATGGCCCTTGCCGATACCGCCGATGGCCGGGTTGCAGGACATCTGTCCCAGGGTTTCGATGTTGTGGCTCAACAGCAGGGTACGCACGCCCATCCGCGCTGCGGCCATGGCCGCCTCGGTCCCGGCGTGTCCGCCGCCGACAACAATGACATCGAAAGATTCGGGATAAATCATCTGCATTCACCAGAAAGGGCCGCACATTGTACGTCCGCGCACCCTTAAGGGCACCTCTAATTATTCTGAGTACAACAGAATGGGCACTCAAATTCGTGCCCACAAGGCGAAAATCGCACGTAATAGCGAGCTATTGCGAAGATTTTTAACGCAGGCGGCGCGGATTTGAGTGTTCAGAATGTGCGCTCATGAATATTTAGGGTGCCCTTTAGCCCAATTCCCCGTGGCCGATAGTTCTGTGGCGAGGTTCCTCCACGGTCTAATACAATGGTGTTACCTTTAGTGAGGAGATACACTACAGGGCTTTCCGCGACGCTGCGGCGACGCCCCAGGTACAAACCCACGGACAGCCATGCCTGATTACCTGAACGCTGAGAAGACAGCTATCGACTCCGTCGAGGATCACGACCGCTATGTTCTACATAGCGAAGGCGAGATTCGTAACCAGCTGTTATCCCTCGCAAAAAAACCAGACATCATCACCGCCTACTTCGGCGGCGGCAAACAGTTCTTCCTTACCGCGGTATTGGGCGTACTGAAAGATCGCAATCTGCTGGTACTGGATATCGGCCCCGATGACGAGGTCACCAGCAAGGCGATCAAATCCAACCGCCTGGTCTGCACCACCCGCAGTTTTGGTGTGCCGGTCAAGTTCACGGTGGAAGGACTACAGAGCGCCAAATACCAGGGCCGCTCGGCCATCGCCGCCAACATGCCAGCGACCCTGTTCCGTAAACAGCGGCGGGAGTTTTTCCGGGTTCAGGTACCGCGCATTAACGCCCCGCAATGCACCATCCGCCCGAACCCGGAAGAGAAACCGATAACCTTACAGATCGTCGATATCAGTGTCGGCGGACTCAGCTTTATCGCTCACGATTCCATCTTCAAGCCGAAGCTGTTTGATGTTTACAAAAACTGTCGTGTGGAGCTGCCGGAATTTGGTGAGTTCGACGTCGATCTGGAAGTCCGTAACAGCGGCGTCTTTTTCACCGGCAAAAACGAAGCGGTCCCGCGATACGGTGCGTCATTCCTCAACATCTCGACTCACGTAAACCTGCATCTACAACGCTATATCTACCATCTGCAAGCACTTAGTGCAGGCCACTGATCGCCATCAAACAAGCTCAATACACTTGTAATTTTCAGGGAAATAACTGAATCTCTCATCACAACACAAATCATCGACGGACAGCCGACTCAGACACCTAATAATTACCAGCGGAGGGGGGAGAGCCAACAAGAGCTCGAACAAGAATGATTACAGAAATCCATCTGCAAATTGAGAATGTATCGGGCGTTCAACTTCGGGTACTCAATACCCTGAAAAAGAACGGTTTGGTTGCCACCAGTCACGCCCTAAAGGAAACACCGGACAGCGGCAAAGTACTTACGCTCGTCGTGGAAAGCGACGGTTCGATCGACGAAGCGGCTATTAAGGAAATCGTTAGCAACATTAGTGGCGTACGTTCAGCCAGCGTTGTTTCACCGAATGAACCCGAGGAAACCGTCACCGCAGCAGAAACTGAAACCAGTAGTGAAGATGAAGCGCGCTTCAAAAACCCGGATTCCGAAGCAGGTGACGTTGAATTCCGCGATCGCATGCTGGTTTTCTCACTGCTCAGCCGCTATCCCAACATCTCCAACCGCCTGATCGAACTCAAGAGCACCATTCCGGCCGAAGATCGTCCGTTGCGGCTATACCAATTGGGTCAGGGTTTTGGCCGACACCTGGTTTCCAATCTCAAAGTAACGGAGTCGATCCTCGATCTGGCGACTGCTCTGGATAAGGTGGTTCTGCCGGGATTACAGCCGCTGGCCACCTACCAGCTGCGAGACAATGTCATTTCCGTCACCGGTTACTCCAAGAACTTGGACCGAGGTAACCCGGACGAACTCCTATGTCAGTTCATTCTCGGCACCATCGAAGGCCTGCTCAAGGGTACACCAGGCCTGCCCAACTTCCAGGTGGAGAAAGCGCAGTGCCTGCACAATGATGCCCCATGTTGTGACTACAGGATTACTGCGGCATAAGTGGTGAGATGAACTCACCCATGATGGGATTGGGCAAGGAAGCGCTTCTGCTTTGCGCTATTGACCGCTCATCCTGCGACAGGCGCTGCGGATAAAATCGAGTTGTTTGTTAAAGTTGGTGCAACCGCCACAGATCAACAGATGCAGTCGCAGACCGAGACGCTCGCGTAGTCCAAGTTGGCGATCGTGGGATTGCGACATTAACCGCGTTGCCTGTTTACAGTTCAACATTACGCATTCTCCCCGTTAAACCAGTTCTCTGTCAGACACAGACGCAAACGCGAACGCGCCCTGTGCAAAATGACCCAGCAGTTGCTTTCGCTGATCGATAACTCGTTGCAGATTTCATCGGTTTCCAGTCCCAACATTTCACGCATCATAAATACACGTGCCGTGTTTTCCGGCAGATAGTTAAGACAGGCATCGAACACGCGCCAGAACTGATCGTTCTCCAGCGCAGCATCGGGATGCTCCCACGAAGCAGGCTTGCTCTCCCGCGTCCAGTGACCACGTGGATTGAACTGACCATCCAGGTGATTATCGATCTCTTCGTCGTAACTCTGCGTCGGATGACGTGCCCTGTCACGAATGGTATCGATGATCTTGTTGCGCAAGATGGCAAAAACCCAGGTCTTAAATTTCGATTTGCCGGCGTAGTCCCGTTGCGCCGCCAGTGCCGCAGCGATCGCCTCCTGCACCGCATCCTCCGCTGCCTGTTCGTCACGCAACTGCAATCGCGCAAAACGCAGCATGTCATGGCGCAGCGCGGCAATTTCAGCGGCATTGGTAGAGACAGACATCGTTATTCCTCTGCGGCAAAGCAAAACGAACCCATTGAGTTTCGGCGCTTCCGGCAGGTAATGCAACATCACGATGTTGTACGTACCGTCCACTGCAATTGCCTCCATCGTTACAACACCCTACGCAGTAATGCGGCAATCTCCTTGCGATCGGTACTGGCGGTCACCCTTCCTTTCTCACGATTACCGCGAAAAATGATCAGCGTACTTTGATATTTGGCGCCGAAACTGTTGACCACAGGCTTCTGGCTATCGAAGTCCACTTTCAGTACGGTCAGCGGTTTAAATTCATCTCGTTCGAATAATTCATTGAGGATAATGCCCTGCTTCTTACAGGTTGGACACCAGTCAGCATGGATAAAAACCAAGATCGGCCTGTCCTGCTGTTGCAGTTCACTGAAGCGTTGCTGGGTGAAAGGAAATTCCTCGGCCTGCACGGCAGAGGTGATTATCAGGAAGAAAAAGACAAAAATTTTACGCCACATAACCCACCTCCTATGACTATGTTGTTGCACTCAATCAGTCAGTCGCAACAGGGCGGGATTCCTTACACGTTATTTAATATTCATGTTGAAAGCCTTTCGCGCAACCACGATGCACTTACGCCACCCAGTTTCACTTCCTTGATTACCTCATCCTGAACCAGGATAAAACTGGGCGTCGCGGCAATACCGAACGACTGTGCCAGTGCGATATTTTCCGCCACGTCCACCTTGATCAGGTTGTGAAACTCCTGTTGTAGCTGATCCACCAGCGGCATGATCGCCTTGCATGGGCCGCAGTGAGCGGCGTGAAAGAAGTAGACGCGCTTTCCCGTATAGACACCGCCATCAACCGCTGAGGTATCCGGTGTCGGCATCCCTTCACAGCGTTTTGCCTGACGCAGGACACGCCATTGCCAGAAAAGAATCAACGCCGCAACCGCGACTATGATTGTGACAATTAGCGTATTCATGAGCGCACCAGATTTCGTTGTGGATAGTAGGGCTGTCTATAGGCAGCAAAGGCATCGATGTTCTTAAACGGGATATGATCACCGATGTCCCTACCATAGTATGCCTCGGCAATCACCTGATCGGCACCGATAAGGAAATCGGCGGGGATACGTGTCAAACTGCCATCTGGTTTTGCCATCCTGTACGCCGGATCGAACAACGAGCGTAACAGTGTCGGCAAGCGCAGCATGCCGAACAGCAATCCCGGCATGGAGCGCTTCACGCCATAGAGCTTGTACAGCACCCCCTCCGGATCAGGAATGATCGGAAACGGCAGACCGCGCTTCGAGAGATATTCACGGATATAGTCGTTATTCGATTCGAATACGCCGATGATCTCGATACCCTCGGCACTATAGCGCGCACTCTCCTGCGACAGGCGCACGAAACGTACGGTGCAGAAGGGGCAGGTCGCATAGCGGAAAAAGACCAGCATGACTTTCCTGCCACGGAAATCGGCCAGGCGGATCGGTTTGCCGTCGATGTCAGGCATGGTGAAATCGGGGGCGATATCCCCTGCTTGTAGTGATGTCATCTTCGTCTCCTCCACGATATTCGGGTGCGGTACGCCTTTCACCGTTATGTCGCGAGAGACGCGGATTCCTTACATGGGCGAGATATTTTTTTCGTCTACCACACCCTTGCGTACCTGACCATACCCCCTGGCGCTGTCATGTCGGATGAAGAACAGGGCCGGTGGTAGTACGTCAAGAATAGGGAACGGTTGCCTGGACTGAACAAACCGATAAATACCGCATTTGTCCACGGCTGTGCTGGCGCCCAGTATCGGCCAACCGTTTTTTGTTTAACCCAGTTGAACAGAATTCTGGCATCTTTCTGCGTAGCGTAGATTTACGAGTCAAATCACTCGCTCCACTTGGCATATCGCACAGTACACATCCTGCCTTTTCCGTAGACGCTACACATTTCAATACCTTACCCATGGCATGGATATTGCCGTATGACGTGTTTTGATTGCCCAGACCTGGAGACATAAAAACAATGCCATACGGATCGAATAAAGCTGATAGCCATTTTATTCAACTACCCATTACGTCACTAATACTGCTCCTGACGCTCAACACAGCCCCGTCTTTCGCTGTAGACGAGTTGACTGATGAGACGAAAGAAGATGACTCTTCAGTTCCGGTCATCACGGTCGAATCATCGACGATCATGGATTACGCCACCAGCCAGACCGAGGCATCGACCGTCAATTACATCGATGGTGAGCGAGTTGAACAGATCAATCCACGCCAAATCAACGAACTGCTGCAGACCATACCGGGGATCACCTCCGATGTGCGAACGGGTGAGGTTGTCGAAATACACATGCGCGGTATCAACCAGCAGGAGTTTATGTGGGAGGATACCGGTGTCGCCGTAATCATCGATGGTGTACCCATCTGGCAGAACGGCGGCAAATTCCGCCTCAATATGAGTGACATCAAAAGCATTAAGGTCATTAAAGGTTCCGCTTCCTATCTCTACGGCAACAATGCATTGGCTGGTGCAGTGATCATCACCACTTCGCGACCAAAATCGGCCAACGACTATAAACTCACCGCGGAAAAAGGCAGCCAGAATTATCAGGACTACACGGCGCAAATGCGCCGCAGTACAGAGCAATATGCCTTCGATCTAAATGCCAACTACCGCGATACCGACGGCTACTGGGTCGACTCCGCACTATGGTCAAAATCCATTGGCGGCAAATTTTCCTATTACATCAACAGCCATAGCGACCTGTTGGTCGGTGCTGACATTACACGCAAATATGAACAAGCACAGCGTGGGAGCACCAAAGGAGTTACTGAAGCAGAGGCCAACCCTGAAGGCAACGGCAGGAACTCCTTTCAAAAGGATAACTTCGTCGACCTGGACAAATATTTTTTCACCTATTCGAATGACATGGATCAAAACACCAATCTTATGATGAATGTTTACGACTACCTGGATAAATACGATTATATTTCCAGCCCTCAAGACACTACTGGTGACGGCATTAACGATACCTATACCAATCACTCATTGCAGGATATCGTGCAGGATGGTGTCAAAGCGGAATATCGACAGAAGGGTAGTGGTTACGCCTATCTTCTGGGCTTCGAAAATGCCATGCGTAACTATCAGTCGTCCAGCGAAAGACTTGCAGACTACAACACGACCAAAGGAAGTGTGACGACCTATTACTACAAAGGCGAGAGCTCCCAGGCAGAAGACGATCAAAATAAAAATGCCGTATATGGAGAGCTCAAACTCGGTATCACTCCTCGTCTAACCACCACGCTCAACGTGCGCCACGACATTCAAAATGACAAGTACGACGTTTTCTCGCATGACTATGACGGCAGCACCTGGAGCGATACGAACACCGTCCGGGAGAAAACATTCCACGAAAACTCCTATCGCCTTGGTTCCACCTACGCCTCTTCCAAGCAGTTGTCGTGGTACGCCAATGTCTCCACCGGCTTCCGCACACCAACAGTTGACCAACTATTTGCCGGAGATATCAAAGGCGGCACATACCTTAACAACGAATCCATCGATGTGCAGCGTACGGTAAGTTATGAAGTCGGTTTCAAGGGACGAGGCATGATTCTGGACAACGACATGCAATATGAAGTTTCATTATTCCGTACCGACAATAACGACATCATCGGCCGCAAGGATGGCACCTACTCTTCTAGCGATCCGGCCTACTTCGATAATGTCGGAGACGCTATCAATCGTGGCGTCGAGGTTTGGCTGCAAAGCCAACCTACCACTGATCTGAAACTAACACTGGCCTACACCTATCTGGAATCGGAAGTTACCAGACATAATCCATTCAAGATTTCTTACACTACGTTGCCCGACGCTACCTACGACATCGTCGGTAACGAGCTGCCGCGTACGCCACACCACACCCTCGATCTGTACGCAACCTATAGCATCACACCACAGTGGCGACTCATCGGTGAAGCCTATGCGAGATCCGGATACTACGCAGATGAAACCAATCTAATCAAACTGGATGGTTACGCCTATTACAACCTGCAAACCCGCTACGAAATCACCATGGAGAACTCGAGCCTGGAGCTCTACTTCAAGGTCAACAACATCTTTGACGAGCAGTACTACCGTACTGTTTTTCTCACTAACGACAGTAATAAGGACGATGTATTTGATGCGGAGGACGCCACGATCACTGTCGACCCAGGCAGGGAATATTACGCAGGTATCATCTATCGTTTCTAGACGCTGTACTGAGCGGCCTGTATTGCTTGCTAAAATCGACAGGCCGCTTTTCTATTCCAGTCGATACTCGATCGGCAGAACAAATTCCCATTCGCTGCGATTAAGCTCAGCGGGAAACGGCATCAGGCCGTTAAGACTGGCCACCAGGTCCATCGCTGCGCGATCAAGATCAGGATAGCCGGAACTCAGCGCGACCCGTAAATCGCTAATGCTCCCCATGGCATTGACGGTAAATGCCAGTTCCACCGTACCCTGCCAGTGCATCCGTTTGGCCTTGGCCGGATAGCGCTTGCGTGCTTCGATGGCGCTACGCAGGGCATTGCGATAGTCGGTCTCGGAGCGCTCGACCAGTTTGCTTTCACTGCTCGGCGGTACCGGCGGCAACAGCGGTGATGGCTGATCATCTTCAGGTTTTTTCTCAGCAGGTGTTTTCTTTTTTGCCGTTTTCGGAGCCGCCGCTTTGGGTGGAGGTGGCGGTGGTGGCAATGCCGCCGGTTTCGGCTTAACTGCCGCAAACATCGCCAGTTGGATTGGCAACGGTTTCGGCGTCTCTTCTGTCAGGCGAAAATCTCCCCACACCGCGATCACAATTGACAGATGCAGTACAGCCGAAATCAGCAGACCAAGGTGGATCGGTTTCATTGTGCAGGCAGGGTGAGAATCGTCAGGCGTTGTAGATGATGCGCCTTGAGTTTGTCGATCACCTGAACAAAGTTGTCGAAGGCGACGCCACGATCCACCCCGAGTTGGATCGCCTGCTCGGTATCTACATCGCGCAATCTTTCATCCAGAATTTCCATCGTAATCGCGACACCATCGAGATGCAGTGCACCATTTTTGTCGACGGTGATCTCCATAACCTGATCACCGCTGACCGGGGCGGCGCTTTCCGCATTTGGCAGGTCGAAGTCGATCCCTTCTCTGGCAATGAAGGTGGCTGTCATAAGGACGATGGCGAGCAGTACCAGCATGATATCGATAAAAGGAATGACGTTGATCTGATCGAAGCGTTTCATCTTTACGCCTCCTGCCGCGCCTTCCACTGATCTTCGATCTCTTCGATCCGCCGCAGCAGGCCGTTGTAAACCACGATGGAGGGTATCGCGACAACCAGACCCAATGCGGTTGCCTTGAGCGCCATCGCCAGACCCAGCATTACCGCGCTGGAACTGATGTGGCCCTGCTGACCGATGTCGAAAAAGGTGACCAGTACACCGAGCACCGTACCGAGCAGACCGACATAGGGTGCGTTGGAACCGATAGTCGCGATGGTGGTAAGGCGCTTGCTCAGATCCATTTTCAGACCATCAAGCCGCGTGTAGTTTTCAACGCTTACCTGCTTGAAGAAAAAGTGTCGCTCGGCGGCGAACCAGACCATCACGAAACTCATACCGCCAAGGGTGAGAAAGATAAACGGGTCGAGCCACACCTTCAGAAATTCCACGTTGTTGTTCTCCCTGAATTAAAAACGGGTGGTAAAGCCGAGAGAGATCAGGAACGGTAGCTGATAGATCTCATCGCGACTGGTGTAGTCCACATTGTAATCGTAACCGCCGACATTTTGCTGTGCATAGGCGTTGACCAGCTCCAGATAACCGATGGTCTTCTTGCTGTAGTGGCGATTCACCCGCAGGTCGAGACGATGATAGTCGGGCATCCGCTCGGAGTTAATCTCGGTGCTATAGATCGGGACATAGTGCTCAGGGATACCATTCACCGGGTCAGCAGGTACCAGTGTACTGCCGGTTATCGGTGTATAGGGCGCACCGGAGTGGTACCACCACTTGGCACCGAATGACCACCTCTCATTCAGTCGATAATCGCCCACCAGACTGATCACCAGCGGCTGATCGTATTCGAAGGGGAAGCGTTCGCCATTGGCCCTGATACGCTCCGCCTTAGAGAGACTGACCGATAGCCAGCCGGAGAGTTTGTCGGTTGGCGCTTTGCGCAGCAATAGCTCAAGACCCATCGCTTCGCCTTCGCCTTCGTTGCTGTAGCGGGTGATCGGATCGCTGGTCACCAAATTGTTGAGCTTTTTGTAGTAGGCCTCTGCCTTCCACTCCCAGCCGTCACCGGCCTGGCGTTCGACACCGACGACAAAGTGATCGGCATCGAAATGAGACAGTTGCGGATTGCCGAAGACCTTTTCCACCTGGATAAAGCTGGGGAACTGGTGGTACTGACCGGCACCGATACTGTAAGTCCAGCCCGGTTGCGGTGTGTACTCGGCACGCAGGCGCGGTTCGAGGAAACTCTCCTTAAGGTAGTCCTCCTGTTGGCCGCTGATTCCGACGGTCAGCGCCCAGCGATCATTGGGATACCAGTTCTCTTCCAGATAGAGCTGTGACCAGTTCACCGTCACCTTTGCCTTATTGCTGAGCAGCGTAGCGTCGGTGTACTGGCAGTTCACATCAAACTCGGTACAACCGGGATCGCGAAAACTGACATCGTAATCGGCATTGAACTGGACGACCTCGCCACCGATAGCGAGCAAGTGATCGCTCCCCAATGGTTTGGTCCAGCGGCCACGCCCGTACCAATTATCCATCACAATCTTTGCATCGGCGGCAGCCGCGGCGTGGGTAACGGTTTCACTGCCCATGTGACCGAAGCCGAGTGTCATGCCGTTACCGCCATGCTCCTGTTCCCACACCACCGCCTGGCCGTTGTAGGACATATCGTTGCTATGGTTACCGATCAGCACCGGGTCGTTTTCTGCTGCCGCCTGGGTACCATCGAGATTCACCTCGATGTTATCGGTGGCGCCGGTGGCCTGAAATGTCACACGCCCGCCGTCGTCCAGTTTCCACAGATATTTGCCTTGATAGTCGGTGTACTTGGGGAACTGCACCATGTCGACGCCCTGAATATCAACCATGTCGCCGACCAGCAAATCCATGTAACTCATACGTGCCGCCAGGTAAAACGACTGGTTCTCCTGCACCGGTCCCTCCACCAGAAAACCTGCCTGCAGCATGCTGATATCGATGGTAGTACTGCGCTCATCTTCTTTTGGGTCGCGCAGTTTTACATCGATCACCGCACCGGTGTTTCCCGCATACTCGGCGCCGAAGGCCGCCGGGTAGAGATCGAAACTCTCCACCAGTTGCGAGTTAAAGACACTGACCGCACCGCCCATATGGAACAGGTAACCAGCGGGCATGAAATCGACAAAATAGAAGTTGTCCTCCGGGCGCGAGCCGCGTACCGCAGGTGCGGCACTGGTATCGTCATTGCTCACCACGCCGGGCATGGCTTGCAGTGCGCGCAGCGGATCGCCGCCGCTACCGGGCACCATTGCGGCACTTTTGCCACCAATGCTGTAGCCAAGCGGTGGCGCTGCTTCGAGACTGGAGTCATCTTCGCTATCGGTGATGGTGACCTGATCCAGCCGATCCGCCTCTTCGGCAGAAGCCATTGTGGTGATAAAACACAGCGTACTCAGCAACAAAACTTCCCTGGCACTTTTCTTCACGCTTTTCTCGCCTCTTGTTTCAACACTACCGGCCAGCGCACACAGAAACGCGCGCCGCCCAGATTCGATTTGTGGCAACTGACCGTCCCCCCATGTCGTTCGATCACGCGCCTGACGATGGCGAGACCCAAACCGGTGCCACCAGTTCCGCGTTCGCGACTCTCATCCAGTCGGTAGAAGGGATTGAAGATCGCTTCGCACTCCTCCTCCGGCACGCCGGGGCCGTCGTCTTCGACACAGAGTTCAATCTCAGTGCCGCTGCTTTTTGCACTAACCTGCACCAATGAATGGGCATGACGTAGTGCGTTGGCCAGCAGATTATTGATCAGTTTTTCCATCGCCGTCGGATCGAACATCGCCGGACTAGTGACACCATCATCCTGTATGGCAATGGCAATACGATCATTACCTCGGCGATGATCGGCCATACGCTGCTCCAGCCACTTAAGCAGGTCCACGGGTTCAGGATGAATCGCCAGATCGGGACGGTCATAACGGGCATGGGTCAACAGTTCGCCGATTAAACCTTCCAGTTCATCAAGGTCGCTCTCCATGCCGTCGAGGTAACGTTCGCGGTCCGCTTCCACTGAATGATCACGCAGCATCTCCAGGGCAAAACGCAGCCTTGCTACCGGCGTCTTGAATTCGTGAGAAACCGCGTGGGTCAGCTCCTTCTGCCCCTCCACCAGTTGCTGGATACTATCGGCCATACGATTAAAGGTGGTGGCAAGCAGGTGCAGGGCTGAACTTTTCGGCACCTCGGTACGCACAGCAAGATCACCTTCGCCAAGATGAGTGGCATCGACTTTGAGCCGTTTCAAATCGCGCCACAGTGGACGCAACCAGAAGAGTAGTGCCATGGCAATCAACACGGTCGGGATCAGGGAAAAAGCGAGCATGACGCGCTCATTGATATTGTGATCGTCCAACGGGCCGGCCACCAGTATCCAGTCGCCATGATCGACACGACCATAATAGATCTCGGAGCGCGCACCCTCGCCGCCACCGATGATCATCCCCTGATCGAGCAGCGCTTTTTGTGCGTCATTAAAATCGAGTTCCGCCTCATGTTTCAGCGCCAGGGGAAAACCGAAATGTGGGGCAAGTTCACGCACGCCCTGCTGCAGGTCGCCGTAATTTTCCAGATAACGTTTAACAAGGTATGCGGTACCCGAAGCATCGCGATTCGCCTGCTCCTCCGGGGATTCACCAAACCCGGTATAGATGGCATAGTCACTATCGCCGATACGCCACCATGCATGGGCATGCAGCGCATCGCTTCGGATATAGGTATGCCCGCGTTGATAGAGCGCCTGCCGCTCCTCTTCGCTGATCTGCGGAGAATCGATTCGTGCAAGTTCCAGTTTTCGCCCAAAGTGCATGGCCAACGCTTCCACCCGCGCAGACCACTCGCTCTGAGGCAAGGCTTGCAACTCCTGTTGCAGCAGGTAACTGGTACCGCGGTACTGCTCCTCGGCCAACGCCGATACCCAGCGATCGATCAGCGGCTGCAGTGGACTGGAGAGGATCAGTGCCAGCAACGGTACTAGCACCAACAGATAAAGGCGCAGAAAATGTTTGGTCATTGTGCGACCTCTGCGACAAAGAGGTAGCCTGCGCCACGTACCGTCTTGATCCGCTGAGGTTCGATCGGATCATCACCCAACTTACGCCTCAGTCTTGAAATACGCAGGTCGATAGAGCGATCGCTCCCGTCATAACCGATGCCACGCACGTTACGCAGGATGTCATCACGGGAGAGCACCTGACCGGCATTACTAGCCAGTAGCCAGAGCAGATCGAATTCTGCTGTGGTCAGGCTGAGTTTCACATCGTTGAGTTTTGCCTCACGGCAACTATTGTCGATTTCAAGATCACCACAACGAATACGACCGGATGACGCTACGTTCGGAGGATTGCCGTAGCGACGCATCACTGCACGAATACGTGCCAGTAACAGGCGTGGCTGCACCGGTTTGGAGATGTAGTCGTCGGCACCCAGTTCCAGACCCAGTAACTCGTCAAGGTCCTCGTCGCGGGCAGTCAACATAACGATAGGGCCGTCATAGGAAGGGCGAACGGTACGGCAGATGGTGAAACCGTCGGCACCGGGAAGCATGATATCGAGCAGAACCAGATCCGGCTGCTCGCGCAGAATACGCTCCGCCGCACGGTCACCTCGGGTTTCGATGTCAACCCGCAGACCGTTCTTTTGCAGATACTCCTGCACCAGCGAGGCCAGTTTGGGGTCGTCCTCCACCAGCAACAGGTGCGCTTCGATATGTTCGTGTTTTTCCATAGGTGCATACTACCCGCAGCGGGGTGTAACGTTCCATCGCGACTCTGTATCAGTTTGTATACATTTGTCAGCTGTGGATACACCGGGATGTAGCTATATCTAGCAGATAACCAAAGCGATCAGTGACCTGCGCTTCGATTTGGTCGCTTCAGCTCAAAGGACACCGTTGTTAGCAGCTTCAATCGGCTTCGTCGGAATAATGCGTAGCGATTTCGTAGAACCGTTCCTGAAGTTTATCGAATTCCACCACGATATCGGGATCGAAGTGACTACCAGATCCGTTAATGATCTCCTGCACCGCTTTCTCATGGGGACAGGGTTGTTTGTAGACACGGCGGCTGATCAGCGCGTCGTAGACATCGGCCACCGCCATCAGCCGACCTGATACTGGAATATCGTCACCCGCTAATCCGAACGGATATCCGCTGCCGTCCCAACGTTCGTGGTGACTGAGCGCGATCTCGCGAGCCATCTGCACAAAATCGGTGGTGCCCAGTTCCTCTTCCGCACGGCGTAATGCTTCGTGACCGTAGAGGGTATGCTTTTTCATCTCCTCCCACTCATCTGCATTCAGCTTGCCCGGTTTGAGCAGAATCTGATCCGGCACGCCGACCTTGCCGATATCATGCAGCGGTGAGGTTTTGTAGAGCATTTCGATAATTTCATCCGTAAGATAATCGGCAAAACGTAGATGATTTTTCAGTCCCTGCGCCAGGATCCTGACGTAGTTTTGCGTACGCAGAATATGTTTTCCCGTCTCAGCATCGCGGGTCTCGGCCAGTGAAGCCATGCAGTAGATCGCCACATCCTTGGTGCGGTTCAGTTCAGCGGTCCGTTCCTGCACCTTTGCTTCCAGAAGATAATTTTGATCGGCCAGCGCCCGTCGTGCCTGGTTAAGCGCCAGATGGGTAGCAACCCTTGCCCTGACGATCGGTGGACTGACCGGTTTGAGAAGGTAATCGACTGCGCCCAGTTCAAACCCTCTTACCTCGTCGGCGACTTCACTTTTTACGGTGAGAAAGATCACCGGGATATCACAGGTATGCGGATTCTCTTTAAGTCGTTTGCACACTTCATAACCACTCATGTCGGGTAGCATGATATCGAGCAGTATAAGATCGGGGATCGGATCAGCCTCGGCACGTCGTAGCGCCTGTTCACCGTCCATGGCTACCGCCACTTTGTAGTCACCGTTGAGTAATTCCACCACTACATCGACATAAAACTTTTCGTCGTCGACGACCAGAATTTTGGCTTTATCGTTATCCATGTCCTTATCCCATTGAACTTTTAATGAGCCCGTCCAGGGTCTGTTGTGCCGTATCGAAATCGTAGCCTTCGATTTGCGCCGTTAGTTGTTTTAGTTTTTGCTGCAGTTTGCTGTCGGTGAGTAATGGTTGAATCGCGGTAACGACCTTCAGCGCATCTGAGTCTCCCTCTATCAGCATTTGTCGCAGCTGTTCCAACTGCTGCGGGAGGCTGGCCTGACCGTCACTGGCCGCAGTCGGTACATCTCCCTGCGCTTCTTCCTGCCGTAATTCGGCAAGTCCGTTGAGTAATACATCAAAGGCTTGCAGAAATGCTGATGGCAACTTAGCACCATTTAATTGCCCGGAGTTCAGTGCATACTCCAGTTGTTCGGCTTGCTGTTGCAATACCCTGGCACCGATATTTCCGGCGACCCCTTTTAATGTGTGCAGCTCGCGGCGCGCACCCTCTTCGTCACTGGCCTGGAGACGCTGCACAATCACTTGCGGTGCCTCACCATGATGGGTGACAAATTCACCGAGGAGTTTACGAAACAGCCGCCGATTACCGCCGATACGCTCCAGTCCCCACTGCAGATCGATGCCCGGCAGACTATCTGGCAAAACAACATCATCCTCTTCAACTTCCCTTTCAGTCACCTTATCACCTGGCTTAAGCCAGCGACTCAGGGTGACAAACAACCGCGCCGGATCGATGGGTTTGGGAACGTGTTCGTTCATCCCCGCCGCCAGGCAGCGGTCACGCTCACCGCTCATGGCATGGGCGGTCATTGCCACTATCGGCAGGGTTTGCCTGTTCGCCAGTGCGCGTATCCGACGTGTCGCCTCATAGCCATCCATCTCGGGCATCTGAATATCCATCAATACCAAATCGTAGTCGTCGGTCTTGACCGCGTCGACCGCCTCGCGACCATTCGCCGCAATCACCACTTCCAGACCCATCTGCTCCAGGATTTCCCGTGCCACCTGTTGGTTGACCATATTGTCTTCCACCAGTAACACCTGTCCCTGTAGATAACCGCCGACACTACTGCGATCACGGGCATCATTTTCATCGTGGTCGCCATCCAGTACCCGGATCACTGTATCGAACAGAGTCGAAGGGCTGACCGGCTTGATCAGGAAGCTGTCGAGTCCCGCCGCCTCTGCCTGACGCATCACCTCCTCACGACCATAGGCGGTCACCAGAATCACCGCTGGAATATGCTGTAGCATTCCACCCTGTTTGATCTGCCTACCCGCTTCGACACCATTGGTGCCCGGCATTCGCCAGTCCATCAGCACCAGGCGGAAAGGTTTGCCTTCTCGCTCCGCTTCCATCAACAGCAGGTTGGCCTGTTCGGCGTTGGCTGCGGTTGCCGTATCAAAGGTGAAAGAGGTGAGGCGTTCGGCGAGGATCTCCCGTGCTGAGGGATTGTCGTCCACCACCAGTGCACGCAGGCCGCGCAAGTCCGGGTCGGGCTTCAATTCGGTCGCGACCGATACGCCCAGAGCAAAGGGCAAACGGAAGGTGAAGGTACTCCCTTCACCCGGCACGCTACGCGCCTCGATTTCACCGCCCATCAACTGTACCAGGTGGCGGCAGATACTGAGGCCGAGACCGCTGCCGCCGTAACGGCGGGTGGTGGAATCGTCCAGTTGGGTGAAGGCACCGAACAGGCGCTGGATATGTTCCGGCTCTATGCCGATGCCGGTGTCGCTGACACTGAAGCGCAGCCATACCTGCTCCTCTTCCTGTCGCTCCCACTCGACGCTGACCTGCACCCGGCCCTGTTCGGTGAACTTGATCGCATTGCCCACCAGATTGGCCAGCACCTGGCCCAGGCGTAGTGGATCGCCGATCAAGTTATCGGGGACTGCGGGGTCGTGATGAAAGTTGAGTTCCAGGCCCTTCTCTTCGGCCCGGATCATGGTGATATTGGCGAGGTTTTCGTAGACCTCATCAAGAGAGAAAGGAACATTTTCGATATCCAGCTTGCCCGCCTCGATGCGGGAAAAATCGAGAATGTCGTTAATCACCCCCAGCAACGCCTGGGCCGATGAGTGAATCTTGTCCATGTAGTGATACTGGCGGGTGTTCAATTCGGTCTGCAGCGCCAGATAGCTGAAGCCCATGATGGCGTTCATCGGCGTGCGGATTTCATGGCTCATGTTGGCCAGGAAGTAACTCTTGAAACGGTTGGCCTGCTCCGCCTCGGCCTTGGCCTTCGCCAGTGCTGCTTTCTGCCGCTTGGTCTGCGCCAGCCACAGCAGGGTCAGTAGCAGCAGTCCTGCTGCCCCCGCCACCACCTTCCATAGCAGGGTGTAATTGACCTCCACGTCATAGCGGATCGCCAACGACTTCTGACGGATGGCACGCCGTTCGTCATCGCCAATGGTCGCCAGTGCCTTGTTGAGGATCGGCACCAGTTCCGCCCAATCCTTGCGCACGCCGATGGCGAGATCGTTGCTGTACGGTGCTGGTGCCGCCACCTTGAGATTGCCCAGGCCCAACTTGTCGAGCATGTAGCTGGCCATGGTCAGGTTGCCCACATAGGCATCGGCCTTGCCGGTGCTCACCATTCGCAGCGCATCAGGCGTGCCTTCGCTCAACACCTGCTGCAACGTCGGGTAGTCGCGCTCCAGATACTCGCGCGTGACGTAGTTACGCTCCACCGCGATACGCATGCCCGCAAGGTCCGCCATACCGGTAATCAATGGTGCGTCTTTGCGGGTAAAGATCATGAACGGAAAATGGAGATAGGGTTTGGTGAACCGGAGAAACTCCGCCCGCTGGGGTGATGGATTGAGGGCAGGCATCACATCGACTTCACCCTTGCGTGCCCGCTCCACCGCTTCTTCCCATGTCTGTTCTGGATCGAATTGCAGCGTCACGCCCAACATCCCGGCCAACCGCTGCATAAAGGCGGAAGAGATGCCACGGTATTGTCCCTTCTCATCGATGAATTCAATCGGCTCCCATACGGGATCGAGACCTAGCCGTAACACGGGATGCTCTTTGAGCCACTGCTGCTCTTTTTTGCTTAACGACAAGGTTTCGCTCGCCATGTCGCGACGCTCGACGTTAACCCATTTACCGAGAATGGCGCTGCGCTCCTGTTCACTGATATCCGCCAGCACCTTTTGCAGAATGCCCTGCAGGACTGGCCAGTCCCTGCGCACACCGACCGCGTTGACCGAGGCAATATCATCGATCTTGCTCTGGATCTGCAGGTTGGAGATCAGCTCATGCTCTATTAAATAGAGTGCCACTGCGCGGTTACCGACGTAGGCATCGGCCTCTCCCCTGGCCACCGCATCGAGGGCATCGCTGGTGCTGGCATACTCCCGCATCGCCACATCCGGATACTTCTCCGCCAGAATACGGGTCATGACAAACCCCTTCTCCACCGCCACACGCCGTCCGCGCAGATCTGCAAGACGTTTGGCATAGGGGCTATCGCGGCGAGCGATAATCACATAGGGAATGGTGAGATAGGGATCGGTAAAGAGGAAATCCTTGCCCCGCTCAGGGTGAGGGGTAATACCGATCAGGGCGGGCAGGCGTTTGTCACGTACCGCTGCGTAGATATCGTCCCAACTTCCCGGATGGAGTTGTAGCACGCCACCCAGACGCCGGTTCATGGCACGGACAAAATCGGCACCGATACCGACTGAGCGTCCCTTCTCATCGACGAAGTCCATCGGCGGCCAGGCATCCATCACCCCGACCTCAATCCGCGGATGATCGGCCAACCAGGCCTGCTCGGTATCACTTAGTGAGAGTGTGGTTTCTGCCCTGCTGCCCCCCCCAAGCAGACATCCCAACAGGCAAAAAAGCGCTGCTCCGCGTATTGTCATTATGGTGTATCCCTGTCTTCTTTGACCTGTAACGACCACCAGCCCACAAAGTGTAGAACATGCCCACCTTGCGTGAACTGCCGTCGTCACGGCACCATGGTGCTATGAATCCGGCCAAAGTCGAACGCAACAAGGTGAAAAAACTGGAAGACCTGCCCAACATCGGCAAGGCGATGGCGGCAGATTTACGCCTGATCGGCATCCACTCTCCGGAACAGTTAATAGGTCGAAACGGCTACGAGCTCTATGAAGCCTTGTGTCGCAAAACCGGCATCCGCCACGACCCCTGCGTGATCGATGTTTTCCTTTCTATTGTCGACTTTATGAACGGCGGCAAAGCCCAATCCTGGTGGGCTTATACCGAAGAGCGGAAACGATGGCTGGAGCAAAATCCGTCGTAATACCCAACGAAACTGCACAGATTTGTTGTGCAGTGACAACAGAGAATCACTGCTAATATCAAGCTAACACCGCATTACCTACTCCGTACGAGGGTTGCCGCCCATGGCAAAACAGAAAAAAAGTGGCGGCGGGCAGGAAACCGCACTGCAAGAGCTCTATCGACACAGCCAGTCGTTGCTGCGTCTCTCCCGTACACTTGAACAGGCCGAAGACTACAACGACGTCCTCCTGGCGGCCCGACGCGAAGTATCGGAAACACTCGGTTATCCCACCATCTGGGTCTATCTGTTTTCCCAGGACGGCCGGTATGCCTATCCGCTGGCAGCGGACGGCACCGCGTCCGAGACCATCATGCATGACGAAAAGGCGGCCCGATTAACCATCCCCGGCGACCCGATGCTGGAGGAGATCGCCAGCAGCAGAGATATCGTTGTCGTCGAAGATGCCCGCACTGACCCTCGGACAGACAAGGCCATCGTCGCCCACCTCGGCAATCGCACCATCATCAACGTGCCGATCCTGTTTCTCGACAGACACCTGGGCTCCATCGGCATGGGTACTTTCGGTGACGAAGGCATCCGCGTGCCATCAGCAACCGAAAGGGATTACCTCACCTCACTGGCAAGCAGCCTGGCGGTAACCCTGGATCGCGTCCATCTGCAACATGAGCGCAAACAGACGGAAGAGACGCTACGCAGTCAACGTGATCAGTTAAGCAGCATCTATGCTACCAGTCCCGTTGGTATCACCATGGTTAATCGTAGCGGACGGATGATTGATGCCAACCCACAGGCGGAAAAGATACTTGGACTGGAGAAGGATGAGATACTGCAACTTCAATACAATACCCCCGTCTGGAAGATTACCGCTCTTGACGGTTCACCTTTTCCTGATGAGCAACTTCCCTTCGCGCGCGTCAAAGCAACTGGACAACCGATAAAAGATATACAGCATGCCATTCAGTGGCCGGATGGCCGACGAGTGTTCCTGTCGATCAACGCGGCACCGTTATTTGATGAAGCGGGACAATTCGATGGGATGATTGCCTCGCTCGAGGACATCACTGAGCGTAAAGTAGCTGAAAAGAAA
>JBNKDG010000009.1:0-166539 GCA_050288165.1 Thiohalomonadaceae bacterium | reverse complement strand
TCTACGGCGTGTCGATGTTCTACTCGGTGATCTGGATGCTCAACCGCGCCATCCACAGCCACAACCGCTGGGTCGATCGCTTCCTGCTGGTCGTCGGCGGCTATATCGCAGGCACCACCCTCTCCGGCGCGCCGCTGATGGTGGCGGTGTTCATGCGCAATGTGCGCCGCGAACAACTGCGCGACACCCTGTTCGTGCTCTGGTTTGTGCTGGTCACCATCAAGATGAGCACCTTCGCCGCCTTCGGCGTCAACCTTAACCTGCTCACTGCACTGGCATTGCTGCCAGTCGCAGGTATCGGCCACGTCGCCGGGCTAAAAGTGCATGAAGCGATCCTGCGCAATGATCAGCAGTTCAAACGCTGGGTTGGCGCGGGGCTGTTCGTCGTCAGTGCGTTGGGATTGTGGAACCTGATGATGAAGCACGGAATGGGCGCTGAAAACACCGCCCATTCCGTTACAACTCACAAACAACTATTCACTACAGGTACAAACGATATAGCGAGGCGTGCTGCATATCGCATAGGCAGATGCATTGCCCAACCACTCAGCGGTTGTTATCGAACTCGAACCAGCGCGTGCAGTCACCCCGGAGGCACCAGACGACCAGTTTTTATCGAAATAACAGGCCGTCTCACCACGAGCCGAGGTTGGCGTATCTGCATACATCCCTGACCACCAAGTGGTATTGGCAGGCAGCACTCCCGCAGCCTGCAGACTGACATCAATACCGCCATCAAACAATCCATCCCAGGTAGAGCTGATGAGTGTGCCAGAGGGACCCGTAACCGCTGCATAAGGGTTCACGCCGGTATCCCAGGCAATAAAGTCACCGGGGTTTGGTGAGGAATTCATTGCGCTCAGGAACGCCCCAATCTTTGAGCGACCGGAACAGCTTGAACCTGTTGGCACCGCACTGCGGCATATTGCCATTGCACCGTAATAACCTCCCAGGTTGCCGTTACGTGTTCCGGCATTAAACATAACCGTCGCAAGAGGTGCGCCCCAGTTGGGGGTCATCACCAGATCTGCTCCACCCATATTGAAGCTGTCTCCCGGCACGACGGAACCACCAGAGTAACTCCAGCCTGTCACTTTTGTGTTATTGGTCGTCGGGTATCCGGTCGTATTAACCATTCCATAAACATTGTCGAAAATTCTCACGGACTGGCCTTGCGGATAGTGCGCAGTGTCCACAGGTGGAACGCCATTGGTAGCGCCTGTATTCGCATAGGTGACGGTGTATGTGGGGATATTGATCCACTGGGCATAGAGCGTCACGTTTGCGTTGGCGGAGGTGATGGCCATCGTTTGCGGTGCGTTGTATAACCCCCCCGCACCATTTGCATAGGTACTCCAACCCCTGAATTTGTACCCGGCTTTTACCAGGTTGCCGGTATTGCCCTGAATTCTGGCAAATGTACCGTTTTCATAATGCATCGTATCGACAGGCACAGTACCATCATCATTACCGTTGCCGTTATAGGTGACGGTGTAGGTCGTGTTTGCGGTCCAATGAGGATAAAGATAATTAAAGGAGCTTAAACTCACAGGAATTATATCGCCTGGCTTGTACAGTATGCCGGCCGCACCATCCCGATATTCCGTGGACCAGCCATCAAAACTGTAACCTGGACGACTCAAACCTCCGGTGTTTTCAAGTGCAATCGCATAAGTCCCTTTCTCAAAATACGCCGAACCATAGCTTGGCCTTCCGCCGCTTTCGCCCAGAACATTCATGTAATCTATCGTGGTAATGGTTTGCGATGTCGCGAGTGCCCAACGGGCATACAAAGTGACATTGGCGTTACCGATAGCAAAGATGTGGCCCGGGTAATAGGTGGTACCAGAACCATCGGCCTGGGTGTTCCAGCCCATAAACCGATAGTCAGTTCTGTACAGTGATGCGACGGGGATTGAAACAACCTGTCTTTCCAGATAATTGTTTGAATCTACCGGCAAGGTACCACTGGTATAGCCATTACCATCGTACGTCACCGTATAGGTGGGAATCACTGCCCACTGCGCATAGAGAATGACATCTGCCGTTCCCATTGTCAGGCTATCGCCCGGTGCATAGGGGGTACCACTGCCATTGGCGGCGGTGTTCCAGCCAGAGAAGGTGTAATTGGTCCTGATGAGGTTGCCGGTGTTATCCGACACCGTCACCGTAGCGTTTTCATACACGGTGGATGAGCCAGGAACGACACCGCTTGTTGCGCTGTTTCCGTTGTAACTCAAGCCATGCATGGGGATTGCCGTCCACTGAGCATACAGCGTGACAGCGGCGGCACCCATCGCGAAAGTATCGCCCGGTGCATAGCTGGTGCCTGTTCCATTGGCCGCAGTATTCCAGCCGGAAAAACTGTAGCCAGTCAGGAGCAGGTTACCTGTATTACCTGATACGGTAACCGTATCGCCCTGGGCATAACTGGCAGGGGCAGGCACTGTACCAGAGGTAACACCGCTACTGGCATAGCTCACCGTATAGGTTGGAATAACCGTCCACTGGGCATACAACGTGATGTTGGCGGTACCCATAGAAAAGGTCGTATTCGCTACATAGCTAGTACCACTACCGTTGGCCGCGGTATTCCAACCGGTGAAAGTGTACCCGCTTCGTGCCAGACCACCGCCACCTGCCACCGTAACCGTAGCGCCCTGAACATAACTGGCTGAGGCGGGCACGCTGCCGGAGGTTGCGCCGTTGGCATCGTAAGTGACCGAATAAGTTGGGATCGGTGACCACATGGCGTACAACGTGACATTGGCGGTGCCGATCGCAAAGGTGTCGCCCGGCGCATAACTGATACCTGTTCCATTGGCCGCGGTATTCCAGCCGATGAAGCTATTTCCGTTCTTCGTGAGACTGCCGCTGTTTCCCGACACCGTCACCGTATCGTTTTCCGCATAGCTTACCGTGGCAGGCACACTGCCGCTGTCTGCGCCATTGGCGTTGTAACTGACTGAATAGCTGCTGGAACCCGCAGGTGCCGGATCGCTACCACCGCCGCCACCACAACCGGCAAAATCGATCACCAATAACATCAACACAAGCGCTCTTGCCAGTACGGTCTGCATAACCACTCCTAAACTTTGCCCATCGATTACAAGATTCCAGACGGGCATAAGTAACCGATTCAGCCTCTTGCTACAGCTAGCCGAACGACCAGGTAGCGTCAGGAAAATGTGACGAAGTTCAAATTAGGACCTTTTGTCTCGGCAAACGGACTGGCCACATCGCCGGACTCAAGGTGCATGAAGCGATCCCGCGCAACGATCAGCAGTTCAAATGCTGGATCGGCGCGGGACTGTTTGTCGTCAGTGTGTTGGGATTGTGGAACCTGCTTTAACTACCGTCATTCTGAAAAATCAGCAGCCTGTGGCAAATATCCTCTCTAAGGCAGATTGGACAGTGCGGTAGCGAAATCCATCTGATCGACATGGAATGCCGAATCGCAATGATAGAAAGTAATCATACCGCTTTTCAGTTCGAGTCCGGTCATACGACGAAAGGTTGTTAGCACTGGCGAGCTCCAGGTTGCGCCGCAATCGTCAGAGAGACTGTAGTAGGTGTCGTGTCCCGTCAGCAAGGAAGTGCTCACCATGTTGCAGGAACCAGCTTCGAAAGCGATGAATCCAGCCGGACTGGATGAAGATACGGTCGTACCCGGCATTGCGGTCATCGCCCAGTTATCGACACCGTTTCGTACCGCCGTAACCACACTGACATCCGTCGAAGTACCCGATACGGGATCTTCACCAAGATCACCGAATAAATGGACATTGCCGTCGAACTCGTAGAGTCGCCTGACCGTAGTGTAGGCATGACCGGGATTGTAGAAATCAAGATCCGACGTCCAGGTCTGTCCTAGATCGCAACTTCTACGGACAACCATATGTGTCGCCGCCGAGCCTATCACCTCCCAATTGTGTCCACCGGCATAGATGCAACCATCTGTCGCTGACAGGAGGGTGTGCAATTGGCCACCGTAACCGTTCGATGTAAGTTGATCGAGAATGTTGATATTGGCGAAGTCGGCGTCACTACTGAAGACAGCAGCTTGCCCCGCACACCCCCCGGCAAACATCCAGGAACCGTCACCTTGTTGAATACCGTCGATCGGAATACATTGCGACGGCGTCTCAGCGACAAAATTCATAACAAGGGTGCTTCGGTCGATGATAAATAGACCGGGATGGCTTGTGTACACCAAATCTGTTGTAAGGTGATAGATCACCGGCACTAGAATCACTGTGTCTGAATAGATAATCGAACGTGGGTAGGCCGAACTGCCATCGGTAATGTACGAGGTAACATCACGCATATCCGGCATTAGCAGCTGATAAGTATCGCCGTTGTCCCTGGACACGCCAATTTGAAAGAGTTGGTTAACGCTACTGCTCAGGAATTCGAAGTTATAGAACGAAACGACTATTTCACCGTTACCCATATCGGCACTATTTACGGTATTCGACACGTACCGATAATAATCCACCGCCTTGACCAACGAGCTGGTGCTGACTGTGACATAGGCGGCGGGACTGTCTATGCTGCCGTCATTGACGATCAACTCGAGTTGATACTCCCCTAATTGATCGACAACAAAGCTCGGCTGGACCGCAGTAGGGTCAGACAATATCGCCAAACTGCCCGCCGGTATCGAGTTAAAACTCCAACTGTAAGTCAACGAATCACCATCAGCATCGCTGCTGTTGCTGCCGTCAAGGTTGACTGTAAAGCCGAGACCGACACTCTGGCTCGTGCCTGCATCGGCCACCGGCGATGTGTTCTGTGTGCCGGGTGCGGCCCCCCCGCCATCACCACCGCCACAGGCGGTCAATACAACCAACGACAGCGCCACGATAGAGAGTTTTATCAATCCTCTTTTCATTGCCATTCCCCAACACTCAATAACTACAGAATTGGTGGGATATATACAGCATCTACACCGTGAATAAACCTAGCCGAACGGACAGGTCGGACAAAAATGTGGTTCCTTTCAAATATCAGGTTCTTGCTTATTCTGAAGGCCCTAATCATCCGCGATGATATCAGCCACCGAAATCCCGTAACACACTCCATCATTCCTGAAAGCCATGTAGGTTGGGTTAGGCCAAAGTCCGTAACCCGACAATCAGTCTGTCGGATTACGCTTCGCTAATCCGATGTTAGATTGACCTACGATCTGCCGCTGGAGATCACCCTGGATGAATCCTCTGCGGTGATACCCAACGCCTTGCTGGCAGATTTTGCTCGCGTAAAAGTCGGTGCGAGGGTTTCCCACTCAGGTAGCGCCATCGCCGAAAAAGGCGACCTGAACGGTGAAGTGGAGAACGTGAAGGTGGGTGGGGGCAAGACGATCGAAATCGTGATTGAGCGGATTTATTAAGATCAAAACCTTTCAACGCAAAGACGCCAAGAACGCAAAGGAAAACTAGGACTATTCAGCACAAGGAAAACGGTAAGTAGATCACTTATCCATCACCTTAATAGTCAGCGTTCCACTCCTTCGCGCCTTTGCGTTAGATTCTTTTTTATTTTTCCCTGGTCGCGCGGAAAGCAATATCGGGCCAGCGCTCTTCAGTCAGTTGCAGATTGACCCGGGTCGGTGCGATATAGGTCAGATCCCCCGCACCATCAATGGCCAGGTTATCCTCCGCCTTGCGCTTGAACTCTTCCAGTTTCTTCTCGTCGTCACACTCAACCCAACGGGCGGTAGAGACGGTCACCGGTTCAAATATGGCGTCGACCTTGTATTCGTCCTTGAGTCGCTGCGCTACCACATCGAACTGCAGCACACCTACCGCGCCAAGGATCAGGTCGTTGTTCTTCATCGGCCGGAACAACTGTGTGGCGCCTTCTTCCGACAACTGTTGCAGACCTTTCAACAACTGTTTCGATTTCAACGGGTCCTTGAGCACCGCACGGCGGAACAACTCCGGGGCGAAGTGCGGGATACCGGTGAACTTCAGATCCTCGCCAACAGTAAAGGTATCGCCAATCTGGATAGTGCCGTGGTTATGCAGGCCGATGATGTCACCTGGCCACGCCTCTTCGATATGACCACGTTCCTGGGCGAGGAAGGTGATGGCGTTGGGGATCTTCACGTCGCGGCCCAGGCGTACCTGGCGCATCTTCATCCCGGGCAGGAAGTGGCCGGAGCAGACGCGCAGGAAGGCGACACGGTCACGGTGCTGCGGGTCCATGTTCGCCTGGATCTTGAAAACGAAGCCGCTGAACTTCTCCTCGGTCGGCGCGACCTTGCGTTCCAGGGTGGCGCGTGGCAATGGCGTAGGCGCGTAGTCGACCAGCGCGTCGAGGATCTCCTGCACACCGAAGTTATTAATCGCCGAACCGAACAGCACCGGGGTCAGTTCGCCTCTGAGATAGGCCTCGTGATCGAATTCGTGGCTGGCGCCGCGCACCAGTTCCACCTCGTCGCGGAATTCGGCGATCTGGTCGCCAAACAGCTCATCCAGACGGGGATTATCCAGTCCCTGAATCACCTCACCGTCGAGCTTCTTGCCACCGTGGGTGGCGGACATAACGATGATACGGTCGTTATAGAGGTCGTAGACACCACGAAAACGCTTGCCCATACCGATGGGCCAGCTCAACGGCGCGCAATGAATCTTGAGGATGTTCTCCACCTCGTCGAGCAGTTCGATCGGCTCACGGCCCTCGCGGTCGAGCTTGTTGACGAAGGTGATGATCGGCGTATCGCGCAGACGGCACACCTCCATCAATTTGATGGTTCGATCTTCGACACCCTTGGCGGCATCGATCACCATCAGCGCCGAGTCCACTGCGGTGAGGGTACGGTAGGTGTCCTCGGAGAAATCCTCGTGACCGGGGGTATCGAGCAGGTTGATGATGCACTCGCGATAAGGGAACTGCATTACCGATGAACTGACCGAGATGCCGCGCTCCTGCTCCAGCTTCATCCAGTCGGAGGTGGCATGACGTGCCGCCTTGCGCCCTTTCACTGTCCCGGCAAGCTGGATCGCACCGCCGAACAGCAGCAGTTTTTCGGTCAGAGTTGTCTTACCCGCATCGGGGTGAGAGATAATGGCAAAGGTGCGGCGTTTGTTGGCCTGTTCGGCGATCTTGCTCATGTGTGCTTCGGGATGGTGAAAAACGGGCATTCTACCCGATAAGAAGCGCTGCGACGATCAACTATCCAGTCCCACCAGGGAACAGGCCATGATGATCGCGTCTTCCTTGCCACCGTATGCAGGATAATAGTTGTGGCGCACACCGACCTGGTTGAAACCCAGCGTATCGTAGAGATGGACAGCGGCTCTATTTGAAGGACGCACTTCAAGGAAGACGGTTTCAGCTTTGTGGTGACGCGCGGTCTCCATCAGGAAACGCATAAAGCTGCGACCGTGTCCCTGTCCCTGCTGCTCCTCGGCAACAGCAACATTGAGGATATGCGCCTCGCCTACCGCGACCGACATAATGGCGTAACCGATGATCTCACCCGCCAACATCATCACCCAGCAGGAGTACTGCACCCGCAGGCAGTCGCGGAAGATCCCCTCGCTCCAGCCAAACGGATAGACCGCCTCCTCGATCTCCATTACCCGAGTCAGATCGCTATCGAGCATTGGACGAATACTCGGCACTGCCCTGTCGCTGGCGACACTCACCCACCCATCTCCTGCAGGGTGTGACGCGCCAGACAGAGATCGGCCCATGACTTGCGCTTCTCCAGTGGTGAGCGCAGCAGGTACGCAGGATGGTAGGTCACTACCAGCGGCAGGTTATTTTCCAACCGATGCACCTGGCCACGTAGTTTGCCGATAGGGGTATCGCAGTGGAGCAGGTTCTGCGCGGCGATGCGACCGACGGCGAGAACCAGCTTCGGTTGAATCAGAGCGATCTGTCGTTGCAGGTAGGCGTGGCAGGCAGCCGCCTCGTCGGGACGTGGATCGCGATTATTGGGCGGACGGCACTTGAGGATGTTGGCGATGTAGACCTGTTCCCGTTGCAGGCCGATACCGCGCAACATGGCGTTGAGCAGTTGTCCGGCACGACCGACGAAGGGGTCGCCCTGCTTGTCCTCGTCGGCACCCGGTGCTTCGCCGATTATCAACCAGTCGGCATTGCGATTGCCGACACCGAAAACGGTCTGGGTGCGGTTGGCCACCAGTTCATCGCATAGGGTACAGGCGGAAACCTTCTGCTGAAGCTCCGGCCAGCCGAGGGTGGCGATGCCATTGTCGGTGACCGGGACAATAGGCGCGGGCGCCAATTCCACTACAGGCGGAACACTCTCTTCTATCGGCTCGACCACCGCTGCTGCTACCTGCTCAATGGGAGCTGGCTCGTCGGCGGGAGCGCGTTGCTCCCACACGTCGATTCCCATCGCATCAAGGTAGTGGCGTTGGCGCGAATCCATGAGACTCAGACGTCGCCGCCCTGGGGATGGGCGCGCTCCAGCGGCGCGAGGATCTTGTTCAGGCCATTGATGTAGGCCTTGGCCGAGGCGATGACGATGTCGGTATCGGCACCCTGGCCGTTGACGATGCGCCCGCTCTTCTCCAGGCGTACGGTCACCTCGCCCTGGGAGTCAGTGCCCGAGGTAATAGCGTTGACCGAGTAGAGTTGCAATTCAGCACCGCTGTTGATCAGGCTGTCGATGGCCTTGAGGCTGGCATCTACCGGGCCACCGCCGACAGCGCAGGTCTGATGCTCTTCGCCATCGACGTTGAGGGTGACACACGCCTCCGGGGTCTCGCCGGTGGCGGAACAGACACGTAATGCGACCAGTTTGATCCGCTCGTTAACGCTGCTCTCGATATTGGTTTCGGTAACCAGCGCCTGCAGGTCTTCGTCGAAGATTTCGTGTTTCTTGTCGGCCAGCTCCTTGAAGCGGGCGAAGGCATCGTTGAGCGCCTGCTCCGATTCAAACTCGATACCGAGATCAGCCAGCCGGGTCTTGAAGGCATTCCGTCCGGAGTGTTTGCCCATTACCATGCGGTTGGCGCTCCAGCCCACATCCTCGGCGCGCATGATCTCGTAGGTCTCGCGATGCTTGAGCACGCCGTCCTGATGAATACCCGATTCATGGGCGAAAGCGTTGGCGCCGACGATCGCCTTGTTCGGCTGTACCGCGAAGCCGGTGATGCCGGAGACCAGGCGCGAAGTGGAGACGATCTGGGTGGTGTCGATGTGATCCACATTGCAGGAGAAGATGTCACGACGGGTCTTCACCGCCATCACCACCTCTTCCAGCGAGGCGTTGCCCGCCCGCTCACCGAGGCCGTTGATGGTGCACTCCACCTGGCGCGCGCCGTTGCTCACCGCGGCGAGGGAGTTGGCGACCGCCAGCCCCAGGTCGTTATGGCAGTGGACCGAGAAGATCGCCTTGTCCGAGTTGGGCATCTTTTCGCGCAACTGGCGAATGGTATTGCCGAACTGCTCCGGCAGGTTGTAGCCGACGGTATCGGGCACGTTGAGGGTGGTTGCCCCCGCTTCGATCACCGCCTCGAAGATGCGACAGAGGAAATCGATCTCGGAACGCCCGGCATCCTCGGCGGAGAACTCCACGTTGTCGGTGTACTGACGGGCGCGTTTGACCGCGCGTACCGCCTGCTCGACGACCTCGTCAGGGTTCATGCGCAACTTGCGCTCCATGTGGATCGGCGAGGTGGCGATAAAGGTGTGGATGCGCCCGGAGTTGGCTTCCTTCAGCGCCTCACCGGCACGGTCGATGTCCTTATCCAGCGCCCGTGCCAGGCCGCAAACGGTCGAATCTTTGATGGTGCGGGCCACCGCCTGCACCGCCTCGAAGTCGCCCACCGAGGCGATGGGGAAACCGGCTTCGATAATGTCCACCTGCATCCGCTCCAATGCTTTGGCGATGCGCACCTTCTCATCCTTGGTCATGGAGGCGCCGGGGCTCTGCTCACCGTCGCGCAGGGTGGTATCGAAAATAAACAGCTTGTCGCTCATGGCTCTGGGTCTCTCTGTACTGTCACGACATCTTAACCAAAAGAGGCCGGAAAAACGAAACCGGCCTCCGCAGGGAGGCCGTAGAAAAAGTATGGACTAAAACAGGGAGGATGACTTAACCACCATCCTCTGTGTCCGACTCGCTATCGGCCTCAACCGCCTTACGTTGACGGCGACGGCGCAGTAGCAGCCAGAGTGTGATCACCAGGCCGGAAAGGGCGTAGCCGGCGAAGACCACGAACAGCACCTTGGGTGGGTCATAGGTGATCAATACGATGATCAGCACCGCCACCAGCAGGAAGAAAAAGGGCACCTTGCCTTTGAAGTCGATGGTCTTGAAGCTGTAGTAACGCACGTTACTCACCATCAACAGGCCACAGGCGACGGTAATGATCCAGGCCGCCCAGTCGCCCGCCTTCGGACTCAGGCCCAGGTCACCGGCGATCCAGACGAAACCGACCACCACTGCCGCCGAAGCGGGGCTGGCCAAACCGACGAAGTAGCGTTTGTCGACCTTGCCGATCTGGGTGTTGAAACGGGCCAGACGCAGTGCTGCGCCGACGGTGTAGATAAAGGCCGCCAGCCAGCCCAGGCGTCCCATGGAGTGCAGCGCCCACTCATACATCACCAGTGCCGGCGCCACGCCAAACGAAACCATGTCCGAGAGTGAGTCATATTCGGCGCCGAATTCGCTCTGGGTATTGGTCAGACGCGCCACCCGACCGTCGAGTCCATCCAGCACCATGGCGATGAACACCGCAGCAGCAGCCGCATCGAACTGCCCCTTCATCGCAGCGACGATGGCATAGAAGCCGGCAAACAGTGCCGCCGTGGTAAACAGGTTCGGCAGCAGGTAGATCCCGCGGTGCGGTTTGGCGACTTCGCCGTTTGTCTCTTTGCTCATTCAGTTGCACTCATTCGAGTAACAGGAGAGGGGTACATAATAAAGCCTCCCATGCCTGGTTGCATCCATTGCCGGGTGACAAAAAAGCCGGGCACAGGCCCGGCTTTTCCGAAAATCCGCCTCAACAGGCAGCGGATTTAGTTCTTCTCTTTGTCCACCAGCTTGTTGGCGGTGATCCACGGCATCATGGAACGCAGACGCGCACCGACCTGTTCGATCTGGTGAGCGGCGTTGTTACGACGCCATGCGGTCATCTCGGGGTAGTTGGACATCCCTTCGAGGATGAACTTCTTGGCGTACTCACCGTTCTGGATGTTGGTCAGCGCCTGACGCATTGCCCAACGGGATTCGTCGTTGATCACCTGCGGGCCGGTAACATACTCACCATACTCGGCGTTGTTGGAGATGGAGTAGTTCATGTTGGCAATGCCGCCTTCGTACATCAGGTCGACGATCAGCTTCAGCTCGTGCAGGCATTCGAAGTAGGCCATCTCCGGCGCGTAACCGGCATCGACCAGAGTTTCGAAACCGGCCTTGACCAGCTCTACCGCACCACCACAGAGAACGGCCTGCTCACCGAACAGGTCGGTTTCAGTCTCGTCCTTGAAGGTGGTTTCGATGATACCGGTGCGGCCGCCGCCAACGCCTGAGGCGTATGAGAGGGCGATGTCTTTCGCCTTGCCGGAAGCATCCTGGAATACGGCGATCAGATCAGGGATACCGCCGCCCTTGACGAACTCGGAACGTACGGTGTGGCCCGGTGCCTTGGGCGCGATCATGACCACGTCCAGGTCGGCGCGCGGTACGATCTGGTTGTAATGAATGGCAAAGCCGTGAGCGAAGGCCAGTACACCGCCCTGCTTGATGTTCGGCTCGATTTCGTTCTTGTAGAGCTGTGACTGGAATTCGTCCGGGGTCAGGATCATGACCAGATCGGCTTCTTTCACCGCTTCGCCGGTTTCCTTCACGGTCAGGCCCGCTTTTTCTGCCTTGGCGGCAGTGGATGAGCCTTTACGCAGGCCGACGGTAACGTTGACGCCGGAATCTTTCAGGTTGTTGGCGTGGGCGTGGCCCTGTGAACCGTAACCGATGATGGCAACCTTCATGCCCTGGATGATGGAGAGGTCGCAATCTTTGTCGTAGTACATGTTGAGTGCCATTAGCAGCTTCCTTTACACAAAACGTGATTCAAAAAGGTTAAAAAGTTAAATAGTGAGCGCCTTCGCCCCGCGGGAGATCCCGGTCACGCCGGAACGGACCGTCTCCAGGATATCGCTATCCTTCAGGGCATGGATGAAGGCATCGAGCTTCTGTACATCACCGGTCAGTTCGATGGTGTAGGTGGTGTCGGTCACATCGATGATGTTGCCGCGAAAGATGTCGGCCAGACGCTTCAGCTCTTCGCGCTGATTGGCGGTACCCGCCTTGACCTTAATCAGCATCATCTCCCGCTCGATGTGCGGCCCTTCGGTCAGATCGAGCAGTTTGACCACGTCGATCAGCTTGTTCAACTGCTTGGTGATCTGCTCAATGATCTCGTCAGAGCCACGGGTGACCAGGGTCAAACGCGACAGTGAGGCATCCTCGGTCGGTGCCACGCTGAGCGATTCGATGTTGTAGCCACGGGCTGAAAACAGCCCGGCGACGCGGGAGAGCGCACCCGCTTCGTTTTCCATCAAAATAGAAATAATGTGTCTCATATCAGGATCATCTCATCGAGACCCGCACCGGCGGGAACCATGGGATAAACATTTTCCTTCGGATCGGTGAGGAAGTTCATAAAGACAAACCTGTCTTTCATCTTGAACGCCTCTTTCAATGCGTTCTCGACATCCTCCGGCTTTTCGATCTGCATGCCGACGTGGCCGTAAGCCTCGGCCAGCTTGACGAAATCGGGCTGGGCTTCGACATGGACCTGGGAGTAGCGCTCTTCGTAGAAGAACTCCTGCCACTGACGCACCATACCGAGGAAGCCGTTGTTCAGACAGATGACCTTAATCGGCAGACCGTACTGCATGCAGGTCGCGAGTTCCTGGATGTTCATCTGTATCCCGCCGTCACCAACGATGCTGACGACAGTGGCCTTGGGATGGGCAAACTGCACTCCCATCGCCGCAGGCAGGCCGAAGCCCATGGTACCGAGGCCACCGGAGTTGATCCAGCGACGAGGCTTGTCGAAACCGTAGAACTGCGCCGCCCACATCTGGTGCTGACCGACATCCGAAGTAACGAAGGCGTCGCCCTTGGTCACTTTGTGCAGGGTCTCAAGCACGTGCTGCGGCTTGATCCGTTTGGCATTGCGGTCGAATTTCAGGCAATCCTTGGCGCGCCACTGGTCGATCTGCTGCAGCCATTTTCCCAGCGCTTCGCTATCCGGGCTACGGGAAGCCTCGCCGAGCATCGCCAGCATCGACTTCAACACCTCGTCCACATCGCCAACGATGGGTACGTCCACCTTGACGTTTTTGGAGATGGAGGCCGGGTCGATATCGATATGGATAATGCGCGCACTGGGGGCGAACTTTTCGATCTTGCCGGTGACGCGATCGTCAAAACGGGCGCCTACCGCGAGCAACAGGTCGCAGTGGGAGATCGCCATATTGGCTTCATAGGTGCCGTGCATCCCCAGCATGCCGAGGAACAACTTGTCGCTCGCCGGAAAACCACCCAGACCCATGGAAGTATTGGTCACCGGGAACCCAAGTTTGCGCGCCAGTTCGGTCAACGAATCCGCGGCATTGCCCTGCACCACACCGCCGCCGGTGTAGATCATCGGGCGCTTGGCCGAAAGCAGCATGTTGACCGCTTTCTTGATCTGGCCGCTGTGCCCCTTTACTACCGGGTTGTAGGAGCGCATCGAGATCTTCTTCGGATAGACGTAACGGGTGCGCTCGGCGGTGACATCCTTGGGGATGTCCACGACCACCGGACCGGGACGACCAGTGGTGGCGATGTAGAAGGCCTTCTTCAGGGTGATCGCCAGATCTTCGACATTCTTCACCAGGAAGTTGTGTTTGACGCAGGGGCGAGTAATGCCGACCGAGTCGACCTCCTGGAAGGCGTCGTTGCCGATCAGGGTGGAATTTACCTGACCGGTGATAACCACCATGGGGATGGAATCCATATAGGCAGTTGCAATACCGGTCACCGCATTGGTAGCACCGGGACCGGAGGTTACCAGCACCACACCCGGCTTACCGGTGGAGCGGGCATAGCCGTCCGCGGCATGGGTGGCGGCCTGCTCGTGGCGCACCAGGATGTGCTGTACCTTGTCCTGCTTATAAAGGGCGTCGTAGATATGCAGGACCGCTCCGCCGGGATAGCCAAAGAGGTGCTTTACCCCCTCGTCCTGGAGAAAACGCGCGATTATTTCGGCACCGGTCAATTCCACCTCAAAGGGTCTCCCATCGACTCAAAACGAAGAAAAACACCCGTGGGCACGGGCGTGTGTGAATTGTGCTGTAAAAAAGGGGAAAACTACTTGCAATCCCGCCAAAGGTCAAGCAATAACAGGGTTTTACGCGCACTAAGCCGTTTGTTGCACTTGTACTCCGGGGCAAATTGCCGATAATTGGCGTGGTAAGCCCTTTTCTCCTCAACCTGAGCGAATTCTGGATAACTAACCCATGGATAATCACCTGATCAATCGAAGGATTTTACTTGTCATCGCGCTGTTTGGCCTGGTCGCGGCCCTCCCTGCGCAGGCTGTTTCGCTGTACAAGTGGGTCGATGAGAATGGGCGTGTCCACTACAGCCAGACCCCGCCGGATGCGAAAGCGAGAGAGTCAGAACAGATGCAGGTCAAGGACAGTAACCCTTACCAGTCCACACAGGAAAACGAAGCAGCCGAGAATGAAGAAAAGAATGACGCAGGCCCCAAGACTACAGACGAGGCAGCAAAGATAGTCGAGACACGCAAGCAAAACTGCGAAATCGCCAGACAGAATCTGGAGACTTTCAAAAACTCCGAACAGGTGAAACAACCTGACGGCACGGTTATCACACTAAGCGAGGAGATGCGTGCCTCCAAAATGAAGCAAGCACAGGCACTGATCAATGCCTACTGTAACTAAGAACCGGTAATGCCCTACCTGCTCATCCGCACCAACAAGGACATTTCTGCCGAGAGTCAGCAGAAACTGCTCACCAAAGCTACCCACCTGATCTCTGCCGCATTGGGGAAATCCGAGCACTATGTCATGGTCTCGGTGGAATCCGGCATCCCGATGCAATTTGGTGCCAAGAGCGATCCCTGCGCCTATCTTGAACTGAAAAGTATCGGACTACCCGGCGACCACACCTCAGCCCTGTCACTCTCCCTTTGCGGCCTGCTCAGCGATGAACTGGAGATCCCCACCGACCGCGTCTACATCGAATTTGCCGATGCACCCAGGCATATGTGGGGCTGGAACAACGCCACGTTCTGACTCATCCCTGTCAGTCGCGCTGTACTGGCAGGGCCGCCTTTGACTACAATGCCACCTTTCCAAACCAGCCCTGATACGGACGATAAAACGCTATGCGCGCTTCCCAGTACCTGATTGCCACCCTGAAGGAAACCCCGGCCGACGCCGAGATTGTCAGCCATCAATTGATGATGCGCGCCGGCATGATCCGCAAGCTGGCGGCAGGACTCTACACCTGGCTACCGCTGGGCTTGCGGGTATTGCGCAAGGTTGAACAGATCGTGCGCGAAGAGATGAACCGCTCCGGTGCCCAGGAGGTACTGATGCCCGCGGTACAACCTGCCGAACTGTGGCAGGAGTCGGGTCGCTGGGATGTCATGGGGCCGGAGATGCTGCGCATGACCGACCGCCATAACCGCGAATTTTGCTTCGGCCCGACCCACGAAGAGATCATCACCGATCTGATCCGCAACGAGTTGCAGAGCTACAAACAGCTCCCGGCCAACTTCTACCAGATCCAGACCAAATTCCGCGATGAGCGTCGTCCTCGTTTCGGTGTGATGCGCGCCCGCGAATTCCTGATGAAGGACGCCTACTCCTTCCACCTGGATGAGGCTTCACTGCAGGAAACTTACCAGGTAATGCACGACACCTACAGCCGTATCTTTACCCGCCTCGGGCTCGATTTCCGCCCGGTATTGGCCGACACTGGCGCCATCGGCGGTAGTGGTTCTCATGAGTTTCATGTGATGGCCGACTCCGGGGAAGACGCCATCGCCTTCTCTGACAGCAGTGACTACGCCGCCAATGTAGAAAAGGCCGAGGCACTGCCGCCGCACGGTCCGCGTCCTGCTGCCACTGTAGACATGGCTACAGTAGACACGCCAGACCAACGCAGCATCGAAGAGGTCTCCGCCTTCCTCAAGGTCAAACCGTCGCAAACGGTGAAGACACTGGTGGTGCTTGGCGCAGACGACGAAGGTGAAGCCAAGGGTGTAATCGCCCTGGCGCTACGTGGCGACCACGAACTGAACGAGATCAAGGCCGCCAACCTGCCCGGTGTATTCAGCCCACTGACCCTTGCCAGTGACGAAGAGATTCTCACAGCCGTCGGCTGCAATCCCGGTTCCATCGGCCCGGTCGGCCTCACCATCCCGCTCATCGTCGACCGCGATGCCGTCCACCTGGCCGATTTCGTCTGTGGCGCCAACGAAGATGGCAAACACCTCACCGGGGTTAACTGGGGCCGTGACATTCCCGAACCTCAGGTCGCTGACCTGCGCAATGTAGTCGAGGGTGATCTCAGCCCTGATGGCAAAGGCACCCTGACCATCAAGCGCGGCATCGAGGTCGGCCATATCTTCCAGTTGGGCAAGAAATACAGCGAAGCGATGAAGGCGACTGTACTGGATGAGAACGGCAAGGCGGCGGTAATGACCATGGGTTGCTACGGCATCGGCGTCTCACGTGTGGTCGCCGCCGCCATAGAACAGAACCACGACGACAAAGGGATCATCTGGCCCGATCCCATTGCGCCGTTCCAGATCGCCCTGTTGCCGATGAATATGCAGAAATCGGAAACCGTGCGCGAAACTGCTGAACGCCTGTACCAGGAACTCACCGAGGCAGGTTACGAAGTGTTGTTCGACGATCGTAACGAGCGTGCCGGGGTGATGTTTGCCGACATGGAGCTGATCGGCATCCCCCACCGCATCGTCATCGGCGAACGTGCGCTGAAAGAGGGGTGTGTGGAATACAAGGGTCGACGTGAGACAGAAAGCACCAATCTGTCCCTGGATGGACTGTTGCAGACATTGCAGGAAAAACTCGGTTAACGACTCCGTCTGCGCCAGGCGGGTCTGCTCCACAACAGCATGACGAACACGCCACCGGCAATGGCACCATAGAGGTGTGCATTTACAATCACTTTGCCCCCGGCAGTGGCTTCACTGCCGGGCATCGGTCCCGCCAGTTGTTCCCACAGCAGTTTGGCCAGCGTAATCACTAGCAGGTAAACACCCTCACGGTGACCACCTAGGGACTGCAACAGCGCCCCGCCAAGCAACACTCCGTGCAACACTCCAGAGAGACCGACATACCAACGCAGTTGGGGTTCAAACAACCACAAGCCGGCACTGATGCATAGTGCGGAAAAGAGCATCAGCCACAACCATTCACAGCGACTCAGTACATCGCCGACCAATGCCTGAAGCAGAAAAAGTCCTGCCAGATTGAGCAACAGATGCGACCAACCGAGATGGGTCAGATGGGCTGTCAGCAGGCGCCAGTACTCGCCGTGCGCCAAGGCCACACGATCATAACGCAGCCACTCCGCTACACTATCACCGCCAGCCATAATGGCCACCGCACACAGTACTAACCCCAATGGCAATGACCAACCAGACACGGTTACGCGTCTAATGACTTGCATTCATTCTCCCAAACGGCAAATATTCACCTGTTACATCGTGTCATGGAACATGATCATGTTGCACCGACTACTTATCATACTATGCCTGCTGACTGGTTTTGCCGGAAGCGTCCATGTCCAGGCGGAGCAGACCGTCGACCCTCTGCTCAAGCAGCGTCTGATCGAAGCACTGGCTGAGCATGAGAGTTTTGCCGATCGCTACGAAGCCGAAGTCTGGTTGACCGATATGTCCCAGCGACTCAGCAGCACGGTTGAAGATGAAAAGAAACGACTCAGCATGCTGCGTCACATCCACGCAGAAGCTAACAGGGCAAAACTACCGGTAGAGCTAGTGCTGGCGGTAATACAGGTGGAAAGCAATTTCGATCGTTTCGCCATCTCCAACGCAGGAGCGCGCGGCTTGATGCAAGTCATGCCGTTCTGGCTGAAGGAACTCAATCAACCCGAAGCCAATCTGTTCAACGTCGAGACCAATCTGCGCTTCGGTTGCACCATACTGCGCTACTACCTGGATATGGAGAAGGGCAACCGTACCCGCGCCCTGGCTCGTTACAACGGCAGTCTGAACAGTTTCAAATACCCGAACAGGGTCTATGCCGCACTGCGAGAACGTTGGTACCGCTGATCATCCGGTTGTGAATGTCGTCGGTAACGGCTCCGACCCGGCTATCTCTTCACACAGCACATCACTCACCTTTGCCGCCGACGGTCCCTGCCATAGCCACTGGCGCAGCGAGTTCACGGCTGCGGCTTCACCACAGGCAAAAACTTCAACCCGCCCATCTGCCAGGTTCCTGGCATATCCGCTCAGACCCAACTGTTCTGCCTGACGACGGGTCGATCCTCGGAACCAGACTCCCTGCACGACACCGGAAACATAACAACGGACACAGACGCTCACGGCAGACTGACACTCGCCTTGGTACCAGGGAACAAACCCGCATCGGTACTGAACAACACCTCCACGGTATGGCCAGCCCCTGATGAGCTACTATAGCTGCCACTGCCATCCAAATTGAGCGACTCAACCATCCCTTGATAGCGCTGGCCCTGGCACTCGACATTGACCTTTGTACCTGGCATCAACTTTGCAGTTTCATCACGTTGAACCGTGAAACGAACCAGCCTCTCTTTTGCTGAGACAATCACCAGCATCGGTTCGGCCTGCAATTGGTGGACAACGGTCTGTGCCGGCTGAACTCGGCGTTCGAGTATCAGCGCTTCAAACGGTGCCTGTAGTTCGCTCTCAGCAAGCGCTTCCTGCGCCGCCAGTACATCCGCCTTGGCACGCTGATAAATCGCGTCAGCCTCGGTAAATGCCAGCTTGGCCAGATTGAGATCGTGGTCAGCCAGCAAGGTACGATCATAAAGTTCCTGCGAACGATCCATTTCGCGCTGCGCTTCTTCATACATCAACAGACCATGCTTCTCGGCGGCCCTGGCCTGCTCGACTCTTGCTCGCAGCACATCCTGCTCTAGTTGCAACAACACCGTTTTTTCCTTGACCCGCTCACCGGCGCGCACCAGAACCCTGGACACGATACCACTCGTCGGGGTACTCAACTCTGTACGTCGCGCCCAGTCGATTACCCCATCCCAGGCCGCGCTCGCTGTCGAAGATACAAACAGTACCGACAGCAACATGCCGTTCTTGATCATGGCTTTCATCTATTCGCTCCTCTGCGAACTATCGCTCTGGGTAGCAGTTGCTGTGGCAGGCATCGCATCGCCACCAACCAACATAGCCAGTTGCTCCCAGGCAACGGCAAAATCAAAATCGTTTTTTGCAAACTCAAGCTGCGCTTCGGAAAGACGGACCATGGCATCCCCCAGATCCGACTTGAATTCCATTTCGTAATTAGCGCGACTTTGATCCAGATAGAGCTCACGAAAATCCTGCTGTTTGGCCGCACGCTCTCGTCGTAGCTTAAGCGTCTGCAGATTTAACCATTGCTCCAGCACCTGTTGTCGCAGGTCATAGCGTGCCTGCTCCAGAGCCGACTGAATGCGGTATACCTCGGCCTGCTGCTGTGCAGCTGTCGCATCCACGCGGCCGCCGGTATAAAGGGGGATACTCAAATTGACACCGGCACGCCAATGATCGCTGCTGCCCAACTCACGACTGTATTCAGAGGCTTCCAGCTCGGCATCCAGACGTGGCCCGGAAGCCGCACGCGCCGCTTCGACACGCTGTTGCGCCGCAATCAGTTCTGACTGTAGCGCCATGAGTAATGGATTCTCGGCCATCGCTCTGGCCAGCAACTTCTCATAATCAGGCAGGTTACGCTGATGATAATTCAACACCGGCTTACGTACTTCGGAGGGCAACATCCCAGGGTGGCCGAGTATGTTGGCGAGATTTGCACGAGCTGCACGTTGGCGTGTCTCACTCAGGTTCAGTTGCACCCTGGCCAATTGATAGTCGCTATCCAGTTCGGCCACAGCGATATCCGATGCCTGCCCCAATTCCTGGCGGGTACGTAAGCGATCATAGGAGATATACGCTGTTGCCAGTGCCTCGTTATCCCTCGCATACTCCATATCGGCCAGCAGGACATCGAAATAGGCCCGCATAATACCGACACGTCGCTTTAACAACAGGTATTGGTAACGTTGATCGCTACCCAACTTTGCCTGAGTGGCAGCCTCGTAACGGGCGGAAGATTGACCGAAATCGTAAAGGGGTTTGCGCAGAAAAAGACTCAGTTTATGGTCATCGGTAACACTGTTATCAGGGGCGACATCCGGTGGCTGAATCCAGCGCGCCCTTCCTTCTATGCTGACTGACAGCGCATTATCTGCCTCGGCTCCCTGCAACGCAGCCTCACTACTCGCGCTCGCCGATTGCTGCAACAACAGCTCAGGATGCGGTGCGTCAACCAGTGAAAGGGCATACTCCAACGTCAACGGTTCCGGCAACGGTTCAATTGCCGATACAGCACTCACATTCAGTAACAGGCACAACAGGAATATTCTGTAGTTCATAACGGATGGCATCCCATGCTCCCGTTATCTACTGTTGTTGCATACGTTTGTAACGGGCGAACTTGGTCTCTTTATACTTGCCTTCAGCGACGAACTTACCCATTAACATGAATTCTGCTGCATCGGATGTTCTTCCGGTATGGCGTTGTACCAGCTTGCCATCAAGATCGAAGAAGGCGATGACCGGCGTTGCACGTACGCGGAATTCCTTGAAGGAGAAATCCTTCTGACTCATCGCTTCGCCATTAAAATCGGTTATCTGCACATCACCCTCAATATCTACCGGGTACATCAGAAAATTTTCCCGATAGTACGCCTGCACGTCAGGGCGATTAAGTACGTTGATTTTCATCCAGTGACAAAACGGACACTCGTCCATTTCGAAAAAGAGCATCACTCCTTTTTTATTCGAGTCACGGGCATTCTGCAGTTCTTCGGAGAAATCACCGAAGGTCTCGTTGAAGAAATAGGCATAGGGGTCTCGTACGCCATCGGCTGCCATGCTTAGCGTGGAAAGCAGGGAGAGTCCGGCAAAGAGAAGTACTGTGATATGTCTTTGCATCGACATTCCTCCGGGGGTGGAGTGTGGTAGCCAGATAGCCTGGCGTTATTATTTAGTGTTTTTCTTTATAAAATTTTCAAGCATCTCGGTATCGACCTGACCTACTTTCATCGCCACGGTATTTCCCTGCGGGTCGATCAGGTAGGTCGTCGGTAAACCCGGAATATTGCCAACCAGCGGCATATCTTTAGACATCGCCACCACTGGATAGCTCATCATATTCTCTTCCACAAAACGGCTCAATGTAGCGGTGCTGGTCTCCTCCATATTAAAACCTACTACGACCGCATCTTTATCCTTATGAGTTTCATGGAAATGGATCAGTTCTGGTATCTCTTCCAGACAGGGTGGACACCAGGTTGCCCAGTAATTTACGACAACCCATTTGCCATGATAATCAGCGAGATCTCGCTGTACACCATCAATGTCGGTGAAGCTTGACGCAACTGCCACATGACTACCGCCCATAAGCAGCAGGAGTAACAGCCACGATACCGACGACGGCATATGACGATATCTTTTCTGGCGACCTCTGTTCATAGCTTCTGCTTATACGACTCAATGCTTAACCGTTGATGAATGCTCACTGGCATGGGACAGATAGAGCGCTAGACCAATCAGGGCAATTCCGCCCGCCAGAGACAACAGGTCAAGGGCCGTATTGAAACTCAAATTAATTGCATGTTCGAAGAATTTAACGATAAGGATCATCAAAATCACCTTGGCAAGACGCGCCTTCAGGTCATCCAGGCTATTGATGAGCAGGACATTCGATGACATCTCTGAATCCTCCGCCATATCGATCTTGCTGATAAAAAGTTCATACAGTCCCAGGGCAAAGATCAGCAACACCGTCGCCAGCAGGTAACCATCAACAATCTCTACCACATGCGCAATGGTAGTACTACGCAAACTGGCACGTGCAGCGGTATCCAGCGCCGGTGAGGCATATTCCAGCAGGTGGCTCCACATATACAGTGCATCAACAGTGGTCATGAAAAACATGGCAAGCGCCGACAACAGGCTGGCTATCACGGCGAACAGCACCACGAAGCGGCTCTGCCACATCATTCCCTCAAACAGCTTCTCTATATTTTTCATAATGGGTGTTCACACAATACAATTCGACCGACGAAAGAAAGGGGCTCTGCAAGAGCCCCTTCCAGTTTACTACCTTGTTCCTGAATGATTACTTATTCAGGTAAGCCATGTCAGAGTCTTCGGCAGTACCCAGAGACCAGGCACCGCGAGTCTTGGCATGCATAACTGCTGCATCAACATCAGAAGATGAAGGTGACTGCTCGATATCAAACTCCTGACCGGGATAGATCAGGTCAGCATCCTTGATCTTGTCACGGTTGGCTTTGTAGATCAGCGGCCACTGGTAAGGGTTACCGTAGACTTCGCTTTTACCCGATATTGCCCAGAGACTGTCGCCTCGCATTACCGTGTACTGACTCATTGCACCCTGCTGATTCTGCATCTGTGCCAGGGCATTTTCAGCCTGACGACGAGCTTGCTCAGCAAGTTGAATGGCTTTACCGGTGTCGCCCGCAGCAAGAGCCGCTTCGGCCTCCTGAATCAGCGCGTCGGTATCACGCCACTCTGCACCAGCAGCTTTGGCCTCTTCATTTGCGGCCTTTGCATCAGCAATGGCTGCCTGTGCCATGGCTACCGGATCATCTCCTTCCGGAGTGCTTGCACAACCTACCGCGAGACTAAGGACAATCGCGATAAGCGCCGTAAATTTCACACCTTTAAACAGTTTCATGAAGAGACTCCGCCGTTGTCGATTCTTGATAAAAATACGCGAAAACTAAACGTTCATGCTGGGTCCACGTTAGCACCAGGCTATATAAGCGTCAAGGAATTAGAGTGTGACCTACTCCGCATCTGCCTGTATCGGTTTTTAGCGTTTTTTCTAGGGTGTAGCGGCGATTGCTTCGTCACGTGCCTTGATCGCTAACACCTTTGCAACAGAGGCAGCCATCCTCGCTGCTTCATACTCACCTTGCTCTAATGTACGAGTTGCAAGCTCCATGGAATCTTCTGCACTGCGCAATTTTTGTGGAGCGTATTGCTCAGCTTTTGCTTCGTGTGCAGCTTTAATTGCCTGACGAGCGTCACTCATCTCCTGCACCGGCGGCATCACGGCGCAGGCACCCAAACACAACATTAGTACCGCAATGGCACACCGTTGCAGGGAAAATTGCCTTTGAAATGAACTCATTACAGACAACTGGGCAACCTGGAATCGAAAGGGATTTCAAGCTATCACCGCCCCTATAGGCTGTCAAGGAATGTGCCGGTAGAATGCCGGTTGCAGGTTTAAGCGGGAAAGAGGTCACTGATGAGCGAAATACTGGTGCTTTACTACAGCCGTCACGGTGCAATTGCGGAAATGGCTCGACTGATCGCTCGTGGCATAGAAGAGATACCGGGAATGTCGGCACGTTTACGTAGCGTGCCAGAAGTTTCAGCGGTTTGTGAGGCAACAGAAGAAGATGTGCCAGAGACCGGAGCCCCCTATGCCGACGCCGACGACCTGAAAGAGTGCATTGGTTTGGCTATGGGTAGCCCCTGCCATTTCGGCAATATGGCTGCACCGCTGAAATACTTCCTCGACAGCACCACACCACAGTGGCTATCCGGCGCCCTGATCGGTAAACCGGCCGCCGTATTCACCTCCAGTTCCAGCCTGCATGGCGGTCAGGAGAGTACGCTGCTGTCGATGATGCTACCGCTCTTACACCACGGTATGCTGATCTGCGGCATCCCCTATAGCGAGACCGAACTGCTACACACCCGCGGCGGCGGCACCCCTTATGGGGCCAGCCATCATTCCGGTGCGGAGAACAATCTGCCCCTGAGCGATGAGGAGAAACAGCTTTGCATCGCCCTGGGACGCCGTCTCGCCACCACCGCCAACTCATTGAAAAATGGATAAAATCAGCCTTACTTACCGCATCGCTACCGGTGAGGCGAGTAGCTGGCGAACGAAGGGAATGGTCAGTTTACGCTGCGCCGCCAGAGACCCTTCATCCAGTCGCTCCAACAGCTCAAACAGCGCATGCATGTCGCGCGGCGACCGCTGCAATAGATAGGTAGCCACCTCGGCTGGCATCTGCATCCCGCGGTTGGCGGCCCTTAGCCGTAACGCCTCGGCCTTGTCTGCATCGTCCAGCGGCTGAAGCTGAAACACCGGCCCCCAACCGAGGCGCGAGACCAGATCGGGCAATTGCAGACTCAACCCTGCTGGCGCAACACTGCCCGCTGCAAGAAGACGGTTGCCGCTGTCTCTGAGCCGGTTGTAGAGATGAAAAAGGGCGGTCTCCCAGGCGCTATCGCCCGCCACGGCTTGCAGATTATCGAGGCAAACCAGTCCCATCGATTCCAGCCCATCCAGCATAGACGGGGCCATACCCAGCTCACCCAGAGGCAGGTAGATCGCCTGTAGCCCCTGCTCACTCACCGCATGACAGGCAGCCTGAAGCAGATGGCTCTTGCCGCAACCGTCCGGGCCCCAGAGATAGATAAAGGGTTCGCCCCCCTGTTGCAGGGCATGGCAGGCCCCGGCGTTGGCGCCGGGATAGAAGTTGGCAAAGGTGGCGCTGTCGCGCAGACCGATACGCAGCGGCAGCTGCGGATGGGGGCTCATGCCGGGGGCTCCTCCCGGTGGGAATAGAGGCTGCTGCTGACGTACTGCTCATGGGTGTAACGCAGCAGTACCATAATTACCGCGGCCACCGGCAGGGCCAGCAGGATACCGACGAAGCCGAACAGCTGCCCACCGGCCAGCACGGCGAAGATCACCGCTACCGGGTGCAGGCCGATCTTCTCTCCCACCAGCAACGGGGTTAGCAACATCCCCTCCGCCGCCTGACCGACCATGAAGACCGCCGCCACATAGACAAGTGGCATCAACTCCTGGAACTGCAACAGGGCTGCCACCCCGGCGGCGGCGATACCGACGATAAAACCGAGATAGGGAACGAAACTGACCACACCGGCGAGCATGCCGATCAGCAGCGCCAGCTCCAGTCCGACCAGGGATAGGCCCACCGAGTAGATGGTTCCCAGTGCCAGCATCACCAGCAACTGACCACGGAGGAAGGCCCCCAACACCTCGTCAGAGGCGCGGGCCAACTGCGCGACCACCGCTTCGGCACGGCGCGGGACCAATTCATGGATACGCGCCACCATGATGTCCCAGTCACGCAGCAGGTAGAAAGTGACCACTGGAATTAGCATCAGGTTGGCGCCCCAGGCCAACAGGGTCATACCGGAACGGGAAAGCAGAGCAAAGGCCCCCTTGACCGTACCGCCCCACTGTTCACGTATCAGGTTTTTCAGCGTCGCCAGATCGAAGGTGGCATTGTCCACGCCAAGATAGGCGCTCACCGAGGGCAGCACCTTCTGTTGCAGGGTATCCAGATAGCTCGGCAACTTGCTGCCAAGCAGGACGAACTGCCGCTCCAGCATCGGCACCAGGATCAGCAGCAGGATCAGCGCGGCGACGGAAAGGATGAGGAAGACCAGGGTGACCGAAAGGGTACGGGAGAGCTTACGCGCCTCCAGCCGATCCACCAGCGGGTCGCCGATATAGGCCAGCACCGCCGCCACCATGAATGGTGTCAGCACCGGTGCCAGCAGATAGATCAGGATGCCACCAAAGCTCACCCCAGCCAGGACAAACCACTTCTGCGACTCGCTCATTCTTCTCTCCCTGCGTAGTAGCAACGGTAGGCACGCCAGCCCCAGCGCCAGACATAGTCGACACCGCTCCATACGGTGGAGATTGCCACCGCGGCAATCATCGCCACGATCATCCATTGCGGGATCCACGAAACCAATGCGGCGACGATGATGAGCAGCCCCAGGGCAATCTGCAGCACCGTATTGATCTTGCTGATGCGGGTCGGTTCCATGGTCAGGCTTTGGCAGAAGTAGTGATAGGCGCTGGCACCACCGACAATCACCACATCCCGCAGTATCACCAGCCCCACCAGCCACCAGGCCAACAGGCCGTTCCAGCCCAGCACCAGATAGGTGCCGACCAGCATGAATTTATCGGCTAACGGATCGAGCAGGGAACCGAGACGGGTCTGCCAGCAGAAACGACGTGCCAGATAGCCGTCCAGACCATCGCTCAGGCCCGCGATAGCAAACAGCACCAGTACCGAGCCATACTCCTGCCGTGCCAGCAACACCATAATCGGTATCACCAGCAGGATACGCAGGACAGTAATAACATTCGGTATCTGGCGTCTGTTCACGGCACCATGCGGTAGTAGTGAATTTTCGGTGGAAGTTTTGCGTCCGCGGCTTCACCGCTATTGTCACTATTCTCCGGTGGCGTCTGCGGCTCTTCGCCCAGCGGTGGGGCCTGTGCTTCAAGCACATCCCCAAGGGAGATGGTCTGCAGGGCCGCCTCGCTGCCGCCTTCGGTACGGATGCGAATGCTCAATGCGGTCGGCATCATTTTCAGCACCTTGACCTCTTTCACTCCCGGCAGGCCGCCGAGGTATTCGGTCACCTTGCTGTAGGTGGAAAGCCCCTGTACCCCGCTAACCTCCAGCAGGATGTCATCACTACCACTGACAAAGCTCACCGCAAAACGCTGCACCAGTTGCTCGGCGGTATTGCCGATCCCTTCGGCGATCAACGGCGCCACCTCGCTCGACTGCTGCATCCAGCGGAACACCTCGCCCTGATAAAGCAGGGTCCAACGCACACCCCACTGACCGCCACTGACCGGATAGAGACGTCCGACCAGCACCGCCTGCGGGCGATAGCGCAATGAGGCCGACTGGATGCTATCGAGAAAATCGCCCCAGATGTCGGCCATGCTGATCGCCGACTGGTCGGTCAGATCGAGTAGCGGCAGTTTCACCGGCAGCGCACGATGTGCCGCCTCTTTGTCGATTAATTCACGCACCAGACCGGTGTCGTTGGCACCAACCAACACCCGGCTACCGGCCTGCTCTACGCCGAGCCAGATCAGGGTAACCGGGCGGGTTCCACCCCAGACATTGAAGCCGTGCTGACGCAACAAGTCATCGATACTGTTAGTGTCGAAACGGACGGAAAGATAGAGCCGCTCCCGCAGCACCTTGCCGTTCTCATCCGGCTGCTGCTCTTCCGGCGGGATCGCTTCGCTGCGGTAGCGATACTGCTGTACAAACTGGCCGGCGGTACTCATCGACGTCAGCAACCATTCGTTATCCAATACCTGCGCCGTGCCGCTGACCTTGAGCAGCACATTGCCCATGGCCTGCTGCATACCGTCAAGCCTGGCCTGCTCACTCTGGTCGGTGACTAGCACTTCGTCCTGGTACAGGCCCAGGCTGTCCGCGGCAAACAGTGGCGACGCCGCAACAAGGAATAACAGGGCAAAAATCGTTGAATTTCTCATCAGATCGCAATCATCCCAAAGGGAGGTTCAAGTTACGGTAACGCCGCTATGATAGCAAGACGCGGCCCCCGCGCGCTGGTAGAATAGCGCGCTTCATCAGGGCGTCCCTGTTCGGCGTCACTTTTTGGGAGAAAGTTCCGTGAGCAACAAACAGACAAGCGGCGGCACCGGCCTCAGTTATCGCGATGCAGGTGTGGACATCGACGCAGGCAACAGCCTGATCGAACGCATCAAACCCCACGCCAAACGAACCTCGCGCCCCGGTGTCATGGGTGGTCTGGGCGGCTTCGGTGCCCTGTTCGAAGTGCCACTGGATCGTTACAAGCAACCGGTACTGGTCTCCGGCACCGACGGCGTCGGCACCAAGCTGAAACTGGCGATGGAGATGAACAAGCACGACACCATCGGTATCGACCTGGTGGCCATGTGCGTCAACGACCTGATCGTCGGTGGCGCGGAACCGCTGTTCTTCCTCGACTACTACGCCACCGGCCACCTGGAAGTGGATGCTGCTACCGACGTCATCAAAGGTATTGCCGACGGCTGCGAACTCTCCGGCTGCGCCCTCTCCGGCGGCGAAACCGCCGAGATGCCCGGCATGTACCAGCACGGCGATTACGACCTGGCCGGCTTCTGCGTCGGCGTGGTGGAGAAGAGCGACATCATCGACGGCAGCAAGGTCAAGGCGGGCGACGCGATCCTCGGCATCGCCTCCTCCGGCCCCCACTCTAATGGCTACTCCCTGGTGCGCAAAGTCATTGAAGTCAGCGGCGCCAAACTGGACGACGATTTCAACGGTCGTCCGCTGGGCGAAGTGCTGTTGACCCCGACCCGGATCTACGTCAAACCGCTGCTGGAACTGTTCAAGAGTGTGGAAGTCCATGCCCTGGCCCACATCACAGGCGGTGGTCTGCCGGAAAACCTGCCACGTGTTCTGCCGGAAGGTTGCCGCGCCATGATCGACAGCAACAATTGGCAGCGCCCGGCGATCTTCGACTGGCTGCAACAGCAGGGCAACATTGCCGACAGTGAGATGTACCGTACCTTCAACTGCGGCATCGGCATGGCAGTCGTTGTCCCGGCCGATCAGGCGGAAAAAGCGATGGCACAACTGCGTAGCGCCGGTGAAGAGGTCACGTTAATCGGCACCATCGAAGCACACAGCGAAGGCGAGCGGGTCGTTATTAGCTGATGGCCGAGAATAAACTTCCGATCGTTGTCCTGATCTCGGGCAGCGGCAGCAACTTGCAGTCAATCATCGATGCCAGCCAGCGCGACCTGCCGGTGGATATTCGCGCTGTGATCAGCAACCGCCCCGATGCCTACGGCCTGACCCGTGCCAGTGAAGCAGGCATCACTACCGCGGTACTGGAAAACGGTCACTTCGCCGATCGTGAAAGTTACGATGCTGCATTGCGGGAGTTAATCGACAGTTACCAACCGGAACTGGTGGTGCTGGCAGGATTCATGCGAATCCTGAGCGATGGTTTCGTTCGCCACTACGAAGGCAGGATGCTGAACATCCACCCTTCCCTGCTGCCGAAATATCGCGGGCTGCATACCCATGCCAGGGCACTGGAGGCGGGCGACAAGGTGGCGGGCTGCACCGTACATTTCGTCACCGCCGAACTGGATGCCGGACCGATCATCCTGCAGGCGCGGGTACCGGTACTCGACGACGATACACCGGAAACCCTGGCGGCACGGGTACTGGAACAGGAACACAAAATCTATCCCGAGGCGATTCGTCAGTTCGCGGAAAAGAGACTCTCGCGCTAGACCGGATTGTTTTAAACAATCCTGATCATCATTTTACGGAAATCATCCCTGCCCTGCGGATGGGCAAAATAGAAGCCCTGCATCAGGTGGCATCCCAACTTCAGGATGTAACTCAACTGTTCTTCGGTCTCCACGCCTTCGACCACAATATCCATACCCAGATTAACCGCCAGATCGACAATGGTCTGCACCATGGTCGTACCACCATCTCGACCTATCTCGGAGACAAAAGATTTGTCCACCTTGAGCGCATCGAAAGGGAAATTACTCAAATAACTGAGCGATGAGTAACCGGTACCGAAATCGTCGATCAACAATTTGATCCCACGGCGTTTGATTTCGGTTAGCTGACGATTGACATGTTCCAGATCGCCGGCAAACACACTCTCGGTGATCTCAAGATGAAGATGACTGGTATTGACCTGGGTATCGGAGAGCACCGTGTCGAGCATATCGACGAAGGCGCGATTGAGGATCTGCTTGGCCGAGACATTGACGCTGATATAGAAATCTTCCAATCCGTCCGTGTGCAATTGCGTCACCATCTGGCAGGCCTGACGCAGGACAAACTCGCCCAGTTCGAAGATCAGCCCCGACTCTTCGGCTACCGGAATAAATTCCGTCGGCGAAACAACAGTGCCATCACTGCGCTCCCAGCGAACCAACGCCTCAGCACCGATGAAACGTCGATCTCGCTGTGAATAGACCGGCTGGTAGTTGACACTTAATTCGCCATCCAATAGCGCGCGACGCAATTGTGTCTCCATCTCAAGGAAATGCCAGGCACGCTCACGCATACCCTTATCGAAAATAATGGTTGCTGAACCGCTTAAGGTCTTGGCCTGGTACATAGCGGTATCGGCATCGCGCAGGATCTCGTCAAAATCCTGGTAATGACTATCGCAGAACGCAATACCGATACTCATGCTGACAGAGATGTCGTAACCATTAATCCCGATAGGTGCACGAGTTACCTCATGCAGACGATCCGCCACATGACAGATGGAGGAAAAACTTTTTGCCTCTTCCAGCAACACCACAAACTCATCACCGCCCAGTCGCCCCACCGAATCGGAACAGCGCAATTCAGTAGCGATACGACGACTGAACTCTATCAACACCTTATCGCCTGCTGCGTGCCCCAACGTATCATTGATGTTTTTAAACCGGTTAAGATCGAGAAACATCACGGCAAAAAGCCGATTGGGATCTCGTGCGTACTTGCTGTTCGCCAAATTGACCCGCTCAGCCATCACTTTGCGGTTAGGTAATCCGGTCAGCAGGTCGAAATTAGCGCTATGTTGACGCTCCTGCTCATATTCGTGCTTACGCACGATATAACCCAGTGCATTGCTGACGGTCTCTAGAAACGCCGCTTCATCGGTATCACAGCTATGTCCCGGGTCAAGATAAAGCACCAGCAAACCCTTGACCGTCTCCTCATGCATAATCGGCACACAGTAGTGCCCATGTGGTTCAATATCCGGATGAGGAATTTTATGCCGTGGGTCATCGTGGGAACTGTAGATCAGCCGCTTCTCCCTCGCCGCGAGACCACACAGGCAGTGACCGGTTTTCACTTCAAAGCAGTGATTCTTTACCGCGTCACTGACTCCATGCTCCACCATCATCAGCATTGAGTTGCCATCGGCGATAAAGATCGCACCGGAGGTCTGCTTCGACACCCAGGGTGAAGAGAGAATGACATCGAGGACACGATGCATAATCTCATCGAAGGAGAGCGTCAACGTAGAGAGTTCATAGATATTGGAGATGGCACGCTGGAATCCCAGCTCCTTAAGCAGCCTCCGCTCCTCGATGCGGCTGTGTGTCACATCGTGTATCAGGATGTTGAACTGCTCCCCATGTTGCTCGAGTACCTGAATATCGGCGGTAATAATACGTCCTGCCTTATCGCGCAACCGCTGTTCAACCACTCCGTTTACATCCAGAAACAGCTCAAGACTCTCGTCAATCTCTGTGCTACCACGTAGCAACACACTACTCAGGGAAACACCCAGAACCTCCTTGGCCGACCAGCCAAACATCAGTTGCGCGGAGGCCCCCCACTTGACGATACCGCCCTGTGCATTGGTAACGACCATTGCACTCTGTGCGGCGACGGCAACCTTCTCACCTAGTGAGTCCTGTTTTATTGTTTCGTTTCGCTGCGGAGTCTTACTCACCACACGCGACTTTCGTCCGGGGGCGGTAACGCCGACAAGCAACGTCCAGTAGAGGTTACTGAGCGAGCTATCAGCGTACAGAGGAGAGAAATACTGAAGCGCAACAATGAACAGTACGACATACCAGGCGATCCACGATCGCGCCAGTACTCGGCAATTGCTGTGTTCGAAACCCTTCGCAAGGGTTTTCTGATAGTTGTGGTTATCCATAACATTAATCGTTTACTGGCCCATACGCATATCGGCCGCGGGCGGAAAATCTCAAATCACCGTCATCCATCCACTTACGCGGTGCCGTAACCTGTTAGCTACGGACGGGAACCTCCAACCCTTGGGAACCCGCTCAATGAAGTATTGGTGACAGCCTTCTCGGCTGCAAGGAATGTTTCAATCATGTTACAAAGATTGCACTTTGTACTGAGGAAAGATTTGCTGACGCAATGCCTGCTTACTACGGATGGTTATTCTTCTGCCAAACATTGCGCCCATCAGCCGAGGCCGTCGCGCAATGCCTCCAGTGCTTCCCAACGACTATAAGCGGTGGCAAGCTCCTCTTCCACACGCTGCATACGCTCACGTTCAGCAGCGATCGCTGCACTATCCCGCTTGAAGTACTCCGGATCGGTCATCTGTTGGTGAAACGACTGCAACTCCGTTTCCAGCGCCTCGATACGTTGCGGCAGCGCGTCCAGTTCACGCTGATCCTTGTAACTCAATTTTGCCCGTGTCGCTGACGGCTTCTTTACCTCTTCCAGTACCTGTGCCTGCTTTACCGCAGCACTAGCGGTTTTTGCCTCGGGACACTGCCTGAGCCAGTCGTCGTAACCGCCGACATATTCATTCAGTGAACCATCGCCCTCAAAGGCGATGGTCGCGGTCACCACATTATTGATAAAGGCGCGGTCATGGCTCACCAGCAATAGAGTGCCCTGCCAGTCGAGCAACAACTCTTCCAACAGTTCCAGGGTTTCCACATCGAGGTCGTTGGTCGGTTCGTCCATCACCAGCAGGTTCGCCGGACGGGTAAACAGGCGTGCCAGCAACAGGCGATTACGTTCGCCGCCGGACAAGGTACGCACCGGGCTACGTGCCCGTTCCGGTGTAAACAGAAAATCCTGCAGGTAGCCCATCACATGCTTGTCGCGACCATTGACCGTCACCTTGTCACTACCTTCGGCGACACTGTCGAGCACCGTCGCTTCTTCATCGAGCTGCTCGCGGTGCTGATCGAAGTAGGCGATCTCCAGATTGGTCCCCTGTTTGATCTTGCCCTGTTGCGGTTGGAGCTTGCCTAGCAGCACCTGCAACAGGGTACTCTTGCCAGAACCGTTGGGACCAAGGATACCGATACGATCGCCGCGCATGATGGCGGTGGAAAAATGTTCGAACAGGGTACGGCCGCCATAACTCATACCAATGTCATCGGCCTCGATCACCAGCTTGCCGGAGCGCTCCGCCTCACCGAGGTTCAGTCTCACCTTGCCGCTACGCTCGCGCCGTTCGCCACGCTCGACACGTAGCGCCTTGAGCGCCCGCACCCGCCCTTCGTTACGGGTACGTCGTGCCTTGATCCCCTGACGGATCCACGCCTCTTCCTGGGCCAGGCGTTTGTCGAACAGTGCGTTCTGCTGCGCCTCCGCCTCCAGTGCCTCCTCCTTGCGCCGCAGGTAGGTGGCGTAGTCGCCGGGCCATGAGGTGAGCTGGCCGCGATCCAGTTCAATGATGCGGGTGGCAAGGTGTTGCAGAAACATCCGGTCGTGAGTGATGAACAGCAGGGTGCCGGGCCAATCGAGCAGGAACTCCTCCAGCCAGCCGATCGCCTCGATATCGAGGTGGTTGGTCGGCTCGTCGAGCAACAGCAGCTCCGGATCGCGCACCAGTTCCCGCGCCAGCAGCACACGTCGCTTCATCCCGCCTGAGAGTTCGGCGAAGTTGCTCTCCGCCGGCAGTTTGAGTCGCGAGATCACTGAGACCACCCGCTGGTTGAGCTGCCAGCCGTCCTCGGCCTCCAACTCGTGCTGAATCTTCTCCAGCTTCGACAGCAGCTTGTCGTCACCTTCGGCCAGTTGCTGGCTGACGTGATGATAATCGGCCAGCAGTTTACCCACCCCGCCCAGGCCGTCGGCCACCACGTCGAACACCGTGCCGCCGATCTCCCGCGGCACCTCCTGGGTCAGGCGCGCCACCTTCAGACCCTGGCGGCGCACTATCTCGCCACTATCGGCCTGCAATTCGCTATTGAGCAACTTCATCAGGGTCGACTTGCCGGTGCCGTTACGACCCACCAGACAGAGACGCTCTCCCGGCTCGATCTGCAGATTGACGCCATCAAGCAGCGGTGCGCCGCCGAAGGCGAGGGTCACATTGCGCAGGGTCAGCAGGGCCATACAGATTTCCGGAGTGGTGGGTTAAGAGAAGCGGGCATTCTACGGTAAAACGAAAAAGGGGGTTACGCTTATCACGTAACCCCCTTCCGAATCATGGTGGGCCGTGCAGGATTCGAACCTGCGACCAACTGATTAAAAGTCAGCTGCTCTACCGACTGAGCTAACGGCCCCAAAAGAGCGGCATATCCTACCCGATACGCCGAAAATCTCAAGACCCAAAGGGGACTTTTTAGCCGATAGATGGCAGTTAATTACACCTTATCAAGTTTACGCAGGCTGTCCGGCAGCAATTTGAGATCGCAAAGCCCGGCCACCACCGCTTTGGCGAAGGTCGCCTCCTCCTCGTAAACCATGCGGTAGTACTGCACCTTCATGGTCATAGCGCTGCCAAGGATGATGGAGAACAGCGTGATGATGGAACCGATGGCCAGGGTGGAAACCCCGGTGATCCCCTGGCCGATGGTGCAACCCATCGCCAGCACACCGCCAAAACCCATCAGGATCGCGCCGATTACGTGGGTAACGAAATCGCGCATGGAGTTGAACCACTCGATACGGAAACCCTTGCTGATCACCGCCCAGAGGAAGGAGCCGAGGATCACGCCGAACACCGCAATCACACCAAAGGTCAGGTTAGAGCGGTCGAAGCCGCTGCCGGCATAGCCGAGGGTCTGGCCCATGGGATTGATAAAGGTAAAGGATTGCGGGCTCATGCTGGTCATGTCCGGCTTGTCACTCGGCCAGTTTTCTCGCACCGATTCGGCCATGTCCCACTGGGAGGAGACCGGGTCGAGGAACTCGCGGGCAGCCACGGTGACCGGGCCATCGAACTCCGACTCGTAACCGAGCATCATGTTGGAGGTGGCATACCAGGCGGCCAACACCGCCAGACCGACGACGATGCCGGCCAGGACATTGTCGAAGCTGCCACGGAAATCGGCCGACTTGAAGACGAAGCCCATCACACCCAGCGCCAATACGATACCAATCGCCAGACGGGCCACCGCTGAACTATCGCTACCGGCGATGACGGTACCGAGATCCTGATAGGACCCGGTGTCGATGGCCAGCGGACGAATCCAGTTGAAGAACAGCAGTGACATCAGGGTCTGGTCGGTACCCGGCAGCGGGTTGACCATGAAGTAGGCAATCACGCCGATGATAGCGAAGACCACCAGGGATTTGAGGTTGCCGCCGCCGATACGGATCAGGGTCTTGTTGCCGCAGCCGGAAGCGAGAGTCATGCCGATACCGAAAGTGATACCACCGAGCAGGTTTTCGGCCCATATCAACTGGCCCATGCGGTAAGGCGGGAAGGCTGTGTCGGGCTGGACCATACCGAGAAACTCCAGCACGGCAACGCCGAGCATGGCCACGGCAATGGCCAGGAACCAGGCGCGCAGACGGCCCCAGTCACCCATATTTACCGCGTCGGAGACCGCACCCATAGTGCAGAAATTGGTCTTGTTGACCACTGCGCCCATCACTACGGCGATGCCGAAGGTGGACCACAGCATGAAGGAATTAGCCTGGGAGAAGCTTTCGAATACCATTAAATGGACCTCTCAATTTTTTGCTCTGTGGGGTGTAGTTTTTATTTACACGGATATGTAGTGACCGCGTATGACGGTCAAGAATATCTCAGGCGAGAGGGGCTTTCCATACAGAATTTCCGCGATAGCGGGTCGGGTCGGGCACCCCGGCTCGGGCAAACCCCTCGGCGCGCAGGCGACAGGAGTCGCAGCGACCGCAGGCCAGACCGTCCGGATCCGGGTTATAGCAGGAGATGGTCATGCCGTAATCGACCCCCAGCGTCGTCCCCATTTCGATGATCTCGTCCTTGCTCATGTCGATGAGCGGGGCGTGGATGGTGAAGCCGTTGCCCTCCACCCCGGCCTTGGTCGCCAGGTTGGCGGTATGTTCGAAGGCATCGATGAACTCGGGGCGACAGTCGGGGTAGCCAGAGTAGTCCACCGCGTTGACGCCGATGAAAATATCGCGGGCACCCAGTACCTCTGCCCAGGCCAGGGCCAGAGAGAGAAACACCGTGTTACGTGCCGGGACGTAGGTGACCGGGATCCCTTCGCCGCCGTGCTCCGGTACCGCGATGTTGTCGTCGGTCAGGGCTGAGCCGCCAAACTGGCGCAGGTTGAGGGTAAAGACCCGGTGCTCCGTGGCGCCGAGGCCTTTGGCCACCGCATCGGCGGCCGCCAGTTCACAGCGGTGACGCTGGCCGTAATCGAAACTGAGGGCGTAGCAGGCGAACCCCTGCTGCCGTGCCATCGCCAGGGTGGTGGCGGAGTCGAGACCGCCGGAGACCAAAACAACTGCCCGTTTATTATCCACTGAACATATTCCGATTCAAAAAACCCCAAAACCTTAACGCAAAGGCGCAAAGACGCAAAGGTCGCAATGTTTTCTGTTGTTGGCTTCGGGCACGATTCTGGGCACCGCTAGACGACAAAACACTTGGCAATCTTTTCCTGAAGTCCTTTGCGTCTTTGCGCCTTTGCGTTGAAATCTTTTATCAGATCACCTGCCCCGCTCATCGCCCCAGAGCATCTTATGCAGTTGCAACTGCAACCGCACCTCCAGTCGGTCGGCGATGATCCACTCGGCCAGTTCCGCTGCCTCGATCCTGCCGAAGCAAGGGGAGAAGAAAACCATGCAGCGCTTCGTGAGGGCATATTTCTCGATCACCGCCAGCGACCAGTCGTAATCATCGCGACTGCCGATGACGAACTTTACCTGATCACGCGGGGTGAGATGCTCGATGTTTTCGTAACGGTTCTGCGCCGCCTCGCCGGAGACCGGGGTCTTGATATCCATCACCCGGCTGACCCGCAGATCGACCCGGGCGATATCGAGGGCACCGCTGGTTTCCAATGAGACATCATGCCCAGCATCGCAGAGGCGGGTTAGCAACTCCAGACAGCCCTTCTGCGCCAGCGGCTCGCCGCCGGTGACGCAGACGTGGCGAACACCATAGTCGGCCACCTTTGCCAGCACCTCGTCGATGGCCATCCACTCGCCACCGCTGAAGGCATAGGCGGTATCGCAGTAGTGGCAACGCAGTGGGCAACCGGTGAGGCGCACGAAGACCGTGGGCCAGCCGACGGTATCGGCCTCGCCCTGCAGGGAGAGGAATAGCTCGCTGATACGGAGCCGACCGGCCCCGTCACTGCCCTGCGTCAAGTTAGCCCGCCTGTTTGCGGATCTGCTTGAGCAGGTTGCGCGCCTGGCCCGCCTCGGTGGAGTCGGGGTAGAGCTTGATCAACTGATCCAGGGTCTTGTTCGCCTCGCTATCCTGCTTCAACTCGTGCTGGCTGTAGCCGATCTTGAGCATCGCCTCGGCACGCTTGGGGCTGCTGGGGTAATTCTGCAACAGCGCCTGATAGTCGAGGATCGCTTGCTTGAAGTTGCGCTGGGCATAGCTCGCCTCACCCAACCAGTACTGGGCGATGTGACCATAGCGTCCATTGGGATACTGCTTGAGGAAGGCACGAAACTCCTGGGTCGCCTGGGCGTAACGCAGTTCGCGCAGGGTATCGAAGGCCTTTTGGTAGGCCTCGCGCTCCTGCTGAAGCTGATTGGTATCGTTGGTCGGCGCCGCTGCAGGGGCAGAAGCCGCCACCGGCGCACTCGGTGCCGCCGAGGTCAGCGGCTGGGTAGTGCTGGGTGTGGCAGGGGCCGCAGCAGCAGGGGCAGGAAGACTCGCACCACCGCCTTCACGCTCGAAGCGAGAGAGGCGACGGTCGACATCCAGATAGAGTTCGCGCTGCCGCTCCTTCAGTCCCTCGAGGGTGTGCTGCTGCTCTTCCAGCATGCCACGCATCTGCTGCATATCCGCCTGCATCGCGTCGAGACGCTCGGCCATATCGAGCAACGACTGGTTACTGAGCAGTTTCTCGATCCTATCCAGTCGCTCGTCGGTACTCTCCGCCTGCAACGGCGCAGAGACCATGACCGCCACGGCGGCCGCCAGACACAATTTCATCACACGCATATCAATATCCTGAATAAAGCAGTTCCACACGACGGTTCAGTCGCCATGCCTGTTCATCGTGACCCAGGGCCACCGGGCGCTCCTCGCCAAAACTGATCACCTGGATCTGTTCCCGATCCACGCCCTGCAGGTTCAACACCTGTTCGATCGCCTTGGCGCGGCGTTCACCCAGCGCCAGATTGTACTCGCGCGAGCCGCGCTCATCCGCATGGCCTTCCAGCACCACCGCCAGGGTCGGATTGGCGGCCAGCAGTTGCGCGTGAGTGGCCAGGGCCTCGCGGTCTTCCGCGGAGAGCTCACTACTGTTGAAGTCAAAGTAGAAGACCCGGCGCGACAAAATGCTGTTGGGGTCGTTCAACGCCTCAGCGATGGGCACGCCGTTAAAGGTGCCGACACCGACCTCGACACCACCGCTTTCAGTGCCGATGCTCTGCTCATCCACCGGCGCTTCGCCATCGCGTACCGCACCGCCGCTACAACCCTGCAACAGCAGCAGCGCCGTTGCAACCAGAATCAAACCGCCGTGTACCTTTCTCATGACTTATCCCCTATTGCGCGATAAACGGTGACCAGGCCGGTTCCCGTACGTCGCCCTGGCTGGAGCCGAGGCGCTGATGGGAGCGGCCGTCCACTGAAACTGCTTCAAGAATGCCACGGCCGTTGTGCTCCGTGGCGTAGATGATCATGCTGCCGTTGGGGGCGAAGCTCGGCGACTCGTCGAGACGATTGCCGGTTAGCACCCGCATGGCGCCGTTGTCCAGATCCTGCACCGCAATACGGAATACATTGCCCTCGCCGCTGACGAAGACCAGTCGCCGTCCATCCGGCGAGAAGCTGGCGCGGGCGCTGTAGTCACTCTCGAAGGTGAGGCGTTGCGGCCGCCCTTTGGGACGATTGCTCTCCAGTGCCACCTTGTAGATCTGCGGCTTACCGCCCCGGTCCGAGGTGAAGATCAATGAACGACCATCCGGCGACCAGGCCGCCTCGGTATCGATGGAGCGGCTGTTGGTGATACGACTGAGGGCGCGGCTGGCGAGATCGATAAGGTAGATCTCCGGGTTACCGTCGCGGGAGAGGGTCATCGCCATGCGACGACTGTCCGGCGACCAGGCCGGGGCGCTGTTAAGGCCGCGGAAACTGGCCAGTTTCTGCCGCTTACCCGTAGTGATGTCCTGAACGAAGAGTTCGGAGCGACCGCCCTCGAAAGAGACATAGGCCAGACGCTTACCGTCCGGCGCCCAGGCCGGCGACAGCAGCGGCTGTTTCGAGGTGAGGATGATCTGTTCGTTGAAACCGTCGGAGTCGGCCACCGCCAGGCGATGTACCGGCTTGCCGCCCTCCTGCTCCACGGTGACGTAGGCGACGTGGGTATTGAAGGCACCCTTCTGTCCGGTCAGCTTTTCGAACACCAGATCGGCGATCTGGTGTGACACCTGACGCAGCCGTGAGGGCACGGTGGGAATGCTGTAACCGGCCAGTTGTGCACCGCGCACCACATCGAAGAGCTGGAACTGCACCTGCAGGGCGCTATCGCCACGCTTCGCCACCTTACCCACCACCAGATGCTCTACTCCGGCATTACGCCAGGCAGCAAAATTGATATCGCGTCCTTCATGGGGCTGGCTTGGCATTTTATTCGCCGGGATCGGCGCAAAGTGGCCACTACGCGCCAGATCGGCGCCAACGATCTGCGACACCTGATCCTCGCTCACCGCTTCATCGGCAAAGGGCACTACAGCGATAGGTAAGGCCCCCTCGATCCCTTCGGTGATCTCGATCACCAGACGCGCCTGGATCGGCATTGCCATGCCCATCAATACCAAAACAAGAAAAGTTCTTTTCAACATAAATCTAACCATTCGTGACTAGTCCATGTGGCGGGCCGTTGAAATTCGCTCATACGAGTGCGAGAGAAGGCAAAATCGGGCGAAAAAGCGCAGTTTACACGGCAGTAAATGAGCATTTTGAGCACGATTTTAACGCCCGCTCGTGCCGTATGAGTAGAATTTCATCGGTTCGCTCCCGGTCTGAATACAAATTCGATTTCTCTCTGGAACAGTTCTGGCTCCCTCGGCATGGGCAGCGGCGAGGACTTCTGCACCGCCGCTTCCACCGAACGCTGGAACGCCACATCGCCGTCGCAATCGGTGACCCGGATGCCGGTAATATCACCGCCGGGGATCTGATTAATCACCACGCTGCAATAAGTGCCGCGGCTATCGGGCGGACGCAGCCAGTTACGCTGCACTTTATTGGTAATGTCCGCCACATATTGATCCTGCAGGCGATTGAGGCGGGCACTATCGAGACGCTTTGCATCCGCCGCCAGCCGCTCTGCTTCGGCGGCCATCTGCGCCTTGAGTTGATCTTCCACCTCTTTGCGCTTCTTCGCCTCTTCCGCCTCGGCCTTTTGCTTCTCTTCTTCGGCCTTGCGTTTCGCCTCTTCCGCGGCCTTGCGCTCCGCCTCCATCTTACGTTGCTTCTCCAGTGCGGCCAAACGGGCCTTCTCGGCTTCCTGTTTCTTTTTCAGTTCCGCCTGACGTTTCTGCTCGGCGACACGGCGTTTCTCATCGGCAATGCGTTTTTTCTTCGCCGCCTCCTCCGCCTGCCGACGACGCTGCGGTTCCATCACCTGCTCCTCGCTCACTGCGGTGGCCTGGATGATCGGCGCGACGGAAACGGCGACGGGTTTGCGGCTGCTCAGGCCGAAGGTGATCAATCCGAACAGCAGCAGGTGAATAGCGATGGCCCAGCCGAGGGCGCTCCAGCGATCCGAATCAGCGGCCATTCTCATCCTCGGGCGCGTCGGTCATCAGGCCGACCGTGGCGACACCCGCACCCTGGATCAAAGCCATCAGCTCCACCACTTTGCCGTAGGCCACATGGCGATCGCCCTTGACGTAGACCGGCTTGCCCGGCTGCTTCTTCAACACCCCGGCCATTTGCTGCAGCAGTGCCTGCGCCTCCAACGGGGAACGAGGCTCCTTCGCCAGGCTGAAGAAGTAGCGACCCTTTGCATCCACCGTCACCACCAGCGGCGCGGCATCCTCCTGCGGGATCGGCTGCGAATCGGCCTGGGGCAGATCGACCTTGACCCCCTGGCTGAGCATCGGCGCGGTGATCATGAAGATCACCAGCAGCACCAGCATGACGTCGATGTAGGGGACCACATTGATCTCCCCCATCATCCGCCGCCGTTTACGTGTCTCTGCCATGGCTATCGGTTCAGCTCGCGGCCTGGCGTTGCAGCAGGGTGGAGAACTCCTCCTTGAAGGTCTCGTAGCGATTTTCCAGTCGCTCGACCTCGTTGGAGAAACGGTTGTAGGCGATCACCGCGGGGATGGCGGCGAACAGGCCCATGGCGGTGGCGATCAGCGCCTCGGCGATACCGGGGGCGACCATCGCCAGGGTGGCATTCTGTGCCTGACCGAGGGCGAGAAAGGCGTTCATAATCCCCCACACGGTACCGAACAGACCGACATAGGGACTGGTGGAACCGACGGTGGCGAGAAAGGCGAGGCTCGATTCAAGCCGATCCACCTCGCGACTGAGGGCAACACGCATCGCCCGCTGCGCCCCTTCGACGATATCCATGGAACCGAGGCCGTTCTGTTTGCGCAGGCGGGCAAACTCACCGAAACCTGCCTCGAACAGTCGCGCCAAACCTTGCAGGTCGTCGCGGCGTTTGTTGACCTGTTTGTAGAGCTCGACCAGATCGATGCCGGACCAGAAGCGATTCTCGAAGATGATCGCATCGGTGTGGGCGCTACGCAGGACACGGAATTTCTGGACGATCAGGGTCCAGGAGTAGAGAGAAGCGGCCAACAGCAACAGCATCACCAGTTGCACCAGCCGACTGGCATCGGCGAACAGGCTCCAGAGGGACATATCAGTCGTCATTGACCTACCTTAACCTTTTGAAAAATGTTTATAAGTTTTGTATTCCCGCAACAGACCCGCATTTTCCCGGGAAATTCCTTCGGCAGTGTGTCAAAGATCGCAATTCGACACTATTCCGTATCGCCGAACAGATCGATCTCTCTTTGTCGTTGTTGTTGCAGGTTCTCCGGCTGCTTGAGACCGAAGTGCTGATAGGCGCTGCCGGTGGCGACCCGACCACGTGGGGTACGCATGAGGAAGCCCTGCTGGATCAGGTAGGGTTCGAGCACATCCTCGATGGTGCCGCGCTCCTCGCCGATGGCGGCGGAGAGGTTGTCGACCCCCACCGGGCCACCGCCGAACTTCTCGATGATCGCCAGCAACAGACGGCGGTCCTGCATGTCGAAACCGTTGACGTCGACGTCGAGCATGTCGAGGGCACGTGCCGCCACCTCGTCGGTGATGCAGCCGTCGGCCTTCACCTCGGCGTAATCGCGCACCCGGCGCAGCAGACGGTTGGCGATCCGCGGCGTGCCGCGGGAGCGACGGGCGATCTCCATCGCGCCGTTGCCGTCGATGGTCACCCCGAGGATCTGCGCCGAACGTTCGACGATACGGGTCAACTCCTTGGCGGAGTAGAACTCCAGTCGCTGCACGATACCGAAGCGGTCGCGCAGCGGTGAGGTGAGCATCCCGGCGCGAGTAGTGGCGCCGACCAGGGTAAAGGGCGGCAGGTCCAGTTTGATCGAACGGGCCGCCGGGCCTTCGCCGATCATGATGTCGATCTGGTAGTCCTCCATCGCCGGGTAGAGCACCTCTTCGACCACTGGCGAAAGGCGGTGGATCTCGTCGACGAAGAGCACGTCGTGGGGTTCCAGATTGGTCAGCAGCGCCGCCAGATCGCCGGGGCGCTCCAGCACCGGACCGGAGCTGTGGCGAATGCTCACCCCCAACTCGTTGGCGATGATGTGCGCCAGGGTGGTCTTGCCCAGTCCCGGTGGGCCGAACAGCAGTACGTGATCCAGCGCCTCGCTACGATTGCGTGCGGCGGAGATGAATATCTCCATCTGCTGACGTACCGCCTGCTGGCCGACATAATCGGCCAGCAGCTTGGGCCGGATGGCGCGGTCCTGCGCCTCTTCGGCCGTATCGGCGGCGCCACTGATCAGTCGGTCGGTTTCAATCGCCATGCTGTCCTCTACTTGACCGCCTGTTTAAGGGCAGCCCGAATAATCTCTTCACTGGAGAGCCCTTCGGTCTCCACCTTGCTCACCAGACGGCTCGCCTCCGGCGGCTTGTAGCCGAGGGAGACCAGCGCGCTGATCGCATCGCGCAGTTCGTCGCTACCGCCGCGGCTTTCGACCGGTGCCGCACCGGACAGGGTGACCGCTCCTTCCCAGTCGGCGAGACGGTCACGCATCTCGACGATCAAGCGCTCGGCGGTCTTCTTGCCCACGCCGGGCAAACGCACTAGGGCAGCGGTGTCGTTCTCCTGCACGCAGCGGGCGAACTCGTCGGCGGCGATGCCGGAGAGGATAGTGAGCGCCAACTTGGCACCAACCCCGTTCACCTTGATCAGGGTACGGAACAGGCGCCGCTCCCCTTCACTGGCGAAACCGAACAACAGGTGGGCATCCTCGCGCACTACCAGGTGGGTGTGCAGGGTGACCGTGGCACCGGTTTCGGGGAGTTGGTAGAAGGTGCTCATCGGCGCTTCCACTTCATAACCGACGCCGCCGATATCGATCAGCAGCAGCGGCGGCTGTTTTTCGGCAAGGATGCCGCGCAGACGGCCGATCATCGATAACGTCCTCGACGCGACGCCTGGGCGACCGCGATATGGGTAAGTGTCTGGCTGGTGTGGCTATGACAGAGGGCGACGGCAAGGGCGTCGGCGGCATCGGCCTGGGGCATGCCCGGCAACTTGAGCAGCGACTTGACCATATGCTGTACCTGCTCCTTGGCGGCGTTGCCCTTGCCCACGGTGGCCTGTTTGATCTCCGCCGGTGTGTACTCACTCACCGCCAGCCCCATGGACATCACCGCGCAGATGGCGGCACCACGGGCCTGGCCGAGCTTGAGGGCGGAATCGGGATTGCGGTGCATGAAGACCTGTTCGATGGCGACGTGGTTGGGTTGATAGGTTTCGACGATCTCGCGCAGGCCATCGTAGATAGTCTTGAGGCGTCCGGCGAAGTCGCCGTCCCCAGCGCGGATGCAACCGCTTTCGACATAGGACAGGCGACCCTCCACCCGTTCGATAATACCGAAACCGGTGATGCGGGAGCCGGGGTCTATACCGAGTATGCGGGTCATGTGAACCTCCCTGACCTGTGCGCTCGTAGCGAGCCGACTGAGACAGCGAGAACAGATTCGTCAATTTTCGAGGCGCATAGTGGCCCTACGCAACGAGAAAACTGACGAATATGGGCCGCTGTCACAGCGGCGCAGTAGAGCAGTCTCAGGTTAGGGGGGTTCACAGCCGTGCCATTACCTCGTCGCTAAAGTCGGCGTTATTGTAAACGTTTTGCACGTCGTCCAAGTCTTCCAACATGTCGACCAGACGCATCACCTTCTCCGCATCGTCCAGTTGCAGGTCGACACTGGTGGAGGGCTGCATGGTCACCTCGGCCACCTCAGGCTCGAAACCGGCGGCGGTCATCGCCTCGCGCACGCTGTTGAACGCCTCGGCGCTGGTGGTGACCTCGATGGAACCGTCGTCGTTGCTCACGATATCTTCGGCACCGGCTTCCAGTGCCGCTTCCATGATCGCATCCTCGTCACTACCTGTCGGGTAGGTGAGCAGACCGATCTTGCTGAACAGATAGGCGACCGAACCGTCGGTACCCAGGTTACCGCCGCTCTTGCTGAATGCATGGCGCACATCGGCCACGGTGCGGTTGCGGTTGTCGGTGAGACACTCAACCATCACCGCCACGCCCGCCGGGCCGTAGCCTTCGTAACGAATCTCTTCGTAGTTCTCGCCATCGGCGGCACCGCTGCCACGCTTGATCGCGTTCTCCACGGTGTCTTTTTTCATGTTGGCGGCAAGCGCCTTGGCCATCGCGTCGCGCAGACGCGGATTGGAGTCGAGATCGGCACCGCCGGTGCGCGCGGCCACGGTCAGTTCACGGATCAGTTTGGTGAAAATCTTGCCGCGTTTGGCGTCCTGCGCCGCCTTGCGATGTTTGATATTGGCCCATTTGCTGTGTCCGGCCATGGATTCCCCTCAATCAATCAAGTGTGCAAAAACGCTGTGATTGTAACATCAAGCGCCGGGGATGCGGACACATAGGGTGTCTCTAAAAGGCCACTCAAGTCTCTGGCAGGATCACCGCCGTCTGCGTGGCATCGAAGTTATTCTGCTGATCGAACTGCAACTCATGCTGGCCGATACGGATCACGTCGCCGGAGTTGAGCTTCTGCTGTTTGACCCGTTCGCCGTTGACGAAGACACCGTTGGTGCTGTTGAAGTCGACCAGGGTGGCGACTATCTGCCCTTCCAGATAGGGGTCCGCTTTGAGCGAGATGATCGCATGGGTACCACTGACGGTCGGGTCGTCGAGACGAATGTTGTTGTCAGAACGACGACCGACAGTCACCCGGTTACCGCTGAGCTGGTATTCGCGCAGGGCGACGCCGTTGTAGCTGAGAGTCAGTTTGGCCATGGTTTATCCGGGAATGAATTCCAGTTTGATGCCGGCGATTTCGATGCTATCGCCGAACGAGAGCGGACGGGCGTTATTGTCGAGCATCCGGCCGTTGAGTTTGGTCGTGATCGGCTTGTCCCCTATCGCCACCGGTTGTAACAGGTAGGCACCCTCCACCTTCATGATCACCGCCACCTGTTCGCCCGGTTTGCCCAGGGCGGTACGCTCCTTGACGATGGGCATCACCGTGCCCTGACGTTTGCCGCTGGTGATCTTCAACGCTGCCGGACCAAGCGTCTTCTGTTCTTCTGCCGCCGGACTCAACACCACCGTCGCGGCAAAGTCCTGTACCGCCTCATCGACGAATAACAGGTCGTGGTTACCGATGCTGATGGTGTCGTTGTGCTTTAACGGTTTTTTCTGCACCACCAGGCGATCGTTAACGTATGTCCCATTGGTGCTGTCTAGATCGACGATGGTGGCCGTACCACCCTCCTGATTGATCGCCGCATGTTCGCCGCTGACCACCGCCTCGCTGAGCACGATGTCGTTGCTGGAGTTGCGGCCGATGGTCACGCGCACCTTGTCCAGTTCATATTCACGCAGGCTCATGCCGTTTACGCTGATAACCAGTTTCGCCATTGTTCTGTACCTGCCGCTATCTATTATTGGATCCGCGCAAGGATCACGGAGATGTTGTCTTCGCCGCCGCGCCGGTTGGCCTCGGCCACCAGCTTTTGTGCCATATCATCCAGGCTGTCGTCCTGCAGTAATCCCGCCAGTTCCGCCGCGGGGATCATGTCGCTCAGTCCGTCGGAGCAGAGCAGAAAGAGTTCACCGCGATGCAACGGCACCTGCAACAGGTCCGCCGTCACTGTCGCCTCCAGCCCCAGGGCGCGGGTGATCACGTTTTTGTGGCTCGATTCCGCCGCCTCTTCGTAACTCATCATGCCCTCGTCCACCAGTTCCTGCACCAGCGAGTGGTCGTGGCTCAGTTGTTCCAGTTTGCCATCACTGTAGCGGTAGAGCCGCGAGTCGCCGACATGAGCGCAAGTGAGGAGTTCTTCATGGAACAGGGTCGCGACGATGGTGGTGCCCATATTGTGGCAGCGGACATCGGCGCCCGCCTGCTCGTGGATACGCCGATTGGCCTCCAGCACCGCCTCGCGCAGTTGATCGGCCTCTTCGCCCTTAGCCCTTTCACCGAGATATGTTTGCAGGGTCTCCACCGCGAGGCGACTGGCCACCTCACCCGCCATGTGTCCGCCCATGCCGTCGGCCAGCACCGCCCAGCCTGCGGCGGCATTCCAGAGGATGGCATCCTCATTGTTGTCGCGCACCTGCCCCGGATCGGTACATCCGCTCATTTGCACAGATAACCTCTTGGCCATCGCTCTCTCCCGCTCCTATTTACAACGCTCCAGCGCAGCGGCGAGTTCCGCACCGCTCTGGTAACGATTATCCGCATCCTTTTGCAGACATTTGTTGATGATGCGCACGGCACAGGCAGGCAATCCCTTGCGGAATTGACCCGGCTTGGGATGCTCTTCGTTGGTGATCTTGTACATCAGGCTGCCCAGGGAATCGGCCTCGAACGGCAGATGCCCGGTCAGCATCTGGAACAGGGTAACGCCGAGGGAAAAGATGTCGGCGCGACCGTCGACACGCTTGCCCGCCACCTGCTCCGGCGACATGTATGAGGGACTGCCGAGTACCGTGCCGGTGCGGGTCTTGCTCGCATCGGTGAGGCAGGCGACACCGAAGTCGGTCACCTTGGCGCTGCCGTTCGACTCGTCGTAGATGATGTTGGCCGGTTTGATATCGCGGTGCACCACGTTCTGTTTGTGGGCGTAATCGAGCGCCTCGGCCACCTGCTGGATTACATCCAGCACGGTCTTGATCGGCAGCAACTGCTTCGGTTTGACGTAGTGACCCAGATTCTTGCCCGGCAGGTAGTCCATGGCGATAAAGGCCAGTTCCTGATCCTCACCGATGTCGTAGACATGGACGATGTTGGGGTGGTTGAGGCGACCCGCGGTCTCCGCCTCGCGGTAGAAGCGCTGCTTCACCTCGTCGAGCTGGGTGCCTTCGAATTCGCCGGAGAGGGCCATGGTCTTGATCGCCACCATGCGACCGATACGCGGATCGCGACCGAGATAGACCATGCCCATGGCACCGCGGCCGATCTCCTTCTCCACCTCGTAGTGGCCAACAGTCGGCTTCTGCAGCCCTTCGGCATCCATGATCACCGTGCCAGTGGTCGATGACGGGCCGCCCTTGGTCAGCACCACCCGCTGCTCCATCGCCTGGTTGCGCTGGATACGCTCGGCCACATCGCGGAAACCCGGTGTCGACGAATCGATGTACTGGAAGGTCGAGACTGCCTTGGCAAACTGTCGCTTACGTTCGAAGTCGAGACCCAGATGATAGAGCTGCTCCAGCAATGGCGCATCGATACGGCAGCGGCGGTATTTTTCCAGCGCCTGATCCAGTTCGCCCTGGGCCTGCAACATGCGGCCGAGCTGGCGATTGGCGTAGGAGAGTTCGTCGAGGACAAAGTCCTCGCGCCGTGCCAACCAGGTGCGGAAGGCGATCACCGGGTAGCTGAACAGCAGCACCGAGACCGGCAGCATCAGCGGGATCCAGATCCTTCCCAGCAGGAGCAACAGAAACTCGCCGTTCAACAGCAGGAATACCAGTAGCAGCGCGGTCACGCTGGCGGTGGAAAAACGCAACCGGGGCAGTAACAGCATCGCCAGCAGGGTCATACCGATCAAAGCGCCGTACTGCCCCCACAGGGTCCAGGCGGAGTAGGTAACGGTCTGTTGTTGTAGCAGGGCATCCATCGCCACCGCCAGCGGCATAACCTGCTCAGGTGTACCGATGAAGACCGTCTTGTTACGGAAGGTGCTGATGGAATAGGTGCCGGCAGCCACTTTGGAGAAAGGATATCGACCTATGCTCTTCAGCTCGCCGTCTTCGAGGTTGGCGTAGGGCCGCAGGCGATAGGCGTTGTCGGTGGCCACCGAGGTCATGTTCATGTCGATGCCTCGGACCTTCTCGAAGCGAACCTTGTCCGCATCCATGGCGCGGTAGTTGAGGCGTAGCAACTGGAACAGTAGCCCGGGCAGTGCCTGATCCTGATAACGCACCAGCGAGGGATAGCCACCATCCATTGCGGGCGAAGCATAGAGTCCGATACCCACGGCGGATTTACGCAGGCTCTCCTCCGGCATAGTCAGCGAACTGGCCTCAGTAAAGCGCGGCGAGATCAGGCTCGGCAGACGGCTGAGTAACGGCACACCACCGCCGCTCACATCGCCGAATTCACTCTTCAGGGTGCCGTTGAATTCGCCACCCGACTGATACGGCACTCCAAGGATGACATTGCCGTTTTTATTGAAGCGTTCGAGCACCTGCGCCTGAATATCGAGCTCCTGCCTTAAGCGCTTCAGGGTGGGATAGGGTTCCTTGCGATTCTTTTTCTGCTCAAGGGCGGCAAGACGAGCGTCGATCGCTGTCAGGGCGGAGGCGTTTTCCAGATGGCTCAACCGTGGCAGGAAGGCGACGGCACGGGCGGCACCCACACGACGCAGCACTTCATCAAGCCCCGCCTGCTGCCAGCCCGGCTCCAGTTCGATGACCGCCACCTTGCCGGAATCGGCAGGCGGGGCGAAAGAACCGAGGGTGGTGGCGTAGATCCAACGCTCCAGCGGCTGCAACGCCCCCAATGAGGCAAACAGCAACACGAGCAGCAGCGCTACCAGCCCAGGCAACCAATAGCCTGGGAGCAGTTCCACCTTTCGCGCCGTTTGTGTCGACTCGCGCTTGCGCAAGCGCCGCCTCCTACGTTCGTTATTCTTGTTAGGGTTTGTAGTTTTAACACAGCCAACGCCGCGAAAACACAAACCTGTTCAATCTCTGTGGGCCACTGCAGAAACATCTCGAACCCTTTCATCCGCAGCCTGTGGCCCCCCACGACACTTTCACGATCGCCGTTTACGGCCCCAAAAACCCTTCTGTTTTCAATACATTAACCGCGCTGGCAATCCCGAAAAACAGACCCATATCTATTGGTAACCCCTCAACCTTGCGGAGGTGCAACATGTTCTACCGCAGCCTCTATTTCGTCTTTTGCGATGAGCGCGGCGTGCGCCGGGCCATCGCTGATCTGAAACGGGACTTTGGACTCAAAGATACCCAACTCCATGCGTTTGTCGGCGACATCAACGATCTGCACGAACTGCCCGGCGCCACCCTGCATCGCCATACCCATGAAGCCGTGGTCAGGGCTAAGTGGATCTGGTATCTCAGCATCGCGGTCTTCGTCTTTGCCCTGACCGGGCTGGTGCTGTCACTACTGGTGGCGTCATGGTACTGGGCGGCGTTGCTGGGAATGGTGGTCCTGTTCACCCAGTTCTCCGGTTACCTGTTCGGCAACCGTATCCCCAACGCGCAGTTGAACCGATTCCATACCGGTCTGCATCGTGGCGACATTGTGCTACAGGTCGATGTGCCACTTCAGAATGCCGCGAAGGTCAAAACCTACCTCGACCGGCACTACCCGGGCACTGTCAGCAACATCAGCAACCTGCACCTGGGCAGCCTCGGGATGTAGGGCATCCGTCGCAAACAAAAAAGGGAGTGGCGTTGCCACTCCCTTTTCTCGTTTGGTATCCACCGCCTTTTACAGCGATTAAAAACCCGCGCCGATACGCAGATAGATCTGTTCTTCACCAATATCCTCCTCCCCTTTGGCGTAGCCGAGGGTGAGGTTGAGCCCCATGTTGTAGAAGAGTGTGGTATCGGCACTCAGTTCGACCCCGTAGCTACCGTGATATTTCGCATCGGCGGCATCACCGGACCAGGCGGCGCCGCTCTCCGTGAAGAGAGTGCCGTGCAACTGGTGCAGTCCGACCGGTGGGGTCATCCAGCCGCGTTCAATCCGCCCCAGGGGGAAGCGGTACTCCAACGAGGCGAGTCGCATATTGGTGCCGGTCAGTTGCGGCAGGCCGCTTTCGTATCCGCGCAGGCTGTAATGGCGGCGGTTGAGCGGCGAGCTGGCAGCAGGACTATCGAAAATGAGGGGCAACGGATTGATGTCCTTCAACCCGCCCAGGCGGTAGGGCCGCATCGTCGCATCGGCCTCGGCGGCGACCAGGCGCACGCCGAGCACATGCTCACCACTCAGAGGAATAAACTCCCGCCAGTCGATGCTCGCCGCCTGCCCTGCATAGTCGCTCCCTTCCAGGAGGTCGCTGTCTTCATGGACGAGCATCACTTCGCGCCCGTGACTGCGGCTGATTGAACGAGGCAGGCGGATGGTCGAGGCGTAGGTGATGGCTGCTCCGGCAAGGCGGTCTACCTGTTCGGGCCATGCGGCCACCGACGCATCGCGGAAACTGTCACGGGACGACTCTTCGGCAGCACCCAGGTGGAGCGACCACAGGCTCTGCGCCTGCAGATAAGGGATGACCACTTCCGCCTGATACTGGTTGTTACTGCGACTGCGCACCAGCGGATCCCCATCATTTCCGCTACCCGCGTAATAGCGGTCCTGGTAGCTGGAGGCGTGGAGTTTGAGGATTGGCAGCCAGCGGTCGTAGATGTAGTCGACACTGCCCACCGCCCACTGATTCTCCACATCGTATGCGAAGGTCAGGGCGTACATGTGGCGGTTGAGGGTATCGCTGCCGGAGGTGATGACGCCGATCTCCGCATGGGAGTCGGCCTGTACATCGAGGTAGGGGAACCACCAGCGGGGCAGCAGGCTCCACCATGGTGAGTAAGAGTAAGGTTCGCCCACTTTGATTGGCGGTGGCGCTTTCGCTGCCGTGCCACTGCTCCCCGCGGCGACGGGGCGTACCACACCCAACGCGGTGGGGTGATCGAGGCGGTAGATGTCGAAGCCGCCAGGGTTATAGCCGACGAAATAGAGGGCATCCCCCGCCATCAGCGGATGGAAGGCGCCGCCGACGACATTGGTCAGTGTGCTCACCTTGCCGCTGCCCAATTCGATGCGACGGATGTTGTAGACCCCGTCATAGTCGGCGGTAAACAGCAGCGCGCGCCCGTCGGCTGTAAAGCGCGGATGGTTCTCGATGGCCGGACTGTCGGTCAGGCGCTGCCACTTGCCGTTCGCCAGATCGAACAGACCGATATTCCACCCCTCCCCCTTGCGCCACAGAGAGGCGGCGATATGCCCGCCGTCGGGCGACCAATCCATATGGGAGATCACTTCGCCCGGCTCGCCGCGCCATACCTCTTCAAGCAGCTTGCCCTCCCCGTCGAGCAGTTGCAGCGTATTCACCCCTTCGGCGTTATGTACCGCGGCGATACGCTGGCCGTCGGGTGACCAGATGGCGAAGCGGTAGCGACCGCAATGGGTCAGGCGCTGCTCGCCGCCGCCGTTCAGGTTGTAGCGATAGAGGTCGTAGTAATAAGCAGCGTTGCCGCACACCTCCGGCCTGGCCAGCAGCAAGCCCTGCCGGGGGTGCAGGTCGAAGCGGCTGTAGGAGGTGGTATCGAACAGACGCTCGGTCTCGCCATTGCTGTTACGGCGCATCATGCCGGGGCGGCTTTCGGCATCGAATGCGGTGTAGTAAAGGTTGCCCGCATCGTCGATGGCCATGGAGTCGTGGTAATAGCCGCTGTCGGTCAACTTGACCACCGGGGAGAGACCGCGCGCCTGCATCGCCTCGCGTTGTGCCCGATAACGCTGTTTGAGGTGTTGGGAGAAGTCGTTCCACAAGGTATCGAGATCGACACCGAGTGTTTGCCGTGTGTTGGAGAGGATGCGGAAGGGGATCAGGTTATTGGAGTAGTTGCCGACCAGAGCCGCCACCTTCTTCTCGCCAAACCGCTCGGCAACATATTGGTAGAAGAAGACGCCGTAGAGGTAGGGAGCGCTACCCATCGGCCAGCTCGCCATCGGCTGGTTGATCTGACGTAGCGGTTTAATACCGTCGAGGCTCTCCATGCGCATCATCATGTCGTAGTAGCTGCTCTGCCCGCGGCCGATACCTCGCTGCCGATCGGTCTCCGCATAGGTAGCCAGCCCTTCGATAAACCAGGAGGGTTGCCAGGCATTGGGGAAGAGTAGCGGGAAGCGGCCAAAGATTTTGCGCATCACCGAGACGGCACCGGTCGCCTTGTCCAGGTGCAGGGCATGCAGATATTCGTGGGTGAAGACCAGCTCCAACCAACCGCCATGATCCTCCAGGCTGTTGAGGTCGTCCGGCGCCGAAAGGAAAAGAGTGATGCGATTGTCGGGCAGCGGCGAGGTGAAGCCGTTGGAGAGATCGAATTCATCGGAAAGAACGATCTCGGTCTGCCGCGCAGGCTGCCAATGGATAAATTCGGACAGCTCGCCATGCACCCGCTCCGCCATCGCCAACACCGGTTGCACCTGCGGCGCGAGCGCGAGAGGGTAATGGAGAATAAAGTGCTCGCTCTCCAGGGAATACCACTCCTCGCCACTGAGGTGGCTCACTGCGGCGTAAGCGGGGGCGAGGGTTAAGAAGAGAAAAAGAGTGAGGAGGTATCTGACAAAACGGTGGCTGCGCATTCCCTACTGTTCCGTGTTGGTGATTTATGGCGCGAACATGCCTGCATGGCTATGGGGTGTCAAGACAGGCTGCTTCCGTAGCAAGATTGTCAGGGCGAGACTTCGAGCATTCTCTCCAGAGAGAGCTTCGCCTCTTCTTTTTCTTGCGGGTCCACTTTGATCTGATTGACCACATGCCCCTCGAGCAGATTCTCCAGCACCCAGGCCAGATGCTGCGGATCGATGCGGAACATGGTGGAACACATGCAGACGGTGGGGGACATGAAGTGGACGTGCTTGCCTTCCGACTTGAACTGCTCGGCCAGACGGTTGACCAGATTCAGCTCAGTGCCGACCAGCCAGCGACTACCCGGCTCGGCATCACGGATGGTGTTGATGATGTATTCGGTGGAGCCAACATAGTCAGACTTCTGGCACACCTCAAAGGGTGATTCCGGATGGGAGATGATCTTCGCTTCAGGATACTTGGCCTTGAAGGCATCGATCTGTTCCGGCTGGAACATCTGGTGCACCGAGCAGTAGCCCTTCCACAGGATCATCTTCGCCTGTTTAATCTGCTCCGGGGTCAGTCCGCCCAGCGGCTGGTCGAAGTCCCACACCACCATCTCTTCCAGCGGAATACCCATGGCGTAACCGGTATTGCGGCCCAGGTGCTGATCGGGGAAGAAGAGTACCTTTTCCCGCTGACTGAAGGACCACTCCAATACCTTGCGTGCGTTGGAGGAGGTGCAGACGATGCCACCGTGGCGACCGCAAAAGGCTTTGAGATCGGCAGCGGAGTTGATGTAGGTGACGGGAGTGACGTGCTCGTCCGGCTCCAGCACCTCGGCCAGTTCGCGCCAGGCGCGTTCGACCGCGGCGAGGTTGGCCATGTCGGCCATGGAGCAGCCGGCAGCCAGATCGGGCAGGATGGATATCTGATCGTCGCGGGAGAGGATGTCCGCCACCTCGGCCATGAAGTGCACGCCGCAGAAGACGATGTACTCGGCCTTCGATCCGGCGGCCTGACGCGACAGCTTGAGCGAGTCGCCGGAAAAGTCTGCGTGGCGGAACACCTCTTCACGCTGATAGTGGTGACCGAGGATCACCACCCGCTCACCCAGTTTTTCCCGGGCAGCGACCAGTCGCGCCTCGGCTTCGGCGTCGCTCAGTTGCAGATAATCTTCGATCGGCTTTTCACTGCTCATGCTCAATCCGGGCTGACTCAGCCAGCTTTCTCTTCTTTCTGCGGCTTGGCCACACGAATTCCAAGCTCAACCAGTTGTGCCGGGGCAACCTGTGACGGTGCGTCGGTCAGCAGACATGCGGCAGTCTGGGTCTTGGGGAAGGCCATGACGTCACGGATCGATTTGGCGCCGGTCATCAGCATCACCAGTCGGTCCAGGCCGAAGGCGAGACCGCCATGGGGCGGACAGCCGTACTTGAGCGCGTCGAGGAGGAAGCCGAACTTCTCGCGGGCCTCTTCATCGGAGATACCCAGCGCACGGAAGACCTTCTCCTGCACCTCTTCGCGGTAGATACGCATGGAGCCGCCACCGATCTCGGTGCCGTTGAGCACCATGTCGTAGGCGCGGGAGAGACAGTTGCCCGGATCGGATTCGAGCTTGTCGATATCGGCTTCGGCGGGTGAGGTGAACGGATGGTGCAGGGAGTAGAAACGGCCATCCTTCTCTTCCCACTCGAACATCGGGAAGTCGACCACCCACAGCGGTGCCCACTGGCGAGTCAGCAGATTGAGGTCGTGACCCAGCTTGACCCGCAGGGCGCCGAGCGCCTCATTGACCACCTTGGCCTTGTCGGCACCGAAGAAGACCAGATCGCCATCTTCCGCACCCACGCGCTGCATGATGTTCAGCGCCACTTCGTCGGGCAGGAACTTGAGGATCGGCGACTGCAGACCTTCGACGCCTTTGGCCAGTTCGTTGACCTTGATATAGGCCAGGCCCTTGGCGCCGTAGATGCCAACGAACTTGGTGTAGTCGTCGATCTCCTTGCGCGAAATCTCACTGCCCTTCGGTACGCGCAGCGCGGTGACGCGGCAGGCCGGATCGTTGGCCGGGCCGGAGAAGACCTTGAACTCCACATCCTTCATCAGGTCGGCCACTTCGACCAACTCCAGCGGGATACGCAGATCCGGCTTGTCGGAACCGTAACGCTGCATCGCCTCGGCATAGCTCATGCGCGGGAACGGATTAGGCAGTTGTTCTTCCAGTACCTTGGCGAACATCTCGCGGATCATCCCCTCGGTAAGGGTCATGATCTCCTCCTCGTTCATGAACGAGGTCTCGATGTCGATCTGGGTAAATTCAGGCTGACGATCGGCACGCAGGTCTTCGTCACGGAAGCAGCGCACGATCTGATAGTAACGGTCCATACCGGAGACCATCAGCAACTGTTTGAATATCTGCGGCGACTGCGGCAGGGCAAAGAAGCTGCCCTGATGGGTGCGGCTCGGCACCAGGTAGTCGCGGGCACCTTCCGGGGTCGCCTTGGTCAGCATCGGGGTTTCGATATCGAGGAAGCCGCGCTCGTCGAGGTAGGCACGCAGGGCGCGGGTCATCTCGGAACGGAACTTCATCCGCTGCAACATCTGCGGACGGCGCAGATCGACGTAGCGATATTTCAGGCGGTGCTCTTCGCCCACCTCGTCGTCGTCGATGTCGAGCATGAACGGCGGCGTTTCGGAACGGTTGAGGATGGTCAGCGCCTTACCCAGCACTTCGACCTGGCCGGTGGGCAGGTCGTTGTTCTCGGTACCCGCAGGACGACGGCGCACCTTTCCTTTTATATGCAGCACGAATTCGTTGCGCACGCTCTCGGCCGTGGCGAAGACATCGGGCAGGTCCGGGTCGAAGACGATTTGGGCGATACCTTCGCGGTCGCGCAGATCAATAAAGATGACCCCACCGTGGTCACGGCGGCGGTGGACCCAACCGGCAAGCTCGATCTCCTGATCGATATGGGATTCGTTCAACTGGCCGCAGTAGAAGCTGCGCATGGCGTTCTGTCCTGTCGCTATAGGGGAAAAGCGGGAATGTTACGGATCGGAGGGGCCCGGCGCAACTGCCGGGGGCCTATTCAGTATCTGGCGAAGAGTGCCGGGAACAACCATCTGTCGCCGGATTGGGCACCACTGAGCCCATGGAGATAATCATCCGCAGGCCTTCGTCGACGCTCATTTCCAGCTCCACCACGTCCTCTTTCGGCACCATGATGAAGAAACCGGAGGTCGGGTTGGGGGTGGTCGGGACGTAGATATTGATCACCTCACGCCCGGTCTTGCACTGGGCCTCGCCGACCTCGGTGCCGGTTTGAAAGGCCAGGGTCCACATGCCCTTGCGCGGATACTCCACCAGCAGCACCTTGCGGAATGATTGGCCGGAGGAGGAGAACATGGTCTCGGCGATCTGCTTCACCGCGGAGTAGACGGAGCTGACCAGCGGGATGCGTGACAACAGCGATTCCCAGATCGCCACCAGTTTACGACCGAACAGGTTGGCGACGATCATCCCGGTGAACAGCACCACCACCACCGCGACGATCACCCCCAGACCGGGGATCGACACGCCGAACAACTGCTCGGGACGGTACTGCATCGGCAACACCACCAGGGTACGGTCGAGCAGGCCGATCAGCATCTTGACCACAATGATGGTGACACCGAGCGGTATCCAGACCAGCAGTCCTGCCATCAGGTAACGACGTAAAGCAGAAATCATAAAGCGCTATTAACCTATTTGTTGGCCATGCAACCGCCGCCACAGGCGCCGCTCGCACAGGCCGGGGCATTGTCGATGCTCGCCGCTTTGTGGGTGAAACTACCGCTGGATATCAGCTTTTTCAGTTCAGGCTTGCCGCACTCGGGGCAGTCGGTAAGCAACGGATCGCTCATCTTCTGCATCGCCTCCAGACGGTGACCGCAGGCCTTGCATTGGTATTCGTAGAAAGGCATCGATACCTCACAAAAACAACCATTAAACGATTAGTGGGGGCAGAGGCCCCCACAACAAGCAGTACATTCTACTATAGAAGTAGGTTTCAAAATTAGGATTCGCGCCCGGAGGCAAGGCGCAAAGTCTGCGAGAAGCGCAGTTTACCAGTAGTAAATGAGCATCGCAGCAGTCTTTGCAACGCAGGATCAGGGTGCGAAGACAATTTTGAGACTACTTCTAGAGCTGGGTTACAGGAGATAGTTCCCACCTTCGATAGCACCGGTTCGCTCAATGGCCTTTTTCGCGCTTTCGATCGACTTCTTCAGCTTCTGGTGGTCGATCACGTTCATCCCGGTACGCATGAACTTGTCCGCCATTTTGAGCACTTCCTTGAGCTGCTCGTTCTGATAATTGAGATTGAGCAGCGCCTTGGCGATGTAATGGGGATCTTCGCCCTGCTCACGCATACGCCCGGCCTCGGCCAGTGCAGTCTTCAGTTCTTCGGGGGTTGGCATTGCCATGGGGGGAACCTCCGTCGTGCCTTGCAACCAAACAACGGTTGAATAATCGAAGTATAAGCGCAACTTAACCTTGAAGTGTATTCATCCAACGAGAATGGCGGATAATACGAAGAACAGGCAAACCTGACTACTGAGCCATCATGCGATTCCAACGAACCGAAGAACCTCTATCTAACCGCAACGACTGGCAGACCATCCGCTCGCTGCTGCCTTATCTGTGGAACTACCGCGGCAGGGCCGGACTGGCGTTGGCCTTTCTGGTTCTCTCCAAGCTGGCTATCGTCGGCGTGCCGCTGGCACTGAAAGAGATCGTTGATGCACTCGATACCAGCAACGGCCACAGCGCAACCCTGCCCATCGTCCTGCTGCTCGCCTACGGTGTGTTGCGCCTGGCCGGTTCCGCCTTTAACGAACTGCGCGACGTAGTGTTCGCCCTGGTACGCCACGGCACCATGCGCGAACTGTCGCTGAAATCCCTCGACCATCTGCACAAACTTTCGCTGCGCTACCACCTGGAGCGCAAGACCGGTGCCCTCTCCCGGGACATGGAACGCGGTACCCGCAGCGCCGCCTCACTGCTCAACTACATGGTCTTCTCCATCCTGCCCACCTTCATTGAGCTGGGGCTGGTGGCCGGGATCCTGCTGAGCAAGTACAGCGTCTGGTTCGCCCTGATCACCGTCGGCACTGTGGCGATCTACGTCACCATCACCTTCCTCATCACCAACTGGCGCATGAAGTTTCGTCATCGTATGAACGCCAAGGATTCGGAGGCCAACTCCCAGGCCATCGACTCGCTGATCAACTACGAGACGGTGAAATACTTCAACAACGAAGGCTTCGAACAGCGACGCTACGACAAAACCCTGAACGAGTGGCAGGATGCGGCGGTAAAGAGTCAGACCTCGATGTCGGGCCTGAATATCGCCCAGGGCGCGATCATCGCCGCTGGTGTCACCATCATCATGATCCTCGCCGCCAATCAGGTCGCCACCGGCAAGATGAGTCTCGGCGATCTGGTGCTGGTCAACGCCTTCATGTTGCAGGTATTCATCCCGCTCAACTTCCTCGGCGTGGTCTACAGCCAGGTGAAGCACGCCCTCTCCGATATGGATCGGATGTTTCAGTTACTGCATGCCGAGCCCGAGATCGTCGATAAGCCCGATGCCAAACTGCTGCATGTCGGTGATGGCGCCGTGCGTTTCGAGCATGTGAAGTTCCATTACCAGCCTGAGCGACCTATCCTCAACGACGTCGATTTTGAAATTCCCGCGGGACACAAAGTTGCGGTGGTTGGTCACAGCGGTGCGGGCAAGTCGACCCTGTCACGATTGCTGTTCCGTTTTTACGAAACGACCGGTGGCCGCGTGTTGATCAACGGCCAGGATGTACGCGACGTGACGCAGGAGAGCCTGCGCTCGGCTATCGGCATCGTGCCGCAGGACACCGTGCTGTTTAACGACACCATCGAATACAACATCGCCTACGGTCGTTGCGGCGCCAGCCACGAAGAGATCGTGCGCGCCGCGCAACTGGCCAACATCCATAACTTCATCGACTCGTTGCCGGAAGGTTATCAAACCGTGGTCGGCGAACGCGGCCTGAAACTCTCCGGCGGGGAAAAACAGCGCATCGCTATCGCCCGAGCCATTCTCAAAAACCCGAAGATACTGGTGTTCGACGAAGCAACCTCTTCGCTCGACTCTCACTCGGAAAAGACCATCCTCGAAGCGTTAAAGGAACTTGCCAGTGATCACACCACCCTGGTGATCGCGCACCGCCTTTCCACTGTGATCGATGCCGACCAAATTCTGGTGATGGATCAGGGACGCATTATCGAACGCGGCAGCCACCAGCAATTGCTGGCACAGAGCGGACATTACGAAAAGATGTGGGCGTTGCAACAGGAAGAACGGGCAGCGGAAGAATTACGGAAGCTGGGATAAAAAAGGAAAAGGCCCTGATAAGGGCCTTGTCACCGTTACTGTCCTTACTTTTTTTACACGGAGATCATCAAGTATCGATTACTTGAGATCATCCTTAAGCGATTTCCAGGCTTTCTTCGAACCATCCTTGACCTCTTTGGCGGTTTCCTTAGTTCCTTTCTTGGTTGCCTTCCAGGTATCACCGGAATCATTCTTCACGTCGCCCCATGCCTTTTTAGAACCATCCTTTACATCACTCCACGTCTCCTTGGCCTCTTTCTTGGTCGCCTGCCAGGCTTCGCCAGAATCTTCCTTCACATCCTTCCATGTCTCTTTGGAGCCTTTCTTGACTTCGCTCCAGGTCTCCTTGACGCCGGATTTCGTTTTGCTCCACAGCCCCTCTTCAGCCTGGGCGAGACCGGGAACTAACGTCAAGTGGGAAAGAAACAGTAGGGTAAGAAGATAATTGCGCATGTTCAAATACCATATGTACAGAGTGAAAATAGTAGGGTAAACACTGCTACCATCGAGAGCAATGGGAGAAACCGAACCTGAGCGGAACTGATTCAAATATCAGAAATCAGCGCTCACCGCCCCGGTATCCCTCAAACCATATCCTAGCTGATATGGACACAGCAATAAGAGGAATGTTCCACAACAAGGACATGAAGCGTTGAATAAATAAAGGCCTCAATCGGGCACTGCTGTCAACTATGGGACAACAGTGCCCGATTGAGGCCTTTCGATTTATGGTATCACTTAAGACATAAACGGGTAATCAGTATAACCCTTGGCATCCGAGGTATAGAACGTATCCTGATCAGGGGCGTTAAGCTCCGCACCGGCTTTGACACGGGCCGGCAAATCCGGATTGGCCAGAAATGCAGTGCCAAAGGCCACGGAATCGGCAACCTTGTCACGCACCACCTGCGCGGCTTCTTCTGCGCTGTAGCCCATGTTCACCATCAAGTGCCCCTTATAGTTCTCACGGGCAATAGTGACGACATCCGCCTGCTGTACGCCAAAGAAATCAGCCCGCATCAGATGCAAATAGGCCAGATCAAATTTATTCAGGTACGCCGCCAGGAAACGTATCCAGGCCGCTGGGTCGCTATCACGCATACTGTTAAAACTGTTCAATGGCGACAAGCGCAGGCCAACCCGGTGACTACCAATCTCGCCTGTCACGGCTTCAAGTATTTCTGTGAGGAAACGGGCACGATTTTCCAGCGAACCACCATACTCATCGGTACGCTGGTTAGAGCCGTCACGCAGAAACTGGTCAATCAGATAACCATTGGCACTGTGTACTTCAACACCATCGAATCCCGCGGTGATGGCATTGGCAGCTGCCTGACGAAAATCCTGCACAATGTCGGCAATTTCGGCTTTGCTCAGCTCGCGTGGAACGGTGTAGGGTTTCTTTCCCTCCGGTGTGTAGGTTTCTCCATCAATCGCCATGGCACTCGGCGCCACACACTCCTTACCATCATTGAGTAACGGGTGGGCAGCCCGCCCCGCATGCCAGATTTGCATAAATATCCGCCCACCTGCCTTGTGTACGGCAGAAGTAGTTTTCTTCCAGCCTTCAATCTGTTCCGCCGAGTAAACACCAGGATCGTTGCCAAATGCGGAAGTACCGGGCGTAACCATGGTGCATTCGGTGATCACCAAACCTGCACTGGCACGCTGTTCATAATATTCAGCCATCAACTCATTAGGTAAATGATTGATAGCGCGGCAACGTGTCAACGGCGCCATCACAAAGCGATTCGGCAGGGTGAGATCACCTAATTGGACGGTATCAAACAAGGGCGTGGTATCAGTGGGCATGGGAGAACTCCATTTGAATTATTGTGGACGTGTTACCTGGCAATAGGTATAGCCAACAGAAGGGAAATTAAAGTCTTCCTTAACTAGAAAAGGCCCCTAATGGGGCCTTTTGATTACAGCACTGTGTCAGCATACTCACCATCTAGCAGAGCTTGGCCGCCTGACACATCGCCTCGGCAATTTCCTTGCCATGTGAGTGTATCCACGGCCAGCCATGCTTTTCACATTCCTCCTCAACCACAGCGGCCGCCACCGCAGCAAGGGCATCGGCCACAGGATCTTCAGGGCCGCCGCCTGCAAGTTCAATCGCGGCAACAATTCCTGCCACAGCTGCCGCACAGGACAGATCCTCCGGCATAGCGCCTATGGCTTTTTCAACAATTTCTTTACATTTTCCACAAAGTAAATGCATTGCATACTCTCCTTGTCAGATAGTCCATGTTGTGAAAAATACGTGTGAACAGGCAGAGTGTAGTTGACACCTAAGCACTTTGCTGAAGGAGCCAAATTATTCCGTGCATCAACTGGCATCCTGCTCTGCCAGGCCGCCATTTCTTTCCTCCATGATTTCGCCCGCCTCCTGAATCTCAGTCAGACCATGCATGATCTCGGGGATCACTTTTACGATCTGGATAATGCTGAAGATCAGTATCCCGTGACGGACGCCAAATGCGGCGTCATCAACGGACACCATGATTTCATACAGCGCTGTCACCAACAGAATCAGACCGCTGAGAAGATTCAGGTACGGGCTTTGGGTAATCCGCTTTAACATTTCATCTCCCCATTATTTTTTATAGGTCACCTGGAGATCGTTGCCGACGATGGTGAAGCTCGGTTCCACACCGTCAATACGGTTTGCATAGAACTGATCCGCGGTGAAGTTGGTGAGGTTGGCGCTGGAGAGAATCGTATAGGGCGTATTGAAGGCAAAATCGCCGCCCTCTCTCTGCCACAGAGAGAAGGTCGCCTGGTTTGAGTTAATGGTCAGCGCGCCGGATACAGTGAGGTTGGTTGGGTTGGTACCGAGCTGGATGGAGACGATACCTCCGTTCAGTTCGAGCGCACCGATGGTGACACCGCCGTTGTGATCGCTGATATCGAGTTCGCCGTTGCCGAAGAGTTGCACCGTTGCCGTTCCACCCGAGGCATGATCGTAGAAGGCGATTTTTCCGCCATAGCCGCCGTGAGTTCCGCCATAGGCGATCAGCGTAGCGTTACCCGCGGTCGAGGTGTTCGAGAATACAGTGTAACCACCGGTTGCTTTCGATGTGTAACCACCAAGATTGAAGAGTGTTGCTTCGCCTGCGGTGGGAACGTTGTTGCCTGCGCCATCGTTGCCACTACTGTTCTTGCTGACGTAGACCGAAAACTCGGTGAAACCCGCGGCGGTGCCTTCACTCACTCCGGGATGATTCCAGATCGTCGCGTTACCTGCGGTGGGGAAATAATCGGTCGGCTGGTTGATCGAGAAAATCGTATGGCCTGCGCTCGACTTGCCTGCAATGGCACTGCCATAGTTGGTGATGTTGGCGTTGGCCCCGGTCGGCGAACCGTACTTGGCACTGAATTCGAGGTGACCACCACCACCCTGCTCGCCTTCCCGCGCACCATAGTTGAAGTAAGCGCCGTTACCTGCCGAAGCGCCTTCGGTTGCAACCATCGACGGCGGATTGTTGTTGAAACTGGTCACACCACCATAGGCATTCGCCGCCGGTGCCGCGTGGTTGAAGAATCGTCCCTGCCCTCCTGTGGCGGTGGCATCGAAGGCGACATCGCCGCCGTTCGCTTTGCTGTAGGTACCGCCATAGTTATTGTAAACACCGTAGGCCGCGGTCGAACTGCCGTAGAACTGGGTGTTACCGCCGTCGCCGCCGGAAACGGTGCCGCCGACATTGGTGAAAGCGCCGTTGGCCGCGGTGGCATTATCGTGGAAGACGACATTACCGAAGGTGTCGCCATCGGTACCGAGGGTGCCGTAGATAATGAAACGGGCGTTCTCCGCCGTCGAAGTGTCACTGAAACTGATCTCGCCGCCCACGGTACTACCGTGCTTCGGCGGAATACCCGCTCCGGTCCACGCCTTGAACGCTGCGGAACCTGCCGTCGAATTGTCACAAAAACTGATGACGCCGCCACCGTAGCCCTGTTCCGTTTCCGGCCCGGCGCAGTAGAACATGTCGAGTCCGCCCGCGGTGGCCTTGTTGGTAAACTTGAGCTGAGGATCCTTGGGACCACTACTGGTCGCAGCGACGACAAAGCTCTGCTGGTTCCCGGAATTGTTGCTGACGCCCTGCCCGCTGATCGTCAGCGCAGGTGAAGAGCAAACACCGAGGGTAAAGGTATAGGCGGAGGCATTATCGGCAAACTCGATATTTTCCACCGCGGCCTCGCCGGTCGGCGAAAAGGTGATCGCGGTTTGGGATGAGTCGGCAAAAACGGCGGTGCCCGCGGGCGCGCCGGAAGGGCTCCAGTTGTCTGCTGTGTTCCATTCGCCGCTGGCCGGTTGGTTGTTCCAGGTCGATTTGCCCATCTGCTCCTCCTGAGTTGGTATTGGTTTTTCCAGTCCCGACTATAGCGGGAAGAACGTTTGTTATTTGTAAGATGCGCAAAAACGATGCGGCAATCTGAGTGTTGCCGTTATTGCCCTACAACACCTCCGGTGCCGCGCGTACCTGATTGCGTCCCATCCGTTTGGCACGATAGAGAGCGATATCCGCTTCACGCAGCAGATGCTCCGTGCCTCCTTTCGCATTGGGCACCATGGTGGCCGTACCGGCACTGATGGTCACTACGTTGCTTGTCGAAGAGTGTGCATGCTCGATGGCCAACTCCTCTATTGCCTGGCGAAGTTTCTCGGCAACCTGGGCTACGCCTTCACGATCCGTATCGGGCAGGATGAGCATAAACTCCTCACCGCCGTAACGGGCGATCAGGTCGGCAGGCCTTAACAACTGCGCACTCAACGCATTGGCAACTTCAATCAGGCAGTCGTCGCCCGCCTGGTGGCCGTAGTTGTCATTGAATGCCTTGAAGTGATCGACGTCGAGCATGATGACCGACAGCGGCAACTTTTCACGTCGCAGCCGTGTCCATGTCTGCTCCAAATAGGCAGCACCACGGCGACGGTTGGCAACACCGGTCAGGCCATCGCGCTCTGCCAGGCCTTGCAACTCCAGGTTTACCTGCTCCAGACGGGCGGTCCGTTCCGCGACCTTCTCTTCCAGGGTACGGGAGTAGTCCTGAACCTGTTCGTAAAGTCGCGCATTTTCGATCGCAACCGACGCCTGTGCTGCCAGTAGCCGTATCACCTCCACCCGTTCACGGGTGAAGACGCCGCTGGTCAGATTGTTCTCCATATAGACCGCACCTTCGAAACGCTCACGTCGCAGCGGTACGCAGAGTACCGAAGCCGGGTTGAAACGTCGCACATAGGGATCCTGCGTGAACTGCCCCTCGCTGGAAGCATTGCTTAACACCACCGCCTCACCGCTGTGCAGAACCTGACTGATGAGTGTCACCGGTAGCGACACCTGGCCACCTTCGAGATCCGTGACCAACGAGTGTTGTGGTATATCGCCCTTAGACAGTTCGTCCAGCGGGAGCTGAGCCGCTTCCACTACCAGTTTTCCTTCACGCCTGACGACCAGGCAGCCCCACTGGCCACCGGCATTTTCCAGCAGAATATCCATGGTGGTTTTGAGCAAACGTTCCAGCACGATCTCGCCGGAGATCTCCCGCGATGCTTTCATCACCGAGGCCAGATCCAGATCGCTCGCCTCGCGCACCGCCGCCGGTACCCGACCGCCTGTGGCCAGTTCACGCAGCACCGGGAACTCCTGCTCCAGCATGCTTACCTTGCGATGTGCGCCCCAACGATCGTAAAGGTGATGGGCGCCGCGCAGGTAGCCTTCCGCGGACCGTCTCTGACCAACGAGCAGAAGATGCCGCGCGGCCCGCTCGTGGACAGTGGCCTCGTCGTGAAGAAAACCACTTTTCCGTGCCGACTCGATGGCAGCATCGTAACGCTCCAGCGCCAACTCATGCGCATCGTCAAGACTCAACAGTTCAGCCTCCATCAGTAGTTGGAGGTGACGGAAATTGGCTTCGCAGTTGTCGGCCCAACGGCGCATACGGGCAAGATCGCGCTCCAGTCGTGCGCGAGTCAGCGTCTGCTCATCCGGCCCCATCTTGGGGTAGTGGGTCGTCAGAGTGAGGAAGGCGACGATGTAGAAACGCACCAGTTGCGGCAGCGACATCGCCGATTTGATCAGTTGGTCCTGTGCGCACACATGTTCCAGAGCCTGACTGTAATTGCCGTAGAGCAGGCATATTTCGGCGCTGTAGATGTGGTAGTTGGCGATACCGGTCATGAACTGGCGCTGGCGCATCCCTTCAAGGCACTGCTCCTCATCGAAGCTGTCGTCACTCAGTGTGCATGGCGAAGCGGTGAGGCCGAGCAGATTGCGCTGCAGTTGCAGGAACAGGGTGCCCGAGTCGAGGGAGTCCTGATAGGCACATTCGCGCACGATCTCCAGGTTCTCCGCATGCAGCCGATGGGCGGTTTCCAGATCCAGCGTCGGATCCCAGATCACACAGTCCTGAGCACTATAGGCAAGGTAGAGCAGGTCACCCGACTGGTAGCCCGCCTCGATCCCCTTGCGGAACCATGGCGTCAGGGTCGACCAGTGGTTACTCCAGTGGTGCACAAACATGGCGTAGACATAGATCACCCGTGCGCGCAGGGCGATGTCATCAAGGCGTTCGTTGATCGCCAGCCCAACCTTGCCGTACTCATAACCAAGCGCCGGTTCATCCAGTTCACCGCAGAGCAACATGCCATAGGCCGCGTAGGCAAAGGCCGACTCGGGGGAGTTACCGTGGCGTAACGAGAGATTGACCGACTTCAGCACCAGGTAGGGAAACAGGTTTCCGCTACCCGAAAGAAAGGCAGCAGCGAATATCTCCATCAGCAAACGCATTGCGGTCAGGGTGGCAGGGTCCTCTACCGAGGGGGCGTTCACCAGATCAGCGATGCGACGTTTGCCGAGATTCTCTTCAACCAGCCGCCGCTCTGCGTCGATATCGTCCAACGTAGGTTGATCGGCAAATTCCAAGCCGAGCATCGCCAGCCCCTGGATGGCGGAGAGTATGGAATCCTCCATGCGTCCTAGGGTCGCGTACTGCCGGGTGCGGGTGGCGAGGATATCGCTACGCTCCAGATCCGAACGGGCGTGCTCCAGCATCACTTCGATCCAGTATTCCGCCTCGTCGGTATGTCCGGTGAGATAGGCGCACTGCTGAGTCTCCGCCGCCAGTGCACGCATCAATTCCGGCACCGCCTGCCAGGGATCGACTGGCAACAATTCCATCGCCACCCGCAGATAGTCATGGGCGGCTTCGTATGCCGACGAGTTTCGGGCACGCACACCCGCACGCAGGTTCAGCTCGGCAAGACGTAACCGCTCTTCTGCAGACTCGATCAGTGAACGGCCGGCGTTGAGGTGACCGACGATCTCGATGAGACGATCGGCGGGGACCGCATCACCGGCATGTTGCAGCATCAGGCGGCCGACAGAGAGATGTACGTCCGAGAGCAACTGCGTATAGATCAGGGCGTAGGCCGCCTGTTGTACGCGGTCGTGCTGGAAACGATAGCTCGGATTACACGCCAGCGACTCGCTGACATCCCACTCCAATTCCAGTTCACCTCCCACAAGGCGATAGTCGCTATGCAGCGGAAACACGGTGTGCTGCTTGAGTGCCGGTAGCAGCGCCTCGGCGGTTTCGGCGACAGAGTGTTCGTAGATCGCCGAGAGTGTCTGCAGGTCAAAGGTGTTGCCGATACAGGCCGCCAACTGCAGAACCTGCTGGGTCGTGGGCGGCAAGCCGCGCAGGTTGTCGACCATGAACTCGACCACGTCGCTGCTGACACCGGACCAGCGCGCCGCATCCAGGTCCCAGTTCCAACGTCCGCTGACCGGATCCGGGGTAATCGCCCCATCCTTGTGAAGTTGCCGCAGCAATTCGTTGGTAAAGAAGGGATTGCCCTGGGCCTTGTCGTAGAGCATGTCGCTCAGGGGACGCGTCTCAGCCGGTTCACGCCCCAGGGCATCGGCCACCATGTGCGCTACCGAGTGCCGGTCCAACGGACCGATGGGAAGCTGGCGGATGTTTTTCTGTGTCTTCAGATCATCCAGCAACAGACGTAACGGATGCCCGACACCCACTTCGTTGCTGCGGTAGGCGCCGATCAGCAACAGGTGGCTCAGCTCTCTGGAGGTCACCAAACGGCGCAGCAATTCCAGGGTCGGTACGTCGCTCCACTGCAGGTCGTCAAGGAACAGCACCACCGGGTGCCCTTCCCCCGCAAAGACGTGGAGAAAGTTGGTCAGCACAATGTGCAGCCGATTGCGTGCCTCTGCCGGTGGCAGTTCGGCCACCTTTGGCTGATGGCCGACGATCAGTTCCAGCTCCGGAACCAACTCCACCACCAGTCGTCCGTTCGCCCCCAGTGCCTCCAGTAACCGTTGGCGCCATTGCGTCAGACGCTCCTCCGATTCCGCCAGAACCTGCTGGACCAGACCGCGGAAGGCGGCACCAAGTGCGGTATATGCCTCACCCTGCTGGAACTGTTCGAACTTGCCCTGGACCAGGAAACCGCGCTCGCGTACCAGGGGACGATCGATCTCGTTGACCAGGGCCGATTTACCCACGCCCGAATAACCGTGAACCAGACAGAACTCACTGCGTCCCGCCGCAGCCGCCTCGAACAGCCCGAGCAGTTCACGCAGTTCCTCCTCGCGGCCGTAGATGTTTTGCGGTACCAGGAACTTGCGCGCGACATCCTTTTCTCCCGGTTCAAAGGGCTCGATCTCCTGATCCGCGGCCAGCAGATCTGCACAATGCGCCAGGTCATGCATCAGCCCTTCGGCACTCTGGTAGCGTTTCTCAGGGCTTTTGGCCAGCAACTTGAGGATAATGGCCGATATCGCCTCAGGCACAGCGGGCTCGATTTCGTGCGGGGCGGGCGGCAGGCGACTGATGTGGCTGTGTACCCACTCCAGCAAATTGTTGGCCTCGAACGGCCGCTTACCGGTCAGCAGTTCGAACAGCAACACACCGAGGGAGTAGTAGTCAGAGCGATAGTCCAGGTCGCGATTCATGCGACCTGTCTGTTCCGGGGAGATGTAGGGCAGCGGCCCTTCGATATGCCGCGACATCTGTACCGCCTGCCGCTCCTGATCCAGTTCGGAAGCGATGCCGAAACCGGCCAGGGCGATGGTACCGCTGTCGGGATCGTACAGGACATGTTTCGAGGTCAAAGCCTTGTGCACAAGCTCGTGGGCGTGTACCTCACCCAGCGTACGAACAAGATGCAGGGCAATATCAAGCACCTCGGCCAGGGGCAGGCCGTCGCCATCAAAATGGGCAAGATAGGATTCGAGGGTCTCCTCGAACAGATCGCTGATCAGCGCCAGATTCCCACTGCCGTGGGGCAACACAGCGTAGACCTTGCGCACACCGTCGATACCGGCCAGACGCCGGGCGATGGCCCCTTCGCGATGAATCTCTGCCACCTGCTGGCGATCAGGGTATTCCGTATCGAGGGTCTCCACCGCCACAGCGACACGGTCGTCGAGACGCACGCCGCGATAGACGACACGCCCCTCGGAGCGGCACAGGACCGGTCCGATTTCATAACCGGCTAGTTGTGGAACCACTTCCCCCACGTTCCGTTGACCGCGCTTTAGATGCCGAACACGCGATTGAATGTGGCGCTGTAGTCTTCGTAGGCAGAATCGCGCAGGGGATCGCCGTGGCCGCACAGGGCATGCTTGAACGACAATTCCTTGAGGCGGGCGAAATCGTCTGCCCCGGGCTCGGCACGCTGGACCCAGACGGGACCGAGGTTGGCCGGGGTGAAGAAGCCCATCTTGGTCATCAGTTCGCGCGAGGCGTCGGAGAAAAATTCATCCGGCGCAAGCCAGTTCTGCAATGCATCGCAGGCGATGAGAACGCCGTCGGCACGGTCGATGCGCAGAATTCCTTCGGCGATCTTGGTGGTCTTGAATTCGAACAGGGAGGCGTCTGAAATCGGCAGCGGGCCGTCCGGCGTCAGGGTTTGCGTCGCCTTGAGGCCGGTATCGTGTACCATCCCCGGCATCACCCAGTACTCGGCTTTGTAGCGATCCACGTAGAACGGATCGTCGCGCCCGTGCAGGGAACCGAGGCGAACCACGTCGGTGACCTTGCCCAGTTTGTCGAGTTCGGCCAGGCCCTCATCGCTCAGGCGCACACTATTAACGATGATCAGGCGATCGCCGTCGCGCACAACGGCCATGTTGCGGCTGAATTTCCAGTCGATATCCATAAGAACAGTCTCCATGGCGCCGCTGACGAAAAAGACGCCGGGGAAAACCTCGTCGATACTTCCGTGTTGTAGTGCTGGTGGAAACTGATCCATTACTCTCTCCTCACTCTTCGTTGCTGTACTCGTTGTTGTAATCGAAGCGGCCCACGTAGCGATACTCCCTAGCGTACTCGTTCAGATAGCCATTGAGGTAGCGTAGTTGGGCCTCGCTGAGGCGTCCATGCTGGATATCGTCCATAGATTCGTTGCCATCGCTGCTGTCCAGCCGCTTGAGATGGAACAGAGTCATGTCGCGGCCACCGAAGAAACCCTTCAGGTATTCGTGCAGCGGTCGCGCCTGCGACATATCGAAAACCGCACCGTAAAGCCCCGTATACAGCGGATACCGGGCCAGTGAAGCGGCATCGAACACGGGATAATCACCTGGCGGCGGTACAAACGGTGGGGATTCAGCCATCTGGTGGACCGGCTGAGCCTCCAACTCGCGCAGATAATCGGGGTCAAGCCCCGCACTGCGGGCACCATCGAGCACGATATTCAAATAACGGCGACTCGGTCGGCAACTGTCATCGATAAATTCTGGCATACCGACATAGGTAAACGCGGACACCCGCTTACCATCCGCCTCCACCTCAACCGTGATGCGGTTATAACCATGACCGCACGCCTCCATGGCGTCCAGGGATTGCAACGCATCGTCAGGACACTCATAGAGCACACCGAGCACATGGGCATCAGGCGCTGCAGAGCGCTCGATATTGCCAACCCCCCCCTCGTGGCGAAAAAAGTGCTGCACATTGAAGCGCAGGCGCCAACCGTGCAACACCGCACGCCGCGCTGCCAGTGGCTCCACGCCCTTGGCCCGCAGTGAGGTGGTATTCATGTTGGAACCGAAGCCAAAATAGCGAAACATCTTGTTATTAACCAATGCCTACACAAACACACGGATCGGCACGCAGCCGACTTGTTGATGGTTCTCCCCTCCGTAACCATACCGCAATCATACTCTAAATGGATATACGAGGATTATATGTCGACACCCGGGATTGTACCTTGAGGAAAAGCAGCTTTTATTGCGGGAATAACACTGTGCTCACCGCAAGCGCGTGTTCTGCTACGATTCATGCTTCAAATCGGAACTGCATGGAGATTCGGGTGTAATGATAGAAGCCAAAAACCAACAGGGAGCATCGGTGGACTGGTGGTTGATCTATAAAACCCCCAAGGATACCGGAACCAAAACCAACAAAGGTTTCGACTTTTTCTATTTCGATCCGGATTCCGAAACGCTGGCGCTCTCGCCAGTCGGCCTGGACCAGGATAACCAGGCACTGAACCACACCCTGACTGCCATCTTCAATGTGCCGGAAAGTGCAGGCTATATCGTCTACAACGATGAGCATGTGGACAAGGAGGAGAACAGTTCCGAAAAAGGTCACTGCAAAGGCATTCTGGCCTTCGACAAGGCGAGCGATTCTGCGCTCTTTCTGCTCCATTCGACTCCGCGTTTTCCTGCAAACGGAGAGGCGACGCTCCCAACAGACGAGGAGATCTACGGCCAGACCTTTACCTGCATCACCCTGCCCGATTACCAAACAGCCAACAAGATCGCCGCGCAGATGTTGTGCCAGCAGAATCCGCAAATCCTGACAGAAAGCTCCCGCCTACCCTCTTCCCTGGAGAAGGACGAACCACTCTCGCTTCTGTTCCATGGCACCGGGGTGAATGAATCGGCAACCCCGTCGACGCTTCGATTCAAGTCCATGGGCGGCAAGGAGTTTCTGCTCGTCGCCAAGAGCCGCAAATGGGGCGAGGATTTCTGGCTCGATTTGGTCTCTCCCGAGTTGAAGTGCGATCTGGTCGTTGAGACCTGGAGACGTGGCACGGTAACACCCCTGCAGGACAAACGCTCCAGCGATTTCGACGAAGACCTGCTGAACGTCACCATCGAAGCATCACCTTCGCTGACCTACAAGTGGCCATACACCAAGGATCACGCCAAATGGGCAGTGGCACTAAAGAACGAAACGAGTTCGTTGCCGTGGGTATGCATCGCCGATCTCAATCGCATGGTCTCACAGGAGAAACGCGGCGGTGGAAGCCTCTGCTTTCAGGAACCGAACCTGTGGGAGGCATTGAAGAGTGCGGAAGAGAAATTACATCAGTTAAGTCAAGCCCACGCTTCCTGAATACAGCGTGGCATCACTTCGATGCCACGCAGCCTTTTCTCAGGACTCGCTACCCTCTTTCGGAAACGATTTGTCATACGACGGTGTCAACGTCGGTGCATCCGTTCTCGGCTCGGACGTCTGCAATACCGATTCGAAAGTCGGTGCGACATCCATACGATCGCCGAGTCCCCAAAGATTTCGGGGCACACCGAACCAGTTAAGCAACGTGGCGGCAAAAGACGTCGAGTCGAACGGAATATCTCTCTCGGCACGGAACACGGTCTGCTCCTTGATCCAGGGCGAAACCATGATGGTCGGAACACGCGGTCCCATCAGGTCGTAGGCAAAGCCGTTGTTCAGATCGTGTGGCCACGGCTTTTTGGCATAGGGCGGTGCGACATGATCGTAGATGCCGTTGTTTTTGTCGAAGGTAATGACCAGCAGCGTCTCATCCCAACCGGGTCCGTTCTTGATCGCCTCGTAGATGTCGTTAAGCGCTTTTTCTGCGGGCACGATGTCGGCACCCGGATGGTATGAGGTGGCACCGGAAGGCGCGATCCAGACCGGTTCCAGGAAACTGAACGCGGGCAGGTTGCCGCTCTGGGCGTCTTTCTTGAACTGCTCGATGTCGGCCAGGTATTCGCTGGCGTTCTCATCGACAGAGGGAATCTGGCCTTTCAGGTAAAGCTGGTCGGTGAAGATACATTTTTCCCAAAGTACCGAGTAATAGATCTTCCAGTCGGTAATACCGTGACTCCAAAGCACCTTCCAGATCGACTGGCGGTGGGGAAACATGGGCCAGTATTCGTAGACGTTACCTCCCTCCCAGGTGCCGAGCTTGTCAAAGGCTGAGCCGGTGACAGAGAATGCGCGATTGACGTCGGTACCGCCTGGGATGGAGCAGAACCAGCGATCAGAAACACTGAAGTGTTTTGCCAGTCCGTTCAGGATCGGTAGCTGCTCCGGACCGAAGGTTTCCATCACCTGCGGGTTGGCATTGTTGAGAATAAAGCCGCCCATGTCGGGCTTGGCACGGCCCCAGTAACCGGGCGCTTCGGCAAACATCTGTTGCAGGTTATCGCTGGTATCGTGGAATGGGTCCTGATCGATGATTTTCAGATCCCACTGATCGCTGAGTTTGCCGTCCTGATACTTGCTGACGAAAACCTTCTTGTCACCGTCGTAATTGAAGTTATCCGTGCTCGCACCGTCGAACGGTTGCTGCGAACCGATGTAGTGACACCCTTCGTCACCGTTCTCATATAGCCAGCCACAGACGTTGTCGAAGGAACGGCTCTCGACCATGTAGTAGACCACGTGCTTGATCTTCGAACGCATGAAGTCAATGGTACCCGGCGTTGCGGCCAGCGTGTCCTGCACAGGGATACGCGGCTGGAATCCGCTTAGCACCGCATCCGCGCCGATCCCCTCCGGCAACTTTCCCTCGCGAATGGGGCCGACAAGAACGCCTTTATGATCAGGATCGAATTTCCACAACCGGTAACTCCCCTCATCTGCACGCCAGTCGAGAATATGCTCACCGATGGCCGTAAGTTGGTGGCGTTCGTCGATGTGATCCCAGTGCCCTTCCTGAACCGCCGGAAGCGCAAGGGGCGGATGCATCTGCGGATCGAAGCTCCACAGACGGAAACGTTTCCCGTCAGGCAGACGATCCAACACGTAATTGCCAACAGGGATCAGCGTATGCCCCTCCTTGATCAGCGGAAAACCGCCCTGGCCGGTGTAGGGGAAAGGAATGGGGTCCGCATGGCCGGGGGAATTCGGCTGTGGATCGAAATTCCACAATTCAAACGTACCGCGGCCCTTTGCCGGGATCATGTTCAGGACAAAACTGCTCATGGGAGTGAGGTTCAGATACTGGTCCTCATTGGGGTTTGAACTGTAATACGTCCGGTACTTTCCCCAAAACTTGGTCTTCTTCCAGAAACCGCTCTGGAGCGCCTGACCGTTCAACGGATCCGGGGAATCAGGCTTGAATTCAATGAGTTTGTATTGATAACCGGGCACCTTGTCCTGCTGGCAAATAGGGCTCCACTGCAACAGGTATCCCCCCACCTGTGCCATACACCAGGTGCGGTCGAAAGAGGTATCCGCAGCCAGTGGCACCGGGATGAACAGTTCTTGTGCATCCGGTTCCAGCCGGAAAAGACGATAGGAATCATCGTGTTGATTCCGACAGATCAAGAAATCATAAAGAGATGCTTTTGTATTTATTGTCATGAAACACCTTATTAGTATGGCAGTCGGGATTGGCTCAAGGACAGATTAGCTGTCGAACGTCATTGCCGATTACATTAATCCAATACGCACAATATATAACCCCACACCAGGAAGCCATTCGTTTCATTTCGGCCTGGAAAGAGCGCGCAAAGAAATGCAAAGATACCATGTACGACCTTTTATCCTGCGCTTACCGATGGTGTAATCCTTCAGGCTGTATTCAGACACGGTAGTAGATACTCCCCCCGAGAATCCCTACCAAGTTATCAACAAAATGGAGACTCCAGTAATGAGAAAAAGTGTTATTGCTCTCGCCGCTGTTATCGCTTTGGGTAGTGCAAGCACCGCCTTCGCTCGCGATCCTATCAAGAGCGCGATTAAGGCTCGCAAGGCCGCCTTTACCCTGATTGCCGCCAACCTGGGACCGATGGGTGCCATGGCCAAAGACAAAATCCCCTTCGACAAAGGCGAATTCACCTTGCGTGCCGCCAACCTGGAAGCACTGTCTAAGATGCCTTGGGAATACTTTATTCCCGGCTCCCAGAAAGGCAGCGAGGCAAGAGCAACCGTGTGGGAAAAAGCAGACGATTACAAAGCCAAGGCTGAAATCTTCCAGGAAAAAGTCGCCGCACTGGCGGAGGCCAGCAGAAGTGGTGACGAAGAAGCGATGAAAATTCAATTCCGCAAGGTCGCTTCTACCTGCAAATCCTGTCACAAAGACTATAAGACCGATTAAGTCCAAAAATCCGACCGGCACCGCATCAACATGCGGTCCGGTCGTTCTTCACTGAAAGGTAAAAGGCGATGACAAATCAACAGGGTGACATTCCGCATAAACGTGTTCTGATCTGGGATCTTCCGGTACGCCTGTTTCACTGGATTCAACTGGCTCTGTTTGTCACATTGTTTGTCACTGCCGAGATACTGGACGACAAAATCGAGTTACACGCAAAACTGGGCATCGCCTTGCTCGCCCTGATTCTTTTCCGTCTGTTGTGGGGCATCGTTGGCAGCAGCTATGCCCGCTTTAGTCAATTTGTAAAAAGCCCTCGCACAGTATTCGCTTACCTACCATCGCTCATTTCAAAAGAGTCGCACTTAGAAGCCGGACATAACCCGCTGGGTGGCTGGATGGTGGTGGCATTGGTATTTCTGGTGCTGACTCAGTCAGTACTGGGGTTGTTTGCCAACGATGACGTGATGTTCGAAGGACCACTAGCCTACCTCGTGTCAGAGAACACCAGCAACTTCCTGACCGGTCTGCATGAAGATGTGTTCCACATACTGTTGCCACTGGTCGCTCTGCATATTATCGCCGTGATCTGGCACAAACTGAGTAAGGGCGACAATCTGGTCATCCCCATGTTTACCGGCTACAAATCTCTGCCGGCCGACACCCAGATTGAAGAAACGCGCGGCGGCGGGCTGGTACGTGCGGTAATACTGCTCGCGATTAGCAGTGGCATTGTTTACGCATTGATTTCTGCCTGAGTTTGACTCTGCCCCAGCAAACCGCCCACCGCCACGTGGCCTGGGCGGTTTCGCTTTTTCCAGCCTGTGTTAATCTCAATGCATGAGCGAGAAAGAAACCGGCAGTAACGGCCATCTACAACTACGGCGGGTCGCTATCGATACCTACCGTGAGAACGTGGCTTACATGCACCGCGAGTGCGAGTTTTATCGCGCCGAGGGATTTCAGGCCCTGACCAAGGTAATGGTGAAGGCCGACGGCAAACATATCTTCGCCGTACTCAACGTAGTGGACGATGAATCAATCGTCGGCCTTTGCGAACTGGGGCTCTCCGAACAGGCCTTCGATCAACTCGGCTTACCGCCAGGCCACCCAATAAGTGTTGCCCAGGCCGAATTGCCGCCGTCGATGGATGCGGTACGTCGCAAGATCAATGGCGAGCGCCTCGACTGGGATGATCTGAGCGGCATCACCCAGGATATCGTCAACAACCGCTACTCCAAGATGGAGATGGCGGCCTTTCTCGTCGCCTCTGGCCAGACCGGTCTGGATCGCGAAGAGATCCTGCACCTGACTCGCGCCATGCTCGAATCGGGTGATCGTCTGTCATGGCCCGAACCACTGATCGCCGACAAACACTGCATCGGCGGCATTCCTGGCAATCGCACCTCTATGCTGGTGGTGCCGATCGTTGCCGCCCACGGCATGATGATGCCCAAGACCTCTTCCCGCGCTATCACTTCTCCGGCAGGCACCGCCGACACCATGGAGGTGCTGGCCCGAGTGAATCTCACCCCGGACGAGATGCATGCCGTGGTAGGCAAGCACCACGCTTGTCTCGCCTGGGGCGGTACTGCACGCCTTGCCCCGGCGGACGATGTGTTGATCTCGGTAGAACGTCCGTTGGGTATCGACTCACAGGGACAGATGGTTGCGTCGATCCTGTCGAAAAAACTGGCCGCCGGTTCCACCCACCTTCTGCTGGATATCCCGGTCGGCCCCAGCGCCAAGGTGCGCCACATGCGGGAAGCGCTGTCGCTGCGCAAACTGTTCGAGTTTATCGGCGACCGCATGGGTATTCATCTGGAAGTGATCATCACCGACGGCTCACAACCGATCGGTCGCGGCATCGGCCCGGTATTGGAGGCACGCGATGTGATGCAGGTGTTGCATAACGATCCAGAGGCCCCCTCCGATCTGCGACAGAAGGCGTTACGCCTCGCCGGACGGGTACTGGAGTTCGATCCCGACGTACGTGGTGGCTACGGCTATGCCATCGCCCGCGACATCCTCGATTCAGGTCGCGCGCTGAAAAAAATGCAGGAGATTATTCAGGCGCAGGGGGCACGTGAAGAGCAGCTTGAGCCTGGTCACCTCAGTTTCGAAGTTTGTGCGGAAACGAGTGGCACGATTATCGAGATCGACAACTATCACCTGGGTAAACTGGCGCGCCTGGCCGGTGCGCCGATGGACAAAGGGGCCGGTGTCGACATGCTGAAAAAACTGGGCGACGAGGTAACGCAGGGCGAACCGCTCTACCGTGTCCATGCCGAATACCAGTCCGATTATCACTTCGCCAGAACCTTTACCGAAAAAACCAGTGGTTATCACATTGGCAGAGCGGATGAGGTCATTCAGACCTATATGGAGTTCTAACGTGCGGGTTCTCGGTTTCGCAGATTATCGCGCACAGGGTGAAGCACTGGCGGCTGCGCTTGGTGCGCCTTTCGCTCTTATCGAAGTGCATCGTTTTCCCGATGGCGAAAGCAAGATCACCGTACCCGGTCCATTACAGGGTGAAGTGATTATCTGCCGCAGTCTCGATCACCCCAACGACAAACTGGTCGAACTATTGTTAGCGGCGCAAACCGCACGGCAACTGGGTGCGGAAAAACTCACGCTGGTCGCCCCCTATCTCTGCTACATGCGTCAGGACATCGCCTTCCATCCTGGCGAGGCGGTGAGTCAGCGCATCGTCGGTGAGTGGCTGGCGCAACTGTTTGAACGGGTGATCACCGTCGACCCGCATCTACACCGCATCGACCGCCTGGAACAGGCCATCCCTGATCGTGAGGCGATCGCTCTTGCCGCTACCGCACCTCTGGGTAAATTCCTTGCGGAAAAAACCGTTTCGCCGCTACTGGTTGGGCCAGACGATGAGTCTGAGCAGTGGGTGCGCGCCATCGCCGAACCGGCTGGTCTGCAATACATCATTGCGCACAAGGAACGACGCGGCGATCGTGATGTAGCGATCACCCTCCCCGACTGTGATTACCGGGGTCACGAGGTGATCCTGGTCGATGACATGATCAGCACTGGCCACACCATTGCCGACGTTGCCATCAAACTGAAGCGGGCAGGTGCTGGCACCATTCACTGTCTGGTGACCCATGCCCTCTTCGATGACGAAGTGGCTTCGCTCTTGCATCGTGCTGGAGTGGAAAATATCTGGAGTAGCGACAGCGTCAGCCATCCCAGCAACCATGTACCACTGGCGGCTCTGCTGGCAACGGCACTAAGGGAGTAAACCATGCCGAGACCGGCACCACGCAACCTGATCACAATGCTGTTTGTCTTTGGCTTTTTGATCTTTCTGGTGCAGTACGGCCTGGTACGTATCGCTTTCGAGAAGCTGGGACTCTCCGCCTACTCCGCCTACCTGCTACTGGTCTCGTCATTGATAGGCAGCATGGTCAACCTGCCGTTGTTTCGCATGCGTGTCGATCTGCAACCACCTGCCGAACTCCCGCCCGACGAACCGCAGTTTCCCGGCTTTCCCCTATGGAACCTCAACAATCGTGTGCTGATAGTCATGAACGTCGGCGGCGGACTGATCCCTGTCGCCTTCTGCCTCTATCTGATCCGTTTCAGTGAAATCTCACTGCTACCGGTCTTCCAGGCAGTCTTTTTCGTCACAATGATAAGTTACTTCGTCAGCCGCCCGGTGAGGGGACTCGGTATCGGCATGCCGATCCTGATCGCCCCGTTCAGTGCCGCATTGATCGCCGTGGTAATCGATCCCAACATGAGCGCGCCATTGGCCTATATCAGCGGAACATTGGGCGTCTTGATCGGTGCGGACCTGCTACGGCTAAAGGATATTCGCCGTATGAATAGTCCCATCGCCTCCATCGGCGGTGCCGGTACCTTCGACGGTGTCTTTATCACCGGTATCGTTGCCGTACTGCTGGCGTAGTTCAGAATGGCCAGGACCAGGGATAGTAAACGACATTGACCTGCAAAACGTTGGCATAAGGGTGTGCCACATACTCCAGCCTGACCGCCATATTCCGCTCCAACTGGTAGGAGATACCTGCGCCGTAGACCGCACCGATATCATCGCCATACTCCAGCCCGGCACGGAACAGTAGATCAACAAGATCGGTGACATGCCATGCCACCAGTGGCGTCAGCCAGAAACCGTCCCGCGGGGTATCGCTGACATCGATATAGCCCAGCTCGGCGCTCAGCGAGTAGTTGTCAGATCCCAGGCCGTACATACCGTCGGTACGATAGGTGGCGTAAAGCTGGATCACCGATTTCGACTCTGTGAATTCAGGCACAGTGGCCGAACCGAAACCGCCACCGAAACCAAGCCGCTCCAGTTGTATGCCATCCTCTGCAAACGCCTGTTGCGCCAACAACAGCACCCACATCAGGAAAATGGCTCGTCTATCCAACACCATCGGCTGTCACCCCATCCTCATCAATGTTAACCTTTCGCCCATTCACCCTTATCGGCAGGAATCTCAATCAATGAAGCCCAAACAGCAGGGTAAAAGCATCCTCATCACCGGCTGCGCCAGCGGCATCGGCCTATGCGTGGCGGAAGGGCTGCAGGCACGAGGCTATCGGGTTTTCGCCACCGCACGGCAGAAAAAGGATGTCTCCATGCTGCGCGAGCGCGGTCTGGAGGCGTTTCATCTCGACCTGACCGACAGTGTTTCGATCAATCGTGCGGTACTCGAAGTGCTGCAACTGACCGACGGCAAACTCGACGCCCTGTTCAACAATGGTGCCTATGGCCAGCCCGGTGCGGTGGAAGATCTGCGCCGTGATGTATTGCGAGAACAATTCGAAACCAATCTCTTCGGCACTCATGAACTGACCTGCCGTGTGCTCAAGGTGATGCGCCAGCAGGGCTATGGCCGCATCATCCACAACAGCTCGGTGCTGGGACTGATCGCCCTGCCGTTTCGCGGTGCCTATAACAGCAGCAAATTTGCGCTGGAGGGTTTGACCGATACGCTACGTCTGGAACTGCACGGTACCGATATTCATGTCAGCCTGATCGAACCAGGTCCGATCATCAGTCGCTTCCGTGCCAACGCAATGGAAAAATATCGACAGAACATCGACAGGGACAACAGCCCTTTCCGTACGATCTATGAAGGGCTGGAAACGCGACTCAACAAGGATGGTCCTGCTGCGCCCTTTACCCTGCCTCCAGAAGCGGTACTGGAAAAGGTCATTCATGCACTGGAATCGTCCCGCCCGAAGGTACGCTACTACGTCACCTTCCCTACCTATCTCTTTGCTACTCTTAAACGCCTGTTACCGCATAGCGCACTTGATTGGGTATTGCGCCGTGTTTCCAAAGGCGAAAACCGTTAAGGAACCTTTATTATCATGCTTTACCGCTTTACCGCTGTACTCATCGCTACGACCACTGTTCTCACACTAAGCAGCAATGCTTACGCCATCGTCAGCATGGAAGGTGTACATACCAGCAAACAGAAGGAGGGTTTCAGCGGCAACGTTGAACTCTCTGTCAGCAACACTTCCGGCAACACCGAGAAAGAAGAATACAGCCTCGGTTCTCGTCTGCAATGGCATCAGGGAGAGTCAACCGACTTCCTGCTACTCAGCGCCGATTACGCCAAGAGCGCTGGAATTAAAAGCAGCGACAAAGCCTTCGCCCATCTACGTCACATTCAACAGTTTCGTCCCACACTGGCATGGGAAGCCTATCTACAGATGGAAAAGGATCAGTTCGCCCGTCTTGAGTACCGTGGTCTAGTCGGTGGTGGACTGCGCTTCACCTTGTATGAAGTGGAAAACAGCGGCTCGATCTTTTTCGGTCTAGGTGCTTACCACAGTGAAGAACGCATTGATGACAGCTATGCCGATGCGGGCACGGAAACACTCTGGCGCGGTAACAGTTATCTGCTGCTTAAATACCAGCTTAATCCCGACACGGCACTAATGAGCACCACCTATTACCAGCCCGCCAGCGGTAATCCCGACGACTATCGTATGCTGGAACAGGCGGCGCTCAAGGTAAAACTCACCGACCTGCTGTCACTGGTGGTTTCGTATAACTTACGCTTCGACAGTCAACCGCCGTTAGGTGTGGAAAAGCGCGATGCTACATTCAAAACTTCATTTTCACTGGAGTTCTGACAGGTCGACAAGTAACTGTTGTAGAAGTTGTGGATACCATGTTGCTGCGGCTGCGCCCATCTCAACACCATAGATAAACAGTTTCTCAGGCAACACCTGCAACTGTTCCGCCATGGCCAACGTTTCTGCGACACCGAGTGAGTGAGTGGAAGGTGTTTGCGCCTGCGTCAGCAGTTCGGATAGTAACAGACGTTGAACTGTACCGGGCGACTGCCCCGACTGCATCGCATCGATCAACACCACCGCGTTACTATCTTCCAGCAACGGAATCAAGCTGCTGCCTGGACGATCCAGTGTATGCAGTTCCGCACCGTGAGGGAAAACATCCAACTCATCGCGCAATCGTTCAAGCGCCTGCCAGCCAAGCGTATCGTCACCAAACGGTGAACCGATACCGATCACCCGCAGCGGCACTTCAACGTCGTGTGACATTCACTTTGAGAAAATGGGTGGCACAGGAGATACACGGATCGTAGTTACGGATCACCTGTTCACCACGTCGACGTAGTTCATCGTCACTACAGTCGAAACCACGACACTCCAGCGACTGCTTCAGATCCTCTTCGATGCGCGCCTGATTTTGACTGGTCGGCGGCGTGATGGTCGCCTTGACGACCTTGCCCTCCCCATCCATTTCATAGCGGTGCCAGAGAATTCCACGCGGCGCCTCGGTGCAACCAAAACCGATCCCCGCTTTCGGCGTCACCGCCACATGCGGCGACTCAGTCGGCTGGTAATTTTCCAGAATGGCTATCGCTTCCAGAATGCAGTAGTGCAACTCTGCAGCACGGGCCAGTGCACTATGGAACATGTTCTTGCTGGGGAACTGGACACCGCTGCGGGTGAGATCGTCCTGCACCACCTGTGGTAATTGTTTGAAATTGAGATTCACCCGTGCCAGTGGACCGACCAGATAGGGGATACCCTCTTCACCATCCTTGTAACCGCCGGGGAAATAGCGCCCGTGCAGCGCAGTGGAATGCGCCACGTGAACTTCACGGAAATAGTCATGGTATTCACTGATGTCGATATCGAGACCATCACTACTGACCAGGCGCCCTTCGTTGAACGGATATTCATCCGGATGACGCAGTGCGACACTGACAAACTCCTGCTCATCGTCGGGCAGAGGCAAAGTGGCAACCCAGTCCACCAACGACTCAACCATCGGCAATGCCTCGCGGCACTCATCCAGCAGCGTCTGCATCGTTTTCCGATCAGGGGAATGATAGAAACCACCAACCAGTGCGCCGACCGGGTGAACAGATCGACCACCAAGTGCACGCAGGATCTTGTTACCCAGTGCCTGCAGACGCAGGCCGCGTTTCACCTCTTCCGGATACTTCCCCGACATCTCAATCGCATTGCCGCAGCCGAGAAAATCGGGAGCCGCCAGAAGGTGAATATGCAACGCATGGGATTCTATCCATTCACCGCAATAGAACAGACGGCGCATACTGCGCACCCACGGTCCGGGATCGACACCGAAGATCGATTCGATAGCATGACTGGCACTCATCTGGTAGGCCACCGGACAGATACCGCAGATGCGCGCGACGATATCGGGCACTTCCTGATAACTGCGCCCTTCAAGGAATTTTTCGAACAGACGCGGCGGCTCGAAGATGCGTAGTTGCACTTTTTCAATCCGACCGTCGCGCACGTCAAGATCCAACGCGCCCTCGCCTTCGACGCGAGTCAGTACCGGTACCTTGATATGGATCGCCTTGCGCTCGCTCATAATTTCTTCCCCTGCCACTTCAATCCTTCCACATGAAATGCCGGGGCACGATTATTGATAAAGAGGAAACGTCGCGCGATATCGTCGGGCATCAAACCCAGTCCTTCAAAGCGGTTGGCCAATGCCGAAGTGTTGGGTCGATCCGCCGGGCCGTAGCAGGCATAGCAGCCACGCTCGATCTCGGGACAGATGGCACCGCAACCGCTGCGGGTCACCGGCCCCATGCACGGTTCGCCACGGGCCACGGTAACGCAGACATTCTGTTGCCGTTTGCACTCCAGGCAGACCTTGTCCTGCTCCTGCACCGGCAACACGCCGAACAACAACGAACGCACCGCACCCAGCACCTGCTTGCCGTTAACCGGGCAACCCCAAAGCTCAAGATCCACCTTGACGTGTTCGCTGATCGGCACCGAATCGGCCAGCAGGCTGATCACCTTGTGTTGTGCGTAGATGTCTTTAATCCACTGTTTGTGGTCATGCATGTTGCGCAACGCCTGCAGGCCACCGGCGGTGGCGCAGGCACCGATGGTGACCAGAAAGCGACTGTTTTCACGAATGTCGTGAATGCGCTGTTTCTCCTCCGGCGTACTGATGCTCCCCTCGATAAAGGCGACGTCAACCAGAGTGTCTTCGCAATAGAAACCGGCCTCGGCAAAATGGACGATGTCGACCAGTTCGGTTAGGGTGATCAGCGCTTCACCCGCATTGAGAAAGGCGAGCTGGCAGCCATCGCAGGAGGAGAATTTGTGTACCGCGACCTTGGGCCTGGCCATCAGAACCCCCTCACGCCGAGCAGCGGTTTGATCTCGGTATAGTTGAATACCGGGCCATCCTTGCAGACGAAGCGTCCGCCGTGCTGGCAGTGACCACACTTGCCCGCGCCGCACTGCATGTTGCGCTCCATGCTCAGCCAGACCCGATCTTCCGGCACCTGGCGGCGGTTGGTCAGCTCTTTCGCCACTGCCACCATCATCCCCTCGGGACCGCACATCATCACCACGCTTTTCTGCGGATCGATGTTGGCCTTGTCCAGCAACACGGAAATATTTCCCACATGCCACGGCCACAGCGGCCCGCCTTCATCGGCGGCGAGCAGCACCTGGGTATCGGGCATCTTGCTCCACTCCTGATAGCGGTTACGCCAGATCAGATCGTCGGCATGCTTGACCCCCTGCATGATAATCAGGCGGTTGTAACGCTCACGACGGCGCAACACATAATTGATCACCGATACCACCGGGGCACAACCGAGACCACCAGTGGCAATCACCACATCCTGCCCCTCCGACTCTTTCATCGGCCAACCGCGACCATAGGGACCACGCACTCCGATCCGATCGCCCACCCGTAGCCGGGCCAGGGCGTTGGTCACCCGACCCACGGCGCGAATGGTGTGGTCATACATGTGTTCGTCCTGCGGATCGGAGACGATGGAGATAGCCACCTCACCGACGCCATAGAGATAGAGCATGTTGAACTGCCCCGGCTCAAAACTGTAGTCGGCATGCACCTGAGGATCGGTAAAGCGCAGGCGCAGGGTGAAGATATTGGGCGTCTCCTGAATACGATCGACGATCTGCGCCTCGTGGAGCTGCCGGTTACCGTTCATTGGCCACCTCCGCAAATCACCGTCGCCTCTTCGGTGATGTCGATACCGACCGGGCACCAGCTGATGCAGCGGCCGCAACCAACGCAACCGGAACGACCGAACTGTTCGTGCCAGCTCCCCAGCTTGTGGCTCAGCCACTGGCGATAACGTTGCGGTGTCTCGGCGCGGATCACCAGACCATGGATATAGCTGTGGTTGACGCTAAAGCAGGAGTCCCACTGACGAACATGGTCGCTGGAAGCACCATCCAGTGCCGGGACCTCCTGCTCGCCGTGACAGAAACAGGTAGGACAGACCGAGGTACAGCTACCGCAGGCGAGGCAGCGGCTACCCACCTCCTGCCAGCGTGGGTGCTCCAGATTGGCGAATAGTGCCTCACGCAGATTCTGCGACGGCAGACGGCGTTGTTGCAGGCTGGCGGCACGCCGTTGGTGCTCTGCGGTAGTCAGTTGAGTATCACTGGGAGGTTGCAGCGCCAGATGCGTCATCAGGTTGTTGCCAATATCGCTGCCAGCCTGCAGGACGAAACCGTCATTCAGTTCATCCAGCAACAGATCAAACGGCTGTGTGACCTCCGGGCCGTCGCCGGTGCTGGCGCAGAAACAGGTGGCGGCCGGGTGGCTGCAGTTGACCGCAATCAGCAGCATCTTCTCCCGCCGAGCCGCGTAGTGGGCGTCCGGGGTATCGCCGAGAAAGTGGCGGTCGTGGATCGCCAGCGCCGCCAGGTCGCAGGCACGCACCCCTATCACCGCCAGTGGCGGCCCTTCGGGCAGCGGCGTGGAAAAACCAAGCTTGCCCTCCTCGCTGCGGCTGACACGCCAGAGGGTTTCATGGGGGGCAAACAGATAGGGCTTCAGCGCCTGTGGGCCATTGGCCCAGGCAAAGGCACCAGGATGACCATTCTGCTGCAAGCGGTACTCACCGGGGAACTGGGTCTGGGTCACCCCCCATGGCAACTCATCCACCGAGTCGAGATCACGGTACTGGATGGCGCCGTCACGCACCTGTGGGCCGATAACCCGATACCCCTGCTGCTGTAGCCACTGAAACAATTCGTGGAGCCTGTTATGGGGGAGAAAGGCATACTGATTCATGACTGCCATCCCGGGTTTGCCGTCTGTAGTGTTTTAACCAAAACCACACTCATCCAATACACCTGAAGGTCCTGACTTCCGAAGATCGGGATAAAGTCTAGACGCTGCCGGGCTTAATGGAAGCGGCGTCCACCTCAAATAATTCAAAGTGTTGGCTTACGTCGGTTACGTGCCATCCCGGCCTCGAATAAACGGGCCTTGAGCGCGTCACGCCCATCGCGAACCTCTTCTGTCCCCACGATCAGCGCCTCTGGGGCGTAGTTCACTTCGATAAATTCGCCGATAAGGTGATCTGTCGCATCAAGGTGCTGAATCCACCAGACACCGGGAATACCGGTTGAGTGAATCAGGGTGTGTCCATAGTCGAGCGCCTCGGCCTGGGTGCCGTTTTCTCCCAACATCTGCTGCAGTACCAGGCGTTCCTCCAGCGACAGTCCCGACTGCTCCAGGTCGATATGCCCAGGTTCGTCATCCTTGAGTAGCGCCTCCAGCAGTTGGACAATCTGTTGCAGGACATGGCTGACCGCATCTCCCGCTTCAGTCTGAAAATGGACCGTCACCGGCTGTGCGCCATACTTTTCGTCATCGACCATGTTTCCACCCATTTGGCTTTACAATTATTTCGTTTTCTTAACACTTCAGAGACATTACGACTATACTTTCGTGGTATGTCCACACTGGAACAAGGGAAGCTTCCGTGAAAATAGCATTTGTCGAAGATGACCCCATACAGCGTAAACCCGTCTGCACATGGATTGAGGATGCGGGACATAGCTGTATTAGTTTCGATACCTGCGAGGCCTACCTGCAGGAGGCGCGCAAAAGCAACCATTTCGACCTGTTACTCCTCGATTGGGGAATGCCCGACATTAGCGGTCTGGAATTGTTGCGCATCCTGCGTGGCGAACAGGGACAAACACTGCCGATCATGTTCCTTACCTGCCGTGACGAAGAGAAGGATATCGTTGCCGCACTAAAGAATGGTGCCGACGACTATCTGGTCAAACCGCCGCGACAAATGGAATTACTGGCGCGCATCGATGCCCTCTCCCGACGCCGGTTCCGCCCGCAAAGCAAGCCAACCAAGATGCGCTTCGGTCCCTTCGAACTGGACACCCATAGCCGTCAGCTACACAAAAATGGTCAACTGGTGACCCTGACGCAGAAGGAGTTCAGCCTGGCTCACTACCTGCTGAGCAATCTGGGGCAGATCATCACCCGTCAGGAGTTGCTGGAGAAGGTCTGGCGTCAATCCGCCAATATCAATACGCGTACCGTCGATACCCACATCAGTCGTCTACGCAAAAAGCTGGAGCTGATACCGGAACATGGCTGGCAATTAACAGCTGTCTACCAGTACGGTTATCGACTCGACTGGCTGGAACAGTAAGCGCCCTGATCACGCCCTGCGGCTAAGCAGCCGCCAGAAATACCCCGTCGGGTGCTCCTCACCGGTCTGCACGTAGCGCAATGCGTTGATATTGCGCATCACCCACTTCATTCGCTGAAAGGCGTCGATGTGCCCGGCAAACAGCAACTTATCTCCCTCTTCCAGTTTTAACTCACAGTCGGGAAAGAGCACCTCCTCCTGTTTGCGCAGAATCAGTAACGGCAGGCAGGGTAGGCGCTCATCCCGTTCCCGTGGGTCACGCAGCAACTCATCCAGGGTGACTTCGGTTCCTTCCTGCAACAGACTGATGATCGCCGGGGTGTGCTCCTCGTCGATGGTGTAATGCCAGATGTCCGGTACCTCTTCACCGATGACCGCACTCAGGCGACTGATCTGTTCATTGGCCCAGTCGTTACTCTCACGCAGAATCAGGTGGAGAAAGTCATCCAGTAACGGTGTGGTCAGCATCGCCAGGATATCGCGGGCAATAATCTCGCTACGTTGCATCACCAGATCCAGCAGTGCCGCCTGGAAAATATCCTGGTTATCACGCTTGTTCTGCCGCGCTACCATAAACAGATCAGGGTTGATTTCGCTGGCAGTCATGATGATGGAAAGGTTGTTAGCGTCATCGTCGGTACCCGCCACAATCCCCGCGGCATTGGCCACATCCGCCTCCTGTAAAGTCTCGGCCTCGGTGCCGCGACCCACCACGCACATACCGGCACAATCGGTCCCCTCTGGATCGGCCTCGACGATCACCGTCTCGACCCCTTCCTGCTCAAGGTGCGTCTTCACCGCCTTGCCGAAGCGGCCATAACCGCAGAGTATCCATTTACCGCGCGGCGGATAGAGGGGTACAGGGAGCGGCGCACCGGGTACCCCGGTCAACCAGTCATAGAGTAAATGGGTACCCGGGGAATGCAGCGCCATGGCCAGGCGATTGGCAAAGGTGTCGTAGGGATTGATGATCCGATCGGTACCGAAGGAGGCCATGTTCTTTTCCGCATCGCCGGTCTCAGCACGGCAGATCACCCTAATCCCCGGATGGAGCAGCTTGGTGGTAATCGCGATCTTGAGGTTGACCTGATCGTCGTCGGTCAACGCCACCACCCCGGCACAATATCGGTTGAGTAAGCCAGCCTCCTTGAGCGTGGAGACAGTACTGGCGTCGGCACAAACGCCGGGCACCGCAACACGCAGGGTTTCCAGTTCCAGCTCGTTGATCCGTTCCTGGTTATGGTCCACCACCACACTGAGCATATTGCGCTGGGCCATCGCCTTGACCAGCATGCTGCCGGTATCACCGTAGCCGCAAACGATATAGAAAGGCTCGCGCATACGGCGCACACCACGGGCAAAGGCATTCTCCACCACCGCCTGCTTGAAGGCAGGGTCCTGTATCAAAGTGAGGATCTTACCGATAGCATAGAGCCAGGCGATGACGGTCAGATAGACTGTAATCACCACCCACATCCGTTGTGCATCGGTGAAGGCGTAGGGTATCTCGCCGAAACCGATGGTGGTCGCCATATAACTGACGAAGTAGAAGGCGTGGAAGAAATCCATACGCCAGGGTTTGCCTGCATCGTCGACACCAGGGATCAGCACCATTCCCAGGATCGAGATCGCATAGGCGATGATGATCACCACCAGCGGCGCGCGCATCCGGCGCAGGATCAGGAAGATAACCTGATTCATAAGTAATTAACGGCGCAGATTGACCGTTTCGATAATCAGCAACACCACCGAGGTGATGTTGGCCAGCAGTGCCCCGCCAGAGAGGGAAACGATACTGCCCATCGCTTCGGTATCCAGTCCGCTTTGTCCCACATGCACCACGTAGCCCCAGACCACTGCAGCAGCGATCAACTGCAGATCGGCAACCAGGGAAGTCGCCAACAGTACCGCCCCCATCTGCGAGCGATCACCGAACTTGAGTACCGTGGCGATCAGGTTGACCACGATAACGAAGAACAGCTCATAGACGTTGTGATGTGCAGGATTGTCGAACTCGCCGATAAAGAAACCGAAGTTGAGGGTCAGTGCCAGGACGATAAAGAAACCGAAGATGACCTTTTCCAGGTTCATTGTTCTCTCCAGATGAGTTTAGCTGGGCGGAAGCGCCGTATCTCTTCAACCATTGTAGGCAAGTAACGTAGCCGGGCCAAGCGGATGAGACAACGACTATTTTCTTCTCCCGGCGTTGAATGTTGTCAGGTCTCCGGACGCCAACCGATGTGCCCATCGGGTCGTCTCCGGCAGACGATACCGAGTCAGACAGTTCATCACCCACTGACGAGCTGAGGTGAGACTGATCCGGTGGCCGGGTGAAATGAAAAGCGGTTTAACTCCCTTACGGCTACGCAGCACACAGCCTATCTCTTCATCGCCATCATAGAGCGGTGACCACGCGCCTTTCTCTTCACTCGGCTCTGTATAGCTGCCGATCAAACGGCTTTTACCGACACCGATAGCCGGCAGATCCAGCAACAAGCCGAGATGACTGGCAATACCAAGCCGCCGTGGATGGGCAATACCCTGGCCGTCGCAAAGCAGCAAATCCGGCAGGGATGAAAGTTTAGCCATGGCATCCAATACAGTCGGTATCTCCCTGAAAGAGAGCAGCCCGGGGACATAGGGGAAACGCGTTGGTTGACGGGCAATAGACCACTCGCGTAGTTCCAGTGATGGATAGTCGAGCACGACGACCGCTGCACGGGTAATCGTGTTGTTCTGTTCAAAACCGACATCGATCCCGGCAACCTGTGTCACGCGTGAAAAATCGTCTGCGATACGGACGTGGCGGCGCAACTCCTGCTGCAGTGCGATCGCCTGCTTTGGCGTCAACTCCCAAGAGTGTGCGTGATACAACTCCATTCATCCCCCGGCAACTTGAAATTAGCCTTCTGCCCCCGCACAATTCGCGCCCATGACCCAAGGATATCGCATATGAAACACGCCTCCCCTTACATCTTCGATATTGATGGTGACGAATTCCAGCAACGGGTGCTGGATGCCTCCCACCAACAACCGGTAATGGTCGATTTCTGGGCCGACTGGTGCAGTCCCTGCCTGGCTATCGCGCCGCAACTTGCCAAGGTCATTCCGGAATACGAAGGACAGGTACTGCTGGCCAAAATCGATGCCGACGAAAACATGAAGCTGGCTGGCAAATATCGCCTACGCGGTTTTCCAACCATTATTATGTTTGTTAACGGTGAAGAAGTAGATCGTTTTGGCGGCATGAAATCAGCAGAGGCAATCCGACACTTCATTGACGATAACCTCAACAAATAACATTAACTCTTACCACCTTGTCTCAAGTCATTCTTGCGTAACTTTTACTCTGGCAGCACCACATATGGAACGTAACCTGCTCGAGCCTGGCAGGATTTCCTGATATGGAACTGCTCCTGAAAGCAGGACCATCAGTGCACCATACGTAAACAAAACAAACTTTCATCACGATCGCACATCCTGATTACCATCAATCCGCTGAGAAACCTCACGGGAATACTAGCCCATGTAGAAAAATCTGAAGACGTTAGTAATGAGGCTTTTATCTACTGGATGAAATGATTTACCAGAAGAATATCGGATAAGTCTTTGAAGTAGCTTGATAACTGTCACTACCACCTGTCGGCATAATCGAGCCGTCCAGATCATCGTTAATTCCATACCTTTTACATGGTCAAAAGGTGTTGATATAGTCGGCGACATCTGCCTGAGCCTTTGTTTATAGGGATGCTACTGACCCATCAGGCAGTACGCTGAATCAATGTCCAGGCAACCGAGCAGGGAAAGGGCCCATGTCCAACAGAAGGTCGTCACGGCGCATCATCGTGTATGGCTTTATGGTGGTGATCGCCCTGCTCATGGCAATCACCACTATCGGCCTTAACCGCATCCGCGACGCCTCCAACGATATCTCCCAGGTCATATCAAGCGAAACACGGCCTGACGTAGAACATCTTCAGCAAGCCAACGCCCGTATCGAACAGACCTATAACGTCATGCTATTGCTTGGCGGCTTTGGCGTACTGTTCAGCATCGTCATCGCCATGCGCATCCACAGCCGCATCAGCCGCGAGATCCAGCTACGACTGGAGACGGAACAGTATCTGCGCAACAGTGAGCTACGCGAACGCACAATCCGTGAAAACATCATCGACGGTGTCCTCACCCTCGACGCGGATGGCACCATCCTGAGCTGCAACAAGGCGTGTTCCACCATTTTCGGCTACTCCGCTGAAGAGATGTTGGGCAGCAACGCCAAGATGCTCTTGCCCTACGCCATCGGCAACATCACCCGCCATCTGGAAAAGTGGAGCAGCCTGGGACGCGAAGTCCAGGGAATGCGTAGCAGCGGCATGACCTTTCCTGCCGAGCTCGATATTTCACACATCGAGCTTGACAGTAAACCACTCTACATCGTCGTCGTACGCGACATTAGCGACAAGAAAGCCTCGCAGCAAAGGCAAGAGCAGTTCAATCGAGAGCTGGAACTACAGGTAACCGTGCGCACTGCCGAACTGGCACGCAAAAACGAACTACTACTCCACGAGATCCACGAACGGGTCAGGGCACAGCAGGAACTGACCCACCTGGCCACTCATGATGTGCTCACCGGTCTACCGAATCGCTCGCTGTTCAACGAACACATGGCGATCATGCTGCAGAACGCCCGCCGCCATAAGAAAATGCTGGCGCTACTGTTCCTCGATCTGGATGGCTTCAAGGCAATCAATGACACCCATGGTCACAATACCGGCGATGCATTATTGCGTGAGGTGAGTGAACGAATGCGTCGCTGTGTACGCAAGGAGGATATTGTGGCGCGCATGGGCGGTGATGAGTTCACCATCCTGCTTGGCGAATTGGCCACACCCACCGATGCCTCACTGGTGGCGATGAAACTGATCAAGGCGATCAGCGAACCGATGGCGATTAACTGTGCCATCTGTCATGTAGGTGTCAGCATCGGCATCAGCCTGTTCCCGGATCTGACCGACGACGCCGACACCCTGCTGCGACTTGCCGATGACGCCATGTACGCCGCCAAGGCGGAAGGCAAGAACACCTTCAGCTATGCCCGTCCCAGACAGGACGAGAAGCGTTCGAAAAATTATCCTTTGTTCTAACCTGCTATCTCACCTTAACTTTTACTAACTCCTCTCCATCGGGATCGCTCACATGCACCGCGCAGGCGATGCAGGGGTCGAAGCTGTGGATGGTTCGCAGGATCTCTATCGGCTGTTTCGGATCATGCAGCGCATGGCCTTTTAGTGCTGCCTCGTAGGGACCGTCCTGACCTTCGCCGTCACGGGGACCGGCATTCCAGGTGGAAGGCACCACCGCCTGGTAGTTATCGATCTTGCCATCCTTGATCACGATCCAGTGGCCCAACGCACCGCGTGGCGCCTCCATGAAGCCAACCCCTTTTGCCACCTTCGGCCAGGTTGAAGGCTCCCACAGCGCCTCGTTGAAGGTTCTCAGGTCGCCTGCCTTGATGTTGGCGATCAACTGCTGGAACCAGCCAAACATGGCGTCGGCGATGATCTTGGTTTCCAGGGTCCGTGCCGCTGTACGGCCGAGGGTAGAGAAGAGCCCCTGCACTGGCAGATCGAGCATCTTCAGGGTCATGTCGACCAGTTCGCGGGTCTGTTGATGACCCGTGGCGTGCAACATCAGTACCCGCGCCAGCGGTCCCACCTCCATCGCTTTACCCTTCCAGCGCGGTGACTTGAGCCAGGAGTAACTCTGATCCACATCCAGATGCTCATAGGGAGGTTGCGGGCCAGTGTAATTAAGGTTGGTTTCGCCATCGTAAGGGTGCAGCCCCTGATTCTTGCCGACGCTGTAGTCGTACCAGGAGTGTGAAACATATTCCTGAATCTGATCGGCGGCGTTCATATCCAATTCATGCACGGTGGAAATGTCGCGGTTCAGGATCACCCCTTGCGGAATCATGAAGCCGGAGGGATCGTTCATACCGTTAGAGGGGAAATCGCCATAGGTCATGAAGTTGCCGACGCCTTCGCCCTGCTTGGACCAGTCCTTATAGAAACCGGCGATCGCCAGGGTATCCGGCACATAAACCTGATCGACAAACTCGATCATCTGGCCGATGATCTCTTTCACCTTCTGCAGCCCCACCAGATCCACCGCAGTCGCTGAACCACCGCCACCGGAGACCGAACTGCTATTCACGCTAATGGCGCAGGGCACACCGCCGACAACAAAGTTGGGATGCGGATTCTTGCCACCGAAAATGGCATGCAACTTGGCTACATCACGTTGCCAGGTCAAAGCTTCGAGATAGTGGGCCACCGCCATCAGGTTGGCTTCTGGTGGCAGTTTGTAGGCCGGGTGGCCCCAGTAGGCATTGGCGAAGATCCCTAACTGTCCCGCCTCGACAAAGTTCTTCACCTTCTTCTGCACATCAGAAAAATAACCGGGCGAAGATTTGGAGTAGTTACTGATCGACTGCGCCAGTTGCGAAGTGGCCTTGGGATCGGCCTTGAGCGCCGACACCACATCGACCCAATCCAGTGCATGCAGATGATAAAAGTGCATCACATGGTCGTGAATGTACTGGGCACCGATCATCAGGTTACGGATCAGATCGGCATTAGGCGGGATCGGATAGTTCAGCGCACTCTCCACCGAACGCACCGAGGCAATACCGTGCACCAGAGTACAGACACCGCAGATACGCTGGGCGAAGGCCCAGGCGTCACGTGGGTCACGTCCGCGCAAAATAAGTTCGATACCGCGCACCATGGTGCCAGAACTGGAGGCCTGGGTTATCACACCGCCATCAGTCTCTGCCTCAATACGCAGGTGTCCTTCGATACGGGTAATCGGGTCGACTACGACACGTTCATTCATTTGCTATTCCTCGTTGGTGACGGTTGCAACCACACCTTTAATCAGCCAAATGGTCGGCGACCACTTCAGTGAGTCCCACCACTTCTATTTGCATGTTGTTATGCTCCAGTCCTTCTTCCAGCACGATGCGACAGTTGGCGCAGGCGGAGACCATCGTCTGCACGCCAATCTCCTCGAGCTGACTCTTCTTACGGTTGAAGGCCTTGAGCTGCAACGACTCGGCACGTTCGTTGGCACTGACACCACCGCCGCCACCACAGCACCAGTTCCACACACCATGATCGGTCATTTCGCGGAAATCTTCGGCCACCTCGCCGAGCAGGTTACGCGGCTGCGCTGCGACACCACCGCGGCGCACGATCTGACAGGGATCATGGAAGGTGAGCGGCGTGCTCTCCTTGCCCTGCAGTTTGATCCTGCCTTCGCTACGCAGTTGATCCAGCAGTTCGAGAATATGCACCACCTCGAACTTGTAAGGACGGCCGATCAGATTGGGACCGTCCCAGCGGATGGCGGTGAAGGCGTGACCGCATTCGGGACTGATCACCTTCTTCACTCCCAATTCTTCCGCCGCATCGACCACCCGCAGTACGATCTCACGTGCCAGATCGGAGACACCGATCTGGATACCGCTATTGGTCGCCTCGAAGGCTTTGCTTGAGAGGGTCCAGCTCACCCCGGCTTTGTTGAATATCTTGGCTAGCGCGCCGATGTATTCGGGGAAGTTCATGATCTCCATTGATGAGAGCAGAGCCATGTAATCGACACCCTGCACATCAATGGGAATAGTCAATCCGGTTTCCGCCTCGATTGCGCGAATCTGCGCCTGCAGTGCGGGTAGTTTGACCCCCATCGGACTACCGATGTTGATGGTACGCTGCACCGCACCGATCACCCCTTCTGGTGCATGGCCTGATGCGGCCAGACCTTCACGGAATTTACGGATGATGTAGGCGATGTCGTTACCCACCGGACAGTTCATGGAACAGCGGCTACACATAGTGCAGCTGTCGTAGGCCAGTGCACTCCACTCCTCCAGCTCTTCGTGACTGATCGGTTTGGAAAGGCCGACCATTTTTTTCAGCTTGCCGGTCAGGGTGTACTCCTGCTCCCACAGACGACGCAGCGGTTCCACTTTATTGATCGGTGTGTATTTCGGATCGCCGGTCTCGGTATAGAAGAGACAAGCCTCGGCGCAGAGACCGCAACGCACACAGCTGGAGAAATAACTGGCGATGGGCGCATCGAGCATTTCGCGCAGTACATTGATACCTTTTTCAAGTGAAGCGCTCATGATGCCACCTCCTCACCAAACACGCGGGATTCAATTCTCATTTGTCGGCGTCCGGCCTCACTCGCGGACGCTCGCATCCCCACTGTGCGGGGCCCCTGCTCCCTGCTCATGATGCCACCCCCCTTCTTCCAAACCATTCACCGTTGTACCAACGCGAGAGAAACAGGGTGAAGGTGTGTGTCAGTTTGGTAAATGGGAACACCACCAGCAGCAATTCCACAGAAAGAATGTGTAGCGCCAGCATCAGGGTGTAATCGGAAATGACATGGTGATAACTCATGTAGCCGGTGATCATCGGCAGAAAGGTCACGGTCCACGCCAGATAATCACCGAAGCGCGAAAGAAAACGGCGCACCGGATTGATCAGACGATGGATCAAGGTCACCAGCAGACCGAGAATCCCCAGCACCGCGATCAGATCGACCAGTGGTGTCGGCAGTGCGGGCCAACTGATACTGAAGACCGATTCGAACAGTTTGATGTGTGGCAGCAGGAACAGCAGCACGATAAAAAAACTGAGGTGAAAAACGTAACCGGTGAGGATGGTCACCGGTTGGCGTTTGAACTCACCCGCCTCGGGCAAGGTGCGCGAGACAATGGTGCGCCAGCCGGAGCCGGGGCTGTTCTCCCGTGCCGGGGCAATATCGGGTTTGCGTCCCAGGCTGAGGATCTCGAACAGCCTTAGCACCATACCGAAAAGAAAAATCACCGCCGCCCAGGTCAAACCCGGTCCGCGTGCCCACAGTAACAGTTCCATGGAATCCATATCAGATCTCCAGGTCGTCGATGGTGGTAACTTGATGCTGCTTCTTCGCCCTGGCTTTTTTACTGCGATTCGCCAGACCGATCGCGATACCGGTGGCAGCACCCGCCGCGACCGCAACACCCGCCGCTTTCGCTACATTACCCAGTGGTGTGGAGAGCGGCTGATAGAAACTGCCAGCATCCCAGAAGTTGGGCTCGGTACAGCCGAGACAGCCATGGCCCGACTGGATTGGGAAGCTGGTACCCTGATTCCACTTGGTGGTGGCGCAGACGCTGTGGGTCACTGGCCCCTTGCAGCCCAGTTCGAACAGACACCAGCCGTTACGTGCGCCCTCGTCGTCGAAGGTTTTGGCGAACAGCCCCTTGTCGTAGAACGGACGGCGATAGCAACGGTCATGAATTGCATCGCCAAAGAATGCCTTGGGTCGGCCCAGTGAATCGAGTTCAGGTATCGTGCCGAAGGTGAGGTAGTGGGTCAGCACGCCGGTCATCACCACCGGGATCGGCGGACAACCGGGCACATTGATAATTGGCTTGTCTTTAATGATGTCACTCACCGGTACCGCACCGGTCGGATTCGGATTGGCGTAGGGCAGACCACCATAGGAGGCACAGGTACCGATGGAGACGATGGCCGCAGCCCCTGCCGCCACCTCTTTCAGGGTTTCCAGATTGCTCTTGCCCGCCCCGACGGAATAAACACCGTTGTCGTTGGTGGAGATGGAACCGTCCACCAGTACCAGATAGCTGCCCCAGGAATCTTTCATCGCCTGTGCACGCGCCTCTTCGGCGGCACTACCGGCAGCGGCCTGCAGCGTCTCATGATAATCGAGTGAAATCGCATCGAAGATCAGCGTCTCCACCGAGGAGGCGTGTGCGCGGGTCAACGACTCGGTGCAGCCTGTACACTCCTGGAAGGAGAGCCAGATCACCGTCGGTCGCCGAGTCTTGGCCATCGCATCGGCGATCACTGCTGCCATCGATGGCGGCAATGCCAACATCGATGCCGTAGCGGCGCAAAATTGCATAAAGCCGCGCCGGGTCACTCCCTGGCGCTTGAGCAGGTCGAGCATGGTTTCGTCTTTCATCTTTACTCCCCTTGGTCGGAGCGGGCTATCGCTGCACGTAGCAACGAAGGACTCTCTTGCATCTCTTCCATTGGTGTCAGTAGCAGTTCCGGACAACGAGTCACTTCGATGTACTCCGCCACCAACGCCTCTTCACTGTTGTAGTATTCGATACGCCAGATACCGGGTATCGCGGTGTCGCTAATTTCGCTAACCCCCATGCTCTCCACCGATGCGATCACTTCACCGTGACCCAGCACCTGTTCCAGCAATTCAAAATCGGCAGGATTGAGCGGCAAAGTGCCGAGATCGATACGTGCCGTTTCACCGGTTTCGATCAGACGTTGCAGATGGTTTTCCAGCTCGCGCAGCAATGCCTGCGCATTACTTGCCTCAGCCGTTTCGATCACCGCGATACCGATATTCGACAGCGCGCTCATTGTTGCCACGTCCTGATCAGTTCGCGGGTCATGTCGCAGGCCTGGGGAATCGCAGCCGCGACCGCTGGACTGGGATGCTCACCCCAATCGACTTTTTGCGGTTGAATACCAATCAGTGCGCGGCGCGCCGGAAGGTCACCGGTAAGATGGGTAATGGCAAGCAGATCGAGCAACCCGACTTCGTGCACGCTGCGACGTTTGCCGCGACCGAGATACTCGTCGAGCGCTTCGTTCTCAAACAGGGAGACACTGCCGGGAGGGGAATCGAGTTCAGCAGCATCGACGATGATTAATTGATCGGTGCCGGCCATCACATCGGCCAGGGTGAAACTGAGGGTACCGCCATCGACAAATTCAACCATGTCAGAATCGGGGTACTCCTGACGCAGACGCTCAATGACATGCACGCCAACACCCTCATCGGTCAGAAGGGTATTGCCGATACCGAGCACTACGGTTCTCCTCCTCATGGGTCCTCCCCGCCTTTGGTTTTTTGTCTATGGGGGTGGTGCAGCACTGTAGTAGAACTACGGCCCGCACCTGACTCCACAAATCATAGTCACCATTCTCTGAACCTGCCACGACCTGTGATGATGAGAACAGGATTTGCCGCTGTGTTCACAAAACGGCCAATTTGGGCGTCGAATCAGGCCAGCACTAAGCCGAGAGAGAGTAGTAGACCGTGCAGCAGCAACGAGGCAATGGTCATGCGGATGGCAGGAGCCAGTTGCTCAGGCTGATGTGCATGGTGCAACAGATGTAGGGCTGCTTTCACGCCGATGGGGGCGGCCAGCAGGGCCAGCAGGGCCCATGGGGTAACCAGACCTGAAAGCACCAGACCGAGCAACCAGAGATTGGCAACCAGCAGCAATAGCAGATAACCCCAGCGACCTTTCTGTGCGCCCAGGCGGACCACCAGATGATGCTTGCCCGCCTTTTCATCCGCTTCACGATCAGGGAACTGATTAATATAGAGAAGATTGCTGGTCAGCAGCCCATAAGGTACCGCCAGCAACAGGGGAAAGAATGAAAACTCGCCACGTTGTACATAGTCGGCACCGACGATAATCAACAGACCGAAAGCGGTGGCGATACAGAGTTCGCCCAGTCCGCGACTGTTGAGTGACAGCGGTGGTGCCGAATAGGCCCAGGCGATAAAGGTGCCGAGCAGTCCGATGAAGAACAGCCCGCGATCGCTATGCTGCAGCAGGTAGAGGCCAAGCAATATCCCTGCACCGAGCAGGGCGAAACCAAAGCGCGCGGTCTGCTGTTTGCTCAGCACCCCGTTTTGGATAAAACGGCTGCCACCGGTAAAAGGGTAAAGTCGCTGGGTGTTGCAGTCGTCGGTACCGTTTAAGGCATCGTAATAATCATTCAGTACGTTGGCGGCAGCATGAAACAGTACCGCGCCGAGCACGGTACAGATTGCCAGCAGCGCATTGATGGTCACACCGCTGGCCGCGGCGGTAGCCAGACCGATCAGGCTGGGCACCAGACTGGCGAGAAGAAACGGGGGACGGGTAGCAAGGAAGTAGCGCTTGAGTGGATTGGTCAGCCGCTCCGGGCTGGGTTCGATAGCTGCAACGGCGACGTTCTGTGTCATCTGCTTCTTCTTGGTTGCTCACAGTGGTGTCAAAGCATCATGCCAGCAGCCAGGAGAAAAAACAAAGCTAACGATTAAAGCGCCTTGTGTAACTGCGCGAACCAGTTGCGCAACAGCTCACGCTCGCTTTCATCAAGCAACTGACCCATCGGCATTGAGTGCGGTGGCGCCTCAAGAAAAACCCTACGCTCCACCTCAAAATCCTTCCCGCTCAGTCGAAACCATTTGTTGCTGTTCAACAGTAGTGACGGCTTGATCCGCAGTTCAATATGGCATGGCTGACAACGACTGCTAATCAATGCCTTCACCGCTTCGGGCGCCTCGACGGTCTTTGTCGCGGGCGCAGACTCCTCGGCGTTGACCACAGCGACAAACAGAAACAGCAACCATGCCGATCGCCTCATCACTACCATCCCAGCCTCCCTTCTGTTGCAGGAGCCGGGCGAACCCGGCTCAATCATGCGCCGCTTTATGCTGCTGACTGTCTGCCCTTGGCGAAACTCATCTCACCACCCTCGACGTCCACCAGAATGTGATCGCCCGGCAGGAACTTGCCGCTGAGAATCGCCTGAGCCAGCGGGTTTTCAATGCGCTGCTGAATGGCACGTTTCAGCGGTCGCGCGCCGTAGACCGGATCAAAACCAGCCTCACCCAGCTTGTCCAGCGCAGCGGTGGTCAACTCCAGTCCCATATCGCGTTCCAGCAGACGTTTGCGCAGATAATCGATCTGAATATCGGCGATGGCGCGGATCTGCTCCTTCATCAGTGGGTGGAACACAACGACTTCATCAACGCGGTTGATAAACTCGGGACGGAAGTGCTGACCGACTACCTGCATCACCGTCTCTTTGATCTGCTCATAGTTCTCGTCCCCAGCCATCTCCTGAATCGCCTGGGAACCGAGGTTGGAGGTCATGACGATCACTGTGTTGCGGAAATCGACGGTGCGACCGTGACCATCGGTGAGACGACCGTCGTCGAGTACCTGCAACAGAATGTTGAACACATCGGGATGCGCCTTCTCCACCTCATCCATCAGGATCACCGAATAGGGCTTGCGCCGAACCGTTTCGGTCAGGTAGCCACCCTCCTCGTAACCGACGTAACCGGGAGGCGCGCCGATCAGTCGAGCCACCGAGTGCTTCTCCATAAACTCCGACATATCGATGCGCACCATCGCCTCTTCGGTATCGAAGAGGAACGAGGCCAGCGCCTTACACAGCTCGGTCTTGCCCACCCCGGTAGGTCCGAGGAACAGGAAGGAACCATTAGGACGATTGGGATCGGAGAGCCCTGCACGGGAACGGCGGATGGCATCGGAGACGGCACGAATCGCCTCATCCTGACCGATCACCCGCTTGTGCAACTCATCTTCCATACGCAACAACTTGTCACGCTCCCCCTCGAGCATTTTGGAGACAGGAATACCGGTCCATTTGGAAACCACCTCGGCGATCTCTTCATCGGTTACTTTGTTGCGCAACAGATGGGTCTCCTGCTGCTCCGCCGCCTCGGCCATCTCCAGGGATTTTTCCAGATCGGGAATGCGGCCATATTGCAGTTCCGACATGCGCGCCAGATCCCCGGCGCGGCGCGCCGTCTCCAGCTCCTGGCGGGCACGGTCCAGCTCCTCTTTCACATGCTGGCTGTCCTGCAGCGCCGCTTTCTCCGCCTTCCACACCGTTTCCAGTTCGCCGTATTCACTTTCCAGACGGGCTATTTCGTCGTTCAACTGATCAAGACGCTTCTTCGACGCTTCATCGGACTCCTTTGCCAACGCTTCGCGTTCGATCTTTAACTGAATCAGGCGGCGATCGAGACGGTCCATATCCTCCGGCTTGGAGTCGATCTCCATGCGGATGCGGGAGGCCGCTTCGTCCACCAGATCGATCGCCTTGTCCGGTAGTTGGCGGTCACTGATATATCGATGTGACAACGTGGCCGCGGCAACGATGGCCGGATCGGTGATCTGCACCCCGTGGTGGACTTCATACTTTTCCTTCAGGCCGCGCAGGATGGCAATGGTGTCTTCCACGCTCGGCTCGTCCACCAGCACCTTCTGGAAACGACGTTCCAGTGCGGCATCTTTTTCGATGTACTGGCGGTATTCATCCAGGGTAGTGGCGCCGATGCAGTGCAGTTCGCCACGGGCCAGGGCAGGCTTGAGCATGTTGCCCGCGTCCATGGAGCCTTCGGCCTTGCCGGCGCCGACCATGGTGTGGATCTCATCGATAAAGAGGATGATCTGCCCTTCCTGTTTGGAAAGATCGTTGAGTACAGCCTTGAGTCGCTCCTCGAACTCGCCGCGAAATTTGGCCCCGGCGATCAGTGAACCCATATCCAGCGACAGCAGTCGCTTGCCCTTGAGCCCCTCCGGCACCTCGCCGTTGACAATGCGCTGCGCCAGCCCCTCGACGATGGCGGTCTTGCCTACGCCGGGTTCGCCGATCAGCACCGGATTGTTCTTGGTGCGGCGCTGCAGCACTTGCACCGCACGACGGATCTCGTCGTCACGGCCGATCACCGGATCGAGCTTGCCCTGCTCGGCCCGTTCTGTGAGGTCGACGGTATATTTTTCCAGCGCCTGGCGCTGCTCCTCGGCGTTGGGGTCATCCACCTTCTGACCGCCGCGCAGGGCGTCGATGGCTTTTTCCAGCGCCGTCTTGTTGGCGCCGGTCGCACGCAGCATGTCGCCCAGTTGCCCCTTGTCGTCCACCGCCGCCAGCACGAACAGCTCGCTGGAGATGTAGGCGTCCTTACGCTGCTGCGCCAGTTTATCGGTCAGGTTGAGCAGGCGGGCCGATTCGTTAGAGACATGAACTTCGCCACCCGCCCCCTCGACTGAAGGCAGGCGTTCCAGCGCCTCGCCCAGTTGCGAGCGCAATGCGTTGACGTTGACCCCGGACTGGGAGAGCAGCTGGCGGACACTGCCGCCCTCCTGATCGAGCAGCGCGGTCATGATGTGTGCCGGTTCGATAAACTGGTGATCCCGTCCCAACGCCAGGCTCTGGGCATCGGCCAGCGCCATCTGGAAACGGGTGGTCAGTTTGTCCATTCGCATCGGGTTTTCCCCTCCAAAAATCAGTGGTTAATCAGTTACCGACTGGATAAAAGCTATCTCAAAATGAGGGCTCGTGCCTGGAGACAAGGCGCAAAGTCTGCGAGGAGCAGAGTTTACCGGTAGTAAATGAGCACCGCAGTAGGCTTTGCAACGCCGTATCAAGGTGCGAGAACCATTTTGAGTTAGCTTTTAGAATATGGCCGGACCGAATCAATTCAAGCACGCCTGGCAGGGTTATCATTCTTTCCCCGATCTGCCTAACCCTAGCAATATATCGGTACATGTTAAGCCCTGTTTAATGCTCTGCGGTCATAGTTGCCCCGCTAAATCCGGGTTATTCTGTTCCGGATCAACCATTAAGGGTAAAGAATCATGCGCCTGCTACTGGTAGAAGACGACCCGCTGATCGGCGACGGCATTCGTGCCGGCCTGCGCCAGGAAGACTATAGCGTCGACTGGTTTACCGAGGCCCGCACCGCGGAAATGGCGCTGCAGAGCGAACAGTACGACCTGATGATTCTGGATCTCGGCCTGCCCGACAAATCGGGACTGGATATCCTCAAGCGGCTGCGTTCGCAGGGTTCCAGCCTGCCGGTACTGATCCTCACCGCCCGTGACGCAGTCAGCGACCGGGTAGCAGGACTGGATACCGGGGCCGACGACTACATGCTCAAACCCTTCGATCTCGATGAACTCTCCGCCCGTCTGCGCGCCCTGTTGCGCCGCAGCAGTGGCCGCGCCAGCAGCGAGATCCTCCACGGCGATATCGTCCTCGACCCGGCGGCGCACAGCGTCAGCAAGAGCGGCGAAAAAATCGATATCTCACCGCGTGAATATGCGGTACTGCACCTGCTGCTCAGCAACACCGGCAAGGTGATGTCACGCGGCCGCCTGGAAGAGGGGCTCTACTCCTGGGATGGCGAAGTGGAAAGCAACGCCATCGAAGTTTACGTCCACCACCTGCGCAAGAAACTGGGCGCTGATCTGATCCGCACCATTCGCGGCGTCGGCTACATCATCGATCCCGTATGAGAAGTTCGCTCCGCCGCCGCCTGCTCATTATCCTGCTGTCGATCACCGCAGTGATCTGGCTGTTCAGTGCCTGGCTCAACTACAGCGACACCCGTCACGAGATCGGCGAACTGTTCGATGCGCAGATGGCGCAGACCGCGCGAACCCTGCTCTCCGTCGCCGGACATGAGCTGGCCGAGTTGAGCGACACCCGACGCTTTGTCGGCAACACCCATATCCACTTCAGTGGCGACACCCGCTTCTCTGCGGCGGGTCACGAATACGAACACAAAATGTCCTATCAGTTGTGGCAGGAACCTGAACACACACTGATGATGCGTTCCTTCAATGCACCGGAAACCCTGCTTAATACACTGGAAAACGGCTACAGTACCGAAATCATCGACGGCGAGGAGTGGCGAGTCTTCTCCCTGCTCGATCCGGAAGATGGCTTCATGGTGAAGATCGGTGAGGCGCTGGCGATCCGCGGTGAACTGACCGATACCGTCGCCCTGCGCATTGGCCTACCGATCCTGTTCCTGCTGCCACTACTGGCGCTGCTGATCCTGCTCGGCGTCAACCAGACGATGCGGCCGCTGAATATTCTTGCCAGAAACGTCTCCAATCGCTCACCCAGCAGCCTGGAAGCGGTGGATGACCGCGATGCACCCTGCGAGATCATGCCCCTGGTCGAAGCGCTCAATCGACTGTTCCTTCGTCTCTCCCGCGCCTTCGACAGCGAACGCCGCTTCACCGCCGATGCCGCCCATGAACTGCGCACCCCACTGGCGGCGCTGAAGATTCAGGCCCAGGTGGCCAAACGCAGCAACAACAGTGATGAGCGTAATCAGGCGCTGGATAAATTGCTGGAAGGTGTCGAACGTGCCTCTCGTCTGGTGGAACAACTGTTGACCATGGCACGGGTTGATCCCGAGACCAGCAGCGCGCTGCACAGGGAAGTTCGTCTGGACCGTCTCTGCGAAGAGATGATGGCCAACTATGTGCCGCATGCTGCGAACAAAAAGATCGAACTGGAACTCGATGTGGATGGCGTTACCGTGCTCACCGGCATGCAGGAGAGCCTGGAGATTCTGTTGCGCAACCTGCTCGACAACGCGATTCGCTATACCCCGGAAAACGGCCGCATCAGCGTACGGCTGGTGCAGTGCGCCGACAACAGCATCGAACTGCACGTCGGCGACAGCGGCCCCGGTATCCCCGAGAGCGAACACGGACGCATCTTCGATCGCTTCTATCGTCTCGCCGGGCAGAAAACCGAAGGCAGCGGACTCGGTCTCTCCATCGTGCAGCGTATCGCCGAACTCAATCGCGCGGACGTTTCTCTGGGGAAATCAGAACTGGGCGGACTGGAAGTGACCGTCCACTTCCTGCGCCGCTAATCTTTTGCTGGAGCAAGCAATTGCTCCAGTTCATGCAGGCATTCACGCGGTGCGAGATCGGCGCACTCGAGTTTCGGTCGATTGGTCAGTCGCGCACGGGCACGCAACAACACCGGCATGAATATCCCCCCCTGGGCGCGAATCCCTTCGATACGCACCGGGTAGATGGGGCAATTCGCCAGTTGCGCCAGTCGCACCGCACCCGGTTTGAGATGGTGTGGCGGATCGTTGTCGAGATGAATCTTGCCGTGGGGGAAGAGCGCGATGACGTCGCCATCTTTTAACGCCTTTAACGCTTCACGAAATGCCTTCTCCGGTCTGCCGCTACGATCCACCGGGATACAGCCGACGGCACGAAACAACCACTCCAATCCGAAACGATGATATTGCTCGGTGGCGATCAGGAAACGCAGTTTGCGGCGACTGGCGGCGAACATCAGTATCGGATCGAGACCGGAGATATGGTTGGAGACCAGGATCGCCGGGCCGCTCTCCGGCAATTCGATCATATCGTGGTTGAGGCGGTGGTAGTGGCGACAGAAGAGGCGGTTAAAACCATCGAGCCGGTTCATCCAGCCGTGGCCCCAGTCGATAAGCGCGGCACGACCCGAGGCACGCCAGATCAGAATCACCAGCAACAGCAAAACCCCGGCGAGAAGCCAGGGCCAGTAAATCAATAGCGTTTGAGTCGAATCGGCTTCCTGCATCCGGCGACGTTACTTTTGGTAGACTTTGCGCCGGAACAGATCGTTGCGGCGACTCACCAGCCGATCGAGGAATAACATACCGTCGAGGTGATCGCACTCATGCTGCACCGCCCGCGCCTCATAGCCCTCGCACTCGTATTCGTGTTTCTCGCCATTGCCATCATAAGCACTGAATTTGATCCGCTCGGCACGAATGACATTGCCGGTGTAATCGGGTACCGACATGCAGCCCTCGCGGCCCACCTTCATCCCGTCCCATTCGGTGATCTCGGGATTGATCAGCACCATGAAGCCGTGGTTCGGCACAGGCTTGCGGGTGGCCGAACAGTCAACCAGGGCGATACGTTGAAAACGCCCCACCTGTGGCGCGGCGATACCGACGCCGCCGGGGCCGGCGCGCATAGTCTCTTCCAGATCCGCAAGAAAGGCGCGCAGTTCGTCGTCAAAATTTTCTACCGGCAGCGACTCCTGCTTCAGCCGCTCGTCCGGGTAGGTGAGGATCTCCAGTACAGCCATGCCTGCTCCTACCCGATCAAGGTATCGATGGTTTCCAGCTGCGCTTCGATACCCTTCTCCGCCACCACATCCAGTGCCGATTGCAGTGCCTCAACCCCTTCAGCCGCATGACCTTCGATCTGCATGATGTAGATCGGCTTATCTTCGGTGCCGGCGACACTGGTCTCCATGTCGAGGATATGCAACCCAGCCTCGGCCAGGGCGCCGGTGATGCGAGCAACGATCCCGGCGCGGTCGGCGCCGTAGACGGTGATGCGCACATCCGGCTCCAGATGCTGGTGCAGTTTGGCGTCGATGTGATCGACATGCAGATGCAGATCGAGCGATTCGGCCACCGGCGCAACCATGTCGGTGAGCGCCTTGACGCTACCATCGAACTCCACCATCAGCATGATGGTGAAGGTGCCGCCGAGACGGATCATCGACGCCTCACCCAGATTGCAGCCGCCGTCGAACAGCGCTGCGCTGAGGTGGGCCACGATACCCGGCCTGTCTTTACCGACTACGGTCAACATATACCAGTGTTTCATCGTCGTTCCTTTTAAATTAAGACTCACCGCAAAGGCGCAAAGTGCGCAAAGAAAAGCGATCTGTTTCATCTCTAGCGAAAGACTTTGCCACTTCACGAAAGAAGAGGCCGCCCAGCTGGCTACCCGCACATATTCTTCTTTGCGTCCTTTGCGCCTTTGCGGTGAGTCATTTTTTTCACTCCAGCCAGATCAGGCTGGCCATACGTCCTGTCCGTCCATCGCGACGGTAGGAATAGAATCTTTGGCTATCGCTAAAGGTACAGAATCCGCCGCCATAAATCCCGTCAACACCGGTTGCCTGTAATCGCCGCCGCGCCAGGGCATAGATATCAGTCAACCAGCGGCCATTCGGCGAGGGTTTGAAAGCACACGCCGTACCACTATCAGCCGCAAGGAAGGCATCGCGCACCTCGTCGCCCACTTCAAAGGCATCCGGGCCGATAGCCGGTCCCAACCAGGCGAGGATATCGCCCTCAGCGCCCATTTCAGAGATGGCCCTTTCGAGCACGCCGTTCAAGAGGCCGCGCCACCCCGCATGGGCCGCGGCGACATGACGTCCCGCGCTGTCGCAAAACAGTACCGGCAGACAGTCGGCGGTCATCACCGTACAGACCACACCGGGTTGGTCGGTATGGGAGGCGTCCGCTTCGCAACCGGTGTTACACGCGGCGGCGTCCACCGCAACGGTGCCGTGTACCTGACTGAGCCAGCGCGGTTCGGCGGGAAGATGTAACCCCTCACTTACTCGGCGACGGTTCTCCGCCACCGCTGCCGGATCATCGCCGACGTGATCGCCAAGATTGAGACTGTCGTAGGGTGGCAGGCTCACACCACCGACGCGGGTGGTGACGGCGGCATGGATGTTAGCGGGAGCAGGCCAGTCAGGACGAATGAACTCAATCACTCCCCTGCTCCAGATCGCGACGTAGCACCGCCAGCAGTTGCTGCATGTCATTCGGCAGCTCGGCGGTCCACTCCATATATTCGCCGCTCTGGGGGTGCACCAGCCCCAGCCGCGAGGCGTGCAGTGCCTGGCGATGGAAACTACGCAGCATCTGCTCCAGTTCCGGGGTACAGGCCGGTGGAATACGCAGACGGCCGCCGTAGACCGGGTCACCCACCAACGGATTGTGGCGGTGGGCCATGTGCACCCGAATCTGGTGGGTACGGCCGGTCTCCAGTTGCACCTTGATGTGGGTGTGGGCGCGGAAGCGCTCCGCCAGGCGATAGTGGGTCACCGCCGGTTTGCCGTTACGCACCACCGCCATGCGTTTGCGATCCACCGGATGGCGACCGATGGGTTCGTCGACGGTGCCGCCGCCGGTGAGGACACCGTTGACCACCGCGTCGTACTCGCGGGTGAATTCCCGTGCCTGCAACTGTTCGACCAGCGCCGTCTGCGCCTCCAGGGTACGTGCCACCACCAGCAGGCCGGTGGTCTCCTTGTCGATGCGGTGCACGATCCCGGCGCGGGGCACGATGGCAATCGTCGGATCGTGATGCAACAGGGCGTTAAGCAGGGTGCCTTGCCAGTTGCCCGCCGCCGGGTGGACTACCAGCCCCGCCGGTTTGTTGATCACAATGAGGGCATCGTCCTGATAAACGATATCCAGTTGAATCGGCTCCGGGGTGAAAGTCGTCTCCGCCTCCAGTTGCACCTCAAGTTCGATCGACTCGCCGCCGAGCAGCTTGTCCTTGGGGCGCAGTACCTCGCCGTCCACCAGTACGCAGCCCGCCTTCACCCACTGCTGCAGCCGCGAGCGGGAAAAGTCGGGGAACAGCTCGGCCAGCGCCTGGTCGAGACGCGCCCCCGCCAGCTCAGGCGGAACCTCGGCCTGAAGATGTCGTCGTAGTGAATCTGCGGAATTGTGCCCGCTTTGATTTATTCCCGTGGGTGCCATGGGTATACTTGGTGCCTGCCTGACCTACAAAGTAACGGATACTATGCGTTTTCCTAAAATTCTGTCCATTGTTTCCCTGCTCCTGCTGCTTGGCGCCTGTGCCGAAACGCCAGAGAACCCGACCGATAACTGGAGTGTGGAGGAGTTTTACGACACTGCCAAACAGGCCCTGGACAACCAGGATTATATGGGTGCGGCCAACTACTACACCCAGCTCGAGGCCCGCTACCCCTATGGTCTCTACGCCCAGCAAGCACAGTTGGACATCATCTTCGCCTACTACAAGGGCAACGAACCCGCCTCGGCCGTCGCCGCCGCGGATCGCTTCATCAAACTGCATCCGCGCCACCCCAATGTGGACTACGCCTTCTACATGCGTGGTCTGATCACCTATGACCAGAACCCCAGCGTCTTCGGCAGTTGGTTCCCCAAGGACCCCTCCAAGCGCGATCCGGCGGCGCTGCGCGAATCGTTCAACTACTTCAAGGAGCTGGTCACCCGCTATCCCGAAAGCCAGTACACCAAAGACGCTATCGAACGGATGAAGGTGCTGCGCAACAACTTGGCCAAGCACGAACTACAGGTGGCCGACTACTACATGCTCCGCGGCAGCTATCTGGCCGCCGCCAACCGCGCCAAGTATGTGCTGGAAAATTACAAACAGTCTGAAGCCGTACCCGATGCACTGGTGATGCAGGTCAAGGCCTACCGCAAGATGGAGATGTCCGACCTGGCCAACGACGCCCTGCGCGTACTGAAGAAAAACTACCCCGACCATGCCGGTCTGGCCGAACTGCAAAAAACAACGCCAGCGCCGGTAGTACCTTAAGCACAAGGGAGGTTTGTATGTGGGACTTCTTTGAAACGGTGCGCCACCGCCACTCGGTACGCAAATATCGAGACGACCTGCCGGTGGAGCAGGAAAAATTGCACGCCATCCTGGAGATGGCCTGCGCCGCCCCCTCGGCGGGCGATCTCCAGGCCTACCACATCACCGTAATCAGCGACGCGGCGAAGCGCCAACGACTCAGCGAGATCGCCGAAAACCAGACCTTCATCGCTGAAGCGCCGGTAGCAATCATCTTCAGCAGCGACCCGCAGCGCTCAGGCAAAAAATATGGTGAACGTGGTGAGTGTCTCTATGCGGTACAGGACAGCACCATCGCGGCGGCCTATGCCCAACTCGCGACTGTTGCCGCAGGACTGGCCTCCACCTGGGTAGGCTATTTCGACGCTGAACTGATTAAAAAGGAATTTGGCCTGGCGCCCGGCCTGGAACCGATTGCGATTCTCAGCATCGGCTATCCAGCGGAACTACCAGAAGAGAGTCCCCGGAGGGCGATGGATCAGGTGGTTACCCACCTTTAAGCAAAGGTATCAGGTGACAGGTTGCAGGTAACAGGAAAAGATGCCGTTGTTTACCTGCCACCTGTTACCTGTCACCTGCGACCTTCTTGTTAGATAGCGGTGGGGCCTTCCTCACCAGTCCGGATTCGGATCACACGCTCCACATCGGTAACGAAGATCTTGCCGTCACCGATCTTGCCGGTGCGGGCTACCTTGATGATCGCCTCAACACACTGCTCCACCATACCTGCTTCCACTACCAGCTCGATCTTCACCTTGGGCAGAAAATCGACCACATACTCGGCACCGCGATAGAGTTCTGTGTGACCCTTCTGCCGACCGAACCCCTTCACCTCGGTAGCCGTCATACCCGCTACACCGATCTCGGAAAGTGCCTCACGCACGTCGTCCAGCTTGAACGGCTTGATGATCGCTTCAACCTTTTTCATCTCGTTTTCCTTTGTTCGCGTTGCTGATACTCGTTACCCATTCTACACGGCTTCACGCCGACCGCTATAGCCGACCAAAGCCTGATGTGATCGGATAGCGCCGATCACGGCCAAAGGCACGGCGGGTGATACGCACCCCCGGTGCCGCCTGACGGCGTTTGTATTCGTTTAGATCAACCAGGCGAATCACCCGGCGCACGGTCGCTTCGTCGTAACCGGCGGCGACGATCTCCTCGCGACAGAGATCGCGCTCCACATACATCTCCAGGATCGCATCCAGCACTTCGTAATCGGGCAGGCTGTCGCTGTCCTGCTGATCCGCCGCCAACTCCGCCGAGGGTGGACGGGTAATCACCCGTTCCGGGATCACCGGCGAGATCGTGTTGCGGTAGCGGGAGAGGCGGAATACCAATGTCTTGGGCACATCCTTCAATGCATCGAAGCCGCCCGCCATGTCGCCGTAGAGGGTAGCGTAGCCCACCGCCATTTCACTCTTGTTACCGGTGGTCAGTACCATCTTGCCCTTTTTGTTGGAGATGGCCATCAGCAGGATGCCGCGGCAGCGGGCCTGGATATTCTCTTCGGTGGTATCGACCTCGCGTCCGGCAAACTCCTCCTTGAGACTCTCAAGGAAAACGTTGAAGGCCGGTTCGATGGGGATCACCCGGTAATCGACACCGAGCGTCTCCGCCTCTTCACGGGCATCGTCGAGACTCATGTCGGCGGTGTAGCGCGACGGCATCATCACCGCCTCGACCCGCTCAGCGCCGATGGCATCGACCGCGATGGCCAGGCTCAAAGCCGAGTCGATACCGCCGGAGAGACCGAGCACCACGCCGGGGAAGCCGTTCTTTTCGATGTAGTCGCGCACCCCCAGCACCAGCGCCTGGTAGACGCTGGCCTCAACCGAGAGTGGTGCAACCATTTCACCGGGAAGCGGGGTAACGTTATCGCCGTCGATCTGGAATTCGCTGAGGAACAGTCCCTCCGCAAAGGCGGGGGCCTGTTGGGTCACCTGGCCCTGGCTATCCATGACGAAGGAACCGCCGTCAAAGACCAGTTCGTCCTGACCGCCCAGCAGATTGACGTAGAGCACCGGTACGCCGCCCTCGGCGATGCGGGCACGTACCGTCTCTTCGCGCTCGTTACCTTTATTGATATGGAAGGGGGAGGCGTTGATATTAACGATGAGTCGCGCCCCGGCGGCACAGGCCTGAGCCACCGAACCGGGCTGCCAGATATCCTCGCAGATGGTCAGCCCCACCGGCACACCCTTGATCGTCGCCACGCAGGCACTATTGCCCGGAGCGAAGTAACGCTTCTCGTCGAAGACGCTGTAGTTCGGTAGATGCTGCTTGTGGTAGGTGGCGACCACCTTGCCGTCGCGCAGCAGTGAGGCGGCGTTGAAGAGTCCACCGGTCGCTGCATGGGGATGACCGAGGATGATCTCGATACCGTTGACCTTCTGATTGATACTCTCCAGCGCCGCAAGGGTACGGGTCAACAGGCGGGGACGCAGCAGCAGGTCTTCCGGTGGGTAGCCAGTGAGGGTCAGCTCGGGAAAGACCACCAGATCGGCCTTCAATTCATCGCGGGCCTGCTCGGCAGCGGCGATCACCCGGGCGGCATTACCCTCAATGTCGCCCACCAACATGTTGAGCTGGGCCATGGCGATGCGCAGTCTTTCGGCCATGAGATAGTTAAACCCTATTCACCACAGAGACACAGAGGACACGGAGAATACATAACGCTTATTACCCGTCTGCTGTAATCACTTGAATAGTAAGACGAAACACGGCTTCTCACATAGCTTATCTCTGTGTTCTCCGTGCCTCTGTGGTGCACTGTTTTACCCTGCCGCCAGTACTTCGGCCATGCGTGCACCCATCTCCGCGGGGGAGCGCACCACCGAAACACCGGCCTTCTCCAGCGCGGCGAATTTCTCCTCCGCAGTGCCCTTGCCGCCAGCGATGATCGCCCCGGCGTGGCCCATACGCTTGCCCGGCGGTGCAGTGACCCCGGCGATGTAGGAGACCACCGGCTTGCTGATGTGACGGGCGATGAACTCGGCCGCTTCCTCTTCCGCAGTACCGCCGATCTCGCCGACCATGATGATACCTTCGGTCTGCGGATCGCGCTCGAACAGGCAGAGGCAGTCGATAAAGCTGAGGCCGTGGATCGGGTCGCCGCCGATACCGACGCAGGTCGACTGGCCCAGGCCAGCCTGGGTGGTCTGGTGTACCGCTTCGTAGGTGAGGGTGCCGGAGCGGGAGACGATACCGATCTTGCCCTTCTGGTGGATCGCGCCGGGCATGATGCCGATCTTGCACTCGCCGGGGCTGATCACGCCGGGGCAGTTGGGGCCGATGAGGCGCACGTCGCTACCCTTGAGCGCCGCCTTGACCCGCAGCATGTCCATGACCGGGATGCCCTCAGTGATGCAGACGATGGTCTCGATCCCGGCATCGGCCGCTTCGAGGATCGCGTCGGCGGCGAAAGGCGCCGGGACGTAGATCATGGTGGCATCGGCGTCGGTCTCGGCGACCGCGTCGTGGACGGTATTGAATACCGGGCGCTCCAGGTGGCTGCTGCCACCCTTGCCGGGGGTCACGCCACCGACCAGGTTGGTGCCGTAGGCGATCGCCTGCTCGGAGTGGAAGGTACCCTGCTTGCCGGTGAAGCCCTGGCAGATGACCTTGGTGTCACGATCAATAAGTATGGTCATTTCGCACCTCCCGCCGCCGCGACCACCAGTTTGGCCGCCTCGGTCAGACTTTCGCTGGCCTGAATCGCCAGACCGCTCTCCTGCAACATCTTGCGCCCCTGCTCCACGTTAGTGCCCTCAAGGCGAACCACTACCGGCACCCTGGCATCGACCTCCTTCACCGCCGCGATAATGCCCTCGGCGATCAGGTCGCAGCGGACGATGCCGCCGAAGATGTTGACCAAAATGGCGCGCACCTTGTCATCGGAAAGAATCAGTTTGAACGCCTCGGCCACCCGCGCCGCAGTGGTACCGCCACCCACGTCGAGGAAGTTGGCCGGCTCGCCACCGCTGAGCTTGATCAGGTCCATGGTCGCCATCGCCAGACCGGCGCCGTTGACCATGCAGCCGATGTTGCCGTCGAGACGCACGTAGTTAAGGTCGTGCTGGCGTGCCTTGCACTCGCGTTCATCCTCCTGGGAGTGATCGCGCAGCTTGGCCATCTCCGGCTGACGGTAGAGGGCGTTTTCGTCCAGATTGACCTTGGCATCGAGGGCAATGAGGTGACCCTCGCCGGTCACCACCAGCGGATTGATCTCCACCAGAGAGGCGTCACGCTCGGTGAACAGGCGATAGAGACCGTTCATGATCATCGCCAGCTCTTTCACCTGAGTACCTTCAAGCCCAAGGGCAAAGGCAAGCTGACGGGTCTGGTAGGCCTGCAGGCCTACCACCGGATCGACCGCTACGGTGTGGATCTTCTCCGGCGTCTTGGCCGCCACCTCTTCGATGTCCATGCCACCTTCGCTGGAGGCCATGAAGACCACGCGCTTGCGGCCACGGTCCACCACCACACTGAGGTAGAGCTCACGGGCAATGTCGCTCACCCCTTCGACCAGCAACTGGTTGATCGGCTGGCCTTCGGCACCGCTCTGGTGAGTGACCAGACGGCTACCGAGCAGGCGATCCGCCTCGCTTTTGAGCTCCGCGACGGAACTGACCAGCTTAACGCCACCGGCCTTGCCGCGGCCACCAGCGTGGACCTGGGCCTTGACCACCCAGCGATCGCCACCCAGCGCCTGGGCGGCATGTTCGGCTTCTGCGGGGGAGGAAGCCACCTGTCCCTGAGGGACCGGGACCCCGTACTGGGCAAAGACGCTCTTTGCCTGGTATTCATGGAGATTCATCGTTCACCCTGAATTGCTTTGGAAATCGACGGAAAAAAGGTCGCCTATTGTGAAACAAAGCGCGCCGCGGCGCAAAAGCTGAATGATTGGCCCCGTTCACGGCCAGCCGATACAATGTTGCAATATTCACCCCGAAAGGTGCTGCATGAACCTGATCCGACTCATCGTCATAGGCCTGATCATCTGGCTGCTCTACCGCATGTTTGTGCGCGTGTTGAAGAAACCTTCCTCACAGCGCGATGAGCCACCAAAAGGCATCGCTCGTGACATGGTCAAGTGCGCCCACTGCGGACTACACATCCCCGCCGATGAGGCGCTGCTCCATGACGACAGACATTACTGCAGCCCGGAACATCGGGATGCGGGACCGGCGCAGAAAGGGAACTAACGCTTGAACAGCGTCGCCTCCCTGCTGGAAATGGACTCCGACGCTCATACCTGGCGTCCGTTGCGCTTTTTCAATTTTTCCCGCTTTGCCCTGTCTGCGCTGTTCGTCCTGCTCTACAACCTGGGCAAATTGCCCGAGCAACTGGGACAGCAGGAACCCCAGCTTTTCTATACCGCCAGTCTGATCTATCTGGCGATCAGCCTGCTCGCCTTCTACCCGATCCTGATCCGGCGTCCGGATTTCCAGATGCAGGTCAACGGCCACATCGTTATCGACATCGTCATGATTAATGTGTTGATGCACGCCAGCGGCGGTGTCTCCAGCGGTCTGGGAATGCTGCTGGTCATCAGTGTGGCGAATGGCAGTATGCTCACTACCGGCCGTACTCCAGGACTCTATGCGGCACTGGCCACCATCGCCGTGCTGATTCAACAAGTCCACAGTGCACTGGGTGATAGACCGGGAGACGTCAACTATCCGATGGCGGGTCTGCTGGGTATCACCCTGTTCGTCACTGCCCTGGTGGCACAGTTGCTGGCACGGCGGGCAAGGGCAAGCGAAGAACTGGCGCGTAGACGTGGCGCCGATCTCGCCAATATGGCGCAGTTGACCGGCTACATCATCCAGCAGATGCAGACTGGCGTCATGGTAGTGGATCAGGAGGAGCGTGTGCGCCTGATGAATAGTGCGGCATCGCACCTGATCGACACCCCAATGATGGCAACCGAGACACCACTGCGCCACTACTCTGCGGAACTGCTGGCAACGCTGCGAACATGGAAAACCGACCCAGCCAACGCCTCACGGACCTTGCATATCACAGGTAATCCGAGGGAACTGCTGGCCCAGTTCATGAACATCGGTCAGCGGCGCAACGAGGGCACCCTGATCTTCCTCGAAGATGCCGAAGCCGCTACGCGTCAGGCGCAGCAGCTTAAACTGGCCGCTCTTGGACGCCTCACCGCCAGTATCGCCCATGAGATCCGCAATCCCCTGAGCGCCATCAGCCACGCCGGTGCCCTGCTTGGCGAGTCACCTGATCTCGCCGCCGAGGATATGCGTCTTACCGAGATCATCCACGAACAGTCACAGCGGATAAACACCATTGTGGAGAACGTGTTGCAACTGGGGAAAAAGGATGTCCACCAGGATAAGGACTTCCTGCTCAAACTCTGGCTGGAGACCTTCGTCGCTGAATTCCAGCAATCCCAACCAGCCGCCAGAGATGCAATGCGTTTTGAGGTAGAGCCAGCGAATCTGGTGATCCGCTTCGACCCCAATCACCTGCGCCAACTGTTGACCAATCTCTGCCTTAACGGGCTGCGTCACGCTATGCCTGCACGTGCTGCACTAAAATTACGCCTGATTGCAGGCACAATTGGCGAAGGTCACGGCTATCTCGATATCATCGACGCAGGCCCGGGGGTCGACGAGGCAAGCCGTGCCCATATTTTCGAGCCGTTTTTCACCACTGAATACAAGGGAACAGGACTGGGACTCTACCTGGCACGGGAACTGGCAGTCAGCAATCAGGCACAACTGCGCTACGAACCTACCGCCAGCCAGGAGAGTTGTTTCCGCCTGCTGTTCCGCACGGGAATGTTATGAGCATGAATGAGCAAACCACCCTGAAGCGCAGTGTGCTGATCATCGACGATGAGCCGGACATCCTGGAACTACTGGGCCTCACTCTCAGCCGCATGGGCGTAGCGAGTCATTGTGCGGAAAACGTACAAAAGGCCCGTGAAAAACTGCGCAACAGCCACTTTGACCTCTGCCTCACCGATATGCGCCTGCCCGATGGTAACGGGATCGAGCTGATTCGCCACATCCAGGAGAACTATCCCGAACTCCCGGTGGCCATGATCACCGCCCACGGCAATATGGACTCGGCCATTGAGGCACTCAAGGCCGGGGCCTTCGACTTCCTCAGCAAGCCGGTGGAGCTGCAACAACTGCGCGAGCTGATCGCCAGCGCCTTACGCTTGAATGTGGATGAGGTGGAGTGCCCCCATCCAGGTAGCATGCAGCTTCTCGGCCGGTCTGCTGGTATCGAGCATATCCGCAAAACCATTGCCAAACTGGCGCGCAGCCAGGCGCCCGTCTATATCAGTGGCGAATCGGGTACCGGTAAGGAGTTGGTCGCGCGTCTGATCCACCTGCAGGGACCCCGTGCCAACGAGCCATTCATCGCCGTCAACTGTGGGGCGATACCGGCAGATCTGATGGAAAGCGAACTGTTTGGCCACAGAAAAGGGAGCTTTACCGGCGCCTATAGCGACAAGGACGGCCTGTTCCAGGCTGCCAATGGCGGCACCCTGTTCCTCGACGAAGTCGCCGATCTACCACTGGAGATGCAGGTGAAGCTACTGCGCGCCATCCAGGAGAAGGCGATCCGCCCGGTTGGTGCACAGAAGGAGCAGCACATTGATGTACGCATCCTCAGTGCCACCCACAAGGGGCTGGAGAACGCGGTGAGGGACGGCTCTTTCCGCGAGGATCTTTTCTACCGCCTCAATGTCATCGAACTACCGGTACCACCACTGCGTGAACGCCGCGAGGATATCCCGCTGATGGTGGAACACTTCACTCGCCAACTGGCAAATGAAATGGGCATGGCACAGCCAAAACTAAGCGATGCAGCGATGCAAATGCTGCATCAACACCCCTTCCCGGGCAATGTACGTGAACTGGAAAATATCCTCGAACGGGCCATGACCCTGTGCGAGGGCAATATTATCCAGCCGGAGGATATGCGCCTCAGCGGATGCCATAGTGCAACCGGCGAAGCCGACAGCGTCGAATCCATGGGGCTGGAGGCCTATTTGGAGAACATTGAGCGTGAATTGATCAACTCAGCGCTGGACAAATGCCGACACAACAAGACCGCCGCCGCAAAGCAGTTGGGCATCTCTTTCCGAGCATTACGCTATCGGCTCAAAAAACTGGGGCTGGAATAGTACTTTAGGTTTATTCCTGTCGACATACGCAGTCAGAACCTTGACGGATATCAGTAAAATTTGTGACGATGGGAAAGTAGAGAAGTGACCATTGAGGTCACCGGAGTGACAAAAATTGTCACTTATTCGCACCACAGCGACCAATAATTCCACCTGAATAGCCATGGAAACGGCATTACCACAGCGGACGTCGGCATCGGGCTGATTAACTGGCGCTTGGCACGTTATCTGCTATAGCTATACCTGAATATTCCACCCGGTGGGGATGGGTACTGCCGGAAAGACCGATTAACAAACCCAAGATGGAGAGATCGACATGAAAAGAACACAGAAGGGTTTCACCCTTATCGAACTGATGATCGTGGTTGCCATCATCGGCATCCTCGCCGCCATTGCTATCCCCTCGTTCAACGAATATCGCTCCAAGGCTAATGACGGTGCGGCAAATTCCGATGCACGCAACATGGTCAGCATCATGGCCTCCATGATGAAATAACCGAACTCGATTACAGGAGAATATCGCCATGATGAAGAAACTCATACTTGTTGCTGCTGGCCTTATGTTTAGTACATTGGCAAATGCTACTGCAATTGGATTCGGCGCCAGCAGGACCATCACTGCAACCAACTGCCCAGCACTTGACAACGACGTAGAGGTCCAGTTATCAAAGGATGTCAAAGCCGCTTACAATTGCGATGCCACTTCTTTCGTGGCCGCAGCCTGCCACGCTAATGGTACAAATAAAACTCAGACCCTTACCTGCGTCTACATAACTGACCCAAACGATGCAACTCAAAAGATACCGTTTGGAGGATATGCTGATATTTCTGCGTGCGCCGGGTATCCCGTTGCCACCCCACCTAACCCAACACCGACAGCATCATACACTGGTCGTGTCGCCTTTGGCGCTGCTTCTGGTGGTGGGACAGTAGGCGCTGTACCGTTTCCCCGAAATGAGTGCACCGTCGTCACTATCAAAGACGCAACTGCTGACAGTAATCTTGACACAGGTACCTCCACCAGTAATTAGGCGGGGCAGCATGTTTTTGCCGTGTACACTTTGGTGTCCACTGGCTTCATCAATAAGGGGTAATGAAAATTGCCCCTTTTTTTGTCAGCACACTTTTGTGGCATAATCTCTGACGTCACCATCTTGCCCGACACCTACAAAAATTCTCTGAGTGAAGCGTTATGAATTCGTTTAAAACCGATTTTTACCTAAGCATAAGGATAGCCATTCACTCACGCCTCTTATCCATCGCCCTTTGGTTCCTCATCGTATTGGTCGTAGGCGTGTTATTGGCCATGCAGTTCAGTGCCCGTCAGCCGGCTACGGTGGCCCTGGATGTAGGACTTTCCATCATCCGCATCACCCTGCCGCTACTGACCATACTATTGGTACAGGAACTCTTTAGCCGCGAGTTTGAACGCAAACTCTATCTCACCTCATTCACCTATCCTCATACCAGAGTCAGTTGGCTGATTGGGCGTACCATCGCAATCATCGTAATCATCGCCACACAATTGCTGCTCATGAGCCTTACTCTAGCCCTGCTAACAATCGTCGCAGGCATAGGTTACGATCAGGCAACACCGGTATCGCTCGGTCTACCCTATTTTGTTACCCTGCTCTTTAACGCCGTCGATCTGCTGGTGGTGCTTGCTATGGCGATACTGCTGTCTGTCAGCGCCGCAACACCAAGCTTTGTGTTGATCGGTACCATTGGCTTTATCATCATTGCACGCAGCTATTCACCCATAATCAGCCTGCTACGCGACAACCCCTATGTCGTAGGCGAATTCGCCGACCCACGCATATATCAGGATTCGCTGGGACTCCTGGCATTCATTCTTCCCGACCTTGGCCGCCTCGATATACGCATGATCGCCCTTTATGACAAAATGCTCTTCCTGCCTACCCAGTGGCCGCTTCTCGTGTGCGCATCCTTGGCCTATATTGCGACCCTATTTGCTTTATCTGCATGGATCCTGAATAAACGCGAATTCAGCTAAGACAATGATACGCCGCCCCATCCCAGTGATCGCCCTTGTTGCCGTAACAACGTTTTGGTTTACGACCGCTGTACTCGATAAGAATCCACCACCGAATGATTACCGCCCTCCTGCCATCGTTGTTTCTGAACCGTTACAGGTATTACTTGCTGCTGGAGATCGCTACCTTGCTGCAAACATTGACGCCATCCGTGCGACAGCATCTGCCACTACAACAAACGCCGAATCTTTCCGTCTACGCTCTCATATTGCGGCCTCCCGCCTAAACCCATGCCATGAGGATAACTACTGGATTGGGAACGCCTCACTCAGCTGGGGGGGCGCGGAGTCACAAGGAATGGATTTGCTGAAGAATGCCATTCAGTGTAGATATTGGGACGAATGGCCTCCCTTTTTTTACGGATTTAACCAGTACTTCTTCCAGCATAATCCGGAGAAAGCATACCGAACTATTGAATTAGCTGCGGAGCGTTCATCGAGCAATGCCGCGGCACTCAAAACTGTTGCCATCATGCTTAAAGTCGGAGAGATAAATGATGCCAAGATCGCTCTGGACATGCTGAAAAACGAACGCGACAAGGCGAAAACACCCGCATTACGCAAAATGCTTGATAAACGAGTATCTCGCCTTAATGGTCTTCTCATTCTACGCAATGCTCAGAAAGAATACGAAACACGTACTGGCCATTCCCTGAAAGAGCCAGAGGAACTTATTAAACATGGGATACTACAGACATTCCCCAACGACCCTCTTAACATCGGTTACGAGTTCCGTGATAACACGTTCCAGCTCAGTGAGAGAAAAATTAAATAATCTATAAAAGGTATAGTCATGACAGCGATACTTGAGTTTGTCGCCGTAAGTAAAAGTTACCGCCAGAAGCGAAAATCTATCCGGGCCCTTCGTGAGGTATCCTTTGCAGTGGGTGAGGGTGAGGTCTTCGGTTTTATCGGTCCAAATGGTGCAGGGAAATCTACCACCATAAAGGTTATGCTGGATGTAATCAGGGACTATGAGGGCGAGGTACGAATCCATGGCACAAACGCTCGTCAGGCTGAAGCTCGCAGAGGAGTATCATACCTGCCTGAATCACCCGCACTTTACGAGCAGTTCACTCCACTAGAAATCCTGCGAATGGCTCTACGTATGTACGGAATCGAACGAAAGGATGAAATACAATGGTGCATGCACTGGCTGGGACGCTTTTCGGTAGACACATATGCCAATCGCCGTATCAGACAACTCTCCAAGGGTAACGTACAGCGTGTCGCCCTAGCCCACGCCATGGCCGTATCGCCACAACTGCTTGTTCTGGATGAGCCACTATCAGGCCTCGATCCCGTAGGACGCAAAGATGTCATTGATATTCTGGCTGAATACAAAAATGATGGAGGAGCTATCTTCTTCACTTCCCACGTGCTACACGATGTAGAGCGCATTGCAGATCGTTTCGGTTTCATTAACGAAGGGGAACTTCTAACCACCCGCTCCCCTCGTGATCTGATGTCGGAACATGCCGACAAATTCAGCATTCGATACCACAGTGAATCTGGTTCGGTCACAGATGGGAAACCGCTGAGACAAGGCGAGTACGAGGTGGAGGTAGCTCAATCTGACATGCCCGGCTGGATTAGCCGACTAAACGCCGATGGCGGCAAAATTATCAACATAAAATCTGCCATCTCTCTAGAAACAGTATTCTTCCGTATTCTGGAGGAGCGAAAAGCAGGTCAACAGCTATAAGCAGCTTCCTAGTGGTGCCGACGAGAGGAATCGAACCTCCGACCTACTGATTACGAATCAGTTGCTCTACCAACTGAGCTACGTCGGCGGCGTATCTATATGGAGTTCGTGATTATAGTGACAGCCCACTACACAGGACAATCAAAACTGTGGCAATTATCCGGACGGGTATGTACCCACCGGCATCCCCTTAGCTACAAAATAACAATAACCCACTGAATATTCTATAGAATATGGTCGCGCCAGTCGTATATCAAAACCACCGTTAATCTCCCATTTTGCCCCAATTATCGCCCTGATATAGACATTACAATCAGCAGCTAATATACGTTAGACATGAAAAAGATATCCGGTTTCACCATGATGGAAGCGATGATAGTCGTGGCGCTAATGGCTGTCGTAACTGTGTACGCCATACCTAGCATGACTGACATCATCAAGAACAATCGTCTGGCAATGCGGACAAATGATTTTGTCGGTGCCATGCAGATAGCTCGAAGTGAGGCGATAAAGCGAGGCGAGACTATAAGGGTTAAATCGGTAACAAATGGTACCTGGAAGGATGGCTGGGAGGTAGTCACAATTGGTCTACCCGTGGTAACCATCAAGCAATATGAACCGTTGCCAGCAACTATCACCATGAACAGCACTCTCACTGTATACAACTATTCTGCAACAGGGTTAATAGACAACGGTGACACCCTCACATTATGTGATGACAGAACTGGCGAGATTGGCAGGTCAATTAGAATTACCAGCAGTGGAAATATTAGTTCCGGCCCCACATCTGCACCCTGCTCATAACTCAGGCGCATCGTTATGAAAGAGACAAATGCCATACAAGGATTCACACTCATTGAAGTGCTGGTGACACTAGTGATTCTGGCAATAGGAATGCTCGGTCTGGCTGGACTGCAGTTGAGTGCGCTACGTAACAATACAAACGCCTATGAACGCTCACAGGCCACATTGCTAGCCTATGACATCATTGACAGGGCACGCGCCAACAGCAGCGAGAGCTACGCTATCGCGATGGGTACGGAACCCACCAATGTTCACTGCTATGGCAGCGCGAAGAACTGCACCCCCGCCGAATTGGCAGAGTCAGACATAAATCAATGGAAATGTAGCTTGGGAGCATGGCAGGGCGACACAGACTGTCAAAAACTTGCCAATGATCTCCATGCAATAACTACAATGTCTAGCTTAACCAATGGCGATGGCAGCATCACCATTGAAGCCGATGGCCGGCTAACCGTCACAATCACATGGGATGAAACACATGGTGGAGCAACGACCTCCTTTACGATAACTACGGTAATCTAGAATTATGTCACGTAACCCAACATTCAAGCAGTATGGATTTACCATTATCGAAATAATGGTGGCAGTGACTCTGAGTCTTATTTTGCTGGGTGGCGTCATACAAATATATCTTAGCAGCAGGATAACCCATCGACTGCAAGCAGCGTCATCCAACGTACAGGAAAACGGCCGTTTTGCCATGGAGTTTATTACAAAAGACATTCGTATGGCTGGAATCTCAGGGTGTGCCAACATAAACAAGGTTAAAATCACTAACAATGTCGACATTAGTAAAACCGATGACGACATAGATAATACCGTCGCCTCGTTTACTCGCACAAACGGGATAACCGGCTACACATATGACCCTACCAAAACCTTTCCAACCCAACTCACTGCATACGGCCTAACCGCGACAAACGTTGTCAAAAATACAGATATTCTTTACCTGCAGCGTGCCCAAAGCTGCCCTGGAGGGGACATCGTTTGCCACAACAATGTTGATGTAGGAGGTAGCGACAAAACCACCTGCACCTCCGGTGGAGCGACGAAAGCAGCGTCATACAAAATTGCAGACAACACTCAATGCAACATTCAGAAAAATGACATTATTATGATCTCCAACTGCACTAATGCAGATATACACGCCGTAACAAATACTCCAGGAACGTCAGCTTTCGCGACAATCACACACGCCAACAACCTGAACACCTCCTCGAAATTATCGGCCAGTTACGGCGCAGGCTCATCAATATCTAAAGTGACCGCCAGCATCTATTACATAGGCAAGAATGCTTCTGGCGAACCGGCTCTATATCGCAGATCCTTAGAAAACAACGCTACCGTGAACTCCCTTGTCACTACAGAATTGGTGGAAGGTATCTACAACATGTCTGTACTCTACGGAGTTGACACTGATGACGATGCATCCCCAAACAGGTATGTCCCCTCTGTGGATGTCGCAGCCGCTGAGTGGCCAAACGTTGTCAGTGTCAGAATAACTTTCAGTTCACGTTCCAACGACACCAACGCCATTGAAAACGACTCGACTTATAAATACGACAATAACAATGTAACTGATCGCCGTCTGCGGCGTGATTTTTCAACCACGGTAACAATTCGCAACAGGGCTCTCTAATGTCATTATGCACACCACATAACATGATCACACATGCACAGACACGCACGCAACGTGGTGCCGTGCTCGTTGTTAGCATGCTTTTGTTGCTCGTTATGACATTACTCGCCATTACAGGCATGCGTAATACAACACTGGAAGAAAAGATGGCAGGTAACACCAGAGATATACACTTGGCGTTCAACTCAGCCGAGGCCGCATTGCGCCAAGCAGAGGCGCTATTGAAAACGCCGGTACTTCCTGCCTTTGGAGATTACTCAGCCGGTGATAAAGGCGGTTACTACGAAACAGACTCGACAATATGGCACAAAATAAACTGGAGTGCTGCCGATATGGTTATTGCCTGCGGAAAAGATATTCCCATAGTTGTCTCTCCGGCTGTTTGCTACATAGAGGAAATGCCAGCTATCAATACTGGCAGCAAAGAATCCAATACAGCACAGACAACAAGTCTGTATCGAATTACAGCCAGAGCGGTTGGTGGTAGTGAATCAGCCGAAGCTATATTACAGGTAACGTATCGGAGGTAGTCATGTCTATCGACACCATATCATCACATGCCAGGAAAATAATCGGCTACTCCCGCTGGGCCATAACTGTATCGTTGATATGCGTTCTGGTTGTCATCGCGCCGCGTACATTTGCTGCCACCACCAATATTTCGGACTACCCCCTCTCTATGGGCGGTAATGTTCCTGGCAACTTGGCTCTTGTACCTTCAGTGGAGTTTCCCACGATCCTTAGTGCCGCAAATATTGGTAATTTCGACGTCACCAAGAAATATGCTGGCTACTTCGACTCCCTTAAATGCTACAAATATGTATACAGCGCAACGGAATCTGAAAGGCATTTCACCCCCAGTTCCATAACCGCCACGATGACCTGTAGCGGTAGCGGTGAATGGAGTGGAAACTACCTCAACTGGGCAGCCACGCAAACTGTCGACCCCTTCCGCAAGGCACTCACAGGCGGTTACAGGGTAAAAGATACCGCTTCCGAAACCTGGCTGGAGAAAGCACGTTTTCCTGCTTCCCGTACTGGTACCTGGTTCGCCAACAGACGTGTCCCGACAAGCGGTGATAACTCAACGCTCGTTGGCCAGGTCTCTCCGCTAAGCTGGAATTATCTGAACACGCGTGTTGAACGCCTGGAAAACAAGCTGTACTTCACCCAAAGCGGTACTATCAGTAATAATACGGCTACAGCCTATAACCCGGCAACATCATTATCGAGCGGTACAGTTTATGAAGTCAGCGTACGCGTAAAAGTGTGTGATATCTCTATCGGACTCGAATCGAATTGCCGCCAGTACAGTGGTGGATGGAAACCTGAAGGACTGCTTCAGGACTACGCCGATGATATACGCTACAGTGTTTTTGGATATTTGAATGATTCCGATCCGAAGCGGGATGGTGGAGTTTTGCGCGCTCAGCAAAAATACATCGGCAAAACACGTCTAACCAATGAAGGGAAAAGAGAGGACAACCCGAATAAAGAGTGGGACCCAACAACAGGGGTATTCATTCAAAATCCAGACAGTGCTGACGCAGCCAGCACAACCACCACCATCGGCACGACGATTTCTAATAGCGGCGTTATGAACTACTTGAACAAGTTCGGACAAATGACCAGCGCCACCAATAAATCATACGACCCAGTAAGTGAACTCTACTATACGGCAATCCGCTATTTCAAAAAACAAGGTAATGTGCCCGAATATTCGACAATAAGCAGTACCTTGAGTACTACCGATAAATATAAATATGCAGACGGTTTTCCCGTCATTACAAACTGGAATGACCCCATTCAATACACCTGCCAGCCAAACATCATTCTTGGCATTGGCGATGTCTATACTCACCGGGACAAGAATCTTCCCGGCACTACACGCACAGTCGATGAGCCATCCATGCCAACGACAGTTTCATCAGACACCACCATCGACGTAGACAAAGCCACGCAGAAGGTTGCTGAACTTGAGGGTATCACGATCAATACACCATTCACTGGACGTGAAAATTCCGCCTACATGGTGGGCCTGGCCTACGATTCACATACAAAAGACATCCGCCCGGATCTTTCTGGAACAACCACCGTCTCAACCTACTGGGTGGATGTACTGGAAAATCAGAATCTCGAACCGATAAACCGTAACCAGTATTGGCTTGCTGCTAAATATGGTGGTTTTACCGTTCCCGATGGTTATAGTACTTATGGCGCGACGGCTGCTGACATACCGCTGACCAGTTGGTATACAACTACGGATACCCTTACCCCCACCACCACAAGCACTACCCCTTTTCAACGAACCGACAATTACTACACTGCAGGTAATGCCAGCAATATGGTTGAGGGGCTAAAGGATGCTTTCTACAGCATATCACTTCAGTCAACCACCTCATCGGCAGCTATCGCCACCAATTCGACTCGTCTGGATGCTGGGACCTTCGTCTATCAGGCCCGTTATAACAGCGGTGACTGGTCTGGTCACCTGTATGCCTTCGCTGTTAATTCAGATGGCACTGTTAATGACGATGTAGCGAGTGGTGACCATGCGTGGGATGCAGCAAATGGCATACCTGCTCATGGGTCACGGAAAGTGTTTACATACAATGGTAGTACTGGCATAGAGTTTCTCTATAGCAAGCTTAGTCCCACTCAATCATCACAGCTCGGTGCTACAGCAACTATTGCACAAAATGTGGTTAATTATCTCCGTGGCGACGATTCAAATGAAGTGAAGAATGGAGGACTCTTCAGAGATCGTACTATTCGCCTAGGTGATATCATTAACTCCGATCCATGGTTTGTCGGGACAGAAAATTTTGGTTACAACACTCTTCCGGGTACTGAGGGCGATGTCTACACAGATTTTCGCTGGAAAACATCATACCAAACTCGCACACAAATGCTTTATGTGGGTGCTAATGACGGTATGTTGCATGGAATTAATGCCAATACAGGTAATGAGGTGTTTGCATACATTCCTATGGGTGTTTTTTCCAATCTGGCAAATCTTGCGAAGCCCAATTACTCGCACCAGTTCTTTGTTGACGCCGGTCCGCGGGCGGGCGATGCGTATATCGACACGGACAATTCAGGCACCAAGGAATGGGCTACTATACTTGTCGGCGCCACAGGTGCTGGCGGCAAGAGCGTATTCGCATTGGACGTTACAACACCGGATAGCTTCACAGAAGCTAATGTGTTATGGGAATTTGGCTATGCCGATCAGGATTGTGTTGCTGGAGTCACTGCATGCCGCGAGATCGGCTACACCATTGGTCAACCAAGCATCCTCCGACTCGCTACCGGGACGTGGGTAGCGGTCTTTGGCAATGGCTACAACAGTGCCAGCCAAACCGCCCGCCTGTTTATTGTCGACCTGGAAACGGGAAAACTTATTCAGGCCATTGATACAGGCGTTGGCGATGCCACAACTCCAAACGGACTCGCCACACCAGTCAGCCTTGATATCGAAGGTGATCATATCGCCGACTATGCCTATGCGGGCGATCTTCGTGGCAACCTCTGGAAATTCGATCTTACAGCAGCAACTGCTGACATCCCCATAAAAGTTACCGGGAAACCGGCGCCTTTGTTTACAGCAGTTGGCCCGAACAACGAAGTACAACCTATCACTGCCAAACCTCAGGTAGCGGATAATCCAGACGGTGGTTACATCGTTTATTTTGGAACAGGAAAATATTTTGAAGTTGGTGACAATTTCATTAACAGTCCTGCCGACGTACAAAGCTTCTATGGTATTTTCGATACTGACCAGGTAAGCCCATCACCAGTCAAGCGTAGCGAACTGCTAAAGCAAGAAATTAGTTATGAAAATAGCTATATATTCACTGATGGGAGCGGTAACATGTATCTAGAAGATATTCGCCTGGTTACCCAGAACACACCGACTCTTGGTTCAACCTTCAATGGTTGGTATATTGATTTATTATCGCCACAGCCGGCAAATCTCGGGAGACAAGGCGAACGCGTTGTATCAATGCCGCTCATTTGGTCTGATCGTGTCATATTTACGACCTTGATCCCAGATGCCAACCCATGCAACAGTGAAGCGGGTGATTCGTGGCTGATGGAACTGGATCCCTATACGGGCGGACAGCTCGCGTTTACAGTCTTCGATCTTAACCATGACGGGAAGTACTCTAATGCCGAACTAGATACCGTTCTCAAAGATGGGAATCAGGTCATTGTATCTGGCAGAAAATCGAAAGAAGGGATTATTAAAACGCCTGGTGTTGTTTGTGCTGATACAGAGTGCTTTAAATATTTCAGTGGCTCATCCGGTAGTATTGAAGTTACCCCAAACAATACAGGTGCTAATTCAGGCGGTCGTCAGTCCTGGGAGCAACTAAAGTAACACAGACCATATAGATTACGTCGTGTCCGCTTCATGAGAGAGTACGTATGAAAAAAACAGTATCAGGTTTTTCACTTCTCGAATTAATGATTGCTGTTGTCATTATCGGCATATTGGCAGCTATCGCTATACCCAGCTACACGGCGCACCTGAAAAAAGTGCGTCGTGCTGAGGCTATGTCCTTGTTAACGGACTGCGGCCATACAATGGAGCGCCAATATACCGCGACATACGATTATACGGATTTGGCTGCATGTCCTGTTGCCAGCAGCGATTACTACACCATTGCTATTCAAAGCTCTACCAGAAACACATATACCTTGCGCGCAACCCCCGTTCTTGGCACATCTCAAGCTACGGATGGGATTATCGAGCTTCTTTCAACTGGGTTACAACGGTGGGATGAACACAACACCCCTGGCACATGGGAAGCAGATGAGAACGACTGGCACCCGGGTTAAGGATTGATTTGTAATGTTCTGGGCAACGGGAAGATAACCTCTTCCTGTTGCCCTTTTCCTTCCTCCACCAGTTCCACGCCCCACTGCTGCAATTTGTCGATCACGGCTTCAACCAACACTTCCGGGGCAGAAGCGCCAGCGGTAATTCCCACCTTCTCCACACCCTCGAACAATTTTTTATCCAGGTCATCCGCACTGTCGATGAGGTAGGCGGGTTTACCCAGACGACTGGCCAGTTCACGCAGGCGGTTGGAGTTGGAGCTGTTGGGGGAACCGACCACCAGTACCAGATCACAACTCTCTGCTAACTGCCTCACCGCATCCTGGCGGTTTTGAGTGGCGTAACAGATGTCATCTTTTTTCGGTCCGACGACTTTGGGAAAGCGCTTCCGGAGGGCATCGATAATCTCCCGCGCGTCGTCCATAGATAGGGTGGTCTGGGTGACGTAGGCCAGTTCATCGGCGTTTCTCACTGCCAGCGCAGTGACATCCTCGCGATTCTCCACCAGATAGATGGCACCGCCCGCCGAAGTTTCGTACTGACCCATTGTGCCTTCCACTTCGGGGTGTCCGGCATGGCCGATGAGGATCACCTCACGCCCGTCACGGGCATGACGTGCCACTTCTAGATGCACCTTGGTTACCAACGGGCAGGTGGCATCGTAGACCTTGAGACCGCGCTGTTCCGCTTCACGGCGTACCGACTGCGACACGCCATGGGCGCTGAAGATCAGCGTCGCGCCATCAGGAACTTCATTCAGCTCCTCGACGAACACCGCCCCTTTCCGTTTCAGGTTCTCGACCACATAACGGTTATGCACCACTTCGTGGCGAACATAGATGGGTGCGCCGAAAAGCTCCAGTGCGCGATCGACAATGGCGATAGCCCGATCGACACCGGCACAGAAACCTCGGGGATTGGCGAGTTGAACCTGCATACGTGACTCGTGGGGTTTAATTCTCAACTGAGATCACTTCGACCTCGAACTCCAGCACATGACCGGAAAGCGGGTGGTTGAAATCGACCTGGACCTCATCGTCGCTAACCTCGGTGACCATACCCGGTAGTTCACCGCCATCAGGCAGGGAGAAGCCGATCACCATCCCCTCCTCCAGCGGTAACTCGGGATCGAAATCGCTACGCGGCAACATATGAATGTTAGCCGTATCCTTGTAACCGAAGGCCTGATCCGGTTCGACCACAATGGTCTCGTGATCACCGGTTTTCAGACCGATCAGTGACATCTCCAGACCCGGCGCCAGGGTGCCGTCACCCACGGCGAAGGCGATGGGCTCGTTATCCTCCCAGGTAGAATCGACCACGGTGCCATTCTCCAGCATAATGCGGTAGTGCATCACCACCTTGCTCTCAGCGCTGATGACACTCACGGTTTCTCTCCACGCAGGCTGTCGATGATCAGCATTGCAACACCAATGAAGATAGAAGAATCGGCGACGTTGAAGGCGGGCCAGTGCCACCTGTCGTAATAGACATCGACGAAGTCGATGACATAACCGAGATAGAGTCGATCGATCAGGTTTCCAAGCGCACCACCCAGCACCAGGGCCAGCGCCACGGCCAGCCAGCGTTGTGAAGAAGTCAGCCGACGTAACCAGAGCACCAGCACGGTACTCACCACCAGTGCGATAAGGGCAAAGAACCAACGTTGCCAACCGCCCGCCTCATTGAGAAAACTGAAGGCAGCCCCGGTGTTGTGCATCAGGGTGAAATTGAGCGATGGCAGTAGCGCAACAGGTTTACCGTAGATCAGATCGCTACTGGCCCATAACTTGGTCAGCTGATCCAGCACGATCACCAGCAGACTTAACCAGAGCCAGTGCAGTCTACGGTTACTGCCGCGCAACATCTCTTCAATCGTCGCCATGATTAAGCGAACCTGCGTTCTTCGCCGTTACCCTCGACGTTTTCCACACAGCGTCCGCACAACTCGGGATGATCGGCATGGCTGCCCACATCCTCACGATAGTGCCAGCAACGGCTGCATTTCTGATGGGCACTGGCCGCTACGGCAACCCAAAGCTCGTCACCGTTTTCCAGGGTGTAGTGCATCGCCTCGGCGGGAGGTGTGCCACTCACTTTTTGAATGGTCGCCGTAGAGGTGATCAGAACAAAGCGCAGTTCATCTTCCAGTTTTGCCAGACGTTGGTAGATCTCGCTACCGCAATAGAGGGTGACTTCCGCCTGCAGGTTGGCACCGATCTCGCCCGCATTTCGCAGACGCTCCAGTTCGCGATTCACTGCATCACGAACCTCCATCACCTGGCCCCAGTAATCGAGTCCCATCTCGCCGGTTTCCAGTGCCGGGAACTCATACCAGGTGGCAAGGAACACCGACTCGCTGCGTTCGCCCGGCAGTGCCTGCCAGATCTCCTCGGCGGTAAAGCTAAGGATCGGTGCCAGCCAGCGGCACATCGCCTCGGCGATGTGGTAGATCGCGGTCTGTGCGGAACGGCGTGCCAGCGAATCGGCCTGCGTGGTGTACTGGCGATCCTTGATCACATCGAGATAGAAAGAACCCATATCCACCGAACAGAAGTTGTGTACCTTCTGGTAGATCTGGTGGAACTCATAGTTCTCATAGGCAGGCAGCAGTTCATCCTGCAGTTGTTTCGCCCGCGACACCGCCCAGGCATCCAACGCCAGCAGCTCACTCGGCGCGACAAGATTTTTCGCCGGATGGAAACCGGCCATGTTGGCCAGCAGGAAACGGGCAGTATTGCGAATACGACGATAGGCATCGGCGGTTCGCTTCAGCACCTCGTCGGAATAGGTCATCTCATATCGGTAGTCGGTGGAGGCGATCCAGAGGCGCAGAATGTCTGCACCCAGCGTACCCGCCACCTTCTCCGGTTCGACACCATTGCCCTGGGACTTGGACATTTTGTAGCCCTTGGCATCGACGGTGAAACCGTGAGTGAGGACTGACTTGTACGGTGCCTTGCCGGTCATCGCCACCGCACTCAACAACGATGACTGGAACCAACCGCGGTGTTGATCAGAACCTTCCAGATAGAGATCCGCAGGACGATGCAGACCGTCGCGACGCTCCAGTACCGCCTCATGAGTGACACCGGAGTCGAACCAGACATCCAGCGTATCGGAGACCTTGTCGTAATCCTTCGCCTCGTCGCCGAGCAGTTCTTTCGGCTCGAGATTAAACCAGGCATCGATACCTTTCTCTTCAACCCGCTGCGCCACCTGTTCGATCAGCTCGGCAGTCTTCGGATGCAACTCACCACTCACCTTATGGGTGAACAGCGCGATCGGCACACCCCAGGTACGCTGGCGCGAGATGCACCAGTCGGGACGACCTTGCACCATGCCTTCGATACGCGCCTGACCCCAGTCAGGGATCCAGCCGTTATGCTCGCCGATGGTTTTGATTGCTTCCATGGCAGCGGCACGCAGGCCGTTCTGCTCCATGGAGATGAACCACTGCGGCGTGGCGCGGAAGATGATCGGGGTTTTGTGGCGCCAGCAGTGCGGATAGCTGTGCTTCAGCGCTTCCACATGCAGCAGCTTGCCACGTTCTTTCAATACTTCGAGCACCGAGTCGTTGGCCTTGAATACATGCTGGCCTTCGAACAGTTCGGTACCGGGCAGGAATTTGCCGTCACCGCCCACAGGATTATCTACCTTCAGTCCGTAACGCTGACCGACAACAAAGTCCTCCTGACCATGACCGGGAGCGGTATGTACCGCACCGGTACCGGCATCGAGGGTGACGTGTTCGCCGACGATGACCGGCACCTCACGGTCGTAGAACGGGTGTTGTAGTTTCAACCCTTCCAGATCGGCACCGCTGGCATAGGCGATGACGCGATACTCTTCAACGCCGTAACGGGCCATCGCATCTTTCAACAGCCCTTCGGCCAGCAACAGTCGCTCTGCACCATGTTCACCGTTGCACTGCACCAGCGCATATTCCAGTTCGGCATTCAGCGCCACCGCCTGGTTGGCAGGCAGGGTCCACGGTGTGGTGGTCCAGATCACGACGGAGATCGGCCCTTCGCCCGGATGGTCCTGATCCTTGCGTACCCGGCTTAGCAGTGCCTCGTCATCCAGCACCTCGAAGCGCACGTCGATGGCCGGTGATTTCTTGTCTTCGTACTCTACCTCTGCCTCGGCCAACGCCGAACCGCAATCGGTACACCAGTGCACCGGCTTGGAGCCTTTGTGCAGGTGACCCTTGGCGATGATCTTGCCGAGGCTGCGAATGATGTCGGCTTCGAATTTAAAGTCCATGGTGAGATAGGGATTGTCCCAATCACCCAGCACCAACATGCGTTTGAAACCTTCGCGCTGTGCATCCACCTGGCTTGCCGCGTACTCACGACAGGCATCACGGAACTTGTCGGCGGCTACAGCGACACCCGCCTTGCCCAGTTTTTTCTCCACCTGCAGTTCGATCGGCAGGCCGTGGCAGTCCCAACCGGGCACATAAGGCGCATCGAAACCGCTCAGGGTTCTAGCCTTGACGATGATGTCCTTGAGCACCTTGTTCACCGCATGACCCAGGTGGATCTCGCCGTTGGCGTAGGGGGGACCGTCATGCAGAATAAATTTGTCCCTGCCCTCACCGGCGGCACGCAGCTTGCCGTAGAGATCGATCGCCTGCCAACGCTTCAGCAATTCCGGTTCCCGCTTAGCCAGATCGCCGCGCATCGGGAAGTCGGTCTGAGGCAGGTTCAAGGTGTCTTTGTAATCACTCACTGGTTAATACCTTCAATAAAAACTGTTGCACCGCAATTCAGCCATTGTGCCTTCTCGCGGTGAAAAATTCCCGCGCCTTTTCCGCATCGAGCAAAATCTGTTGTTTCAATTTGTCGAAAGAGTCAAAGCGCCGCTCTTCGCGGATACGCTGCAGAAAATCCACGAAAACATATTCGCCGTAAATATCGGCGGAGAAATCGAACAGGTGTACCTCAAGCAACGAACGGGTCCCGTCGATGGTCGGGCGGGTGCCGACATTGGCCACGCCCGCCACCGGCTCGCCTTCGATACCGAACATCTCCACCGCAAACACACCATCCACCGGCGTCTTCTTGCGATGCAGAAAAATATTCGCGGTGGGAAAACCAATGGTCCGTCCCAGCTTGTTGCCGTGCGCCACCCGACCGCACATGCGATAGGGACGCCCCAACAGCTGCTCCGCCAGTGCCAGGTCACCGACCTGCAACGCTTCACGGATACGGGTGCTGCTGACCCGGCTGCCGCCAATCTCGAAGGTGTGCATGGTGACCACATCGAAACCGTGCTCGACGCCCGCCTGTTTCAGCATGGCGAAATCACCGCGACGCCCTTTACCGAAACGGAAATCATCACCCACCACCAGATAGCGCACACCGAGACCTTCGACCAGCACGCGCTGAATGAACGCCTCCGCCTCCATCTCCGCCAGGGCGCGATTGAATGGCAACAGCAACACCCGTTCCACCGAATAGCGCCGCAATGCCTTGAACTTCTCACGCAGTCGGGTCAGGCGTGGCGGAATATCGCCGTGGCTGAAATACTCCTGCGGTTGCGGCTCGAAGGTGATCACCGCGGTCGGCACACCGAGTTGCGCCGCCTTGTCGGCAAGCTGCCCCAGCACCGCCTGATGGCCCAGATGCACGCCATCGAAGTTGCCAATAGTGGCAACACAACCGTGGTGCTCGGGGCGCAAATTGTGCAGACCGCGAATCAGTTCCATAACCGTTAGCTGGGAGACCCGAAAAGCGGACGATTATAACCTGATTCAAGCTGCCGCTTCGATGGCATCGGCAGCGGACTCAATCCATCTTTCCCAGCAGTTGCCGGGGTCGAATCCCCAACAAAAGCAGGGTGATGAGGTAGATCGCACCCGCACCGATGATCAATCCCGCCAGATGCCAGACGCGCTCCATCGCCTGCCAGCCGACCCACTGCAGCAGACCATCGCTCCCCCACCAGAGGAAGGCGGCCATCGCGCCGTTGGCGATGAGAATACGCAGGGTAAACATCGCCCAGCCATGCTCGGCGTGGTAGACCCCATCCTTGCGCAATTGACGGAACAGCAGCCCGGCGTTGATGAACGCCGCCAACCCTGTAGCCAGGGCCAGACCCGCGTGCGGCCCCTTCACCCCGGCCATCGCCATCGGCACCACAAAGGCGATGTTGAGCAGCATATTGGAGACCATGGCGTAGACACCGAAACGCACCGGGGTACGGGTGTCCTGACGGGCATAAAAACCGGGCGCCAGCACCTTGACCAGAATGAAGCCGGGTAGACCGACGGCGTAGGCCATCAGACTGAGGCGCGACATCTCCACATCTTCCAGATTGAAGGCACCGTGCTGATAGAGGGTGGTGATGATCGGTCCGGACAACAGGATCAGGCCCAGCATCGCCGGAGCGCCGATCAACAGCACCCAGCGCAGCGCCCAGTCGAGAGTGCGGCTGAAACGCTGCGGGTCGGCCTCGGCGTGACGCTGCGACAGGCTAGGCAGGATCACCGTACCCAACGCGATACCGAAGACCCCCAGCGGGAATTCCACCAGCCGGTCAGAGTAATAGAGCCAGGAAACGCTGCCGCTGACCAGGAAAGAGGCAATGATGGTGTCGAGCAGCAGGTTAATCTGCGCCACCGAGGAGCCGAAGATCCCAGGCAGCATCAGCTTGAGGACGCGCTGTACCCCTGGGTCGCGCCAGGCCCAGCGCGGTCGCGCCAGCATCCCCATCCGCGCCAGGGTCGGTAACTGAAACAGCAGTTGAACCACCCCGGCGATGAAAACGCCCCAGGCCAGCCCCACCACCGACTGCTCGAACAGCGGCGTCAGCCAGTAGGCGGCGCCGATCAGCACGATGTTGAGCCACACCGGGGTCACCGCCGGTATCGCAAAGTGGCCGTAGGTGTTCATCACCCCGGCGGCCAGCGCGGTGAGGGAGATGAACAACAGGTAGGGGAAGGTGATGCGCAGCATTTCGGCAGTGAGCGCAAACTTCGCCTCATCGCCGGTAAACCCGGGGGCGAACACCGTCACCAACGGCCAGGCGCCGACCATCGCCAGCCCGGTGAGCAACAACAATACGATCCCCAGGGTGCCACTGACATCGGCCACCAGCAGCCGCACCTCCGCCTTGTCGCGCAGGGTTTTGTACTCGGTGAGCACAGGCACGAAGGCCTGGGAGAAGGCCCCCTCGGCAAAGAGACGGCGCAGGAAGTTGGGGATCTTGAAGGCGACGAAAAAGGCGTCAGTGGCCGCAGCAGCGCCGAACAGGTTGGCGAAAACCATATCGCGGACGAAACCGAGCACCCGTGACACCATGGTCAGGCCGCTGAACACCGCTGTGGAGCGTAAGAGTCCGCCCATAAATCCTGCCGTAACCCCTTGAATAAAAGGAGCATGATAACGTGCCGCCGCCCCTCCGTCATGGCAAGTTTGGGGCAAAGGATATCCGCTTCCCGGCATTGACATATGAGGTGGAAAACGGCATAGTGTGCGGCCTTGAATTCCAGCGATATTTTTCGGGAGCAAAACCTTGGCAAACTCAGCTCAAGCCAAAAAACGTGCAAAGCAGGCCGAAGTCCGCCGCCAGCACAACACCTCTATCCGCGCAGCCATGCGTACCGCGATGAAGAAAGTGGTCAAGGCCGTTGCAGCCGGTGACAAAGCCGCTGCCCAGGACGCCTACAAAGCCGCCGTGCCGGTTATCGACAAAACCTGCGGCAAGGGTCTGGTTGCTAAGAACGCTGCAGCTCGCTACAAGAGCCGCCTGAACGCCCGCGTTCGCGCCCTCGCCTAAGCGACATACCAGTTCCAATAAAAAAGCCGGTCAATGACCGGCTTTTTTTATTGCACCACAGAGACACGGAGGTCACAGAGGTAATGTAATGAAAGATGGGGGCGGCTGGAATTCATCGCCCGAATCAGGGAATTAACTACCTATAAATCCTCTGTGCACTCTGTGTCTCTGTGGTGAGCACATAAAATCAACTAAGCACTAAATTATCCCGATGGATCAGCTCCGGCTCGTCCACATAACCAAGCAACTCCTCCAGACGCTTGCTCGGCTGCCCCTGGATCTTGCGCGCCTCTTCAGCGTTGTAGTTGACCAGGCCGCGGGCGACTTCGTTACCCTGCTCATCGACACAGGCGACCATCTCGCCACGCTCGAACTCACCGCTCACCCCTTTGACCCCGACCGGTAGCAGGCTCTTGCCCGATTCGCGCAGTACCTTGACCGCGCCCGCATCGAGGATCAGCTTGCCGCGCAGTTGCAGATGACCGGCCAGCCACTGTTTACGCGCTAGCAGCGGCTCGTTGTCCGGAATAAACAGGGTGCCGATCTGTTCGCCGTCGGCGACCTGCAGCAAGACGTTCTCCTTCCGGCCCGCGGCGATCACCGTGGCGCTACCGGAACGGGCCGCCAGCCGTGCAGCCTTCACCTTGGTCAGCATACCGCCGCGCCCCAGTGCGCCGCCCTCACCATCGGCCATCGCGATCAACTCCGGCGCGCTGACCGAGGTTTCGTGGATCAGTTTGGCATCGGCGTGCACACGCGGGTTCTTGTCACACAGTCCTTCCTGGTCGGTGAGGATCACCAGCATATCCGCCTCAATCAGGTTGGCCACCAGTGCACCGAGGGTATCGTTGTCGCCGAAGCGGATCTCGTCGGTGACCACGGTGTCGTTCTCGTTAATCACCGGCACCACCCCCAGCGACAACAGGGTACGCAGGGCGCTGCGGGCATTGAGGTAACGGTGGCGATGGGAGAGGTCGTCGTGGGTCAGCAGCACCTGGGCGGTGTGCAGACCGTAACGCTGGAAGTTGGATTCGTAGGTCTGCACCAGACCCATCTGGCCGACCGCAGCGGCGGCCTGTAATTCGTAGAGGGCGCTGGGGCGCTTGTCCCAGCCGAGGCGACTCATCCCCTCGGCCACTGCGCCGGAGGAGACCAGCACCAGTTCGATACCGCGCCGGTGCAGGGCGGCGAGTTGTTCGACCCAATTGGCAATACCTTCCCGGTTCAGGCCGCGACCGTCATTGGTCAGCAGGGCGCTGCCGATCTTTACCACCCAGCGTTTGGTCGATTTGATCTGTGCTCTGTTTTTCATGCGCTGAAATTACCCGATCCGCGCAAACGGCGAAAGCATTACGCCTGCTCGGCGTCCTCTTCGCGTTTACGCTCCATGTGGTTCATGATCTCCTGCGCCAGCTTTTTGGTGCCCTCGCTGGCCAGGGCTGCAATGCGGAATACCGGCCCCTGCCAGTCGAGGCGTTTGACGATGTCGTCGCAGACCGCGTCGCGTTCGTCCGGCGGCAACAGGTCCACCTTGTTCAACACCAGCCAGCGTTCACGCTGCGCCAGTTCATCGCTGAACTTGGCCAGCTCGCGTTCGATGATGCGCACCGACTCGACCGGGTCACTGCCGTCATAGGGTGCGACGTCGACCAGATGCAGCAGCAGCAGGGTGCGCGAGACGTGCTTGAGGAACTGAATCCCCAGCCCGGCGCCCTCCGCCGCCCCTTCGATCAGACCGGGGATATCGGCGATAACAAAGCTACGGTGCGACTCGATGCTGACCACCCCCAGGTTGGGATAGAGAGTGGTAAAGGGATAGTCGGCCACCTTGGGCCGGGCCGAGGAGACGGCGCGGATCAGGGTCGATTTGCCCGCGTTAGGCAGACCCAGCAGACCCACGTCGGCCAGCACCTTCAGTTCAAGATGCAGGCTGCGCGCTTCACCCGGGGTGCCGTTGGTGTGCTGGCGCGGGGCGCGATTGGTGCTGCTCTTGTAGCGGGTGTTACCCAGACCGTGGAAGCCGCCCTGGGCCACCTTGACCCGTTGGCCCGCCTCGGTCAGGTCGGCCAGAGTCTCACCGGTATCGCTATCGATAACCAGGGTGCCCACCGGCAACGGGATATCGAGATCAGCGCCGCCCTTGCCGGTCATGTTGCGGCCCATGCCGGACTGACCGCTCTCGGCGCGATAGTCGCGCTGGAAGCGCAGGTCGACCAGGGTGTTGAGGTTGTCGTCGGCGACTACGTAGACGCTGCCGCCATCACCACCGTCCCCGCCGTCGGGGCCGCCGAAGGGAATATATTTCTCACGGCGAAAGCTGACGCAACCATTGCCGCCCTTGCCTGCCGCTACCCTGATGTCCGCTTCGTCTACGAATTTCATTTTCTTTACCGGGAATAAAAAACCCCGTCAAAGGGACGGGGTCTTTATATTTGCTACCTGTCCTGCCGTTACTCGGCAATAATGCTCACGAATTTGCGGTTTTTCGGACCTTTGACCTCGAAGACCACCTTGCCGTCCGCCTTGGCGAACAGGGTGTGGTCGTGACCGCAACCAACGTTGAGTCCGGGGTGAAAACGGGTACCACGCTGACGCACGATGATGCTGCCGGCGCTGACGGTTTCGCCGCCAAAGCATTTCACGCCAAGGCGCTTGGAGATCGAGTCGCGGCCGTTACGTGTACTACCGCCTGCTTTCTTATGTGCCATTTCTGTCTACTCCCGAAAATTACGCGCTGATGCCGGTGATTTGCAGCTCAGTGTAGTACTGGCGATGGCCCTGGCGCTTCATGTGATGCTTGCGGCGACGGAATTTGATGATGGTGACTTTGTCGTCACGACCATGGCTCTTAACAGTCGCCTGCACTTTGCCACCCGCCACGAGGGGGGTGCCGATTTTGATGTCGTCGCCGTTGGCAACCATCAGTACCTCGGCCAGATCGATATTGGCGCCGACTTCGGCTTCGATCTTTTCCACTTTCAGGGTCTGGCCCTGAACCACACGATACTGTTTGCCACCGGTCTTGATTACCGCGTACATTTGCCGCTTCTCCAAAAAACTTGTGTCGGGTTGCCCCATCCGAAAGACCGGCAATTCTAGCGCCAGTCCCCGCCGAGGTCAAACGCCGATTACGCCTTTCTGCACCTTTTTTGGTACCTTCGTAGGTCCCCTCCGCGCTTGACACGACCGGCCCCGCTCCCTAGCATTTCGACTCTTTGTGCGCAGACTCATTAAATAGATGGAAATCCAGGACGTTTACCAGTTGATCGCCGCCGACCGGCAGGCGGTCGACGAGCTGATCAAAAAGCGGCTCCACTCGGAAGTGGTGCTGATTAACCAGATCGGCCACTACATCGTCAACAGCGGCGGCAAGCGTCTGCGCCCGGTGTTGCTGCTGCTCACCGCCCGTGCCTTCGGCTATGACGGCACCGACCATCATGAGCTGGCGGCGGTGGTTGAATTCATCCACACCGCCACCCTGCTGCACGACGATGTGGTCGACGGCTCGGAACTGCGCCGCGGCAAGGAGACCGCCAACAACGTCTGGGGCAACGAGGCCAGCGTGCTGGTGGGTGACTTCCTCTACTCCCGCGCCTTCCAGATGATGGTCTCGGTGAACAATATGCGGGTGATGGAGATCCTCTCCGAAACCACCAACACCATCGCCGAGGGCGAGGTGAAGCAACTGCTCAACGTGCACAACGCCGATCTCGACGAGGAAGGCTACCTCGACGTGATCCGCAGCAAGACCGCCAAGCTGTTCGAATCCTCGGCCCAACTGGGCGCGGTACTCACCGGCCGCAGCGCCGCAGAAGAGCGCGCCATGGCCGACTACGGTATGTATCTCGGTACCGCCTTCCAGCTCATCGACGACGCCCTGGACTACTCCTCCAGCAGCGAGGATCTGGGCAAAAATATCGGCGACGATCTGGCTGAAGGCAAACCGACCCTGCCGCTGATCCATGTGATCAATACCGGCACGCCGGAGCAGGCGTCGCTGGTACGTGAAGCACTGGAACAGGGTGGTCGGGATCGTATCGAAGAGATCAGCGCGGCCATTGAATCGACCGGCGCTATCGCTTACACTTCGCGCTCTGCGCAGAAGGAGGCCGACAAGGCCATCGCGGCACTGGCGGTTTTAGAGGATTCTCCCTACAAGGAAGCCCTCACCACACTGGCCAACTTCGCCGTTCAGCGTAACCACTAGTAGTACATTTCGGGGTGTAGCTCAGCCTGGTAGAGCACTGTCTTCGGGAGGCAGGGGCCGGAGGTTCGAATCCTCTCACCCCGACCAACAACTTTCCCGACCTTTATTCGCTTCGCTGCAATAAAGTGTTTCTGAAAAAAAAGCGCTGTTCATACAGCGCTTTTTTTGTGTCCAACGCTTTTAGTTTTCCCCTGACAAACCGACAAAAAGAAACCGGCCAGAGGCCGGTTTCTTTTTTCACTCAGCGACGTCCCTGTCGCCAGTCCATGCTTCCTGTTACGGCACGGTAACCGTTACCTCATTGGACCAGAGTGACACGCCGATGTTGTTCAGCGCCTGTACCCGGTAGAGGTAGGTACCCGCAGCAAGGCCACGGTTGCGACGTCCGCCATCGGTATAGGTACCGATGGTGCCGACGACAGGCGCATTACCGACCGCGTTCCAGGTCAGACCACCGTCGCTGCTGTTCTGTATCGCAACAGTAATGGCACTGAAGTCATTGTTGGTCCAGGTCAGTACCGCTGCCGGTGCGCCACGGCGTGCTACCGGTTCAACGGTTGCAGTCAGACCGCTGGGGACTGCCGGCGGGAACATGTTCACGACCGCGCTGTTGGACGGGTCGGACTGTACCGTTACACCTGCCGCGGTACGAACTGCACGCACCTGGTAGACATAGCTGTTACCGGCAGAAACGCTACGGTCACGGAAGCGGGTGGTACGGGTACCACGGAGGCTTGTCAGTACCGTGAAGGCACCGCCGTTGTCGGCCCGCTCGATGACGAAGCCAGTGGCGTTGTTGGCCGCGTTGCTCCAGCGCAGACGGGTTTCATTCGCACTGCGAATGACCGCCGTCAGGTTGACCGGGGCATTCACCACCACCGGAGTAGACGGAGTGGTTACTGTCACGGTGTTGGATGTGCCGACACCAGTACCGTTGACCGCCAGTACTCGATAGCTATAGGTCGTCGCCGAAGAGACGGTGGTGTCGGTGTAGCTCACCGCGCCGGTACCCGCTTTGGCCGCCAATGTACCGGTGACGGCACTCCAGGGACCAGCGCCGATAGCGCGCTCGACCACAAAACCGGTCTCGGTGGTGGCGTTATCGATCCAGGTCAGATCAACCTGTACGGTGCCGTTAGCCGGGATCGTGGCGCTCAGACCGCTGGGGGGGGTCGGCGGTTGCGGTGACTGGGTGGTAACCGCAGTCGGTGCCGAGGTCAGCAGATCCACATTGTTGGTACCAACCGCTACCAGTTGGTAGAAGTAGGTGGTCGCAGGCAACACACCGGTGTCGCTATAGGTGGTGTCAGTAGCAGCTGCCACAGTCAGCGGCGCCCAGGGGCCGTTGACGAACAGGCTGCGCTCGACACGGTAACCACCGACGCTACCCGCCGGGAAGCTGGTGGTCCAGCTCAGGTCGATCTGGAACTCGCTCACCGCGGTACCCGCCAGGCTGACGGTACCGGCCGGGATACAGGCCTGTACCGGTGCCGGGGCATTCCAGGTAGAGAAGGAACCACTGGCTGCCAACGCGCGCACCTGGTAGTTGTAACACATACCCGGTACCACGGTGGTGTCGCTCCAGTTGTTACCACCGAAGCCCATCGGACCAGCAGTCTGGGTCGGGGTAAAGAAGGTCGCCTGCGGAGCCAGGGTGGCGGTCGGTGCATCGTAACGCCAGATTTCGAACTGGGTTTCATTGTCCGCCATGTCGTACCAGCTCAGATCCACACTGGTGGCTGAGATGTTCACCACCTGCAGGTTCTGCGGTGCCAGCGGCGCATCGTTCGGCGTCATGTAGTCGATTGGTGCAGAGACGATACTACCTTTACCGTTGAATGCCTCGACCTTGAAGCCGAAGGTCTTGCCCACTTTCATCGCGGTGTTGGTCAGCGACAGGGTAAGCCGGTCGGTAACGGCCAGGCGATCCCAGTCTGCGGTTACATCGCTCTTACCGTAACGGATCCAGACCACATAACCGTCCGCTTCAGGTACACCAGTCCAACTAATGACAGCGGTAAACGGCTCGCTAACCAGTGCGCCGGTAGCCGTGTCGGTATAGCTGAGCGGTACCACACTTACGGTCGGGGCGGTGGTCGGCGCCACAGCAGTAGTGTCGTCACGGTCGACCATATAGGGCTCGCCTTTGCCGGTCTTCAACCAGGCGGCGTAGGCGATACCACCCCAGTTATCACGCAGCGGATTGCCATCCATGTCGGTCATGCCAGCCAGGCCGATCACGTTGCTGAGATAGGTGGGAGTCATCGGGTAGTTGGGATCCAGGATGTTAGGCGGACCTTCCGGACGAACAGTAGAAGTATCCTGATCTTTCAGGTGCTCCATGAACTCACGGGAGTGGGTCTGCCAGTAAGCCTCGGCGGAAGCAGTCAGTACTGCACCCGGCGCCGCGGCAAAGCGGTAGGTCACTTCATCCCAGTTCTGACCATCCGGATAACGCTGGTCGCTCATGGCGCCGGTAAGCGGATCGATCGTCACATCTTCGATCGGCGCAAAGGTGGCCGGATCGTATTTCCAGAACTTCACACCGGCGTTGCGATAATCAACATAGGTGAAGCCTGCCGGCGGAATGCGGTTGTCGAACAGGATGGTGTTGTTGATCAGGCTGGGTGAATGCGCACAGCTACCGTCCGCACCACAGGTACCGGTAACACGCTCGTAAACCATCACCGCGTTGTTCAGCGGATCGGTAGCGTCGATAACGTTGCTCAGAGCACGATTGAAGACAATCCGATCGGAATCGGCGAAAAGTTTGGCCTGATCCGGATCGTAGTAGCCGGATTCATAGACGATGTTGGTGCCATCGCTGACGCGAACTTCCAGCCAGAAACGACGACCGTCCGGATAACCTGAAGGGATACGGTGACCGGTTTTGTTGGTCACCTTGACCTTCATTTCGTAGATGTTGTTGCCGTTGGCGTCGAGCAGCGGAACACCATTAACGTCGGTCACAACGGTCGGCTCCTGAGTGATGCCGATGTCCAGACCGTCACGCAGGGTGATCTCGGTGTTGCGCTTGGCACGATCGTACATGGAGTCACGATTGGAGAGCATACCGGGGAAGACACGCGGGTCGTTGCCGGTCGGTGCACCGATCACTTCCAGATCTACTTCCGGATAGAGCAGTTTCATCATCTCCGGCAGGTCGCGGTTGGCGCCGGTCAGCTTGTGCACGGTAGTGCCGCCTTCCGGGTTGCGATCCTTGCCATAGGGGAAACCACCAACCAGCAGCGGATCAGCGTTATAAGCACCGGCATCATCATCGGCATATTCATGCTTGATACGCGGCATGTGGCAGTCCTGGCAACGCTCCTGACCCTGGGCACGGTTGACCTGACGGATCGGGTCGTAACCGACGTGGGTGTCCTTGGAGAAGCTACTGAACTTCCACTCGGTGTAGGTGCGCTGTTCCGGCATACCGTGATTCAGCACCGGTACGGTGAGGTCGTGGCATGAACCGCACATCTCGGAGGTCGAAACGAATTCGTTACCGCCAGGCATGCGGCCGCCGGTGTTGCTGGTGCCGGAACCATCAGGAACGATCGGCAACAGGCCGGTAGTGGTCTCAGAGGTACGACGGCCACCCTTACCCACGGTCGGGTGTTCGATGGAGATCGCCTGGGCCATGTAGTCGGTCATGCCGGTGGTCGGATCGATGGGCGGTCCAATCGGCGCTTCGAACAGCGGCGGAATGGAGCCATCCATATTGTAGACAATGTACTGACCAGCGGAGTTGGTCGCGGGCATGCCAGCCGGTACCGGATTTTTCGGTCCGGTCCAGTTGGGCGGATAGACGGCGTAGATCTGACCGGTGTAGGAAGTCCCGTCCAGCGGCAAGTCGCTGAAATAAACATCGGAAATACCGGAACGGGGACCGACATAGGTCATACCGTCGAGGAACTGCAGTGAGGTATCGCCGTAGGGGTTGCCCGGGGCGATGGTCGGGTCACCTGCCTGGTCGACGAAGGGGCCGCCCTCGTGCTGCCAGTCAAAGAAACCTGCCAGCATGTTCCATACGGAGTCGTTCGGATCCAGGTCGGCACGCTTGTAGGTGACGTTACCGACAGCACGGTGACAGGTCTCACACATGACACCCTCGTCGTCGGTCGCGGCGACGATACTGTGCAGCATGGTACGACCCTGCGGGTCACCCGCCTTGGTCGGATCGAAGCGACCGGAATACCAGCCGTTGGGGCTGTGGCAACGGAAGCACATGTTGCCGGCACCATCCTGACCGGTAAGGGTCGCCAGGGTATTGTTGACGCCGATCTGGTTGGCGCGGAATATCGGGTCACGGGCCGCGCTGGCCATGTTACCGCCACCCCAGTTACCCATGTGGGCGACCTGCTGGTCTACGGTACCGCCGTGGCAAGCACCGCAGGTGACGGTGAACTCAAAGCTGTTGAACGGTGCAGGGAAGGTCAGGTTGGCCATCTCCTGCTGCTGGGTGCCAGGATTCGGCACCGCGCCATCGGGTGGGGTACGACCAGGGATATCGGCCTGCACAACACCGGTGACAAACAAAAACAGCAACGAGAACAGGCTACGCCGCAGCGTCTGACCTGAACCTGAAGCGCGATAGTTGCTCCATGTCGTTTTCATGTCGTTGATCTCTCTAAAGATTTAAGGGGAAGTAAAAAAGGGTCAAATCCGCGGCCACAGCTTCAGGTCCAGCGTCATCACGCCGCCCAGCTTGTCGTCGAGGATCAGGGTTCCGTTACCGCGCATGGGCTGTCTGCCGTCTTTGGCGGAGACCGGTTCCATGGTGACTTGCGGCAGGCGCAGGCTGGCGGACCAGTCACCCTGGCTCGCGGCGGGATTGAACGGCAATTCGACCTGCAACAGGCCGCCAATCACTCCGGGCGTAAAACGGGTGTTGGTCACTGGCGGCGCATCGATATCGCTGAGGGTCCATTTGCCGCGAACATACCAAATCCCGACCTTCTGGCCGTGGCTGTCCTTTTTCGGCGTATAGGCCGTCAGGGTGACGCGCAGTGTGCCCTTGCTGATGAAGGGGGAATCGGTCGATTCCGCCCTGGCTTCGATGGTGTAACCGGTTAGCAGGGTGCCATAAGGCAGAATGGCGGTTTCGCCCATCTCGAGCACCTGTCCCTGATCCAGGTTCCAGGTTGCCGATGAGTCGCGCACTGTCATGCTTTGCGCCGACACAGTGCCGACGCCAAGTACAAGCAGCAACCCCGCCACGACCCTCAGCAGACCCCGCAAGGTCCGGTTGGGCTGTGTAGTGTTAGTAAGCATGGTTCTCTCCGTATACGGGTTAATCACTCCGTACCCCCAAACGTGCACGCAGCACTCGATACCACAGGGTCATATCCGGCCAGGGTCCCCAAACCCATAGCGTGACCAGATATGCCGCGACTTGTTGGTACGATCCTCACGAGAAAAAGGGGGGGAACCATGCGTCGGTTCCATCCGGCTAGCCCCTCATCCACCGTCATGTGGATGTCATATTTGTGATTTAGATCACAAATTTATTTGGGCGCATTCTGCCGGAGTGGTCTACGGGGGGATATCGGGAAGAAGTCTGAAATTAAATGTGGGAATAGCGACAAAACATAAGAAAAAAGTATTAATTCGCGCCTGAAGACGCAGTTAAATCAATACTTTCCGCCAGTCAGGTGTTGCATTGCCCAGTGGCTCGCCTCGGTACGGTTACGTACCTCAATCTTGCGGAAGATATTGTAGACGTGGCTCTTCACCGTGTGCTCACTGATGTGCAGCTTGGCGGCGATGTCCGCATTGCTGTCCGCACGGGCGATGCATTGCAGAATGTCACGTTCACGCCGGGAGAGCTTGATCGAGCTTGTTTGCCTGGAGGGTGGCGCTGTCTTACGCTGGCGATCGAATGAGGCTTCAAGCAGGCTCCGAGGTAGCCAAATTTCACCGCGCAGGACCGACTGCATTCCCTTGAGCAGCAACTCGTGGCTGCAGTCTTCGTAGAATATTCCCCTGAGGCTGGGCCACTGGATCAGCGCATCGAAACAGGTGGTAGGATTGGCATTCAACAATACAGCACGACCGCCAGACTGGGCGGAATGGATACTCTCCAGTCTCCCGATGATCGCCTCGTGATCATGGTGCTTGCAGTCGATTAGAACGAGCGCATCCCTGGCGGACAGCTCTGTATCGGCCCGCTCATGATCAAAATGGCAGTTGGCGTAAAGTGCTCCAGACAAATATTGCGCCAGAATCCTGCTGTGCATATCCGGGCGACCAGCAAACACAATGGGCGTACGCATCGCCCCTGCCGCTTTATCAGCGGTATCAATTACACCTTTCATGGGTAGCAACCTGTCATCCGTGTGGTAAATAAAGAGGATGGCCCGCAGGCAACCTCACCATACTGCTTATTTCTTACTTCATTATTAAGCGTGCGCACACGCATACAGTTGGCTTTTCTAAGCGATGGTATTATCTCACAAAGAACACGGGTATTGACTCCCAAATATGGAGTAGCCCATCTGGGTGATAAAAAGAAACCGGCTAAAGCCGGTTTCTTTAAAGCATCTGGTTTTAAAAAGGTATGTCGTCATCGAAATCCTGGAAGTTGCCGCCGCCGGAAGGTGTCGGGGCTGGCGCACTGCTCTGTTGCGGCGCGGACTGCCGTGCCGGGGCACCACTACCCTGGTTGTAATCGGATGCACCACCACGACCGCCCAGCATCTGCATCTCGTTGGCCACGATCTCGGTGGTATAGCGGTCCTGACCGTTCTGATCCTGCCACTTACGGGTCTGCAACTTGCCTTCGATAAAGACCTGGGAACCCTTCTTCAGGTATTCACCGGCGATCTCACCCAGACGATTGAACAGCACCACCCGGTGCCATTCGGTACGTTCCTGCTTCTGGCCCGACTGCTTGTCGGTCCACTGCTCACTGGTCGCCACAGAGATGGTGGCAACCGCCGCACCGCCTGCGGTGTAGCGTACTTCCGGGTCCTGCCCCAGATTACCGACCAGGATTACCTTGTTAATTCCACGTGCCATAGTTATATCCCCTTACTTATTAATCCTGCTTCTATCAGGTACCGGCGAGCGCCAGACGCTCCAGGGCCTCCCTGTCCAGTAACCGTTTATCCACCTTCAGATAGGCGATGCCGTCATCCACATTGACCACCGCCTCGGCAACCCCGTTGAGCGCCAGCATTTGACGCTCCATTTTACCGGCCGCATCGCTGCCGTCTACCGCCACGTGCAGCATTTCGACAGTCAGGTACGGAGGTTGACGCATACTCAGTGCCACCAGCCACCACAGACCAATCATTCCGGCGCAGAACAGAAATACCGAGCCGTTGCCATACTGGCCATGCAACCAGCCGCCCGCAGCACCGCCGACAAAGGCGCCAATGAACTGGGAGCTGGTATAGACCCCCATCGCCGTACCCTTGCTCTGGGCCGGGGCGATCTTGCTAATCAGCGAAGGCAGGGTCGCCTCCAGCAGGTTGAAGGCGATGAAGAAAAACTGCAGCAGCACGGCAATGGCCCAAAACTGGTGATGACCCCAGTTCAGCCCCAACTGTGCCAGCAGCAACACGGTCACCGCACCGATGTAAACCTGCTTCATCTTACGTTTTTTCTCGGCGATGATAATGAACGGCACCGCCAGCGCCATCCCCAACACCATCACCGGCAGATAGAGCCAGGTGTGATGCTCAGCCACCAGACCACTATCGACCAGTGCCAGTGGCAACACCACGAAACTGGCAGTCAGCACCAGGTGCAGGGTAAAAATCCCCAGGTCGAGGCGCAGCAACTGACCGTTGCGCAGCACCTGACGGAACTGTGCCGGTTCCACCTCGGCATCACGATGGAACACGCTGCGCTGCGGATTGGGCACCACCAGATAGAGCAGCGCAATGGCCAGCAGCGCCAGCACCGCGATCAGGCCGAAGATGCCCGGCACACCGATCCAGTGGTTAAGCAGCGGCCCGCCGACCATGGCGATGACGAAAGAGAGACCGATGCTCATGCCGATCACCGCCATCGCCTTGGTGCGGTGCTCTTCGGAGGTCAGGTCCGCCGCCAGCGCCATGATCGCCGCCGCCACGGCGCCGGCACCCTGCAGGGCACGACCGAGGATCACCCCTTCGATGGTATGGGCCATGGCGGCGACCACACTACCCGCGGCGAAGATCAGCAGGCCCATGGCGATCACCGGCTTACGGCCGATGCGATCGGAAAGCATACCGAAGGGGATCTGCAATAGTGCCTGGGTCAGACCGTAGATGCCGATGGCCAGTCCAACCTGGAATGGGGTAACGCCCTTGAGGTGTTCGGCATAGAGGGCGAACACCGGCAGGATCATGAACAGACCCAGCATGCGCAGGGAGATGATCGAGGCGAGAGAGACGGCGGCGCGCCGCTCTAATGGGGTCATGGTTGATGCTGACATCTATTGGAAGCCCGGGAAATAAGCCGTTGCCGGAAAATGTTTATTGTTTTGCTCAAATATAGGAATCGGTCGTATAGTAGCAGGTTCGTTTTACCACGGGAAAGAGCATGGACTCCATCATCATTCGCGGCGCACGCACCCACAACCTGAAAAATATCGATCTCACCCTGCCGCGGGACAAATTAATCGTTTTTACCGGTCTTTCCGGCTCCGGCAAGTCCTCCCTCGCCTTCGACACCATCTATGCCGAGGGACAGCGCCGTTACGTGGAGTCGCTCTCCAGCTACGCCCGTCAGTTCCTGTCGATGATGGAAAAACCGGATATCGACCACATCGAAGGCCTCTCGCCGGCGATCTCCATCGAGCAGAAAACCGCCTCACACAATCCCCGCTCCACCGTCGGCACGGTCACCGAGATCTACGACTACCTGCGTCTGCTCTTTGCCCGCGCCGGTGAGCCGCACTGCCCCGACCACGACACGGTGCTGGAGGCACAGACCGTCAGCCAGATGGTCGACCAGATCCTCGATCTCCCCGAGGGCAGCAAGCTGATGCTGCTGGCGCCGGTGGTGCAACAGCGCAAGGGCGAGCATATCCAGGTCATCGAAGAGCTGCGCGCCCAGGGTTATATCCGCGCCCGCATCAACGGCAAGGTGGTGGAACTGGATCAGGCACCGGCGCTGGAACTACGCAAGAAGCATACTATCGAGGCGGTGATCGACCGCTTCAAGGTCCGCGCCGACGTTAAACAGCGTCTGGCCGACTCGATTGAAACCGCCCTGCACCTCAGTGACGGCCTGATACGGGTGGCTTTTATCGACGATAAGAAGGATGAACTCGTCTTCTCTGCCCGCTACGCCTGCCCGGTGTGCAACTACTCACTCTCGGAGCTGGAACCGCGCCTCTTCTCCTTCAACAACCCGGCGGGCGCCTGCCCCAGTTGCGACGGCCTCGGGGTACGGCAGTTCTTCGATCCGGCGCGCATCGTCGCCCACCCGGAGTTGAGCCTGGCGGGCGGCGCCATCCGTGGCTGGGATCGACGCAACGCCTACTACTTCCAGTTGCTCACCTCACTGGCAAAGCACTATGGCTTCGACATCGACACCCCCTACGAAGATCTGAAACCGCGTATCCGCGAGATCGTTCTGAACGGCAGTGGTGACGAAGAGATCACCTTTACCTACCAGTCGGACCGCAGCGGCAAGCGGATCAGCAGCCACCCCTTCGAGGGCATCATCCCCAACCTGGAGCGGCGTTACCGTGAGACCGACTCCAGCGTGGTGCGCGAAGAGTTGAGCAAGTTTCTCAGCCAGCAACCCTGCCCCACCTGCCACGGTAGTCGCCTCAACGTGGCGGCGCGCCACGTCTTTATCGCCGGGCATAACCTGCCCAACGTCACCTCGATGCCGGTAGGCCGGGCGCGGGAGTTCTTCAACGACCTGCGCCTGCCCGGCTGGCGCGGCGAGATCGCCAGCAAGATCCTCAAGGAGATCGGCGAACGGCTCACCTTCCTGGTCAATGTCGGCCTCGACTACCTGACCCTGGAGCGCAGCGCCGACACCCTCTCCGGCGGCGAGGCCCAGCGCATCCGCCTGGCCAGCCAGATCGGCGCAGGGCTGGTCGGGGTGATGTACATCCTCGACGAGCCCTCCATCGGCCTGCACCAGCGCGACAACGAACGGCTGCTGGAGACCCTGTTCCGCCTGCGCGACCTGGGTAATACGGTGATCGTGGTGGAGCATGATGAAGACGCGATCCGCCATGCTGACCATGTGGTCGACATCGGCCCCGGCGCCGGTATCCATGGCGGTGAGATCGTCGCCCAGGGCACACCGAAACAGGTGCTGGCCAACCCCGCCTCGCTTACCGGCCAGTACCTCTCAGGCAAACGCGCCATCGAGGTTCCGCGGCAGCGCCACAAACCCGATAGCAAACGGCTGCTCAAGGTCCGTGGGGCCTCGGGGAATAACCTCAAGGGGATCAATGTCGACATCCCTGTCGGCCTGATGACCTGTGTCACCGGCGTCTCCGGTTCCGGCAAGTCGACCCTGATCAACGATACCCTCTATCGCCATACGGCCCTGGCCCTCAACGGCAGCGGCGACGACCCGGCCCCCTGCGCCGAGATCATCGGTCTGGAACAGTTCGACAAGGTGGTGGATATCGACCAGAGCCCAATCGGCCGTACCCCCCGCTCCAACCCGGCCACCTATACCGGCCTTTTCACCCCGATCCGCGACCTTTTCGCCGGTACCCAGGAGGCACGCGCCCGAGGCTACAACCCGGGACGCTTCTCCTTCAACGTCAAAGGGGGGCGCTGCGAGGCGTGCCAGGGCGACGGCATGATCAAGGTGGAGATGCACTTCCTGCCCGACATCTACGTCCCCTGCGATGTCTGCAAGGGCAAACGCTATAACCGGGAAACCCTGGAGGTGCAGTACAAGGGGCGCAATATCTATGAAGTACTGGAGATGACGGTGGAGGATGCGCGGGAATTCTTCGACGCGGTGCCGGTGATCGCGCGCAAGCTGCAGACCCTGCTCGACGTCGGCCTCAGCTACATCAAACTGGGCCAGTCGGCCACCACCCTCTCCGGCGGCGAGGCGCAGCGGGTCAAACTGGCACGGGAACTCTCCAAGCGTGACACCGGCAGTACCCTCTACATCCTCGACGAACCGACCACCGGCCTGCACTTCCATGACATCGAACAGTTGCTGGCAGTGCTGCACCGGCTGCGCGATCACGGCAACACCGTCGTGGTCATCGAACACAATCTGGATGTGATCAAGACCGCCGACTGGATCCTCGATCTGGGACCGGAGGGCGGCGATCGGGGTGGCGAGCTATTGATTGCAGGCACACCGGAAGCGGTGGCGGCCTGCAAAACCTCCCACACTGGGCGCTTCCTCAAGCCGTTTCTGAAACACTGATGACCTTCGGCTCGATGCGGTCGCCAATGCTGACGTTGAAATAGTCGTCGGCACGGCCGCAGTTGACCGCGATCTCCAGCAGGCCGGTGGGATTCTCATAGCAAAGGGGCATACCCTCCGCCACATCGCTAAAGGTCCAGACCCGTGGTACCACCTGGCCCTTGAAGCTCAACGCCTCGATGTTGCCCAGGCTTTCAGCGCGCAGCCCGGTCAGCAGGTTGCCGAAACGATCCACATAGATCACCTGCGGCAGATCCTCCGCCATCGCGGGGGTGACCTTGAACTGGTAGGGCTGCGCCTCGGGAAAATCGCCCATCGCCAGCATCGCCGCCACCGGGGCGAACAGGTCCCGGCCGTGAAAGCTGGCACTCATCCGCTCCGGTCGCCAGCGGATACGCCAGGCATCCACCACCTCGCTACGCGCCGCCACCACATCGAACAGGCCGTTGTCCGGCCCGACATACCAGTTGCGATCGGCCCGCATAACCACCGGCTCGCGCTGCTCGCTGCCGACGCCGGGGTCGACCACACAGAGGAAGATCGTTTCAGCGGGAAATTCGGCCTGGTAGGCCGCCAGCAGGTGGGCGCCGGAGTGGATGTTATGCGCAGGAATATCGGCAAACAGGTCGATCACCGGCACCCGCGGCGCGCGATGGGCAAGAATGGACTTCATTACACCTGTGTAGGGGCCGTCCAGCCCGAAGTCGGTCAATATCGCGATCATGTTGCATCTCCATATCGCCTTTCCATATCACCAGTTGGCATCCTGCCAGAAACAAAAAGCCGGGCACAAGGCCCGGCTTTTCACTATGGAGGCTACTGCACAAAATAGCTTATTCGCTATCGGCCTCGACTGCGTCGGCATCGCTGGCGCGATCCACCAGCTCGACATAGGCCATCGGTGCATTATCACCCGCGCGGAAACCGCACTTGAGGATACGCAGGTAACCACCGGGACGGCTTTCGTAGCGCGGACCCAGCTCATTGAACAGCTTGGTCACCACTTCGCGGTCACGCAGGCGGTCAAATGCCAGGCGGCGGTTGGCGACGCTGTCGCTCTTGGCCATGGTGATGAGCGGCTCGGCAACGCGACGCAGCTCCTTGGCCTTGGGCAGGGTGGTCTTGATCAGTTCATGACGCAGCAGAGAGGCTGCCATGTTACGGAACATGGCCTTGCGGCTGCTGCTGTCGCGGTTCAATTGGCGGCCAGAGTGACGGTGACGCATTGTACTTTCCTTTAAACGCTATCTAACTTGGCAATGCTCAGGCGCTGGCCTTGGCATCATCCGCATTCTTGATGCTGGCGGGCGGCCAGTTCTCCAGGCGCATGCCCAGGGACAGACCACGTGAAGCCAGCACGTCTTTGATTTCGGTGAGCGACTTCTTACCCAGATTCGGGGTCTTCAGCAGCTCCACCTCGGTGCGCTGAATCAGGTCACCGATGTAGTAAATATTCTCTGCCTTGAGGCAGTTGGCGGAACGAACGGTCAGTTCCAGATCGTCGACCGGGCGCAGCAGGATCGGGTCGATCTCCGGCTCGGCTGACTCTTCCACAGCCTGGGTCTTGCCTTCCAGGTCAACAAAGCTGGAGAGCTGATCCTGCAGGATAGTGGCGGCCTTGCGGATCGCCTCATCGGCCTCGATGGTACCGTTGGTTTCGATCTCCAGTACCAGCTTGTCCAGGTCGGTGCGCTGTTCCACACGGGCGCGCTCTACAGAGTAGGCGACGCGGCTGATCGGGCTGTAGGAAGCGTCGATCAACAGGGAACCGATAGGACGGGATTCATCATCCGCGTCGGCACGCTGGTTGGCCGGCTGGTAACCACGGCCCTGCTCCACTTTCAGGGTCATGCTCAGCTCGCCACCCTTGGTCAGGTTGGCGATAACATGATCCGGATTGATGACTTCAACATCGTGGTCCAGTTCGATATCCGCAGCGGTCACTACGCCAGGGCCGCTCTTCTTCAGGTTCAGCGTGGCCTGTTGACGGTTGTTCAGTCGAATCGCTACGCCTTTCAGGTTGAGCAGGATTTCGATAACGTCTTCCTGTACCCCCTCAATGGCGGTGTACTCGTGCAATACCCCGTCGATGGTCGCTTCGGTGATCGCGCTGCCCACCATGGAGGAGAGCAGGATGCGACGCAGGGCGTTACCCAGGGTATGACCAAAACCGCGCTCCAGCGGCTCCAGGGTTACCTTGGCGGCGGTGTCACTGATCTTCTGGACACCGACCATACGTGGCTTGAGTAATTCCAGTTCTGAGCCGTGCATGAATAGTCCTCTTTGAAAATGCACTACCAGCGACTGGCGCTGGTAGATATCCCGCCTAACGCGAATCGCGTCAGGCGGAAACAGTCAAATTACTTGGAGTAGAGTTCGACGACCAGCTGCTCCTGAATCTCAGCAGGCAGTTCGCTACGCTCAGGCATTGCCTTGAATACGCCTTCCAGTTTCTTGCCGTCGACATCAAGCCACTCCGGCAGACCGCGCTGTTGCGCCAGGTCACTGGATGATTTGACGCGCAGTTGCGCCTTGGCCTTCTCGGCGACAGCAACCACGTCTCCAGCCTTGACCTGATAGGAAGGGATGTTGACCTTCTGGCCGTTCACCACGATACCGTTGTGACGTACCAGCTGACGCGCTTCAGAGCGGGAAACGCCGAAGCCCATGCGATAAACCACGTTATCCAGGCGGCACTCCAGCAGTTGCAGCAGGTTCTCACCGGTGGAGCCGCGCAGACGGTCCGCTTCTTTATAGTAAAGGCGGAACTGGTTTTCCAGGATACCGTAGATACGGCGCAGCTTCTGCTTCTCACGCAGCTGACGGGCGTAGTCAGACAGACGGGTACGACGCTGACCATGCTGTCCCGGCGGGAACGGGCGATTTTCGATCGCACACTTGCTGGTGTAACACTTCTCGCCTTTCAGAAAGAGCTTTTCGCCCTCACGACGGCACTGACGACACTTGGAACCGATATACCTAGCCAATTTCGGAAGCCTCTTGCTTTATACGCGACGTTTTTTCGGCGGACGGCACCCGTTATGCGGGATCGGCGTCACGTCGGTAATGTGAGTGATCTTGAAGCCCATGTTGTTCAGCGCACGAACGGCTGACTCACGGCCAGGACCGGGGCCCTTAACCCAGACTTCCATATTCTTCATGCCGTATTCCTGGGCAACAGTACCGGCCTTCTCAGCAGCAACCTGGGCTGCGAACGGGGTGCTCTTGCGTGAACCACGGAATCCGGAACCACCAGCAGTCGCCCAGCACAGGGTGTTACCCTGACGGTCGGAGATGGTGATAATCGTGTTGTTAAAGGACGCGTGGACGTGCGCAACGCCGTCTACAACGTTCTTTTTAACCTTTTTACGGGTGCGAGTGTTGGTCGCCTTTGCCATATCCTGCTTCCCAGATAACTATTAAGAATCAGACGGGTGTCTGTTCAATTACTTCTTAATCGGACGACGCGGGCCCTTACGGGTACGCGCATTGGTACGGGTGCGCTGACCACGCAGCGGCAGACCGCGGCGATGACGGATACCACGGTAGCAACCGAGGTCCATCAAACGCTTGATGTTCATGGAAACCTCACGACGCAGGTCGCCTTCAACGGTGAACTTGGCGACTTCGCCACGCACCTTCTCGATCTCCGCCTCGGTCAGATCCTTGATTTGTGCAGCCGGGTTGATACCTGCCGCTTCACAGATCTGCTTTGAACGGGTACGACCGATGCCGTAGATCGCCGTCAGGGCAATCACTGCATGCTTGTTCACCGGGATGTTAATTCCAGCAATACGGGCCATTTAGCCACTCCCTCAAAATCACAAAAGCACAAACGCCTGACGCGCTGTGGAAAAGCGCGCCATAATAATCGCAAACCTACCGTGAATCAAGCCCTGCGCGGCCTTCGGCCATCACTGCAGAGCCGCCCACAGACTAGCCCTGACGCTGCTTGTGGCGGGCGTCGGAGGAGCAGATCACACGCACGGTACCATTGCGGCGGATGATCTTGCAGTTGCGGCAAATCTTCTTAACAGAAGCACGAACCTTCATCTTACGTCTCCAGTAAATCCAATCTCGGCTATCGTGACCTTACAGCCCCGGTTTGCCGTAACCTTTCAAATTCGCCTTTTTCATCAGGCCCTCATACTGATGCGACATCAGGTGAGCCTGCAGTTGGGCCATGAAATCCATTACCACCACCACGATAATCAGCAGTGAAGTCCCGCCGAAGTAGAACGGCACGTTCCACGACAGTCGCAGGAACTCCGGCAACAGACAGACCAGAGTGATATAGATCGCACCGGCCATGGTCAGACGACCCAAAATACTGTCGATGTACTTGGCGGTCTGCTCGCCGGGGCGAATCCCGGGAACAAAGGCACCAGACTTCTTCAGGTTTTCCGCTGTCTCCTTGGGGTTGAACATCAACGCCGTGTAGAAGAAGCAGAAGAAAATAATCGCTACCGCATACAGACCGACATAGATCGGTTGTCCCGGTGAAAGCATTGCCGAAACATCCTGCAACCAGCCCATGCCTTCGGCATTGGCGAACCAGCCGCTAATCGAGGCCGGAAAGAGAATGATCGACGAGGCGAAGATCGGCGGGATAACCCCGGCCATGTTCACCTTCAGCGGCAGATGGCTGGACTGCGCTGCATACATCTTGCGCCCCTGTTGGCGCTTGGCATAGTTCACCGTAATCCGGCGTTGGCCACGCTCGACGAATACCACCAAAGCGGTCACTGCCAGTATCAGCGCAAACAGCACCAACACGGTTGCCGGATTCATCTCACCGGTGCGCGCCAACTCCAGGGTGCCACCAATGGCGCTCGGCAGACCGGCCACAATACCGGCAAAGATAATCAGCGAAATACCGTTACCGATACCGCGCTCGGTGATCTGCTCACCCAGCCACATCAGGAACAGGGTGCCGGTGACCAGGGTCGCCGCTGTAATCAGGCGGAAAGTCAGGCCGGGGTCGGTAACGACCGGCTGGTTACCCGCCATCTGCGACTCCAGCATTACCGCTACGCCGAATGCCTGAAAGGTCGCCAACACCAACGTGCCCATACGGGTGTACTGGGTAATCTTGCGTTTACCGGCTGCACCCTCTTTGCTCAGCTGTTCCAGCTTCGGTGACACCTTGGTCAACAGCTGGACGATAATCGACGCCGAGATATAAGGCATGATGCCGAGGGCAAACAGGGAGAAACGCTGCAGCGCACCACCAGAGAACATGTTGAACATGTCGAGGATGGTGCCGCGCTGTTGCTCGAACAGTTTGGCCAGGGCAACCGGGTCAATACCGGGAACCGGGATATGGGCGCCGATGCGGAATACCAGCAACGCGCCGAGAACAAACAGCAGGCGCTGCTTCAGCTCGGTCAGTTTGCCGCCGGACATGGCGTTGGCCATCGCTGAAGCGGAGGCTCCCATTTATCAGTCCTCTACTTTACCGCCGGCTGCCTCGATCGCGGCCCTGGCACCTTTGGTGACACCGAGACCACGTACAGTTACCGCTTTCTCCAGTGTGCCAGAAGCAATCACCTTGGCACGCTTGATGTCCTGGCGAATAACGTTGGCAGCTTTCAGGGCAACCAGATCAACCACGTCACCTTCAACCAGTGCCAGCTCGTGCAGGCGAATCTCAGCAGTGGTGCGACCCACGCGAGAGGTAAAACCGATCTTCGGCAGACGGCGCTGCAGCGGCATTTGACCGCCTTCGAAACCGACCTTATGGAAGCCGCCGGAACGGGAGTGTTGACCTTTATGGCCACGGCCGCAAGTCTTGCCCAGGCCGGAACCGATACCACGGCCCACACGCTTTGCGCTCTGTTTGGCACCCGCGCCAGGTGAGAGTGTATTCAGTTTCATCTTAGTCCTCGACAACCTTGACCATGTAGGACACCTTGTTAATCATGCCGCGATTGGCAGGGGTGTCCTGGACTTCAACGGTTTGATGCATGCGACGCAGGCCCAGACCGGCAACGGTTGCCCGATGAGTCGGCAGGCGGCCGTATACGCTACGCACCAGCTTGATTTTGATCATCTCGTTCTTGGCCATGACTTATTCCAGAATCTCTTTCACGCTTTTGCCACGCTTGGCCGCAACCTCTTCCGGAGAGGACATTACGGTCAAACCGTTCATGGTGGCACGAACCACGTTCACCGGGTTGTTGCTACCGATGCACTTGGCCAGTACGTTGTGTACGCCAGCTGCTTCGAACACGGCGCGCATTGCACCACCAGCGATAACGCCAGTACCTTCAGAGGCGGGCTGCATGTACACCTTGGCCGCGCCGTGACGGGCGTTGACCGGATACTGCAGAGTGCCGTTGTCAGTAATGTTGACCTTGCGCATGTTACGACGTGCGCTTTCCATCGCCTTGGCGATAGCAGCCGGAACCTCGCGAGCCTTGCCGGTACCGAAACCGACCTTGCCCTGGCCGTCACCAACGACAGTCAGTGCAGCGAACTGGAAGATACGTCCGCCCTTTACTGTCTTGGAAACACGATTTACGCCGACCAGCTTCTCGATGAGGCCGTCGCTGTTAGGTGCTACGTCAAATCCCGCCATAATCTAGCCCTTAGAATTCCAGACCACTTTCGCGCGCAGCATCGGCAAGAGCCTTAACGCGACCATGGTATTTAAAACCTGAACGGTCGAATGCAACCTGACTAACGCCAGCAGCCTTCGCCTTTTCCGCAATCGCCTTACCCACTGCAGCAGCGGCCTCGGCATTGCCGGTGGTTTTCAGACCACCCTTGATGTCCGCCTGCACGGTAGAGGCCGAAGCAATCACTTCGGAACCGTTGGGGGCGATAATCTGGGCATAGATGTGGCGCGGCGTACGATTGACGCACAGGCGGTGCACACCCAGTTCCCGGATCTTCGCGCGACTGCGTACAGCGCGGCGCAAACGTGATTCTTTCTTCGATTTCATCGCCTTAAACCCTATTTCTTCTTGGCTTCCTTACGGACAACACGTTCGTTGGAATAACGAACACCCTTGCCCTTGTAAGGTTCCGGTGGACGGTAGGCGCGAATGTCTGCCGCAACCTGGCCGACCTTCTGCTTGTCAATGCCTTTGACCAGGATCTCGGTCTGGCTCGGGGTTTCAATAGTGATCCCCTCGGGTGCTGCGTAGTTAACCGGGTGGGAAAAACCCAGGGTCAGGTTCAGGGTCTTGCCCTGTGCCTGCGCACGGTAACCAACGCCGACCAGTTCCAGCTTGCGCTCGAAGCCGTCGCTAACGCCTTTGATCATATTGTTGAGCAGTGCACGGGTCGTACCAGTCAGGGCGTTAGCCTCTTTGGTCTCGGCACGCGGGGCAAAGCTCACACCACCCTCTTCCTGCTTAACTTCAACGGAGTCATGTACCTCGTGAGCGAGGACACCCTTGGAACCTTTTACTTCCAGGGCCTGACCACTGACGTTGATCGTAACGCCGGAGGGGATGCTAACAGGTTTCATATATCTAGCCATGTTTCACCACCCTTAGAATACGGTGCACAGCACTTCACCGCCGTGTCCGGCAGCGCGTGCAGCACGGTCGGTCATTACACCGGCCGAGGTGGAAACGATAGCGACACCAAGCCCGCCCTGTACTGTAGGCAGCTCATTCTTACCCTTGTACACACGCAGACCCGGGCGACTAACGCGCTTGATCGTCACGATCACGGGCTTGCCCTGGTAGTACTTCAGGGTAACGTTGAGCACCGGCTTACCATCGATATCCTGCTCGGCGAAGTCATTGATATAACCCTCGTCCTTCAGGACCTGGGCTACGGATTTCTTCACCTTGGATGAAGGCATGGAAACCTCCATCTTGTTTGCAGACAACCCGTTACGAATACGGGTAAGCATATCTGCAATAGGATCAGTCATGCTCATGCGGTAATGCTCCTAGTTCACTTCGGCCAAATGGCCACTTACTTACCAGCTTGCCTTACGCAGGCCGGGAATATCACCACGCATTGCAGCTTCGCGCAGTTTGTTACGACCCAGACCGAACTTACGGTAAACACCGTGCGGACGGCCGGTCAGGTTGCAGCGGTTACGCTTACGCACCGGGCTGGAATCACGCGGCAGCTTCTGTAGCTTGACCACAAGCTCCTGCAGTTGCTCCATATCCAGATCCGGATTCTTCATCTGCTTTTTGATCTCAGCTCGCTTACCAGCATATTTCTTGGCCAGTTTTGCGCGCTTGAGTTCACGCTGCACCATTGAAGTCTTTGCCATAATCCTGTCCTCAGCCTCTGAACGGGAAGTTGAACGCTTTCAACAGCGCCCGAGCTTCGTCGTCATTTTTCGCGCTGGTGGTGATGGTGATATCCATACCGCGCAGGGCGTCGATTTTGTCGTAGTCGATTTCCGGGAAGATGATCTGCTCACGCACACCCATGCTGTAGTTGCCACGACCATCAAAGGACTTGGCATTCAGACCACGGAAGTCACGGATACGCGGAATCGCGATGCTGATCAGGCGATCCAGAAATTCGTACATACGCTCACGGCGCAGGGTCACCTTGCAGCCGATCGGCCAGCCTTCGCGGATCTTAAAACCAGCGACGGATTTACGCGCATTGGTCACGATCGGCTTCTGGCCGGTGAGCTTTGTCATATCAGAAACCGCGTGCTCCAGCACTTTTTTGTCAGCAGCCGCTTCACCAACACCCATGTTGATGGTGATCTTCTCGATCCGCGGTACCGCCATGACGTTTTCGCACTTCAGCTCTTCCATCAGCTGCTTGACGACGGTCTCTTTGTAGAAATCTTGCAGTCTAGCCATTGTCATACCCGACTTAAGCGTCAATCACTTCATTGTTGGATTTGAAGAAACGCACCTTGCGGCCGTCCTCCAGAATCTTGATACCAACCCGGTCAGCCTTCTTGGTGGACGGGTTAAAAATCGCGATGTTGGAAATATGCAACGGCATTTCCATCTCCACGATACCACCCTGAACACCCATGGCCGGGTTCGGCTTCTGGTGTTTCTTTACCATATTGATGCCGTCAATCAGCACCTTATCGAACAGCGGCATAACTTGGCTGATAGTGCCACGCTTGCCCTTGTCACGACCGGCAATAACGATAATGTCGTCGCCTTTTTTCAGCTTTTGCATCGTTCCGCCCCTCGCCTTACAGCACTTCAGGTGCCAGGGAAATAATCTTCATGAAGCGATCACCACGCAGTTCGCGGGTCACAGGCCCGAAGATACGGGTACCGATCGGCTCCAGTTTGTTGTTCAGCAGTACCGCAGCGTTGCCGTCAAAGCGAATCAGCGAACCGTCGTTACGGCGTACGCCCTTACGGGTACGTACGACAACGGCGTTGTAAACATCGCCTTTCTTTACTTTGCCGCGCGGAATCGCTTCCTTAACGCTGACCTTAATAACGTCACCAATACCTGCATAACGGCGATGTGAGCCGCCAAGCACCTTGATGCACTGGACAACACGGGCACCGCTATTGTCGGCAACATCCAGTTTTGTCTGCATCTGAATCATGGAACATTCTCCAAACTATCAATCTTGCTGCACACAGCCCATTCTGAGGGCGCGAGATAATACCACTAAATGTAGAAAAGCCCAAGCCAATTCGGCACCTTGGGCTCTCCGCTGGGTACAGCTATGTTGGTTCTACAGCTTCTCAGCTGGCCCTTTCCAGAACCTTGACCAGACGCCAGGATTTGGATTTTGAAAGCGGACGGCACTCCTCGATAGAGACAGTGTCGCCCATCTTGCATTCGTTGTTTTCGTCGTGTGCGTGCAGCTTGGTGGAACGCTTGACGTATTTGCCGTAGATCGGGTGTGCTACCCGGCGCTCAACCATAACAGTGATGGTTTTATCCATCTTGTCGCTCACGACGCGTCCGGTAACGGTGCGTGTGTTATTTGCCTGTTCGCTCATGCCTTAGCCTTCTCATTCAGAACGGTCTTGACGCGAGCGATCTCGCGGCGGACCTCACCAACACGATGGGTTTTGGACAGCTGCCCAGTCCCCTTCTGCATGCGAAGATTGAACTGCTCACGCAGGAGCCCATTAAGCTCCTTGCCCAGCTCCTCGACGCTCTTGTCTCTCAATTCACTAGCTTTCATCACAGCACCGTGCGCGTTACGAAGGTGGTTTTGAGCGGCAGTTTGGCAGCAGCGAGTTTGAACGCTTCACGCGCGATCTCTTCGGTGACACCCTGCATCTCATACAACATGCGGCCCGGCTGGATCTGGGCCACCCAATATTCAACGTTACCCTTACCTTTACCCTGACGAACTTCCAGCGGCTTCTCGGTAATCGGCTTGTCCGGGAACACTCGGATCCAGATCTTGCCACCACGTTTAACGTGACGGGTCATGGCACGACGTGCCGCCTCGATCTGACGTGCGGTCAGGCGACCACGCTCAACGGCCTTGAGGCCGAATTCGCCGAAGCTGACCTTGTTACCCGACTGAGCCAGACCGCGGTTGCGGCCCTTCATCTGCTTGCGGAATTTTGTACGTTTTGGCTGAAGCATTGCTACTTACTCCGTTACTTCGCCGCCGGCTTTTCAGCGTCGGCTGCGGCCGCGGTTTCACCGCGGTCAAATACCTCGCCTTTGAAGATCCAGACCTTTACGCCAATGATGCCGTAGGTGGTCAGGGCTTCAGCGAAACCGTAGTCGATGTCTGCGCGCAGGGTGTGCAGCGGCACACGACCTTCGCGGTACCACTCGCTGCGGGCGATCTCTGCACCGTTCAGACGACCGGCGATGTTGATCTTGACGCCCTGGGCACCGAGACGCATGGAGTTGGTCACGGCACGCTTCATCGCGCGGCGGAACATGATGCGCTTTTCCAGCTGCTGGGCAATGCCCTGAGCAACCAGAGTGGCGTCCAGCTCAGGCTTGCGCACTTCCTCGATGTTGATGTGTACCGGAATACCCATCATCGCGGAGACATCGTTGCGCAGACGCTCGATATCCTCACCCTTTTTGCCGATAACCAGGCCGGGGCGGGCGGTGCTGATGGTGATACGCGCATTGCGTGCAGGACGCTCGATCTGGATACGGCTGATCGATGCACCGGCAAGACGCTTCTGCAGGTATTCACGCACCTTCAGGTCGGTGTGCAGGAACTCACCGAAATCCTTGGAAGAGGCATACCACTTGGAAGTCCAGTCTTTGGTAATGCCCAGGCGGATACCCGTTGGATGAACTTTCTGTCCCATTACGGCCTCTCTATCACTTTTCCGCGACAGTCACAGTGATGTGACTGGTACGCTTGAGAATGCGGTTGCCACGGCCTTTGGCTCGGGCGTGCATGCGCTTCAGGGTCGGGCCCTGATCCACGAAGATCCGCGCAACTTTCAGCTCGTCGATGTCGGCGCCATCGTTGTGCTCGGCGTTAGCGATAGCTGACTCCAGCACCTTCTTCACGATAGCGGCACCCTTTTTCGGGCTGAAGGCGAGGAGTTCCAGCGCCTTGTCCACCGGCAGGCCACGGATCTGGTCAGCGACCAAACGGCACTTCTGCGGAGAGATGCGTGCGTATGACAATTTTGCCTTGGTTTCCATCACACTAACTCCTTACCGTGACTTCTTGTCTGCAACGTGACCCTTGAAGGTGCGGGTGGGAGCGAACTCACCCAGCTTGTGACCGACCATGTTTTCATTGATCAGTACAGGGACATGTTGACGACCGTTGTGCACGGCAATGGTCAGACCAACCATCTCCGGCATAATCATGGAACGACGCGACCAGGTCTTAATCGGACGGCGGTCATTGGCAGCAACCGCTGCATCAACCTTGGCCGACAGATGATGGTCGATAAATGGACCTTTTTTAATTGAGCGTGGCATCTATCTCGCCCTCACTTACTTCTGCTTGCGACGACGGACAATCATACCGTCGGTGCGCTTATTGCTACGGGTTTTGTATCCCTTGGTCGGGACACCCCACGGGGTAACCGGATGACGGCCACCGGAAGTCCGGCCTTCACCACCGCCGTGCGGGTGGTCAACCGGGTTCATCGCCACACCGCGAACGGTCGGGCGGACACCGCGCCAGCGTTTGGCACCGGCTTTACCCAGTTTACGCAGGCTGTGCTCGCTGTTACCCACCTCACCGATGGTCGCTTTGCAATCGGCCAGCACTTTACGCATCTCGCCGGAACGCAGGCGGATGGTAGCGTGCTTGCCTTCGCGGGCAACCAGCTGGACGGAGGCACCGGCACTGCGTGCCAGTTGCGCACCTTTGCCCGGCTTCAGCTCGATGCAATGAACGGTGCTACCCACCGGGATGTTGCGCAGCTTGAGGCAGTTACCCGGTTTGATCGGGGCCTCTGAACCGGAGAGGATCTCGGTACCGGCGGAAACACCCTTGGGCGCGATGATGTAACGGCGCTCGCCATCGATGTATTTGATCAGGGCGATGTTGGCGCTACGGTTCGGATCGTATTCCAGGCGTTCAACCACACCCGGGATACCGTCCTTGTTGCGCTTGAAATCAATCACACGGTAGTGCTGACGGTGACCACCACCCTGGTGACGGGTAGTGATACGGCCCATGTTGTTACGGCCACCGTTCTTGCTCTTCTTCTCGAGCAACGGCGCGTAAGGCGCACCCTTGTGCAGCTCTGGGTTCACCACCTTGACAACAAAGCGGCGGCCTGGAGACGTCGGTTTAAGTTTTGCTACTGGCATCGGACGCTTCCTTCCATTTATTCAGCAGCACCGAGGAAGTCGATCTCCTGACCTTCCTGCAGTGTGACGTAAGCTTTTTTCCAATCGCTGCGGCGGCCCATCATGGCTCCGAAGCGCTTGGTTTTGCCCTTGACGTTGCTCACCTGGACGCGGTCAACCTTGACACCAAACAGCAGCTCAACGGCGTGTTTGATCTCCGGTTTAGTCGCATCGGTAGCAACCTTGAATACGATCTGGTTGTTCTGGTCGGCAGCAACGGAGCTCTTTTCAGAGATGTGCGGAGCCAGCAGAACCTTCATCAGGCGCTCTTGATTCATCCCAGCATCTCCTCCAGTTGCTTGACCGCCGGAACGGTCATAATGACCTTCTCAAACCCGATCAGGCTGACCGGATTGACACGCTTTGCCTCGACCACATCGACGTGGGGCAGGTTGCGCGCTGAGAGGAACAGGTTGTCGTTCACCTCGTGGGAGACGATCAGCACGTTGCTCAGGCCCATTTCCTTCAGCTTCGCGTTGAGCTGCTTGGTCTTGGGTGCTTCAACGGCGAACTCCTCAACCACCATCAGACGCTCCTGGCGAACCAGTTCGGAGAGGATGGCCTGCATGGCGCCGCGGTACATCTTGCGGTTGACCTTCTGTGAGTAGTCACGGTTGGTCGCGGCGAAAGACTTGCCGCCCCCGCGCCACAGCGGGCTACGGATGCTACCGGCGCGGGCACGACCGGTGCCCTTCTGACGGAACGGCTTGAGGCCGCCGCCGCTCACCTGAGCACGGGTTTTCTGCGCCTTGGTACCGGAACGGGCGGCCGCCATGTAGGCGGTAACCACCTGGTGTACCAGGGCTTCATTGAATTCACGACCGAAATTGTTCTCGGACAGCTCGACGCTGTTCTTGGAAGCACGGCCAGTTGCAGTTGTCAGTTTCAGTTCCATGGTCATCTCCCCTTATTTCTTGGCCTTGACGGAGGGAGTAACGACGACGTCGTTGCCCTTGGAACCGGGTACCGCGCCCCTGATCAGGAGCAGGTTGCGCTCGGCATCAACCCGGATAACTTCCAGGTTCTGCGCGGTGCGCTTCTTGTTACCCATGTGTCCGGCCATCTTCTTGCCCTTGTAGACGCGACCCGGGGTCTGGTTCTGACCGATAGAACCGGGAGCACGATGGGACAGGGAGTTACCGTGAGTGGCATCCTGAGTACGGAAGTGGTGACGCTTGATAACACCAGCGAAACCCTTACCGATGGAGGTGCCGGAAACGTCAACCTTTTGACCGACTTCGAAGATGTCGACCTTGATCTCGGAACCGGCTTCGATACCTTCGCCTTCGCCTGCACCCAGACGGAACTCGCACAGGGCGCGACCCGCTTCGACACCGGCCTTGGCGAAATGACCCGCCATAGGCTTGGTAACGCGAGTAGCACGACGGCTGCCGACGGTAACCTGGAGTGCGTTATAGCCGTCGCTTTCCACGGTTTTCACCTGGGAAACGCGGTTCGGCTCGACTTCGACGACGGTCACGGGCACGGATACGCCGTCTTCAGTGAAGACGCGTGTCATGCCGCATTTGCGACCAATAACACCAATTGCCATTGTTATAACCTCAAATAACACCGCACCGATTTCGATTGACCGGTGCTGAAACTTGACCGCCCCGACCATGGCCGGGGCGGCAACCGTATAAAAGGGCCGGTATTCTACTGCAATTTAATCTGGACGTCGACCCCTGCGGCCAGGTCCAGTTTCATCAGCGCATCGACCGTCTTGTCAGTCGGGTCGACGATATCCATCAGCCGCTTGTGGGTGCGCAACTCGTACTGGTCGCGCGCGTCCTTGTTGACGTGCGGAGAGATCAGGACGGTAAAACGCTCCATCTTGGTCGGCAGCGGGATCGGGCCCTTAACCTGGGCACCGGTGCGCTTTGCAGTTTCAACGATCTCACGGGCGGATTGATCGATCAGACGATGATCAAAGGCCTTGAGGCGAATACGGATCTTTTGATTAGCCATGTTTAATTACTCAATGATTTTGGCAACAACACCGGCACCGACGGTGCGGCCACCTTCGCGAATCGCGAAGCGCAGACCTTCTTCCATCGCGATCGGCGCGATAAGGGAGACGGTCATCTTCACGTTGTCGCCCGGCATGACCATTTCGATGCCTTCCGGCAGGTCACAGGCACCGGTAACGTCGGTGGTACGGAAGTAGAACTGCGGACGGTAGCCGTTGAAGAACGGGGTGTGACGACCACCTTCGTCCTTGCTCAGTACATACACTTCCGCTTCAAACTTGGTGTGCGGCTTGATGGAGCCCGGCTTACACAGAACCTGGCCACGCTCGATTTCGTCGCGCTTGGTGCCGCGCAGCAGGATACCGACGTTGTCGCCCGCTTCGCCCTGGTCCAGCAG
>JBNKDG010000008.1:0-189202 GCA_050288165.1 Thiohalomonadaceae bacterium | reverse complement strand
GTTGGGCAGAGATATCTCCACTACCTCGGCACCGAGTTTTTTGTACTCGTCGATGGCCGCCTCGATCGCCGTGGCTACGTCCGCATCAAGACCCTCACCGAAATACTCCTTCGGCAGACCAATCTTCAAACCTTTTAGATCGTTATTCAGTCCTGCGCTGTAATCCGGCACCTCGCGATCGACACTGGTGGAATCGCGCTCATCGAAACCGGCCATAGCGCCAAGCATCAACGCGCAATCCTCGGCGGTACGCGCCATCGGTCCCGCCTGATCCAGCGACGAGGCGAAGGCAATCATGCCGTAGCGGGAGACACGACCGTAGGTCGGTTTCAATCCGGTGATACCGCAAAGTGCCGCAGGCTGACGGATGGAACCGCCGGTGTCGGTGCCGGTCGCACCGGGCGCCAGGCGTGCCGCCACCGCTGCCGCGGAACCGCCGGAGGAACCGCCGGGTACCGCAGTGGTGTCCCACGGATTTTTCACCGGGCCATAGAAACTGGTTTCGTTGGAGGAGCCCATGGCGAACTCGTCCATGTTGGTCTTGCCCAGCATCACCGCACCGGCATCCTGGAAGCGGCTGATCACACTGGCGTCGTAGGGGGCGATGAACGGGTCGAGCATCTTCGAGGCGCAGGAGGTGCGAACGCCGTCGGTGCAGAAGATATCCTTGTGTGCGAGCGGCACACCGGTCAGCGCTGTCGCGTTACCGGCGGCGATACGCTGGTCGGCGGCCTTCGCCTGCTTCAGGGCGATCTCATCGGTAACGGTGATAAAGCTGTTGAGCTCACCGTTATGACTGGCGATACGCGCAAGAAACGCGCGGGTCAGTTCCTCACTGGAGAAAGCGCCGCTCTTCAACCCGGCAGCCAGTTCGGCAATGGTTTTGTTGTGCATGGTGTTTACCTGAATTCGGGGTCGCGTTATTCGATGACTTTGGGTACCAGGAACAGGCCGTTCTCTACCGCCGGGGCGTGGGCCTGAAGATGTTCGCGCTGGTTCGCTTCACTCACTACGTCCTCACGCAGGCGCTGAACCATCTTCAAAGGGTGCGCCATCGGGCTCACACCGCTGGTATCCACCGCGTTCATCTGCTCCACCAGGGAGAGTATATTGGAGAGGTTTTCGGCATAGAGGGGAACGTCCGCCTCGCTGATCGCGAGACGCGCCAGGTGCGCAATGTTCTCCACATCGCTTTTGTCGAGTGCCATTCGGGATGCTCCGGAATAGAGGTATTGGGCGAAAAGAGGAAACTTATCACATATATCTCCTTGCCCAAAGACCCGGCAGATTGCTAAATTAGTGCGTTCTTTCCTGGTGCAACGCACCTGACAACAGACTTTACGGCGGAAATTATGGGAATTTTGGGGCGTTTCAAGGGGATGTTCTCGTACGACATCTCTATCGATCTCGGTACAGCCAACACTCTGGTTTACGTTCGCGGCGAAGGCATAGTCCTCAACGAACCTTCTGTGGTTGCCATTCGCCAGGAAGCCGGTCCCAATAGCCCTAAACGGATTGCCGCCGTCGGCGTCGAGGCCAAGGCGATGCTGGGACGTACTCCCGGTAACATTATCGCCATCCGCCCGATGAAGGATGGCGTGATCGCAGACTTCACAGTCACCGAGAAAATGCTGCAGCACTTCATCCGCAAGGTACATGAAGACAAGTTCAAGGCCTTCAAGCCCAGTCCCCGCGTCCTGATCTGCGTTCCCTGTGGCGCCACCCAGGTCGAGCGCCGGGCGATCAAGGAATCCGCCGCCGGCGCTGGCGCCCGCGAGGTCTACCTGATTGAAGAACCGATGGCCGCCGCCATCGGTGCCGGTATGCCTATCTCCGAGGCCAGCGGTTCCATGGTACTGGATATCGGTGGCGGCACCACCGAGATCGCTGTGCTCTCCCTCAACGGTATCGTCTACTCCAACTCCGTGCGTATCGGTGGCGACCGTTTCGACGAAGCGATCATCAGCTATGTGCGCCGCAACTACGGCACCCTGATCGGCGAATCGACCGCCGAGCGCATCAAGCAGGAGATCGGCACCGCCTATCCCACCACCGAGGTGCGTGAGACCGAGGTGCGTGGCCGTAACCTGGCGGAAGGTATTCCGCGCAGCTTCACCCTCAACTCCAACGAAATTCTCGAAGCGCTGCAGGAACCGCTGGCCGGTATCGTCAGCGCAGTCAAAACCGCACTGGAACAGACCCCACCGGAACTGGGTGCCGATATCGCCGAGCGCGGCATGGTCCTCACCGGTGGCGGCGCGCTGCTGCACGATCTGGATCGCCTGCTGGTGGAAGAGACCGGCCTGCCGGTGATCATCGCCGAAGACCCGCTGACCTGCGTCGCCCGTGGCGGCGGCCGTGCCCTGGAGTTGATGGACGAACACGGCGGCGATATTTTCGCGCTGGAATAACCGCGGCACCGGGCGCCCATTCACGGCGCCCAGACTATAAAAATTTCCCTGTCGAAGGAGGGGTGCGCCATCAAACTGCTGTTTGCTCGTGGTCCGTCGAATGCCGTACGTATCACCGCACTGGTGCTCGCCTCCATCGCCCTGATGACCCTGGATCACCGCCAGCATGCGCTGGAGGGGATACGCTCCGGCATTTCGGTGGTGCTCTATCCGATCCAGTATCTGGTCAATATGCCCTTCTCCTTCACCGACTGGGCCGACGAAACCTTCACCAGCCATGAAACCCTGCTCAAGCAGAACGGCGAACTGCGCGCCAAACAGCTGGAGCTGGAATTCCGCCTGCAACGGATGGAGTCGCTGGAGACCGAAAACGAACGCCTGCGCGCCCTGCTGCAATCCTCGGATCGGCGCTGGGAAAGGGTACTGATCGCGGAACTGTTGTCAGTTGACTTCGATCCGTTCCGCCAGCAGATCCTGATCAACAAGGGCAGTAACGACGGTGTCTTCGAGGGCCACCCGCTACTCGATGCCCACGGTGTCATGGGCCAGGTAATCCATGTCTCCCCCTTCAGCAGCAGCGCCATCCTGATCACCGATCCCAACCACGCGATCCCGGTGCAGGTAAACCGCAACGGCCTGCGCTCCATCGCCCTGGGTACCGGTGAAATCGATCGCCTCGACATTCCTCACCTGCCCAACAACGCCGATATCCGCGAGGGCGACCTGCTGGTCACCTCCGGCCTGGGCCTGCGCTTCCCGCCGGGCTATCCGGTAGCCACCGTCGCCAGCATCACCCGCGACCCCAGCCAACCCTACGCCAGCATCACCGCCACTCCGCTGGCTCATCTGGGCCGCGCCCGCGAGGTGTTGCTGGTCTGGCCGGAGAAGACCGGGGAGGTGACGGAATGAGAATACCCGTACACGGTGGCGGCTGGATCATCATCCTCACCTTCCTCGTCGCCCTGATGCTGACCATGGTGCCCCTGCCCGGCTGGGGCGAATACCTGCGTCCGGAGTGGGTCACCATGGTGCTGATCTACTGGTGCATGGCGCTGCCGGAACGGGTCGGTATCGGCTTTGCCTGGATCGCCGGTCTACTGCTCGACGTGGTTCATGGCGCGGTGCTGGGCCAGTACGCCATGGCCCTGGCGCTGGTCGCCTACATTACCCTGCACCTGCACCAGCGGATGCGAGTCTACCCGCTGGCTCAGCAGGCGCTGCTGGTACTGATGCTGTTGCTGTTGCAGCAGATGCTGGTGATCTGGATTAACGGCTTTCTCGGCGAGGCTCCGCGAGGGCTGCAACACTGGCTGCCCGCCTTTATCAGTATGTTGCTGTGGCCGTGGCTGTTCCTGATCCTGAGGGATGTCCGCCGCAATTTCCGGGTAGGCTAGGGTGAGAGCGGCACATACCCTGATCAAGGATCCCTACCGGGAACGCCAGTTGTTTCTCAACCGCGCCATCCTTGGCGCCGTGTTTACCGTGGCCCTGGTCATCGTGCTCGTCGCACGCATGTTCTATCTCCAGGTCATCCGCCACGAGCATTTCACCACCCTCTCCACCAACAACCGCGTCTCGCTGCAACCAATCGCCCCGACCCGCGGCCTGATCTACGATCGCAACGGGGTGTTGCTGGCGCAGAACCTGCCCACCTTCAGCCTCGAGATCGTGCAGGAGCGGGTGGAGGATATGGAGGAGACGCTGAAGCATGTCGCCGAACTGATCGAGGTCAGCGACGACGACCTGGAACGCTTTCGCGAAGAACTGAAACGCAGCCGCCGCTTCGAGGCCGTGCCGTTGCGCTTCCGCCTCAGCGACGAAGAGGTGGCGCTGATCGCGGTCAACAACCATCGCCTGCCCGGTGTCGAGATCAACTCCACCCTCACCCGCCACTACCCACTGGGCAACCTCACCGCCCATTCGGTGGGTTACGTCGGCCGGATCAATGAACAGGAGTTGCGCAAGCTCGACCCCACCAACTACGCCGCGACCACTTACATCGGCAAGCTCGGCGTAGAGAAGAGTTACGAGGCATTGCTGCACGGCAATGTCGGCTTCCAGCAGGTGGAGACTAATGCCCGGGGCCGGGTGCTACGGGTACTGGAGTACACCCCGCCGATGCCGGGGCAAAATCTCTACCTCAACCTCGACATCGAACTGCAACGGGCGGCAGAAAAGGCTTTCGGTGAGGAGCGCGGCGCCCTGGTGGCGATCGAACCGGGCACCGGCGCGGTACTCAGTCTGGTCAGCGTCCCTAGCTACGACCCCAACCTGTTCGTTAACGGTATCCCGCTCGCCGCCTACCAGTTACTCAGCACCTCCCGCGACCAGCCGCTGTTCAACCGCGCCCTGCGCGGCCAATATCCGCCGGGTTCCACCACCAAGCCCTTCGTCGGGCTGGCCGGTCTGGAACTGGGCACCATCACCACCCTCGACACGGTCAACTGCAACGGCTACTACCTGCTGAAGAACGACGAGCGCCACTACCGCGACTGGAAGAAGGAGGGCCACGGGGTGATCGGCCTGACCCGCGCCATCGTCGAATCGTGCGACGTCTACTTCTACGACCTGGCGCTGAACCTGGGCATCGACAACATCTCCAGCTACCTGGCCAACTTCGGCTTCGGCACCAAAACCAGCATCGACATCGGCGGTGATGCCGAAGGTCTGCTGCCGTCACGAGAGTGGAAACGACGGGCAAGGCGCGAGCCGTGGTTCCCCGGCGAAACCCTGATCACCGGTATCGGTCAGGGCTTCTTTCTCGCCACCCCGCTGCAACTGGCCAACGCCACCGCGACCCTCGCCTCACGCGGCAAGTTGATGAAACCGACCGTGGTACGGGCGATCGAAAATCCCACCAGCCAGACCCTCAATCAGATGCCGCCGACTTTATTCAACGAGGTGCCGATCAACGAAGAGGGCAACTGGTGGCGTATCGATCAGGCCATGACCAAAGTGGTCCACAGTCCCACCGGTACTGCGCGGCGTATCAGCCACGGCATCGACTACGAAATCGCCGGCAAGACCGGTACCGCCCAGGTCTTCGGTATCAAGCAGGATGAGGAGTACGTGGCCGAGGACATCGAGAAGCACCTGCGTGACCACGCCCTGTTCATCGCCTTCGCCCCCGCCGATAAGCCGAAGATCGCCGTGGCGCTGATCGTGGAAAACGGCGGCAGCGGCGGCGCGGTGGCGGCACCTATCGCGCGCCAGGTCATCGGACGCTATATGAACGACATCCGCAAAGCGGGAGAGAACAGCCATGTTGCTCAGTGACGCCTCGGCAAGCCACAACATCTTCCGCCGCCTGCACCTGGATCCGCCGCTGCTGGCGGCGCTGGTGCTGCTGGCGGGTGTCGGCCTGGTGATCCTGTTCAGCGCCACCGGCCAGAACGAAACCCAGATGTGGCGCCAGCTGACCCGCCTGGTGATCTCCTTCGGCACCATGTTGCTGCTGGCCCAGGTCTCGCCCGATACGCTGCTACGCTGGACCCACTGGATCTTCGGCCTCGGCCTGATCATGCTGCTGGCGGTGTTGCTCCTCGGCGAGGTCGGTAAGGGCGCGCAACGCTGGCTCGGTTTCGGCGGCATCCGCTTCCAGCCCTCGGAGTTGATGAAGCTGGCGGTACCGATGATGGTGGCCTGGTACTTCGCCGAAAAGAGCCTGCCGCCCCGCTTCCCCAAGATACTGACAGCGCTGACGATCTTCATGGTACCGGCGCTGCTGATCGCCAAGCAGCCTGACCTTGGCACCGCGCTGCTGATCGCCAGTGCCGGTTTCTTCGTCCTGCTCTTTGCCGGACTGAGCTGGCGCTTTATGAGTATCTCTTCCCTGCTCGCCATCCCGCTGGCCTGGGTGCTGTGGCAGTTCGGCATGCACGACTACCAGCGCCGCCGCGTACTCACCTTCCTCAACCCGGAGAGCGATCCGCTCGGCGCCGGTTACCACATCATTCAGTCGAAGATCGCCATCGGCTCCGGCGGCATCTACGGCAAGGGCTGGCTCAACGGCACTCAGTCGCATCTGGAGTTCCTGCCGGAACGCCACACCGACTTCATCTTCGCCGTCTTCAGCGAGGAGTTCGGTCTGATGGGCGCGCTACTATTACTCGCCATCTACCTGTTCATCGTGCTGCGCTGCCTGTTTATCGCCAGCCAGGCGCAGGATACCTACTCGCGCCTGCTCGCCGGCGGCCTGACCATGACCTTTATGGTCTATGTCTTCGTCAACATCGGCATGGTCAGCGGCCTGTTGCCGGTGGTTGGCGTCCCCCTGCCGCTGGTTAGTTTCGGCGGCAGTTCCATGGTGACCTTGATGGCCTCTTTCGGTATCCTCATGTCTATCCACACACATAGAAAACTTTTGAAGAATTGATCGCTGTGAAACGTTTTTTCCTCCTGCCCCTGCTCCTACTCGTCGTTCACACTTCCGCACTGGCCGGTGACTTCACCAGTCGCTTCCCGGAGAGTCGCAAGTTCATCCAGGAGATGGCCAAAAAACACAAGTTCGACGCGAAGGAACTGGAAAAACTGTTCGCCCGTGTCGAGCACCAGCCCAGTATTATCGAGGCGATCAGCCGTCCGGCGGAGAGCAAGCCCTGGTATCAGTACCGGCCGATCTTCGTCACCCCCGATCGGATTCGCGAAGGGGTGAAATTCTGGAACAGCCATGAGGCGCAACTGAAAAAGGCGGAAAAGAAATACGGTGTGCCTGCGCAGATCATCGTCGCCATCATCGGCGTAGAGACCCGCTACGGTCGTCATAGCGGCAAGTACCGGGTCATCGACGCCCTCGGCACCCTGGCCTTCGACTATCCGCCACGGTCCACCTTTTTCCGCCAGGAGCTGGAAAACTTCCTGCTAATGACCCGCGAAGAGAAAAGCGATCCGCTGCAGTTCACCGGCTCCTATGCCGGGGCGATGGGGATGCCGCAGTTCATGCCCAGCAGCTTCCTCAGCTACGCCATCGACTTCGACAAGGATGGCCGTCGCGACCTCTGGGACAACACCGGCGACGTGATCGGCAGCGTGGCCAACTACTTCGCCCGCCACCACTGGAAAAAGGGCGAACCGATCGCCAGCCGCGCCGAACTCAACGGCACCCCACCGCAGGCGCTCCTCGACAAGGGCTACGAACCTTCACTGCCGTTCAAAAAGCTGCAGTCCCTCGGGGTCAAGGCACACACTGACTACAAGGCCGACAGCGAAGTGGCGTTGGTCGCACTGGAAAGCAGCCCGGGCCAGCAGCAATACTGGGTAACGCGGCGCAATTTCTACGTCATCACCAGGTATAATCACAGTCCTCTATACGCCATGGCGGTGTATCAACTGGGCGAGGCGATCCGCACCACCCGCGCCGCGGCAAAACGCACCACGGGGGCAGTGCCGATTAGTGATGCCAACAGCTAAGACCACACTAGCGCGATATCTCATCCTCTCCACCGCGCTGGCGTGCACCCTCGCTGCCTGCAGCTTCGGCCGTGACAGCGGCCCCAGCCAGCCGGTCGACGTCTCGCATATCCCCGATGCGGTACCCAAACACGAACAACGCACCCGTGCCGGCAATCCCAGCAGCTATGTCGTGCTGGGCAAGCGTTACCAGGTGATGGCCAGCAGCAAGGGCTTCGTCGAGCGCGGCATCGCCTCCTGGTACGGCAACAAGTTCCACGGCAAGAAGACCTCCAACGGCGAGATCTACGATATGTACGCCATGACCGCGGCGCACAAAACCCTGCCGATCCCCTGTTATGTACAGGTGACCAACCTGAAAAACGGCAGACAGGTTACGGTAAGGGTCAACGACCGCGGCCCGTTCCACGAGAACCGCATCATCGACCTCTCCTATACCGCGGCGAAGAAACTGGGGATCACCGGCAACGGCACCGGTCTGGTGGAGATCCGCACCGTCGAACCGGGCGGACAACCAGCGCCGTCACCGGCCACCCGCGTCGCCTCGGATCGGGCACCGGTAACCCATGTGGCCGTCAGCAAACCGCTGCTCTACCTGCAGATGGGTTCCTTTATCGAACGTACTAACGCCGAGTCACTACGTGCACAGCTGCTGTTGAACAACGTCAACGCAGCGGCTATTCAGCAGACCAAGGTGGATCGGCAGAACATCTATCGGGTGCGTATCGGCCCGATAAAAACCGTGGAAGAGGCGGACCGCCTCGCCTCGCAGATCAGCAGCCTGGGCATCGGCGTACCGACCATTACCATCGACTGACCGGCGGACTACATTTCCCACGCCTAAACCGTTAAAATACCGCTGTTTTTCCTCCTTTTAGCAACCGACAACATCAGCCTCATGCGCCTATTCAGCCAACTCACAGCCCTGTTCCTGTTACTCGTCACCAGCATGGTGACGGCTGCACCCTCCCTGATCCCGTCACCGCCGCGCCTTGCCGCCAGCGGTTTTGTGCTGATGGATTACCACAGCGGACAGGTTCTCGCCTCCAGTAACGAGCAGCAGCGTCTCGAACCGGCCAGCCTGACCAAACTGATGACCGCCTACGTGGTATTCCACGAGATCGAGAACGGTCGCATCACGCTCGACGACATGGTGAAGATTAGCGAAAAGGCCTGGCGTATGCCTGGCTCACGGATGTTCATCGAGGTTGGCAAAGAGGTCAGTGTGCGCGAGCTGCTGCAGGGGATGATCATCCAGTCGGGCAACGACGCCAGCGTGGCGCTGGCCGAGTTCGTCGCCGGTAGCGAAGAGAACTTCGTGCCACTGATGAATGCCCATGCGGAAAACCTCGGCCTCAAGGGCACTCACTTCGTCAACGCCACCGGCCTGCCCCACGAAGACCACTACACCACGCCGATCGATATGGCCCACCTGGCCTCGGCGCTGATCCGCGACTATCCGGAGCATTACAAGTGGTACTCGGTCAAACAGTACACCTACAACAACATCACCCAGCGCAACCGCAACCTGCTGCTGGATCGCGACGAGAGCGTCGACGGCCTGAAGACCGGTCACACCGAATCGGCGGGATTCTGCCTGGTTGCCTCGGCCAAGCGTGACGAGATGCGTTTGATCTCGGTGGTGATGGGCACCAGCAGTGAAAAAGCCCGCGCCCAGGAGAGCCAGAAGCTGCTCAACTACGGCTTCCGTTTCTACGAAACCCATCGCCTCTACGAAGCCAAAGCGCCGCTGAAAGAGATGCGGATCTACAAGGGCGAGAGCGAAAGTCTGCCGCTGGGTCTGGCCAGCGATCTCTACGTCACCGTACCGCGCGGCCAGTACAAATCGCTCAACGCCTCACTCAGCATCAGCAGAACCCTGATCGCCCCGGTCAGCGTCGGGCAACAACTGGGTAATGTCAGCGTCACCCTCGGTGACGAGGCCATCGTCGAGCGTCCGCTGGTGGCGCTGCAACAGGTCGCCGAAGGCGGACTGTGGCAGAGCATCAAGGACAACACCATCCTGCTGTTCCAGTAAACGATGAGCGAGCAAGAGACCCTGCTGGAATTTCCCTGTCGCTTCCCGATCAAGGCGATGGGGCTGGACGACGGTGCATTCGAAACACTGGTAGTGGAACTGGTACGCAAACACGTCCCTGACCTGGGCGAGGCTGCCGTGGCCAGCCGTGCCAGCCAGGGTGGCAAGTACCTTTCGGTCACCATCACCGTCACCGCCACCAGCCGTGATCAGCTCGACAACATCTACCGTGAACTAACTGCCTGCGAACAGGTGTTAATGGCCCTTTAAAAGAAGGTGTCAGGTAGCAGGTTACAGGTGGCAGAAAACCACCAATCTTTACCTGCAACCTGTTACCTGCAACCTGTTACCTGCAACCTATCCTATGATCCATCTCCAACACCTCGGCACCGTCGACTATCAAGAAGCATTTGAGGCCATGCGCCGCTTCACCGCCGAACGCAACGGTTCCACCGATGACGAAATCTGGCTGCTGCAGCATCCGCCTGTCTTCACCCAGGGGATGAACGGCAGGTCGGAACACCTTCTCGATCTGGGCGACATCCCACTGGTACAGACCGATCGCGGCGGCCAGGTGACCTACCACGGCCCGGGACAACTGGTGCTCTATCCGTTACTGGACCTGCGTCGTCGGCAGCTGGGGGTGAAACAACTGGTGACCTTGCTGGAGCAGGCGGTGATCGATCTGCTGGCGGGTTACGGCATCAGAGCCGAACGGCGCAGCGATGCGCCGGGGGTTTACGTCGATGGCGACAAGATCGCCGCCCTCGGCCTCAGGGTAAAGCGCAACGGCTGTTACCACGGCCTGAGCCTCAACGTGGATCTGGATCTGCAACCCTTCAGTCGCATCAATCCCTGCGGCCACACCGACTTCGGTGTCACCCGGCTGGTCGACCTCGGGGTAAAAGACTCGATTGATGTGATTGGGGAAAAGCTGAGCGGGCTGTTACTCGACGCCCTGCAAGAAGCTGTTTCAAAATAGGGACTCGCGCTTAACGACCGCCCTCATAGAGCACTTTCCAACTCCCCTCTTCCTTGACCAGATAGAGGGTCTTGTCCATCTCGCTGTTGTAGTTGTTGGAGTCGTAGCGCTGGCGAAAATTGGCCACCACCATCTCCCGCTCGTGACTGGCCATCTGCGGATAGGCGAAGAACGAGAGCTGTGAAAGATCTACCTTCTGCCACTGCTTGCCCGCGGCGACGCGACGCTTGTGATCCTTCCAGGCCGCCAGATTCTGACCACCGCTCCAGAAATCGTCGGCGTAGTGTTGCAGGTATTGCTCCACACCCGCCGCCTGCCAGTCGTCACGCCACTGGTCGATGGCCTGTGCCACTTCGTTGCGCAGGGCAACCCACGCATCCTGCTCCAGCCACTGCACCCGATCAGTCACCACGATGGGGGTCACCCCCGGGCGCAGATACTGCTCGACGTTCTGTAGATCCAGATTGGGCAGCACCACGCAGCCTTCACTGTCCAACGGCGGACGGCTGTAGAAGGCGTTTTCAGTACCGTGCAGCCAGATGCCGTAGCCGGTCTTGCCCTGATGGCGGTCCCACTCGTTGGGATAGCTCATCGGGTAGGCGCCGATGCCGTAGAGGTCCGGCAGCTTTTCATCGGGGATGTGGCTGGTGATGAAGTAGACGCCTTCGGGGGTGCGCAGATCGCCGCTGCTGCTTTTGTTGCCGTCGAGCTTGCCGGTGCTGACGTAGTAGTCGTGCAGCAGTTGCGGCTCGCCGTTAGCATCGCGGCGATAGACATATAGGCGATGTCCGCTCTTGTCGACCACCAGCGCGGTCTCAATGCGCTCATCCAGCCACAGCAGAGCACGGGGCAGACGCCCCTGCGGCAGGGTATCGAGGTAGGCGCTAAGGCGGGCCTCCGCCTCATCGCGCAGGTGGGAAATCTCGTCACGATTGCTGGCAGTGTCGCCCAGCACCGGCGCACTGCCGATGTCGCTGATCACCCGCGCCTGGGCCAGCAGCATGTCGCCCTCAATGAGGTGGGCAAGGTGGAATTTGGGTTCGCGGCGGGTCAGCTCGCGCATCCCGGCGAGGGCACCATCGAGATCGCCGGACTTGAAGCGCAGCAGGGCAATCAGCAGGCTCGCCTCGTAATCGGCGGGGTAGGTTTGCAGGCGCTGCTCCAGCCGCTGCATCGCCTGGGCAAAGAGCTGCTGACGGCTGCCAATCTCCTGCAGTGCGTCGCCAGGCTGGGAGAGCGTCGCCTCTTCACCGCCCTGCTGCACCGCATAGATCCCCAGCGGCAGCGCCAATAGCACTGCGGAGAGGATTCGCACCATAGTCAGCCGCCGTTGCAATTACAGTACCTCGATGGTCTTTTCCGTGAGAATTTTCCAGCTCTCTCCCATGCGGATCAGCTGGAAACGTTTGCGCACCGTGTCGCTATAGCGCTCAGAACGATAGTACTGCACCAGGGTCACGCTGGCGCGGTCATCGTCCCTGAATTGTATGTCGAAATCACCCAGTTGCACCTCAATCGATTCTGGCCGTGCCAGACGCTGCCGTCTTTGCGCCTCCCACTGCTCGCGCGCCATCCCCTGTCCCGGCTGGAAAGCCTCGGCATAGGCATCCAGATAACCTTCCACCTGCTGTCCGGCCCAGTCGGCAGCCCAACGGTTCAACATGGCGATAACAGCTTCCTGGCTCGGCATCCCGGCTTCTACGGCCACATCCGTCACGGCCTCAGGGATGGCTTTGGCGGTCATATTCACATCAGCTTCCTCTGCTACTTCAACAACAGTTTCCGGTACGGGTAACGGCTGAGGGGCAACCCCCTCGACCGCCACCAGCGCCACATTCACCACCTCAGGCGGCTGCGGCGATGTCTCTTCGATTTGTTTCTGTGCTGGCGCCTCGCTAACGACCTGCTCCGGCACCACCACCGGCTGCGGCGCTGCGGCCACGGTCAGGATCGGTTGCAGGGCAGGACCACCCTTGCGCTGCTCCATCTGCAGCGCCCGAGCATAGGCAGAACGGGACATTTCGTAGTAGATATTGCGCAGGTTGGCGTAGACCGTGGCGTAGCTCTCGTTGGTCTTCATCGCCTGCTCCAGCAGCTCCATCGCCTCATCCAGCCTGCCCTGGCGAGCATAGAGGGCTGCCAGGTTATTGTAGGCCTCAGGCAGCTTCGGCGACTGGCTGATCAGCGCCAGGTAGCGCGCCTCCGCACCCTTCAGGTCACCGCTACCGGCTTCACTGGCGGCCTGCAGCAACTGCCATTGCGGGTCTTGCCGCTGCGCCTCGGGCACCGCCTCCAGTTGCTGTAGCGCGGCGGCATAATCTTTGGCCTGTAGCGCCTGCGCTGCCTCTTCGTACGCGGCAGGGCAATTCCCTGCAAAGAGAAGGAGTAAAGCCGCCCATCGGGGTATGTAGAATCGCGGATTCATCATCTAGACTGTCATGGCATTGCTGAAATCATCTGGCCGATTATATAGAGTGTCACCAGCAGCATAAACCAATAGCCACCTGCTTTTTTTGTGATACGGGTTTGAACATCGGTTTTGAGCCAGGTGGCATAGTTGAGCACTCACAGCACCATCGGAGATAAGAATGTCTGGCAGTAAAGACTTGCTGAACCGGATCGAAAAGCTGACGGAGATCGGCATCGCCTTATCGGCAGAGCAGGATACACAAAGCCTGCTGGAAATGATCCTGCTTGGCGCAAAGACATTGACCAACGCCGACGGCGGCACCCTCTATTCAGTACACGAGGACAACACCGTCAAGATGGAGATCATGCACACCGACTCCCTCGGCTTCTCCATGGGCGGCACCACCGGGGTCGAGATCCCGTTCGCCCCGATCCCGCTGTTCGACAGAAAGGGCAAACCCAATCTCAAAATGGTAGTGACCAACGCGGTGAACAACGGTGTTACCGTCAACATCCCCGATGCCTATAACGCGCGCGGTTTTGATTTCTCCGGCACCAAGGAGTTCGATGCCAGCACCGGCTACCGCTCCACCTCATTCCTTGCGGTACCACTGAAAAATCACGAAGGCGACATTATCGCCGTGCTGCAGCTGTTGAACGCGCAGGATACGGAAAGCGGCGAGATCATTCCCTTCGATGCCGAAGCGCAACATCTGGCAGAATCCCTCGCCTCTCAAGCCGCCATTGCCCTGACCAACCGCCGCCTGATCGACGATTTGAAAACCCTGCTGGAATCCCTGGTGCAACTGGTGGCGACCGCGATCGACGAAAAGTCACCCTATACCGGCGGTCACTGCAAACGTGTGCCGGTGTTGACCATGATGCTGGCAGAGGCCGCCAACAGTTCAGAAAACGATTCGTTCAAAGATTTCCGCATGAATGAGAATGATCGTTACGAACTGGAGATCGCGGCATGGTTACACGACTGCGGCAAGATCACCACGCCGGAATATGTGATCGACAAAGCGACCAAACTGCAAACAATCTATGACCGTATTGCCACTATCGAGGCGCGTTTCGAGGCGCTCAAGCGCGATGCAGAGATCGCCATGCTGAAAAAGAAGGTGGCAGCACTGGAGAAAGGCGAAGCTATCGATGACGCCGCCCTGCAGCAGGAGTATCAGGAAAACATCTCACAACTGGAAAGCGATCTGGCCTTCCTCCATCACAGCAATACTGGCAGTGAGATGATGTCGGATGCGGATCGTCAACGCATCATCGGTATCAGTAAGCGGCGCTGGAACTTCCAGGGTACCGAGATGGATCTGCTGACCGAAGACGAAACCTATAACCTGATCGTGCAGAAAGGCACGCTCACACCGGAAGAACGCGATGTGATCAACAACCACATCGTCGCCACGGTGAAGATGCTTGAGGCGCTGCCGTTCCCGAAACACCTCAAACATGTGCCGGAGTATGCCGGCGGTCACCACGAAAAGATCGACGGCAGCGGTTATCCGCGTGGCCTGACCCGCGAGCAGATGTCGGTGCAAGCGCGGATCATGGCCATCGCCGATATCTTCGAGGCACTTACCGCCAAGGACCGTCCCTACAAGGAGGGGATGAAACTCTCCCAGGCGCTGCAGATCCTGCGCAAGATGAAAGATCAGAATCACATCGATCCGGATCTGTTCAATCTGTTTATTCAGGAACGCATCTACGATCGCTACGCCGAACAGTTCCTCGACGACAATCAGATCGACGAAGTGGACCCAACCAAATTGGTCGGCTGACCGATGCAGATCTGGGTCGATGCCGACGCCTGTCCGGTGGTGATCAAGGAGATCCTCTATCGCGCTGCCGAGCGCACGCAGATCCCGTTGATCCTAGTTGCCAATCAGCCGCTTAACACCCCTCGTTCTCCCTACATCTCCAGCCGCCGGGTCGAGTCGGGATTCGACGTCGCCGATAATTACATCGCCGCACAGGTGCAACCCGGTGACATCGTTGTCACCTCCGATATCCCGCTTGCGGCAGAGGTGCTGGAGAAAGGCGGCGATGCGCTCAACCCGCGCGGCGAGCGGTACAGTACCGATAGCATTCGGCAGAAACTGACCATGCGCGATTTCATGGATACGATGCGCGCCAGTGGTATCCAGAGCGGTGGACCGCCGCCGTTGAGTCAAACCGATCGACGCAACTTCGCCAACGAACTGGATCGTCTGCTGGCGCAGGCCGCGAAATAAATTTCTAAGAAAGAAGCGGCACACCAGTGCCGCTTCTCCGTAGAGGGTGCCGCTAAAAATTCAATCAAGACGATGAGTGCAAGGCGAAAAGCGGCGAAAAAGCGGAGTTTACACGCCAGTAAATGAGCATTTTGAGTCGCTTTTCAACACAGCAATCGCGGCTTGAGTGGTTTTTTAGAGGTACCCTTGTCCGCGGCGACGCAGCCCCAATCCAAGGAACCCCAACAACAGACCAACCCATCCGAAGGCACCTGCAGCAGCGGCACCGCCACTGGAACCGGTGGTGGTTACGGTCTTCGATGCCGAGTTGTTGGTCGTGTTAACGTCACCACTGGTGGTTGCCGTGGCACTATTGGTCAGTGAAGTCGAACTGGCCCCGGTAGCATCCACCTTAATGGTCACCGTGCTGTTGGCACCGGCTGCCAGGCTGGCGAGGTTACAGGTCACCGTGCCGCCGGAAGGTGTGCCGCAGCTCCAGCCGGAACCGCTGGCCGAGATGAGGCTGGTACCGCCGGGCAGTGTATCGACCACACTTACGGCGCCCGAGGCGGTATCGCCGTAATTAGTTGCCGTGACGTTGTAGGTAACGGTATTGCCGGAAGCACCGGCACTCATACCGAGTCCCACATCGACACCGGCGACCAGAGCCATGGCACTGACGACACCCGCCGCACGCGGCGATGTCCCGGCGGCAACCATGGCGCCACCATTCAACGCACTGCCATCCGCAGCAAAGCGCTGCATCTGCACTGAACCGTTTGCAGTGTTCCAGCTAACACTAAAGCTGCCGTTATCGGCCATGGCCACCGATGGATGGCTACCGTCGACACAGATCAGAAGTGCATCAGTCAATGCATTGCCATTGGCCTGATAGATACGCGCCATGATTCCCATGCCACCATTGCCCGCTAGCGCATCTTCCCAGGCCACCACAAAATCACCAGAAGCATTCATCGCTACAGTCGGGTTTTGTTGTATACCGCTGGCAATGGAATTGACACGAAACTCACTGCCAATGGCCGTACCGTCGGCAACATAACGCTGCGCATAGATCCCGCTGTCTCCACCTTCGTCGGTACTCTGCCAAACCACAATCGATTCACCGCTGGCGGCCATTGCCGAAACCGGCGACTGTTGTGCACCGGCCGCAGTGGTGTTGACCTGAAATGCCGCTGCGGATGTGGGCATACTATTTACATCGTAGCGACGGGCGAAGATGCCGGACGCATCGCCATCTGCTCCGCTGTTATCCTGCCAGGCAACGACGCTGTTACCCGCTGAGTCCATGGCAACCGCGGTGGCATCGCCAGCGACCGCGCTGTTAGCGCCACCGGCAAGCACCAGCATGATTGCTGTGCCCAGCGGTTTGCGTATGGGTGAGTGGTGCATGTTCCCTCCTGTTATGTGGATGAATTATTGTTATTGTTTGCCGCGTTTTTATATTCTTTTTACTTTCTTATACAAATAGTTACGTGCACGCCGAGAATGTGCTCGCAAGGTTAAACCAGACTTAAAAACAGAATTCGCCGCGATAATTTTTGACCTCGCTTGTGGTCGCCACCGCGCTGGTGAACAATAGCGATAATGAAAACGATAAATACCGTCGCCGTTGTCCCCGTACGTGGTCCGTTGTTTCGCGGTGAACGTCGGCTTCGCATTGCTCTGGTGGGTATGCCCAGTAGCGGCAAGAGCACCCTGTTCCAGGCGGTATCGAGTACCTCCATCCATGTCGGCGAACTGGCCGGAACTCACCAGTCCTATCGTGAATGTATCGTACAGATCGGTCTCGACGAGGCGAGCCTGGTCGACCTGCCCAGCCTGCATTCGATGCATCATCTGCAACGGGAAGATCTCGGCGCACTCAAATACCTGCTCTGGGGCGATCAACGCCCGCCGGTTTCGAGCCATGAAGCGGAAGGTCCGGCAGCACCTTTTTCGCCACCCGATGTGATCATTCAGGTCGCCGACGCCACCGCGCTGGAGCGTCACCTGGAACTGACCCTGGAACTCTGCCAGCTTGGACGTCCGGTGGTGCTAGCGCTGAACATGATGGATGCGGCGCGCAACAAAGGTTTGCACATCAACACCCGCACCCTGAGCAAGGTGCTGGGCATTCCGGTTGTCCCCACCATCGCCATGATGGGTCACGGTCTCAGCAAACTGTTCAGCACTGCGGTGGAGAGTATGCGGATCAAGACCTGTCCGCTGCCGCAACCGCCGAGCAAACATATTCACGATGCCCTGCTGCCGTTGAGCGAAGAGTTGCGCTGCCCGGCGATTAACGACGCCTTCGATGTTTCGCAGGCCTTCCTGCTGTCGCAGATCGCCGAGGGCAATCAATATTTTCTCGATGAGATCGCACAGCACTTTCCCGAACTGTTACCGAAGTTGCTGCGCCTGCGCGATCAGGCGGAAGAGCGCATGCCGCGATCGTTGGCTGAAGAGATCCATGCGGATCGCCACTATCGCGCCGCCAGTATCTTTGAAGAGGTCACCCGCATCGGCGGACCGTACAAGGAAAGAAGTCTGCGCTACTGGCTGGATGAACTTTTCCTGCATCCGCAGTGGGGTTTGATCGGCAGCCTGGCAGTGTTTGCGATGATCCTGTTTATCGTCTTCGAGGTCAGCGCCTGGCTCGATAGTCTCACCGCGGCCCGTCTGGTCGAATGGGTCTCCGTCTGGCAACCGCAAAGCACCACAGGGGTGATCGGTCGTGCGATTACCGATGGTCTGATCGGACTGATCGGTATCGTCGTGCCCTACATGATCCCGCTGGTGATGCTACTGGTAGCACTGGAAGAAGCAGGGGTGATGCAACGCATCGCCTTCGTTGTGGATCGCGGCTTCCACCACCTGGGACTGCACGGCGGTGTTGCGGTACCTTTTCTGCTGGGCTTCGGTTGCAACGTCCCGGCGATCTCCGCCGCCGCTGAAGCCAGCCATGGACGTGAGCGTGTGGTCTCCGCGCTGTTGATCACTTTCGTTCCCTGCTCGGCCCGCTCGGCGATCATCCTCGCCCTGGCAGGCAAATATCTCGGTGGTTTCGGCGTACTCGCCATCTTCCTCACCACCGCACTGGTTATTGCGCTCGTCGGTAAGCTACTCACCCGCCGTTATCCCGAAACCACACCGGGACAGGTGCAGGAGATCCCGCCCTATGCCCTGCCGTCGTGGCGGGCATTGCTGAGCAGCACCGCAAGCCGTACCAGCGACATCATCACCATCGTTACACCACTGCTGATCGGCGGCAGTGTGTTGCTGGCGATGCTGTCGCACTTCGGTGCCGATCAGGCGATTAATACCGTACTCACCCCGATCACTCACTGGTGGCTCGGTCTGCCGGTGGTACTTGGCGTGCCGATTCTGTTCGGTATCCTGCGCAAGGAGTTGTCGTTACTGATGATCTATCAGGCCCTCGGCAGTTTCGAGATCGGTCACTACATGGACTGGATCCAGATCACCACCTTCCTGCTGTTTCTCACCTTCTACATTCCCTGTGTCTCCACCTTTGCGGTGATGCTGAAAAAGATCGGTGCCCGTGAAGCGTTCTATTCGATCTTTCTCTCGGTTTCGGTGGCGCTGCTGGTGAGCGGAGTGATCCGCTTTGCACTGGAACTGATCCGCTTCGCTGGTGCATAAATGCATGAGGCCCCTCGCGGGGCCTCATGGAACAACATCGCTTCTATAACGTTTTACTTCATCGGTACAACCCGCGTCTCGGTCAGATAGGCCTCTTCCGCCGGAGTCAGATCCACCTCATCGTAACCGGTCACCATCGGCTTCACGTGACCGACAAACGAATGGCCAGTGGTCAGTAGATAGATGTGCACAATCACGAAAGAGAGGATCGCGTAGGCAGCGCCGACGTGCACAAACACGATCGGCTCCAGCAATGCACGACCAGTGGTTTCATGCCACAGACCATAGAGCAGATAGGGAATGCCAGTGATCCAGATCGCCGGGAACAGCACCACCTTCAGCAGCATATAGGCAATCGCCTGCAACGGATTGTGCTTGCGCCAGAACAGTTTGCGATAGGGATGTTCTTCACCGCGGAAAATGCCCCAGGCGTAATAGCGTGTTACTGCCTGTAGACCTTCAAGCTTCGGCAGGTAGTGACGCCAGTCGCCGGTGGTAAACAACCAGAAAGTGGCGAAGAGCCATAGCACCATCAAACTGATCGCCGCGACAGTATGCACCATCACCGCACTTTTGAAATCGATCAATTGATGAATGCCACGCACCGCAAAACCACTGAACAGCAGCGTCATAATCAACAACATCTGGGTCCAGTGCCAGATCCGTTCAAAGCGTTTGTAAACCATTACTGTCCGGGTAACCATCAGGCGTGCCCTCCTTTCTTCTTGCGGCAGCAGAACCGGATAAACGCGTGTCCGGAGACGCCGAATACCGAACCAATCACCATCAACAGACCGAGGGTATCGAGCCAGTTATGGCTGTCGTAACCGGGCAGATAAATGCCTTTAATTCCCGCAAGACGACTATCCTCGCTGTGGCACTCAGCACAACGTAAGGCATCGTGTTTCGGTGCTACCATGTGATTGATTGGCCAGTAGGAGTAGGTTTCGATGAAACCGTACTCACCGCTATAGGGCAGTTTGTACTGGTCCATCGCATGTTTGATCGCCTTGCTGAAATCGTAGTTACCCCAGTAGGCGTCGGTATCGTCACCCCACAGGTAGGTGTACACCAGCGTGTTATTCACCTTGTCGTAGGGCTGGATGGTGTGCATCCGTTTGAATGGCCAGATGCGCGAGTTGGGATCGTTAGCTGAACCGTTAATCGCATTCACTTCGATCGGCGCGTTTGCTGGATCGAACTTCGTATCAATAGTGGTGTAGTTCATCACCCCGTCGAACCAGGTGTAATAGGGTTTGATATTTTCGCCCCATTCAAAATTGCCCTTGATCGAGCGATAGGTGTGGCGATGCTCGCCGTTACCCTGCACATAGCCCTCTTCCGAGAAACCGGCACCGTCGCGGGTTTTGCCTGCGGTACGCCAGTCCCAGTCGACCTTGGTGGCGACACCGCCACGGGCAAAAGTAGGAATGTGGCAGGTTTCGCAGGCCACCTTGGCGACGTGATCGTTAAGCTTAATCCCTAACAGTTCATCACTCTCGTGCGGCGAATTGCCGTGGCACACTTCGCAACTTGCCGCGTGACGCTTCTCACCGGGTTTACCGATACCCTTGGTATCGCGCGCCAGCATGTCGTAGTGGCTGCCAGCGATTTCATGCGCCTTGGTGCGATGACATTCAGTACAGGTGAAATCGAGCCCCTGTTCGTTCATGTGCACGTCGAGTTTTTTGTCCGGGTGCAACAGCGATGAATCGAGATCGCCATGCTTTACCCCGTCACCACCGCCACCGTAGAAGTGGCATACACCGCAATCCTGACGATTAGGCATGCCCACATGCTTTGCCACATCGGCGAAGTCGATCGGTTTGAGCCCTTCGAACATCACGGAACAGGCCTTGTTGCCGGTGGAGTTGGGTGTTTTATAGTAACCGCCGGTACCGTCGTGACAGACCAGACAGTCAACATTGTCCTGATTAGTGAAATCAAAACTCTCGTCCTTCCAGCCATACCCGGCGTGACACTGGGCACACATCCCCTCGTTACCGCGGGCATTGGTGCAGAAGGTGTTCACCAGATGTTTCTTGCCGAGTTGCTGACCGGTCTTGGGATTGGTGTACTCCCAGGTCCAGTGGATCGACTTCATCACCTGCTTGCCCGCCTCGGTATGGCAGGAGAGACACGCCTTGGTGACCTCCGAACCAGTGGCAAAGGGGCCTTGCAGCTCCTTGAATTGGGTATGGTCGGCAGTTGAGTCAGAGTTGAGTTTGACAGCAACGCTTTTGGGCGCTGCCTCGGTGGATTCGCCTCCTGTAGAGGCCTGGGCGGCTACCGCGCACACCAGAAATCCGGCGGCCAGCAGCCAGCGCCAAGGGCGGCGCTCAGGGTAAAGGGACATCTAAAATCACTCCTGCCACAAACACTCACCTGAGCCGTGCTGACGGTTCGGGTGTGGTCGTAGGCTGATTGAGAGTTTGGTAAATTCGAGGCGCAAAAAAAGGGACAAACAGTTGCCCCCTCCTTATCGTCTCGTCCTTTCCCCCCTATCCCTGCACGCATTTAAGCAGCATTCATGACGAATGGCAATATTTCAGGTAGTCAGAACGATAAGCGTGATTGATAACCCGTTGAATTCATAATCTGGTATCGACTACAGTTCTGGCGGCGCAATCGGCTTCAGACCCATAATGAAATCGGCCAGTTCGTTACGTTGTGCATCGGTAGTTGTCGTATCGTAGGGCGGCATCAGTACACCACCGGTATAGCGTGTCCATTGCCCCTGACCGCCGTGGATGATCTGATTGATGATCGCCTGCTTACCCGCTTCCTTGTCATCGCGATACTTATACGCAATCCAGGCAAAGGCGGGGCCGATCAGCTTTTTATCCACCTTATGGCAGGTAATGCAGGCCGCTTTACGCGCCACCTCTGGCATCGGTTGCGCCACTGCGATCGAGGCACTTGCCAGAAACGCCGGAACATAAAACCAACGCAGAATATGTTTGTCCATTTGGCACCTTCCTATTAGTTTGGATCACGCAAAGTAGATTTTGGTTTTCAACTAATTCCAAATATCATAGGTGTACTATTTGTCGACACTTAAACCCGACATTTCCTCCAGCAAAACTGGCTTTTTAATTAGCCACTTATTTAGTTCATTCTGTGTTCCTGGAAAAAACAAAAGGTCACTATTTTCATTCAGTGACTCCAGATCGTACTTTATTAGCTTTTCAGTAACCATTATTACTTCTTTATAGTAACCATCCTTTAAGCCATCTCGAATTGCTGTATTTGTTCTTAAGGACTGTATAGTAAGTTGCGTATAGGCATCTTCTAAGAGCATGTTAAAAGTAACCCACGCAACTACTGAGGCCATTACAGCTCCAAGAACAAACCCAACAACGTACTTCATAATATTCACCTAACGATTCGGGCAAGGAGCCGAGCGAGTAGCGAGGTACCAGCGACCAACGGGAGCGACCTTGACCCTCTTGTTATACGTTCTATTCAAAGAATGCCTCTCTGAATAAAACACAAGCTGATGGTGCCAATACATATAACTTTGTATCTCCGTGCGTATTTGACCAGAACTTGCTCTTTATTGTTAATGGCTCAAACCCTTCTGCATTGAACATACGAATATAGTCAGAACCAGCATCTGGCTTCTCCAGAGCTCCTAAACGATTCACTATTGTGGCACAGTCTGATTGTCCGATTTTAAATAAAGAACGGTCACCACCTTCTTCTGCCCACCCAAATGTTTCTATCCCTAATAGTTCAGGTGCTTCTTTAAACGTAATTCCAAGATCTTTTTGCATTTGCTCTATTAGGCGAGGCGCTTCGATTAGTGGGTCATACACGAAGTACGCGAATAGAATCAATAGCGATAATATGGCAAATACTATTTTCATCTGGACGTAAACTATAAGTAGATACCTCAAATGTCGTAATTCAAAACGACATTTAGGGTGAATAACACACCACACCCCGCACAAAACAATAGCTTAGTCTCTGAAAGGGGCCTAAAAAGAATTTCTAACGGGACTGGGGAAGTTGATCGACAGCACTCCCTCGCCCGGTGATTCCTGTTTCCTTTCTACCGCGATAGTGGGGTGTTGGCAAGGCTGGATTTCGGCGGATGTCTGTATAACAGGAGGGTTTGATGGGCACGCTTCGCTTTGCCCATCCTACGTCTTATAGGTTTTCTTTGCGTGCTCTGCGTCTTTGCGGTGAGCTTTTTGATTCCAGCCTTCGCCGGAATGACGCGACAAATGAGTGTTACGGCGCCTGCATAAAGCCCAGGTCTGCCGGGAGGGCACCAAGGTTCGGGAAGGTGGTGGTGATATCACCATCCGCAGCAACCAGGCCAAACCATGTGGCTAGTGTTGCAGCATATTGATCGACAGAGATAGTGGGAATGTTTCTGCCTGAGCCGATATCAAGCGGGTTGCTGGCACCGACACTGGTGGGCGGGAAGGGACCATAGATATCGCCGCCGTTTACCGCGCCGCCGGTGACGATGTGGTGACCGCCCCAGCCGTGGTCGGTGCCACTGCCGTTGCTCGCCAGCGTTCTGCCGAAGTCCGATGCGGTAAACAGGGTGACATTGTTGCGCATGTCGCCCACGCCATTCGGTAGCGTGGCCAGCGCATTATCGAAGTACTCCATCGCATGGGCCAGCTGAGCCATCAGGTTACCGTGGCTGGGTAACTGTCCGTTGTGCGTATCGAAGCCGCCGACACTGAGATAGAAGACCTGTCGTTTGACACCCAGTGCACTCTGGCAGGCGATGATGCGTGCTACTGTCTGTAACTGAGTGACAAGTGGATTATTGGCCAGTCCGCCACCGTAGGTGGTGTATTGCGTGGGGGCGAGCAGCAATGATGCTGGTGTGTCTGCCAATGCCGTGTTGAGTGTCGCCTGCGCATCGATCGCACGCTGTACCACTGCCGCATGATCCAGTTCCAATACGTTGCTGGCGGTGTTGTTGGTAATGATCTCCTGCAACGGGTTGTAACTGGCGCCGAACATATTCGTCAGTCCACGGATCGTGACCGCACTACCACTCGAGTTAACCTGATACTGGCGGACGGTATCGCCTGCCAGAAAGATGCTATTCCCCGCCAGTGAGATGTTGGTGAAATTTGCCTGAGAGTTACTCGTGCTGAGTATGTCGCTCATACGACCACCCCAACCGGAGAGCGGATTGGCCGGATCGCCGGATTGCCACTGTTCTGTCTGGTCGCTATGCGAAAACAGGTTTTCCGGCTTTAGCGTCGTACTTAGCTGGTAGGCGGTTTTATCCGCAATCGGCTCAATCAGGGTGCCAACATTGGCGACGATAGCGGCGCGACCATTGTTAAACATGGTCTGCAGCGGCCCCATGTTGGGGTGCAGTGCAAATGAGCGTGTACCGACGGCATCCACCTTGGGTGTGGCAGGCGTGATCGGTAATAGGTTCGCCAGGGGAATGGCGATAGAACCACCACGGGCAGCCTGGTATCCGGCCCATGAAGGCGTATCGGTTGCTACTACCATATTGGCGCTATCGTTGCCGCCCGCCAGATAGAGACAGACCAGCGCCTTGTAGTTGGTGTAGATGGGTGCAGCAACTGCCCGGCTCATGCCCAGCAGATTTAATGCCAGCGAACCGCCGAACGAACTGGCCGCTGAAAGAAGAGTGGCTTTTCGCAGAAATTCGCGGCGTGACCTGTCGATGGATTTGCTCATACTATGCCTCGGCCTATTTCTGCACGATATATTCGGGTGATGCCATGGTCAGGAAGATCGCGATGTTGACGCGATTGGCATTGGAATTGGTCGGGTTCGAGTTAATCGCCGTGAGTATCTGGGTGCGCAGTGTGGAAGACATCTGATTCTGTAGCAGCAACAGATCAATGTAGTCCACCAGACGATTCGGATCATTCGCCAGAGAGAGCTCGTATGAGTAATCGGCAGTGATATCGTCAGATTGACCGGCACCGTAGGCGATCGCATCACGAATAAAATTCAGATAGCCGGTAACCGAGGTGACATCGGTGATCTGCATCTCCGGTGCAACCAATCCTGCCGTCGCGATACCCGTGTTTGGCGGAATATATCCCGGGCGGAAGAAATTAAACACCGAAGGCGAACGCATCGGTGTTTGTGCCAAACCTCTGAGCGGGTCGTCCATGCTGCCCATCTGGAATTTTCCGGAACGGGAAGTGGCGTGAAAGGCGCGCATCCAGTTGGCAAGACGGATAACCGGCTCGCGTAGTTTTCCGGCATTGACTGATGTCGGAACCGTTCTTGCCTCATCGTCCAGCAGTATGGCGATGACCACGGCCTTCATATCGCCACGAACGCCTTGTCCATTGTCGGCAAATGCCGCGGCCACGCGACCGATATAGGCATTGCTGGGATTACTGGTCACCAGACGCTGAATCAGCTCACGGGCAATGAATGGCCCCACGTTGGGGTGATTGAATAGTGTATCCAGTGCGATTCGCAGACTCTCTTCACCAGAGGTGTAGGCAGGGATGGTGACACCAAGGAAGGTCTTCTCCAGTGTCTCGTGGAATTGCGGGTACATCTGCATCGGCAGCCAGTCGCGATTAGGGTCCTGCTCTCCCCAACCATAAAACCGCCCGTCACTTTTATCCGCTCCGGCCCAGCTCCACCCGGTAAAGACTTTGGCCAGTCCCTTGATGTCATCGATGGTGTAAGTGGCGGCGGCAGGAATCACCTCCGAACCATCCTGATTGAGTTCACTGAGACCGATGGTGAACAGTTGCATGATCTCACGTGCGTAGTTCTCGTTCGGTACCCGCGTGCCATCGGTTTTCCGGTTGCCCAGAGCATCCAGGTAGCGACCCATCATCGGATGCAAGGTTACCTGCTCAAGTAGATCACGGAAATTACCGAAGGCGTGCGCCGCCAGTACATCGTAGTAATGAGCGACACCACGGGCGTTATATTCCAGAGTGCTGTTCTGGTAGGAGATCACGAATATCTGCGACAGGGCAAAGGCGACGCGTTGGCGAAGCTGATCGTCACCGGTCACCACCTGCCGCCAGAACGACTCGAAGAATTCGTCCTGACCCAGCCGCTCATCGACAGGCACGCTGCGTTGCGCCGCATTCATGTAATACAGATGTAGATTCTGGGGTTTGGCAAACTGCTCGTTAAACCAGGCGGGGATACCGATCTCTATGACGTGATTGATGTCCTCTTTGGAAGGACCAAAGGTCGCCTGAGCCAGCAGACGTGACGCCTCTGTCGCGCTGGGGTGTACGACATTTGATTTTGTCGTAGTGGTTTCTTCATCGATACAGGCAGAAAGAGAGAGTGCGAGTAACGCCATCACTCCTGAGAGAAGTGTCGTCCTGATATTCAGTGTCTGCATGGCCATCACCCCTACTCGTCTCTCCGTGATCAGAATTTATAGATCGCGGTAATAAAGACCGTATGATCGCTACCGACTGCATTCACACCAATGCGACCACTGACATCCCGGTTAAAGTCATGCTGTACCCCGGCACCGACAACGGTACGCTTTCTTTCCTTGGTTGTGACGGTGGTCGTTGGGCTGGAAACTCCGGGGATACCAGGGTCATGGGTTGTCGTCTCGGTCGTGGTCTGCTCATAGCCTGCTTTCACAAAAATATAGAACGGCGCCATCTTTCCGAACTGAACCGGATACATACCCAGTCCGGTGAGGCCGACACAGTACTCATCGATAGTTGTGTTTGGCTGGTTTTCGGTATCGATGTAGTCGTAACGGGCTTCCAGTGAGAAGGCACTGTTGATTTGTAGTCCCAGAATGCCGCCCACCGCCGAGTCTCCGAGCTGTCCACCCACATACAGTCGAGTTGCGTCAGCCGACGATGCAGCACCAGCCTGCATGGGCAACATTGCGGCGACAGCCGCCGACAGCAATACGATATATCCGCGAATTCGTTTCATGTTATCCATTAGTCGCCAACCTAAAATTTGTAGATCACTGCCACATTGAATGATCGGTCTGTGTCTTTAAGTTCTAACCCGGCACGACCTGCCACATTTTTATTGAAGTTGTACTCTGCACCACCACCAAGGATCAGCTGGTTCTTGCTACTTTTCTTGGTATCGTTGTAGGGAAGTGTCAGGGTGACTGTCGACGGAATCGAATAATCATCGGTGATCTCGACATGCTCATACCCGACTTTAACGAACAGGTCGTAGGGCAGAACATTGCGCAGCTTCATGTGAAACCGTGCAACGCCAGCAATACCGGTACTGGCAGTTTTTGTGTCCACGGTGATCCCCGCATGGGTGATATTGGAATACGCCTCGGCATAGTGGAGCTCAACCGCATAGGTTTTATCGACCCGATAGCCAAACAGTATCCCCGTTGCCGTGTCATCGACCTGAATACCGGTGTAGAGGGGTGCCGCATAGGCAGGCGCAAAAGAAGCACAGCACATAAGCGCCATGGCCAGAATTCGTTTCATAGGATTTCCGGATAATTGTGCAGAAAAGATTGTGAGCGTTTTGGACATTTCAGCTTTCAGGCCTTCCCTATCTGGATAATTCAACCGGGGTGCGGACATAAGCTTCTCGCTCAGGGAGGGGGTCTCCGTTCCAAAAAGGACCGTAGCCCTGATTTTCGGAACGAAGATTGTCAATGCGTCTGGTGATTCTCGTTATTGACAATTCTCAACTGCCGCAATCTACAGCCCGTCATGCAGTGGGGTGAAAGTACGGGAAATGCCGGGAAAAGGAGTAGACCTGGTTCACACAATTATTGGCGGGTATAGCGGCCATAGCCGCTTATCAGACTTGCGTAGCAAATATGTGTGTTTGTCGGGGACGTTTAGTGCTTTTCCGCCATCACCCGTTCGACCGTGTCGACAATGGCCTGGGTTTGCGGGTCGATTTCGATGTTAATCCGGTCACCGATTTTGCGAGTACCGATGTTGGTGCGTTGCAGGGTTTCCGGGATAAGGTTGACGTTAAATTCATCGCCTTCGACATCGCCGATGGTGAGGCTGATACCGTCGATGCCGATATAGCCCTTGGTGAAGATGTAACGCATCCACGCCTGTGGCACACGGAACCAGACCTGGTGGTTGTTTTCAGAAGGAAGTACCCGACTGACCGTGGCGGTGCCAAGAATATGGCCGGACATGGCGTGACCGCCGATCTCATCACCGAAACGGGCGGCGCGTTCGACGTTCACTTTTCCGCCCACTGTAAGTTCGCCTAAATTGGTGACCTTGAGGGTCTCCTGCATCAGGTCGAAGGAGACCTTGTCGCCATCGATAGCCGTGACGGTCAAACAGCAGCCGTTGTGCGCCACCGAAGCACCCGGTTCGAGACCGGGCAGCAGCGCTTCGGGCAGACGCAACACGTGGGTACGGAAATTGGTTTTCTCGGTAATGGCAACGACTTCTGCGGTGCCCTGTACGATTCCGGTAAACATCTCCGCCCCCTTTAAGCTCAGAACTCTGAACCAAACTCCTGTTGATACTTCGCTTTGAACTCATCGATGGTAAAGCTGTGGTTCTGGGTACCCGCGTGGGCGATCTTGATCGCACCCAGCAGTGAAGCGATACGCCCGGTGATTTCCCAATCCAGTTTGTTCATCAAACCGTAGAGCAGACCGGCACGATAGGCATCACCGCAACCGGTCGGGTCGAGAACCTTGTCGGCTTTGGCCGATGGTATATCGAGTTGCTTGCCATCAGTGTAGATGGTGGAACCTTTGCCTCCACGGGTGACGATCAGCGCTTCGACCATTGCCGCGATCTCCTCTACCGATTTACCGGTACGCTGAGACAACATCTCCGATTCATAGTCGTTTACCGCAACCCATGTGGCCTGTTCGATGAAATGCAGCAGATCGTTGCCATCGAACATCGGCAGCCCCTGACCCGGATCGAAAATAAAGGGAATGCCTGCTGCGACAAATTGCTCGGCGTGTTCGATCATGCCGTCACGTCCGTCTGGTGCCACGATGCCGATGGTGACACTTTTGGCATCGCTGATTTTGTTTTCGTGGGCCAGACTCATCGCGCCAGGATGGAAAGCGGTGATCTGATTGTCGTCCTGATCGGTGGTGATGAATGCCTGTGCGGTGTAGGTGTCTTCGATCACGCGAATGTGCTGCATGTCGATATCGCACTTTTTTAACCAGTCGGCATAGGGGGCAAAATCCTGACCAACCGTAGCCATGATCTTTGGCTCGCCACCGAGCAGCTTCAGGTTGTAACCGATGTTACCCGCGCAACCGCCAGTCTCACGGCGCATCTCCGGCACCAGGAAGGAGACATTCAGCATGTGCACCTTGTCGGGCAGGATGTGGTTTTTAAAGTGATCGTTAAACACCATGATGGTGTCGTAGGCGATAGAACCGCAGATTAAAGCACTCAATGTTTTCCCCTTTTTTTCTACTTATCCGTAGATGCGAGCGTAGAGAATGAATCCCCAGATTACAGCCACGTTGATCAACGTAAGCATCACCGCAGCTGAACCGATGTCTTTGGCGCGGCCGGATAACTCATGGTGTTCGACACTTACCCGATCGACGATGGCTTCAATCGCCGAGTTAAGCAGCTCGACGATCAATACCAGCAACAAACAGCCGATCAGCATTGCATATTCGCGTGGACTTCGGCCGAGCACGAACGCCAGTGGCAGCATAATGATCACGGCGATCAGCTCCAGGCGAAACGCCTCTTCATAGGTGATGGCGGCCTTCAGCCCTTTAAGGGAATAACCAAAGGCATCAAAAATGTGTTTGATGCCGCGGGTATCGGGTTTGTTGATTTCTGCCATAGTTACGCTTCTTTTTTCCAGATCAGATCGAGTTCACGCGCCGCCTTCACGTCATCAAGACGTTTCACCGGCATGGTGTGCGGTGCACCCTTGACCACCTCAGGACTCTGCTCCGCTTCCTGACGAATAGCGATCATCGCGTTAACGAACTGGTCCAGTGTATCGCGATCTTCGGTCTCTGTCGGCTCGATCAGAAAACACTCGGGAACCAGCAGCGGAAAGTAGGTAGTCGGTGCGTGCATACCGTAATCGAGCAGGCGCTTGGCGAAATCCATGGCGCTGGTACCGTGGGCCTTGGCCTCTTTACGCAGGGTGAGAATAAACTCGTGAGTCGCGCGGCGCTCGGGGAAGGCGACTTCAAATCCGGCCTTCTTCAGTTCCGCCAGCATGTAGTTGGCATTCAGAGTGGCGAACTCGGCCACGCGTTCCATCCCTTCGGCGCCGAGCATACGGGCATAGATGTAGGCGCGCAGCAGAATACCCGCATTACCTGCATTGGCTGAGAGACGGCCAATCGATTGCGGCAGGTCAGCCTCTTCCAGCCAACGGTATTCATCGTTCTCCTTGCCCACCACCGGCAGCGGCAGGAAGGGCAGCAAACGCTCACCGACGACAACCGGACCGGCACCGGGACCACCGCCGCCGTGCGGAGTGGAGAATGTTTTGTGCAGGTTGAGGTGCACCACGTCGAAGCCCATGTCGCCCGGCTTCACCTTGCCGAGGATCGCGTTGAGGTTGGCGCCGTCGTAGTAGAGCAGACCGCCCGCCTTGTGCACGATTTCGGCGATCTCCTTGATACGACGCTCGAACACGCCGAGGGTCGACGGGTTGGTAAGCATGATACCAGCGGTTTGCGGACCGACTGCCGCTTTAAGCTGTTCCAGATCGACGTCGCCGTTGTCGTCGGTGGGGATCTCTTTCACCTTATAGCCGCACATCACCGCGGTGGCCGGGTTGGTACCGTGTGCCGCGTCAGGAACGAGAATTTCACTACGCGCGGTATCGTTGCGCGCATCGTGATAGGCACGAATCATTGCTACCCCGGCGAACTCCCCCTGCGCACCGGCCATCGGCGTCAGTGAGCACCCCTTCATGCCGGTGACCTCTTTCAGGATCTCCTGCAGGTCGTAGAAGCAGGCGAGTATGCCCTGACCGTGTGTCGCGGTGGGCGCCAGCGGATGACGACCGAGAAAACCGGGCAACATCGCCAGTGCATTCGAACCGCGCGGGTTGTACTTCATGGTGCAGGAGCCGAGCGGATAGAAGTGGGTGTCGATGGAGAAGTTCTTCTGCGACAGGCGGGTGTAGTGACGCACCACCTGCATCTCAGAAACTTCTGGCAGGCCGGTCAACGATTTGCGGCGGAACTGCACCGGAATATCGGAAACGTCCGCAGCGGCGGGAGACTGTGCCTTGTTAAGACGGCCCGGTTTAGATTGTTCGAAGATCAACATCGATTCATGATCCTGATTGGTAAGTTGTCATTTAGAAAAGTGCCGCTTCTACTTGCAAGTAGACATGCGACACCGATTCACCCACGCGGTCGTAAAGACCGGGGAAATCTGTTTCGAAGCGCTTCATCTGTTCTTTCACCGTCGGCGCGATCTCATAATCCTGCTTACCTTCATCATACCCCTCAGCGACGATGCTCCAGAGGGTATCGAAATAATCGCGCAGGCTGGTCACCGCTTTCACATCGGCAACCGGGCCGTGACCGGGAACAACCACTTTCGGCTGCAGTTTTTCCAGTTCATCGAGAAACGCAATCCAATGTTTGACGTTGGAGTCGAAGGTGGCCGGTGGACGTTTGGTGTACATGGTGTCGCCGGTCAGCAGCAGTTTTTTCTCCGGCAACCAGAAGACGATATCGCCCGGTGAATGGCTATTGCCGGAGAAGAGGATTTGTACCTCGACACCGCCAAACTCACGCTTCATCGCCTTGACCACCGCATCCTTCGCCGGAACGGGGGTGAAGTTCCCGGTGGCGCCACCGGTCATGTTGTTAAAGCGATCCACCCACTCAAAACCGTTTTTGTTCATCAGATCGATCGCAACATCGGAAGCAATCACTTCTTTTGGTTTTTCCGGAGTGAAGGCACCGTTGCCCAACCAATGGTCACCGTGGGAGTGCGAATTGATCACCCACTTGATCGGCGCCTTGCTCACTAAGCGGATGGTTTTCAGTAACGCCTTACCAATCGTTTCCGAGGAGCCGGTATCGAACACCAGCAGACCTTCGTCGGTGACCACAAAGGCGCTGTTGGAATTCCAACCAAGATTTTCTTCATTGGGAAAATCACTAGCTGGCGAAACGATGGCGTAAACACCATCGGCGATCTTCTCCGCCTTCATCGGATAATCGCCGACCTGCGCGGCAGCAAAGGCCACGCCGGTAACAAAGAACAGCAATAACAGACTGATTAGCCTTTTCATGACACTCCTCCTTACAGCATGTAGGTTTTATGGATTTGCTGCATATCGGTTTATCGTGTTATTTGCCTAGAATCTTCGCCAGTTGCGCGGCATAGGTGTCGATATCTTCGTCGCTGCGGGTCTCAGTGGTGCAGACCAGCACGCAGTTTTCCAGCTCCGGATAGTCACGCATCAGTGCGTAACCGCCGAGCAGATCCTGCGCCGCCAGCTCGCGCAACACTGCATTGGCATCGCGCGGCAGACGCAACACCACTTCATGGAATACCGGACGATCGAACACCTGTTCGACACCATCAATGGCAGTCAGTTTCTCCACCAGCTTACGGGTGTTGGCATGGCAGGCAGCGGCAACGCGCTCCAAGCCACCAGCACCGACGGTGGCCATGTAGACGGTTGCAGCGGTGGCCATCAGCCCCTGGTTGGAGCAGATGTTGGAGGTCGCCTTGGCGCGGCGGATGTGCTGCTCACGCGCCTGCAGGGTCAGCGTGAAACCGGGCTTGCCGTCGAGGTCGACGGTACGACCGACGATACGCCCCGGCATCTGCCGTACATGCTCCTGCTTGCAGGCCATGAAGCCGAAGTAGGGGCCACCGGAGGAGAGCGGCGAACCGAGCGGCTGTCCATCACCACAGGCGATATCAGCACCCTTCTCGCCCCACTCGCCCGGCGCGGAGAGCAGCGCCATCGCGGTCGGGTTGACCAGACCGATCGCCAGCATGTTGTTGGCGTGGGCCCAGTCGGTTAGCGCATCGACATCTTCCAGCACACCGAAGAAGTTGGGCTGCGGGATCACCAGCGCAGCGTAGTCTTCACCTTCATACTGTTTCAGTGATTCCACCAGGGTGTTGCCGCACGCGGTGCAGTAGGGCAATTCAACCAGCTCGATCTCCTGATTGCGTACGATGGTGTGCACCACCTTGCGATAGACCGGGTTGACCGTAGCGGGCATGAGGATGCGCTTCGATTTCGACTTGCGATTGGCGCGCACCGCCATCAGTACCGCTTCGGCCAGACCGGAGGCGCCGTCGTAGAGTGAGGCGTTGCCCACTTCCATGCCGGTCAGTCCGGCGATCATGCTCTGGTATTCGTAGATCACCTGCAGCGTGCCCTGACTCGCCTCCGCCTGATACGGCGTGTAAGCGCTGTAGAACTCGCCACGGGTGACGATCTCCCATACCGCTGCCGGAATGTGATGCTCATAGGCACCGGCACCGATGAAACAGAGTGGCTGACCATCGGTGGCAGCACGTTGTTGCATCAGGCGACCGACCGCCGCTTCATTGAGTGCCGGCGGTACAGACTGCAAACCCCTGGCACGCAGCGCCGCAGGGATCTCGTCGAACAGCGACTCGATGCTATCGGCGCCGATGGACGCCAGCATCGCCTTGATATCGTCTTCGGTATGGGGAATAAACGGCATGGTCTCTAACTCAGTGTTCTTCGGCAGCGACGGCCTGATAGGCATCGGCATCCATCAGCGCATCGACTTCGCTGTCATCAGCCGGTTTCATTTTAAACAGCCAGCCATCGCCGTAGGGATCCTTGTTGACGATCTCCGGGCTGTCTTCCAGCGCGCTGTTCGCTTCGGTGACTTCACCGGCGATCGGCGCGTAGACATCGGAAGCGGCCTTCACCGACTCGACCACGGCACAATCTTCTTCGGCAGTCAGGGCACGGCCCGCTTCAGGCAGCTCAACGAAAACCATATCGCCGAGCAGTTCCTGGGCGTGGTCGGTGATACCGACGGTGACGGTGCCGTCCGCTTCGCGGCGCACCCACTCGTGGGATTTGGTGTATTTCAGTTCTGCTGGAACATTGCTCATCTCAATCTCTCCTGATTTTGTTTATTCGATTACTGCCTTGCCATTACGTACGAAGGGCGGCTTGACGATCCGCACCTTCAAAACCTTATTGCGAATTTCGACGCCGACATCGGCTGCCTCGCCGACCGGCACCCGCGCCAGGGCGATCGCCTTACCCATGGTCGGGGAGAAACTGCCACTGGTGGTTTCGCCTTCGCCGAGTCCGGCCAACACCACCTTCTGATGGGAACGCAGTACACCTTTGTCTTCCAGCACCAGGCCGACCAGTTGCTGTGCCGGACCGCTGTTACGCTCCGCCTCGATCACATCGCGGCCGATGAAATTACGATCACGCGGCTCCCAGGCAATGGTCCAGCCGAGGCCTGAGATCAGCGGCGAGGTATCTTCATTCATGTCCTGGCCATAGAGGTTCATACCCGCCTCCAGACGCAGGGTGTCGCGTGCACCGAGACCGCAGGGAAGAACGCCCGCGTCCAGCAGACCGTGCCACATATCCTCAGCATCCTCTTCCGGTACCATGATCTCGTAACCGTCTTCGCCGGTATAACCGGTGCGGGCGACAAACAACCCGGCGGTTTCAGCCGCGGCAAAGCGCCCCAGCCCTTTGACGTCGGCGGCATGCTCGCCCAGCAATTTGTGCACCGCGTCGCGGGCACCTGGCCCCTGCACCGCGATCATCGCCAGATCGTCACGCACTTCCACTTCCACATCGAATGACGGCGCATGGCGCTGCATCCAGGCAATATCCTTGTCGCGAGTCCCGGCGTTGACCACTACGCGGTACCAGACGTTGGTCATGTGATAGATGATCAGGTCATCAATCACCCCGCCACGCGGATTGAGCATACAACTGTAAAGCGCCTTACCCGGTTGGCCGTCGAGCTTGGCGACGTCGTTGGCCATCAGGTAACGGAGGAAATCTCGGGTCTTGGCACCTTGCAGATCGACCACGCACATGTGCGAGACATCGAACATACCTGCAGCACGGCGCACCTGATGGTGCTCTTCAATCTGAGAGCCGTAATGAATCGGCATCTCCCAACCGGCGAAATCTACGATCTTGGCGCCATGGGCGACGTGCGCATCGTAAAGCGGTGTTCTCTTTCCCAACTTGGTCTCTCCTGATGACTAAAACAATTATTCTTCGGCGTGGTAGGAACTGCGCACCATCGGCCCGGCCTTGATCTTGGTGAAGCCCAACTCAATGGCCTGTTGTTCATATTCGGCGAAACGCTCCGGTGTGACGTACTCCTTCACCGGCAGATGGTAGCGGCTGGGGCGCAGATACTGGCCCAGCACAAGGCGTTCGGTACCGACCTCGCGCAGGTCGCGCAGCACGTCGATCACTTCGTCGAAGGTTTCGCCCAGCCCGAGCATCAATGCCGATTTGGCTTCCATATTCGGCTCGGCAGCGGCCAGTTCCAGCAGGCGCAACGAGCGTTCGTATTTGGCACCCTTGCGCACACTTTTGTAGAGCGAGGGAACGGTCTCCATGTTGTGGCCGAAGACCAGTTTGCCATCGCTGCCGATCGCCTCGCGCAGGACGGCGATCGCCTGCTCCTGACAGTTACGGAAATCGGGGGTCAACACCTCCAGACCGAGATTCGGCATCCGCTCGCGCAGGCCACGCAGGGTGGCGGCGAAGATAGCGGCACCACCATCGGGCAGCTCATCGCGATTGACCGAGGTGAGGACCACGTAGTCGAGTCCCATCTCTGCTATCGCCTCGACCACGCGGCGCGGTTCGTCCTCGTCTAGCGAAGGTGGCTGGCCGGTCTTCACCGCACAAAAACCGCAGGCGCGGGTGCAGGTGTCACCCAGCAACATAAAGGTAGCGGTACCACGACCCCAGCACTCACCGCGGTTGGGGCAGCGCGCCTCTTCGCAGACCGTGGTCAGACGGTTGCCGTGCACCGCACCGGCGGTGGTGTTAAAACCTTCGCCAGCGAACGACTGGCGGATCCACTGCGGCATGCGCGCAGCGTTGGGCTGCGCCGAGTAGTCGAAGACCGGGATGTCGAGTGCTTTCGCCATGCTGTGCCACAGGTTGTCGTTAACAAAGCCAGAGCAGTTTTGCTCGGCCCAGAATGCAAAAGGGGCGACGAAAAGCCATTACGCCTTTCGTCGCCCCTCTGTCCTGGCACCTGAGAGCTTAGCCCCTTCGGTGGACTGCCTTGCAGTCTCTCTCCAGAGTCAACCGGTTGTAGTGGTCCTTTTGCCTGAGCGTTTCCGGGCGGGTTGCGCCTTCGGCGGCGGCAACCTCGCGGCGCCGCTCTCTCCCACTACAGCCATGGTCGAGGGGCAACTATACCCGCTGACCATGGCAAAACCAAGCACCGACTATCGCCGCGGCAAGCCCTTCTCCGGAGACCGTTTTTAATCAAAGAGTTGGAACAGCGGGATCGGTTTCTCCACCCCGAAGCCCTGCACATAGTCGAGACCGATATCGTGCAACAACTGGAAGGCGAACTCGTCTTCCATCCCTTCGGCGACGGTCAGCTTGCCCATCACGTGGCCGATCTCGTTAATCGATTTCACCACCGCGTAGTCGTTGGTGTTGTTGGCGATATCCTTGACGAAGGCGCCGTCGATCTTGACGTAGTCGATAGGCAGCGAACGCAGATAGGCATAGGAAGAGGTGCCGCTACCAAAGTCGTCCAGCGCGAACTTGCAGCCGGTCTCCTTGAGTTTCTTCATGAAGCGCGCCGCCATATCGAGATTGCTCATCGCCGCGGTTTCAGTCACCTCAAAACAGATCTTGTTGGCCGGGAAACCAGGCTTGGAGAGGCGCTGATAGACCTCGTCCATGAAGTGCGGATTACCCAGCGAACTGCCGGAGAGGTTGACGGAAAGATTGCTGATCTTTTCCAGCTTCGGTTTACGCTCTTCCACCCAGTCGAAGATGTAATTCATCACCCAGGTATCGATGTCGAGGATACGGTTGTAGCGCTCGGCGGCGACAATGAATTCCTCCAGCGGCACCTTGTTGCCTTCTTCGTCGTGGACGTCGAGCAGGATCTCGTAGTGCGGCATGGAGTTGATGGTGCGGTGTACCGGTGCAATCTTCTGGCAGCGGAACTGGATCAGGTTCTTCTCGAACAAGACGTTGATCCGGCCGACCCAATCAAGGATGTGGCGGCGGCTGGAGATGCGCTCATTCTCGATATTGTGGATCTGGATGTTGTCACGACCGTTATCCTTGGCGGTAAAGGTCGCCGAGTCGACGGCGCTGAGCAGATGGCCGTAACTTTCGCTGTCCTGATTCACCTCGGTAACCCCCATACTACAGGTCACCTTGAATTCGTTGTTACCGCAGGCAAAACGAATAGCACGAATATTGTCGTGTACCTCGGTCAGCATCTTAAGACCACGGGTACGACTGGAGTTGGTCACCAGAATACCGAATTCGTCACCACCAAGACGGGCGATGATCGCCTTGTCCTTACAGGTCTCGCTCAATACATCGGCCACCTTGACCAGCAGCTTGTCACCGTCGGCATGACCGCAGGTGGTGTTGATGATGTTGAAACGATCCAGATCGAGATACCCAAGCACATGGGTCACCTTGCCTTTACGGGCTTCAGCGATCAGTTTTTCCAGTTCAGTCTCGAAGGCCTTGCGGGTCAACAGACCGGTCAACTCATCGTGGTTGGCCTGGAAGGCGATCTGCTTGTGCATACTCTGCAGGAAGCTGTAGATAGCACGCTCGGTGACCGACAGTTCCTTCTCATTCAGGCGTACCAGGGACTTGTGGTAAATATTGGCAGCGACCTCACCCACCTCAGCATCCAGGGCACGATTGGCCAGGTTATCGGCAAAGACAAAGCGCTTGTTACCGTCACGCCAGATCAGATTGACGTGCAGCGGCTTACCGCCCTTGGGCTTGAACTGGAATGCCTCGCGGTCTTCCAGTTGACGCGCGTCCTCCAGCATCAGTTGCCAGATTTCTTCGGAAACCTCATCCGGCCTGGCGGCACCACTTTTGTCCTTACCCTTGGCGATCAGGGTCTGAACAAACTTGGTCTCCGGCAGGGTAGTCGATTTGCCGGTCAGGTCCTTGGCCAGTTCACGCAGGATCAGATTGTTCTTCTGCTCGTTGGTGGAAACCATGGAGAGCATGCGCGACGCCCACTCCACCAAACTCTCGTCGCTCATCTTGGCATCATCCAGATAAGGCTTGCCGCCGGTCAGTCGAGCGGTAAGCATGTCCACCACGTTAAGGTAGGTCTTGAAGGCGGCACTCTCGGCACCGCTTTTCATCAGGGTGCGTAACAAGAGATTCTTCCAACCGGAATCGAGCAGGTGCAATACAACGACAGGGACGTCACGCTGACTGAGACGCTTATTCAGTTCATTGAGGATGATTTCACGGGCATCGTCTATATCCTTCTCCTGCTCGCACTGCTGGATCAGTTTTTTGATCTTCTCCTCATAGTTCTCCTCAACCTTCTCCTGCACCTCTTCCAGTTCGTTCAACGCTTCTGTAAAAACGGACGGATCCTTATCGACATTGTCATCGATCTTGCGCAGTACCTTTTCAACCCGATTTTTTGCCTCCTGTGCCAGGGGAGAATCATCGTTTTGTAGCAGGTCACCGATGTCTTCGAGTCTGTTCAACATTTCACGTGCGGGGTGACTATCGTCATCCAACAACGTCGGGTCGAGTATCCCGGCCTTAAGCAGCGGTACCTCCATACGAGAGAACCAGGGACGGGCATGTTCCGCTACCAGATGGTCCTGACTGATCGAACCGAACAGGCCGCCGACATAGGTCACCGCCTCCTGATCACCGGAGCTCATTGCCTTGCCCGCCTCACCAACCGTTTCGGCCACCGCACTGGAGAGGTAGTTGATGTGGTCCATGCTATCCATGCCACGACCGCCGAGATTGCTGATCGCCTGGGAGAGCTGACCCAGCGCCTGTACCACCTGGCCACTGCTGAAATAGCCTCGCGGTGGCGGCTCGGCGGCGACCTGCTCATTGGCGGGGTATTGCATCCGCATCAGTTCATGTACCGCACTGCTGTAGCCACCCGCTGAAGGCATGGCGCTGACAGTACTGGACACTGGCATAGCCGCGGTTGCGGCAGCCGCTGCAGATGCCGGGCGGGTATAGCTGATCGGATTGATGCCGGTGGGCGCAGCACGTGCTGTACGTGCTTGAGGCATCCCCATGGGTTGCGCAGGTGCAGCGGCCTGCTGCATCCCTGCCGGTGGAGGCTGATAACCCCCACCCATTGACTGAGGTGGAGGTGGTGCAAAGCCGCCTCCCGGTGCACGTCCAGATGGCTGTGGTGCGCGAGCGGCACTGGCAGAAGGTACGGTGGGACGGTTAGGCCGCGGATGCCCACCGGCACCGAGTGGTGGCGGCAGTTCTTCTTCAGGCTCCTCGTCCTCGCCGTAGTAATCACCTTCACTACGCACCACCGACATCTGCTTTTGCAGAATCGGTAAAATACCGTGGGCGATCATCATCTCATTGAGTTCGTCGTACAAACCTTTCAGCTTGGCAGTGAGGACCTTTTCCATCACCCCATAAAGGAATTTGCGTGGTTCATCCTCCAGGACGATCCGGCCCAACATCTCGCGAAATACAGAGGCGACGACGAATGGACCGGCAGGATTGTTCTCCAGGGTGATCGGATTGGCGGAGACCTCCTCAAAACGGGTCTCCAGTGCTTCCAGGGTTTCACCCATTCGCTCCTCAAGCTTGGCCGACATGGCGCGCACCGCCAGCCAGTTATCCAACTCATCACTTTCCATGATGGAGAGACCACCGCTTTGTGAGTTGGAAGCTTCCTGGGCATAGCGATTGCGATAACCCGGCGTGGTCAGAATTTCAAACTGATCTTCAAAGCTTGTAAGAAAACCCTGGCTAAGATTGTCGCGCCCCTTGCGCAACTCGTTCATCGCACCGAAGTAGGCGGCCTGATGCACATTGCTGCCAGACTGTCCGGCAGCATCGAACAGCTCGTTCTTTGCCCGTTCGAAGAAGTTGCGCAAGATTTCGGTGATGTGATCCAGAGATTTAGCGGTAATTTCGGTAATGGTTTGCTCGACGTTGTCCTGCCCATAGGTCTCTGCCGCGACAGCGCTGCCGCCGACACCGATCCCACCTGCAGCCTGACTGGCCGCCAGCTGTGACAGAGCGACGATGGCCGAGGCATCAACAGCGGTAAACGAAACCCCCATGCCGTGAGAATCGAATCGGGTGATACGTCCTTCAAGATGATGGATAGAGGAGCGTGGATTGAGCGGATCGGCAAACTCCACTGCCAGACTGCCACCTACCCGCGCATCGGCTTTTTCGACCTTGCTGCGATCGCAGAGCAGGTACATGCCACCAGAACAGTAATCCCTGACGATACAGGGTTTTGCGGCTTGCCCTGAGTAGCTGGCCATGACCTCCAAATTGACCGGGAAGCGAGGCGACGAACGCTTATTCACATCAATACTCCATCATCGTTGATTTTTTCTGTTTTATGTTCAGGGAACAGACACGGCATCCAGCGCCGAAATCGGGACAAAGCGTTGCGGCACTCCGCCCCTGGCGTTTCTCAAACGCACAGCTTGTTGAATTGGTTGCACTCCCCAACAGCGTGGTGGCAGTTTTTCTAACCACAACCCCCCATTGCATACTAGCGAGCAGAGAACAGACCGCCCTATACCACTTTGGTATATATAGTTGCTAATCAGCAGGAAGAACAGGAAAAGAGGGCGACAGAAAGATTCCCTTGTCACCCATATGGGTTATCGGGAACAGGCGCGAATCAAACGTCCAACAGATAGCCCCTGTACGAGAATGGAAAAAACCACCACCAGATAGGTAACGGCAACAATCAGATCACGCTCTGCGCCCGCGGGCAATGAAAGAGCTAATGCGACGGAGATACCACCACGCAAGCCACTCCAGGTGATGATCTTGATCGCATGGGGTGAAAAGGTACGACGACTACGCATCAACGAAATCGGCAAACCAACCCAGATAAAACGGGCAAAGATAACAACAGGGATCAGCACCGCGCCGATGAGGAACCAACTACTTTTGAACTCTAGTGCCAGCACTTCCAGACCGATCAACACAAACAGCACCGCGTTGAGGATTTCATCCACCAGTTCCCAGAAGGTATCCAGGTGCTCACGGGTACGATTGGACATGGCGAACATCCGTCCGTGATTACCGATCAACAGACCGGCAACAACAATGGCAATCGGCCCGGAGACATGAATGGCCCCGGCCAGGGTATAGCCACCCATGACCAGCGCCAGGGTGATCAAAATTTCCACCTGGTAATTATCGACGCTGGCCAGCATCCGGTAGGCGAACCAGCCGAGCAGCAGACCGAACACGGCACCACCGATCGCCTCCTCGGCAAACAGTACCACCACTTTGGATGCACTGACCTCGCCGCTGGAAACGATGCCCAGCAACGCCAGAAAGATCACCACGCCGACACCGTCGTTGAACAGTGATTCACCGGCAATCTTGGTCTCCAGACTTTTACTCACACCTGATGTTTTGAGGATACCGAGCACGGCGATGGGGTCGGTCGGTGAGATCAGGGCACCGAACAGCAGGCAATAAAGAAACGGGATCGGCATATCAAGCAAAGCGGTCAACCACCAGGCGAGGCCACCGATAACAAAGGTGGAACCGAGTACGCCGACACTGGCGAGGATCGCGATCACCCACTTCTGCTGCGCCAGATCATTCAGATTGACGTGCAGCGCACCGGCAAAGAGCAGGAAGCTGAGCATGCCGTGCAGCAGAGTGGTATTGAAGTCGATATCGTCGATCAGGCCACGTGCCCACTCCACAGGAAACGCGATACCGAGTTTGGACAGGGCGAGCATGGCGAGCGAGGTCAGCAGCGCGATCAGCATCAGGCCGATGGTGGTCGGCAGGCGCACGAAGCGATGGTTAACGTAACTGAAAACCGCCGCCAGGGTCAGCAGCAGGGCAATAATGTCGAGTAATTCCACTGTTCGCTCCGTTTACAGTTTTAAGCCGCGTGACAGTTTCGGCAGATCGCCACTCAATCCCATCGCCCGTTTAATCATCAGGTTCTTCGCCGGGCCGGAGTGATCGGCAAGATTCAAACCGATATTCCGCAGCAGGCTCAACAGCGGATTGTCGTTGCTAAACAGCCGTTTGAAGCCATCCATCGCCGCCATCACCGCCACGTTGTCGCCCTTGCGCCAGCGTTCGTAACGGCGCAGCAGCGACATCTCGCCGATGTCCTGTTTTTCCGCCTGCGCCTGCAGCAGGATCTCGGCCAGAGCCGCCACATCGGAAACGCCGATGTTCAACCCCTGTCCGGCCAGCGGGTGGATCGCGTGGGCGGAGTTACCGACCAGCACCAGTCGCTTCTCGGTATAACGATTAGCATGACGCAACACCAGCGGGAAGGCCCCACGCGGGCCTGCCTCTTCCATCGTCCCCAGCTGGTCGCCGAAGGCGTGTTGCAGTTCGCGCAGGAATTCGGCCTCGTCCAGCGCCATCAGTTCCGTGGCCCGCTCCGGCGGCACCGACCAGACGATAGAGCTGTAATGAGCGGACATTGGCAGGAAGGCGAGCGGACCGCTGGGCATGAAGCGCTGCCAGCAGGTCTGCTGATGATCGAGAGATGTACGGATGGTGGCGACCACCGCGGTCTGATCGTAACTCCAGCCGGTAGTATCGATCCCCGCCTGCTGCCGTACCCAGGAGTTGGCGCCGTCGGCACCGACGATCAGTTTGCCCTGCAGGGTACGGCCATCCTCAAGGGTGAGCTGTACCGCCTTGTCGTCACGGCTCAGGCTCTGCACTTTGGCCGGACAGAGCAGGTCGACGTTGTCGAACTGCGCCATCCGCTCCAGCAGTGCGACAAGGATCACCCGGTTCTCCAGGATCAATCCCAGATCCGGCTCGCCGATCTCGGCGGCATCGAAATCAATGGAACCTGAACCGGTGGCATCCCAGACGTGCATGTGGCGATAGGCGTAGGCACGCAGTTTGACCATACCGTCCCAGGCGCCGACCGCGTCGAAAACACGCTGGGTGGCACGGGTGATGGCGCTGACTCGGTTCTCGAAACCTGCTTCCGACAGGCCGGTGGGGGCAACGAAACTCTCCACCACGGCAATGCGCAGCGGCGTATCGCCCAGGGCACAGGCGAGGGTGGCGCCGACCATGCCACCACCGACGATGAGCAGGTCGTATTCGTTACTGTTGTTCTTCATTGAGCGGTAGTCCCAGAGCGAGCCGTGGCTGGCGGCCGTTGACGCCCATCGCCTGACGGGTGAAGAGACGGCGCAGCGGCGGCAGCAGGTCCATGGCGAGCATGCCGAGGTTGCGTGCCACCACCAGCGGACGGAAATCGGTGGAGAAGATGCGGGTCAGGCTGTCGGTAAAACCGGCCACACGGATGTAATCGGCGCGACGCCAGCGGGCGTAACCGTCGAGGGTCTCGAGGGTGCCGGGGTCACGTCCGTCACGGGCCGCCAGCACCAACACCTCGGCCAGCACCGCCACATCGCGTAGACCGAGGTTCAACCCCTGGCCGCCGACCGGGTGGATCAGGTGTGCCGCGTTACCGATAAAGACCAGACGATGGCGTACATGGTCACGGACGAATTGCAGCTTTAGCGGGTAGGCGGCACGCGGAGTGACCGAGAGGATCTTCCCGGCACGCTGGCCGAAGCGCGCCTGCAGGCGGGCGATAAAGGTTTCGTCGTCCAGCGCCAGGTGCTCATCCACTTCATGGTTGTGCACGGTCCAGACCACCGACCAGCGCCGCTCGCCCGCCTCGCTCCCGTCCATCCACTCCGGCGCGGTGTTGGGCAACAACGCCAGCGGGCCGCTGTTGGTGAAACGTTCGAAGGCGATGTTATCGTGAGGACGGTCGGTGACGGCATTGGCAATCACTGCGGTCTGGTTGTAACCGAGATCAAAGGTACGTGCGCCTAGCTGTTCGCGCACCGTGGAGCGGCCGCCGTCGGCGGCGACCAGCAGGCGGGCGGTCACCTCGCGGCACTCGCCGTTGTGCTGAATCACGGCGCGGGCGCAGTCGTTTTCAATGGTTACCGAGTCCAGCGTCGCCGGACAGAAGAGTTCCACATCGGGTAGAATATCCAGATCACTGGCCAGGGCGCGGCCGATCACCGCCGCCTCGGCCACGTAACCGAGCGCCTCGACACCCTCTTCTTCGGCGCTCATCCGTACTGCACCGAAGTGGCCACGGTCGGAGACACGGATACGTTTAATCGGCGTGACCGTCTCCCGCTCCATCGCACCCCACATCCCCATCCCTTCGAAGATGCGCCGCGAACCCCAGGAGAGGGCGATGGCCCGGCTGTCGTAGCTGGGCTGATTCGGATCATGCAGCGCCACCGCCTCGATCATGCCAATGCGCAGGCCGCTGCCGCGTAGGGCATGGACCAGACTGGCGCCGACCATACCGCCGCCGACAATCAGCAGATCGAAATCGGTTTTCATGCCCGTTTTTTCCTCGTCGAGCCGCCCGCCATCAGCGCCTCGATCTCATCCGGCTCTTTGATCGCATCGCGGGTCAGCACCTCGCAGCCATCACGGGTCACCAGCACATCGTCCTCGATGCGGATACCGATATCCCACCACTTCTTTGCTACCCCTTTACTACCGGGGGCGATGTAGAGCCCCGGCTCGATGGTCAGCACCATCCCCGGTTCCAGCACCCGCCACTCGTCGCCGACCTTGTAGTCGCCGACGTCGTGCACATCCATCCCCAACCAGTGGCCGGTACGGTGCATATAGAACTCGCGGTAGGCCTCACTCTTGATCAGGGTGGCGAGACCGCCCTTGAGCAGGCCAAGCTTGATCAGCCCTTTGGTCAATACCTTCACCGCCGCCTCGTGGGGATGGTTCCAGTGGTTACCGGGACGCACCGCGTCGATGGCGGCGTATTGCGCCTCCAGCACCACCTCATAGAGTGCGCGCTGCGCCTGGCTGAAGCGACCATTGACCGGGAAGGTACGGGTAATGTCCGAGGCGTAGCACTCGTATTCGCAACCGGCATCGATCAATACCAGATCGCCGTCGCGCAGCGGTGCCTCGTTTTCGGTGTAGTGCAGGATACAGCCGTTGTTGCCGCCGCCAACGATGGGCGAATAGGCCTGAAAACGGGCGCCGTGCTGACTGCATTCATGCACGATCTCCGACTCCAGTTGATACTCCATCATGCCGGGACGACATGTTTTCATCGCACGGATATGGGCCCTGGCGGAGATCTGCGCCGCGGTGCGCATCGCCTTGATCTCGGCCGCGCTCTTGTAGAGACGCATGTCATGCAACTGATGATCGAGATCGATGAATTCACCCGGCGTGTGCACCCCGGCGCGGGACTGTTTGCGCAACAGGTTGATCCACTCCATCACCTGACGGTCGAAATCCTGGTTGCAGCCCATGGCGTAGTAGACCCGCTCGCGGTTCTCCAGCAGGCCGGGGAGGATCTCGTCGATATCGGTGATGGGAAAGGCATCGTCGGCGCCGTAGTGCTCTATTGCACCATCAAGACCGGCACGACGACCGTTCCAGGTCTCCATCTTCGCATCGCGCTCGCGGCAAAAAATAATGTACTCGCCGTGCTCACGTCCCGGCACCAGCACCGCCACCGCCTCCTGCTCGGGGAAACCGGTGATGTAGTAGAAGTCGCTGTCGGGACGGTAGGGATACTCCACGTCGCGGTTACGCAGGCGTACCGGTGAACTGGGCAGGATCGCAATGCTGTCGCGGCCCATGGCCTGCATCAGACGTTTACGGCGTTTGGCAAATTCGTTTTTATTCATGTGGCGATTATGGCTGGTTAGCGAACGGTCATTATCTGTTTTTTAGTGCAGGGTAACGTCTTCCCGTGGCGGCGCCTTGCTCGGGTTAAGTTCCTCATTTAACAACAGCACCCCGGTACGGACATATTCGAGCAGTTGCTGGTAGGACTCCTCATCCCCCTCGTCGCCCTCCAGATCGAAGCCGCTGATACGGGATATCTCCAGCATGTCACGCAGGATTTCGCCGCTGTCCTCGGGCAATTTCTCTATCTCGATCTTGCCGCTGCTGAGTCCCAGCAGGAAGCCCTGACACCACTCACCCAGCGCCTCGACCCGTTCCGCCACGACAATATCGTCATCGGGTAGCAGGGGATGAAAATCAAGCATGCTGTCGTTGAGTTGCTCGCGGGTCACGGTAAAGAGCACCCTCAGGGTCTCCCGCGTATCATCGGACAACGCCTCTCCCTGAGCCTCGATGCCACTCATCCACTCTTCCACCTGCAGACTGTTCTTTGCACAGAACATTCCGGTCAGCGTACCGTGGCACTCCTCGGCACCGTAGTCGACTTCCATCTGCTCCAGCGCACTGTTAAGTCGATCAATCAATTCGTTAGCTTGGCTCATCACTCCGTCCCGGCGCCGTGCGCCGTTGAATCAAAGCGGGAATCCTAGCACTGCCGACCCGCCAACCCAACAAAGGCGGATTGACCGGTTCTTCCCCTCGCTCTATAGTGTCTCAAGTATCGATTCCAATACATTGATTTACCTTGGATTGAGTGAGATGGACGATAAGGTGCTGAAACATCTGGAACACCGCGTCGACGAATTGCTGCAACGACTCAATTCGCTGAACGACGAAAACCGTTCCCTGCGCGAAAGCCAGACGGCTCTGGTCAGCGAACGCGCGCGCCTTATTGAAAAGACCGAACTGGCACGTACCCGGGTCGAAGCGATGATCTCGCGCCTCAAGGCGATGGAGAGCGAATCATGAGCAAGGATATCCGGCAGGAGACGATCCGCCTGCTCGACAAGGAGTACACCGTCGCCTGTCCCGAAGAGGAGCGCGACGGCCTGCTTGAGTCGGCCCGTCTGCTCGACGCCAAGATGCGTGAGATCCGTACCCGTGGCAAGATCGTCGGCAATGAACGCATCGTGGTCATGGCCGCCCTCAATATCATCTTCGAACTGCTGCAAAGCACTGGCGGCAAGGCACCGATGCCCGATCCAGAACTCTCCCTGCGCCTGCGTCTGCTGACCGATAAACTCGATTCTGCATTAGAGCGGGAAGACCGTCAGCTAACGTTGTAGAATAGTCCCGGTATCCCCTGCGCTGTTCGCTCTGTGTGCTGGGTATTTTCTTGAGCCTAATATCTGCCCCGGGGTCGAATACATTGCGGCGGTGTGCATGTCCGGGTTCCGGAAAGCCTTATGTTGCGGTTGACGGCCCCACTTGAACCATTGGTTCAAGGACGAAGGCACCGGCGGCAGTTGTGGGGGATACCCTTTCTTTTCCGCGTTAATACACGGTTACTCTTTTGGAAGCGAACCGCACCGATCTCCGACGTCAGATGCGCCACCACCGACGCAGCCTCAGTGCGCAGCAGCGTCACCATGCGGCTGTCTCCCTGGAGCGCAATCTCGCCTGCCATCCGCTGTTTCTGCACAGTCGCCACATCGCCTTTTACCTGCCCAACGACGGCGAGATCGATCTGACCCCGCTGATCCAGCGTGCCTGGCAAATGGGTAAACGCTGCTATCTACCCAACCTCAGTCCACGCCATCACAACCGCCTCTGGTTTGCCCCGTTCAAACATGACTCGGAACTGGCACTTAACCGCTTTGGCATTCCCGAACCGAACTGTCACTGGAGAGAGATGCGTAACGTGCGGGGACTGGATCTGATCATCGCGCCGCTGGTCGCTTTCGACAATCAGGGTAACCGTCTGGGTATGGGCGGAGGGTTTTACGATCGCACCCTTGCCTATCTCACCCACCGCACCAGTTGGCGCAAACCGCGTCTGCTCGGCGCGGCCTACGCCTTTCAGCAAGTGAAGCAGTTGCCACATCAGCCTTGGGATGTGCCGTTGGAAGGAATCGCTACCGATCAGGGAATGGTATTAGGCCGCTGATGAGCAAAAGATAGTTCTGAAAAATCACTCAAGGTGAGTGATTTTTCAGCATAAAAAAACCCGCCAATGGCGGGCTTTTTCATCTAGCCGGAACCAACTCAATACCGGCTCTGTACTTGCTGCGCGGGACGCTCTTGCGCTGCCACACTGTTTGCGGTCAACTCGGTAATTAAAACCCCCAAACCGATCAGAACCGCCAGTGTTACGATAATGTCAGGCTTTTTACTCATTGCTTCAGTCCTCCCAACACCCCTTGAAACAGTAACCGGGGTAACCATACCTAGACCTGATTAAGAACAATTACGGCAGGATTCAGGCGGATCGTAATCTACCCATAATGACTATGGATATTCCTTGACCTAAATCACATAAAGGTGAATTAAATGGCACACTGGCTAATGAAATCGGAACCCGACGTCTTCGGAATCGAGCATCTGGAAAAGATGCCGAAAAAAACCGAGCACTGGGACGGTGTGCGCAACTACCAGGCACGCAATTTCATGCGTGACCAGATGAAGAAAGGCGACCAGGTCTTTTTCTACCACTCAAACACCGACGAGCCGGGTATTGTCGGCATCGCTGAAGTGGTACGAGAAGGCTATCCCGATCACACGGCCTTCGATCCTGAAAGCAAGTATTACGACCCCACTAGCACTGAGGACAACCCGCGCTGGTATATGGTCGACGTCAAATTCGTTCGCCGACTCAAGCGCAACATCTCTCTGCAGGAGTTGAAGCAACACACACTGGATCTGCCCGACTTTCCGCTACTGATGCGCGGCAATCGATTGTCAGTGATGCCGGTCAGTGAAGCGGCGTGGGAATATATTCTGGGGCTGGAATAAGCCGGATTTAGATCTTCAACCGGTCGACTACCTTGCCGTTGACCAGATGGCTGTCGATGATCTCGTCGATATCCTCACGATCGACATAGGTGTACCAGGTCTCCTGCGGATAGACGACGATCACCGGTCCCTCCTCACAGCGATTCAGACAACCGGCATTATTAATACGCACGTTGCCAGGCTCGTGTATGCCCAGCTGCTTGCAACGTTTCTTGGCATAGTCACGCATCTCGCTGGCATTGAAATTCTGGCAGCACGGGCCACCATCTTCGCGTTGGTTGGTGCAGAAAAAGACATGGTAACGGTAGAAGGACATAGTCTGGGTGTTATGTGACAGCGGCGTTTCCGCTAGAATCTACATTCTAATCAACCGGCCACTACCTCGCTACCGAACCTTGTCCGAAACCGATCCCATTCTGCAACTGGCCGACCGCTGCGTGATGTGCGGTCTCTGTCTGCCGCACTGCCCTACCTATCGGCTGTTGCGTAGCGAGGCCGATTCGCCGCGCGGGCGTATCGCGCTGATGCAGGCCGTGGCACGAAAGCAACTGCCCCCCTCTTCTTCGCTACTGATGCATCTGGATCGCTGTCTGGTCTGCCGTGCCTGCGAACGGATGTGTCCATCAAAGGTGGAGTACGGCAAGCTGATCAACACCACTCGCGATCGGCTGAAAGCGGAGAAACCGGCACGGCTCAACCTGATGCTGGAGAGCGTTGCCGATACGGGAAAACTACAACGCAATGCCACTGCTCTGCGCGCCTATCAGCGCAGCGGTCTGCAATGGCTGGCACGCAAAAGCGGTATTCTCAAGGGTCTGGATGTCGATGCACTGGAGGGACTGCTACCCGAGCTGCCAGAGCGGATCGAATTGAAGGATTTCTATCCCGCGGAAGGTGAATCGCGAGGGGAAGTGGGACTGTTCGTGGGCTGCATCGGCAGCCTGATGGAGGGTGAACTGCACCGTGCCACGATTCAGCTACTCAACCGGTTCGGTTTCAATGTCCATGTTCCGACGACTCAGGGATGCTGCGGTTCGCTGCACCAGCACAGCGGCGAACACGCCAGAGCCTCGCAGTTGGCCGAACAGAACCGACGCGCCTTTGCCGGAATGAAACTCGACGCCATCGTCAGCACCGCCAGCGGCTGCGCCGCACAGCTGTTCGAATATGCGGAGATTTTCGACACTGCACTGCCCGCACCGCTCTATGAAATTTGCGACTACCTGCTGCAACAGTGGCCGGAAGATGACCTGCCGTTGAAACCACAATCGCGACGAGTGGCACCACATCTGCCCTGCACCCAGCGCAATGTGATCCGCAAACCCGATGTGGTGAAGCAATTATTGGAGAAAATTCCACAACTGGAAATAGTGCCCCTGCCAGGCAACGACCAATGTTGCGGTGCCGCCGGGAGTTATATGCTGACCCAACCGGAACTGGCCGCGCGCCTGCGCCAACAAAAACTGGATGCACTGCGCGAGACATCGGCTGAACTACTGGTCAGTAACAACCTCGGCTGTGCCCTGCATATCACCAAGGGTATAGAGGAGCGTGGGATGAAGATTGAGATCATTCACCCCGTTCTGTTGTTGGCGAAAAGTGCCGAAAGTTAGCAGGTGGCAGGTGGCAGGTGGCAGGTGGCAGGTGGCAGGTGGCAGGTGGCAGGTGGCAGGTGGCGCATCAGGATAGGTTTCTTCCTGTAACCTGCAACCTGATACCTGTAACCTTATAATCAGGTTTGCAGCACCATGTTAGACTTACTCCAGTAACAGAATTCAGAGATACAACCATGCGCCACTACTCGCCCCTCGATAAACTTTTCATTAACCTCGATACCGCACTGCGTACCGTGGCGGGAAAGCCGATCCTCACCGAGCGCCCCAACCCGGCAGCGGGTATTGCCGAGGCGCCGCTCTCCGATGCAGAGCGGGAACTGGCCGGACGTCTGATGCGCATAAACCATGCGGGTGAGGTATCCGCCCAGGGGCTCTATCAAGGCCAGGCGCTGACCGCCAATCTGCCGGAAGTGCGGGAAAAAATGGAACGTGCCGCGCTGGAGGAGAACGATCACCTGGAGTGGTGTGAACGCCGCGCCAAGGAGCTGGGCACCCACGTCAGTTACCTCAATCCATTCTGGTACGTCGGCTCGGTGGCCATCGGCGCACTGGCCGGTGCCATCGGTGACAAATGGAGCCTCGGCTTCGTCGTCGAAACCGAACATCAGGTCTGCCGCCACCTCGATTCCCACATGGCACAACTCTCGCCTGAAGACCAGAAGACCCACGCCATCCTGCAGCAGATGCACGAAGACGAAGCGCGCCACGCCGATATGGCTCAGGCTGCCGGTGGCGCACCGTTTCCAGCACCAATCAAACTGATGATGAAGACGGTCTCCAAGGTGATGACCAAGACCGCTTACTGGATTTGATCTCACTAGCGCACAAATAAAAACGGGGCCGATGGCCCCGTTTTTGATTCTGCTAACTACGGCGACTAAATGTTGCGGCCGTAGAAAATTTCACGAATCTCCCGCTCAACCAGACGACGAATCTTCTTCGCCTCATCGGCCTTCAGCTCGTCGGCACTGCTGCCAAAGAGATAGGTATCGAGATCCAGATCCTTGAGCATCATCTTGGTGTGGAAGATGTTCTCCTGGTAGACGTTCACATCGATCATCTCGTAATACTTCTTGGCATCCTTGGCGATGAAGTTCTGGATCGAGTTGATCTTGTGATCGATGAAGTGTTTCTTGCCGCGCACATCACGGGTAAAACCGCGCACCCGGTAGTCCATGGTAACGATGTCCGACTCGAAGCTGTGGATCAGGTAGTTCAACGCCTTCAGCGGCGAGATACGGCCACAGGTGGAGACGTCGATGTCGACACGGAAGGTGGCGATACCCTCCTGCGGATGGACCTCGGGATAGGTGTGTACCGTCAGGTGGCTCTTGTCCAGATGGCCGACCACCGCTTCCGGCAGCGGGCCCGGTGCCTCGGTATTGGAGATTTGCTCGGCGATCACCGGCTCCTCGGAGATGAGGATGGTGACGCTGGCGCCCTGCGGGTCGTAATCCTGTCGTGCGATGTTCAACACGTTGGCGCCGATGATGTCGGCGACGTCGGTCAGGATGTTGGTCAGTCGCTCAGCGTTGTACTCTTCATCGATGTAGGCGATGTAGTCCTGCTGTTGACTGTCTGTCTGCGTATAGCAGATATCATAGATATTGAAGCTCAGCGTCTTGGTCAGATTGTTAAAACCATGCAGCTTCAGTTTCTTCGATTGCACTACCAACTCGTCTCTCCACATCCAGGGGCAATCAGCCCGGTTACGCCAAAGCGCGCATTATCCACTATTTCCCGGAAAATGGGGGTGAAAATTCATCCACACCCTATTCTTCAATGATTTCAAAGTCATGGGTGATCTTCACCCCTGCCTGACCGAGCATAATCGAGGCGGAACAGTACTTTTCCGCCGACAACTCCACCGCCTTGCGCACCTTGGCCTCCTTAAGGCCGTGCCCCTTGACGATGAAGTGGACGTGGATACGGGTAAAGACCTTGGGCTCGGTCTCCGCCCGCTCGGCACTCAGTTCAGCAACACAGTCACTCACCGGCTCACGGGATTTTTTCAGAATATGCACCACGTCGAAGGTAGTGCAGCCGCCCATACCGAGCAACATCAGCTCCATCGGCCGCGGTCCCAGGTTGCGCCCACCCGACTCCGGCGGACCATCCATCACCACCGCATGACCGCTCCCAGACTCACCAAGAAAGGTCGCGTTTTCCACCCATTTAATACGTGCCTTCATTCACACTATCCTCAGACTTGTTCCCAACTTACGCACCAAAGTCGTTGATCTTGCTTGCTTGAGCGCCCTTTGACTGGTATATCTATGCCGCAATTCTATAAAGAAAAGGAAACGGCACTATGGCTCTAGCACCTAGAACCCTAAGCCCGGCAGTGGAACGCTTTCTCGAACACTGCCACCGTCGCCGCTATCCGCCAAAGAGCACTATCATTTGCGCAGGCGACAAACCCGACGTTCTTTATTACATCATAAAAGGCTCCGTCACGGTTCTCATCGAAGATGACGACGGCCATGAAATCGTCCTTGCCTATCTGAACAACGGCGATTTCTTCGGCGAGATGGGACTGTTCGACGACACCGCTGGCCGCAGCGCCTGGGTACGCGCCCGTACCGAATGCGAGGTTGCCGAGATCAGCTACTCTCGCTTCCGCCAACTGGCAGAGAAGGATCCGGAGATCCTGTTCCACCTCTCGACCCAGATGGCGATGCGCCTGCGCAAGACCAGTCGCAAGGTGAGCGACCTGGCCTTCCTCGACGTTACCGGTCGTATCGCCCGTACGCTACTGGATCTGGCGAGGAGCCCCGACGCCATCACCCACCCGGACGGTATGCAGATCAAGATCACCCGTCAGGAACTGGGCCGTATCGTCGGCTGCTCACGCGAAATGGCTGGACGGGTTCTCAAGGCACTGGAAGAGCAGGACCTGATCAGCGCCAAGGGCAAGACCATCGTCGTCTTCGGCACCCGCTAAAGAACTATCCTCGCAACAGGGTGAAGGATCCACCCTGCCTTGCACTCCCCGCAAATCTACGCAAACAACTCCGCCAGTTTTTCACCCGGCTCCGCTGCTCGCATAAATGCCTCACCAACGAGGAAGGCGTTGACGCCGTGGGCACGCATCAACATCACGTCCTCCTGGGTATGAATACCACTCTCGGTGACCACGATCCGTCCCTCGGGGATATCGCCCAGCAGATCCAGTGTGGTTTCAATATGGGTTTCAAAACTGCGCAGATCGCGATTGTTGATCCCGACCATCGTCAGTCCCAACGGCAGGGTACGCATCAGCTCGATATCGTCGTGCACTTCCACCAGCACATCCATGCCCAGTTCTTTCGCCAGCGCACTCAACGCGCTTAACTGGTCATCGTCGAGACAGGCGGCGATCAGCAGGATGCAGTCAGCGCCGATGGCACGTGCCTCATAGACCTGATAGGGATCGATAATAAAATCCTTGCGCAACACTGGAAGTTTGCAGGCCTCGCGTGCCTGTTGCAGGTACTCATCGCTACCCTGGAAGAAATCGATATCGGTCAACACCGAAAGGCAGGCGGCACCGCCTGCTTCGTAGCTACGGGCAATCTGTTCGGGATGAAAGTCTTCGCGCATCACCCCTTTGCTTGGTGATGCCTTTTTTACCTCGGCGATCACCGCTGCTTCACCGGCATCGATCTTTGCCAGCAGGGCGGCGACGAAACCGCGTGGTGGTGACGCCGTGGCGAGGCGCTGTTTCAGCGCTTCGACAGAACAACTGGCTTGTCGCTCCCGTATTTCCTGTTCCTTGCGTGCAACGATCTTCTTCAGGATATCGGGGGTATCTGCTTTCATCGGGATTACAACTCTGATTAGAAACTGTTGGAAAGTGCCACCAGGGCTTCGAGTTTTGCCGCTGCCGCACCGCTGTCGATCACCTCGGCAGCGCGCTTCACACCAGCCTCCAGCGAATCAACCAAATCAGCAGCATAAATGGCGGCACCGGCATTCATCAGCACGATGTCCCGTGCCTCACCGTGTTCACCTGCCAGCACCTTCTTCACCAGTACCAGCGACTCCTGCGCATCGTCGACCTGCAGGTCGGTCAGATTGTCACGGTGCAGACCGAAGTCCTCGGGCTGGATCATGTAGGAATCGATCTCGCCATTCTTCAACTCGGCCACCAGGGTCGGTGCACCGATACTTATCTCATCCATACCATCGAGGGAATGTACAACCAACACATGGGTGCTGCCCAGTTGTTGCATTACCTGTGCCATCGGTTCGACCAGCTGGTCATTGTAAACACCCAGCAATTGATGCTTGGCGCCGGCCGGATTGGTCAACGGACCGAGCACATTGAAGATGGTACGCACGCCCATCTCCTTGCGCGGGCCGATGGCGTGTTTCATTGCGCTGTGGTGTTTGGGGGCGAACATAAAACCGACGCCCACCTGTTCGATGCACTGGGATACCTGTTCGGGGGTGATCTCCAGATTGACCCCGGCAGCCTCCAGCAGATCGGCTGCGCCGGATTTGGAAGAGACGGAGCGATTACCATGTTTGGCCACCTTGCCACCTGCTGCGGCAACGACAAAGGAACTGGTAGTAGAGATATTAAAAGTACCTGATCCGTCACCACCGGTACCGACCACATCGACCAGGTGTTCATCGTTCACCTTAACCGGTGTCACCAGTTCACGCATCACTCGCGCCGCTGCCGCGATCTCATCTACGGTCTCTCCCTTCATCCGCAGACCGACAAGAAAACCGCCGATCTGAGCATCGGTCGCACCACCGGTCATGATGATACGCATCACCGCTTCCATCTGTTCGCCAGTGAGATGCTGTTGCTCGTTTACCGCGCGAATTGCTGCTTGCATGTCCATAGTGTTTGCCACTTTTTATGTTGGTTATTCGTGTTTACCTTGGGTTTATGGGGATTTTGCGGCCCCCTCCCCGAGGGGTCAAGGCGTCGTAGTGTGACCGGACTCCCAGTCGTGTCGTTTCAACCACTGCCAGAGGGCAAAACCGATCAGCCCCAGGCCGAGCATGGTCGCCGCCATGGTCGGCAGGTTTACCGTCACCACCGGCACCAGCCCGCCCACTACCAGGGCGGTAAAGGCCATCTGCACAAAACTCTGCATCGCCGAGGCCATGCCACGATTGTGTGGAAAACAGTCCAGCGCCATCAGATTAATATTCGGCATTGCCAGTGCCATACCGAGCACATAGAGCGCCACCGGCGCGACCACGGTCACAGGTGTTGGTGTCAGTAACAGCGCCTGTCCCAGATTGAATAGCGCAGCGACAGCCATCAGGCCAAAACCAAAACTAATCGTGCGCTGCGGCGCAATTCGGCCCGCCAACCAGCCAGCGATCTGCGAGCCAAGCATAATTGCCGCCACGCTAGGTACAAACAGCATCCAGAAGTCATTCACCCCGAGGCCGAGAAACTCGTAGATCACCGTTGGCGCACCGGCTACGTAGGTGAAGAAGGCACCGAACATCAGGGCGAAGCAGAAGACCAGCGCCATAAAGTGGCCGTTACGCAGCGCCATGCCATAGGCTCGTCCCACCGCCACAGGATGAATCGAGTGGCGCCTTTCCAGCGGCAAGGTTTCGCGACTACCGAACAGCACCATCATCAGCAGCAATAGCGCCACCAGGGTGAGGAAATAGAACACCGAACGCCAGCCGAACATGTCGTGCAGCCAGCCGCCGATGATCGGCGCAAAGGCCGGGGCGACACCGAACAACAGCATCACCCGCGCCATCACCCGCTGCGCAGCAGCGCCGTGAAAGACATCGCGAATCATCGCCCGACCGATCACCATGCCCGCACTGGCCGAAAGTCCCTGACCGATACGCAGCAGGATCAATTCGTTGATCGTGACGGCAAAGGCGCAACCGATGGAGGCCACGGTATAGAGTACCAGCGCCAGCATAATCACCCGACGACGACCGAAACTGTCGGAAAGCGGTCCGTAGATCAGCGTCGACAATGCCGCCGCCAACATATAGAGACTCAAGGTCTGCTGTATCTGCCCGTGACTGGCCGAGAGATCGCTGGCGATATCCGGGAACGAGGGCAGATAGGTATCGATGGTAAACGGCGCCAGGGTTGCCAGCGCCGCCACCAACAGAGACATCGGTAGCCTGGGAACGTACTGTTGACTCACTTCCTCAGGCCACCACGCATGGCCAGAAAATTACTCAGCTGCTGATGACCGTGCTGGGTGAGGATCGATTCGGGATGGTACTGCACCCCTTCAATCTGAAACTCGCGGTGACGCACGCCCATGATCTCATCCAGATGACCTTCACTATTCTGTGTCCAGGCGGTTATTTCCAGGCAATCGGGGATGGTCGCCTGCTCGATCACCAGCGAGTGATAGCGAATCACCTCGAAGGGATTTTCCAGTCCTTTGAATACACCGACATCACTGTGATAAACCATCGATGCCTTGCCGTGCATGATCTCGCGGGCACGCACAATCTTGCCACCGAAGGCCTGACCGATGGACTGGTGACCAAGGCAGACACCGAGGATCGGCAGCTTACCGGCAAAGTGTTTAATTGCCTCGACTGAAATCCCTGCTTCGGTCGGGGTGCAGGGACCGGGCGAGATCACCAGATGATCCGGCTTGAGCGCTTCGATCTCCTCAATGGAAACCTGATCGTTGCGGAAAACCTTTACCTCTGCACCCAGCTCACCGAAGTACTGCACCAGGTTGTAGGTAAAGGAGTCGTAGTTGTCGATCATTACTAACATGTCGCGTCTCCTTTACCGATGCAGTGAGTTGTCGAGACCAGCCGCGGCCAGTGTGGCGGCGCGGAATACCGCTCGGCCCTTGTTCATGGTCTCGTTCCACTCGTTGCGTGGCACCGAGTCGTAGACGATACCTGCGCCTGCCTGGATGTGCAGGGTGTCATCCTTAATCACCGCGGTACGGATAGCGATGGCGGTATCCATGTTTCCATTCCAGCCGAGATAACCCACCGCGCCGGCGTAGACACCGCGCTTCACCGGTTCCAGTTCGTCGATGATCTCCATAGCCCGAATCTTCGGTGCGCCGGAGACGGTACCAGCGGGGAAGGTGGCGCGCAGTGCATCCATCGCACTCATGCCCTGTTTAAGTTGGCCTTCCACGTTGGAGACGATGTGCATCACGTGGGAGTAACGTTCGATCACCATCTTGTCGGTCAGTTCGACGCTGCCGGTTTCGGCGATGCGTCCAACATCGTTACGACCGAGGTCGATCAGCATCAGGTGTTCGGCCAACTCTTTCGGATCGGCCAGCAGATCCTCTTCCAGCGCCTTGTCTTCATGTTCGTCCTTACCGCGCGGACGGGTACCGGCGATAGGACGCACGGTCACTTTGTTGTCCTCGTAGCGCACCAGGATTTCCGGCGAGGAACCGACCACGAAAAAGTCTTCCAGATTGAGGAAGAACATGTAGGGCGAAGGATTGAGGCATCGCAGCGCACGATAGAGATCGACCGGCGGCGCGGCAAAGGGAATAGACATGCGTTGCGATAGCACCACCTGCATGATGTCACCGGCGGTGATGTATTCGCGCGCCTTCTCCACCGCCGACTCGAAACCCTCCTGGGTGAAACCGGAGACGAAGTCTTCTTCTTTCACCTCTGCCGGTGCCGTGTAGGCATCGCGCTTCACCGGCTGTTGCAGCAGTTGCACCAGTTGGTTGAGACGGGCCTCGCCCTTCTCCAGCGCCTTCGACTCTGCCGGGTCGACGTGGATCACGATGAACAGCTTGCCACTGAGATTGTCGAACACCACCACCTCGTCAGAGAGCATCAGCAGGATGTCCGGGGTGTTGATCAGATCGGGATTAGGGCATTCGCCAAGACGCGGCTCGATGTAGCGCACCGTGTCGTAACCGAAGTAACCGACCAGGCCACCGGTGAACTTGGGCAGTCCTGCGATCTCCGGCACCTTGTAGCGCGCCTGGAAGTTTTCGATGAAGGCGAGCGGATCGTCGACCGTCTCCTGCTCCACCACTTCATGATTGGTGGTCACGGTCACCTGATGACCGCGCACGCTAATCACGGTACGCGCGGGCAGGCCGATGATCGAGTAACGGCCCCACTTCTCGCCGCCCTGCACCGACTCGAACAGATAGGTGAAGGGCACCGCCGAGAGTTTGAGGTAGGTGGAGAGAGGGGTGTCGAGGTCGGCCAGCACCTCGCGCATCAGCGGGATACGGTTATAGCCTTGCCCGGCCAGGGATTGAAAATGTTCTGGTGTCATGAGTTATTACCCATCAGTAAAAACGAAACGAAAAGAGTCAAACGCGTGCGTACTTCAGCCGCGCCATCGTTTGATTTGTTGTCCTCTTTTTGTCATCTCGTTTTCCCAATGAGTAACCGCAGGCTAGGCCGCGCTTTCGAGTAGTGTACCCAATTCTGCCATGGAGTCGAGTACCGCGTCGGGATTGGCCTCACGAATGTCGATACCGTGGTTGTAACCGTAGCTCATGCAGACCACGTTGAAGCCAGCGGCACGGGCCGCCTTCACGTCGCTCATGGAGTCGCCCAACATCAGGGCATTGGCCGGTTCGACGCCGAAGAACTTCGCCGCATGCAGTAACGGCATGGGGTGCGGTTTCTTCTCCGCCAGAGTATCTCCACTCACCACAATACCGAAGTAGTCACGAATGCCCATGTCGTCCAGCAACGGCAGGGTGAACTGCTCCGCCTTGTTGGTGACGCAGCCGAGTTTAAAACCGGCGCTACGCAGGTAGTCGAGTCCTTCGCGCACGCCGGGATAGAGCCGGGAACGGCCCGAGGTGTTCTCCGCGTAGAGACGCAGGAAGATCGGGTAGGCGCGCTGGAACAGTTCCTCCTCCGGTTCGCCGTCGAGGCTGTCAATCAGGGCGCGACGTACCAGACGCTCCACCCCGTTACCGACCCAGGTACGCACCCGCGCCTCGCCGCGCAGTGGCATACCCAGCTCCTGCATCATCTCGTCGACACAAAAGGTCAGGTCCGGCACGCTGTCGACCAGCGTGCCGTCGAGATCGATGAGGACCATCTCGGGCCGTTTCACCGCAGAGTTACTTGCCGACCTTGGCCAGCTCGGCGCGCATTTCACCGATGATGGTGTTGTAGTGGTTCGCGTCGCTGTCGTTGCGCTTGCCGAATACGGCGGAACCGGCAACGAAGGTATCAACACCGGCTTCGGCAACCTCTTTGATGTTGGCCGGGCCGACGCCACCGTCGATCTCCAGACGGCAGTCGTAACCGCCTTCCTTGATCATCGCGCTGACCTTGCGTGCCTTGTCCAGCACGTAGGGGATGAACTTCTGTCCGCCGAAGCCGGGGTTAACCGACATCAGCAGCACCATGTCCAGCTTGGGCAGGGTGTACTCGAGAATGTCCAGCGGGGTCGCCGGGTTGAATACCAGACCCGCCTTGCAACCGCTCTCCTTGATCAGGCCGATGGTACGGTCGATGTGCTCGGAGGCCTCCGGATGGAAAGTGATATAGGTGGCACCCGCCTTGGCGAAATCGGGAATGATGCGATCCACCGGCTTGACCATCAGGTGCACATCGATAGGTGCGGTGACGCCGTGTTTGCGCAGTGCCTCGCACACCAGCGGGCCGATGGTCAGGTTGGGGACGTAATGGTTATCCATGACGTCGAAGTGAACGATGTCTGCGCCGGAAGCGAGAACGTTGGTAACCTCTTCACCCAGACGGGCGAAGTCGGCTGAAAGAATGGAAGGGGCAATCTGGTAATCCGACATTGGTCTGTGCCTCTGAAATATTTGTATACGCCTCGTACCGCCGATACCCTGGCGGCCACCCAAAAAGAACCGCAAATACTACCCGTTCACCGGCCAATTTGCGACTGCGGCGCCCCGTCAGGGCTTGCCCCAAGCACCACAAGCCCCATATCTAGGGGCTGTGTCGCTATAAGCAACCCCGGACATGGGGTGGAAATAACCATAATCGTGGAGTCGAAAGATGAGTATTGCCGTATCCCTGCACCTGATCGCCGCCGTTATCTGGGTCGGCGGGATGTTCTTTGCCCACCAGATGCTGCGCCCTGTCGCCGCCGACCTGCTCGAACCGTCGCTGCGTCAGCCGCTGTGGGTGGGTGTGTTTGGCCGCTTTTTCTTCTGGGTCTGGCTGGCAGTGCTGATCATCCCGGCCACCGGCTACTGGATGCTGTTTAGCCTGTTTGGCGGCTTCGCCGGGGCGGGGATCTACGTTCACATCATGCACACCCTAGGCCTAGTGATGATCGGCATCTACCTCTACGTCTTTTTCGGCCCCTACCGCAAACTGAGCCAGGCGGTGGCGGAACAGGCGTGGCCCGTGGGTAAGACACAACTGGATCGCATCCGCACCCTGGTCGGTATCAACATGACGCTGGGATTGATCACCCTTGCCGTGGGGGCAGGTGGGCGCTATCTGGGCTGAGGTAACTACACCGGCGAGAACCCGCCGCTACCCAGCAGAATCGTTTCGATCTCGTCGGTGATCTCTTCCTGGCGCAGGGCACGGGCGCGTCCGCCCAGGATATCGATACGCTCTTCCAGCCGGGTGATCGCCCCTTCCAGATGCTGTACCCGCGAATGATTCTCAGCCAGCAGCGAAGCGGTGAAAAGTTCGGTGAGGGTGAGATAGAGATATCGGGGTAGCAGGCTGCTAAAAAAACTCTCTTCGCTCATCTGCAACATCGGCGCAGTCTCCCCAATGGTCACCTCCGGGCTTTTATCGAGTGGTAACAGGCGACGGGTATAGACCTCGCCCGGCTCCTCGCCGTGACAGATTAAATGCAACGAGGTGGCCTGCTGTTTGACCAGTTGATCGCGAGTCGCCCGCACCAGCGACTCCAATGTCGCGGTCAGTTCGTCGCTGATACTAGTGCCGGTGAGCGGAATAAAACCGGGTACCACTTCATCCAGACGCAGCCAAAGTTTACGCCCGACCGCGAGTACCTGTTGCGGCCGCTCGCGACACTCGGGGAATGCCTGTTGCAGCTGGCGAATCAGTACATTGTTGAAGTCACCACAGAAACCGCGCTCGGAACCAACCAGCAACCACAGCGCCTTGCCTTCCCGCTTATCTTTCGGTCGCGGATAGAAATGGAGAAACTCGCTGACCACCTGGCCCAACACCCGACCCATGGCCCGCCGAGGCAGCACCACCGCATTCAGTTTGTGCAGTTCGAGTTGCGCCAGGGTCTTCATCGAATTGATGATCCCGTGCAACTCCTGCAACTGGTTGCGTAGCTGTTCAACCTTGCGATAGCGCGCCATCGTTTTCCTCTTCCGCACCGAGCCAACGCTGCACCGCACTGAGCCACTGCTCGCGTTTGTCTTCCAGGGTCAGTCCACTCTGCACCACCTGCGGTAACAACTCGGCCAACAGGTGGCCGATCTTCTCTGTCTCCACTTCATCGAACAGACCCGCATTGAACGCTACCAGCCAGGCCATCTGGAATTCCACCGGTAAGGGATTCAGGCGATCCTGTTTGAGAATTTCGCGCAACACCTTGCCGCGGCGAATCGCTTTTTCCATCGATGCTTCGAGACGCGCACCGAAGCGGGTAAACACCTCCAGTTCAAGGAACTGCAGGAAGTCGAGTTTCATCCGTCCCGCCTCGGCCTTGATCTGTCGATGCTGCGCCTGACCACCGATACGTGATACAGAGCGGGCGATATCGATCGCCGGACGAAAACCAGCAGAGAAAAGCGTTTGATCGAGATAGACTTGACCATCGGTAATCGAGATCAGATTGGTCGGAATGTAACTGGCGATCTCCCCTTCCAGAGTTTCGACAATGGGCAACGCCGTCATAGAACCACCGCCATGCTCGGCATTGAGGGCAGTACTGCGTTCAAGCAAGCGTGCGTGTACCGAAAAGATGTCGCCGGGATAGGCTTCGCGCCCAGGTGGGCGACGTAATAACAAGGAGAGTTCGCGGTAGAGCTTGGCGTGAGTACTCAGGTCGTCGTAGATGATCAACGTATCGCGACCGCTATCCATCCACGCCTCGGCCATGGCACAGCCGGTGAACGGCGCCAGATACTGCATCCCCGGCAGAGTACTCGCCTCTGCGACGACTACCGTGGTGTAATCGAGTGCGCCGCGTTCGCGCAACGTTTCAATGGTGCTGACCACAGTGGAACGTTTCTGCCCGAGCAACACATAGATACAGAGCACGTTTTTGTCGTGCTGATTAAGGATGGTATCGATGGCGATCGAGGTACGCCCCAAACCTTCGTCACCGATAATCAACTGTCGCTGTCCCTTGCCGATCGGCACCAGCGTGTCGATCAATTTAATCCCGGTGTAGAGCGGACGATTAACAAAATCGCGTGAGATGATTGCCGGCGAACCCTGCTCCACCCGACGCTCGGTCACATCGGTAACTCGTCCGAGTCCGTCGAGGGGATTACCCAATGGATCGACAACGCGACCGATCAAGCCATCACCGCAGGGAACACTTAGCTGTTCATGGGCAAGGTAGACGACCGTGCCGGAAGCCAGTTCGTTACCCTCATGCAGCATGACCGCACCGACCAGATCCTTGCCGAGATCGAACACCATCGCTCGACTGCCATCGGCAAACACCAGCAGTCCGTCCATCTGTGCCGAAGGCAAGCCCGAAATCCAGGCGATACCGTCGCCGACCGACACCACCCGGCCCTGTTCGGTCAGGCGCATACCGTAGCGGTAACCCGCCAGCCACTCCGCCTGTTTTTCCAGCAGACTGTCAGCGCTCATAGGCGATCGCCGCGAAGGTTTTCAGTTCGTCGTTTAAATTGGCATGCACCACCCAGGGACCGATGCTGACACGCACCCCGGCGATTAACGCCGCATCTTCACGGTACTCATAGGGCAACGAATGCAGCGCCCAGGGTTCGATGCGTTCCTTCAGCTGCTGTTGCTGTTTCTTGCCCAGCGGATACGCGCTGGTTACCAGCACTTTGTCCGGCTTGCTGTTCTCCATCGCCGACTGCAGCTCTTCACGCTGAGATTTTGGCAACTGCTCCAGCTCCTGTAACAAGTGATCGAACAGTTTTTCCTGCAGCCCAACAGACGCAGCATTCTGTAACAGCCGTGAGGCGAAGCGTGCACCCAGTTCCAGCGCGCGCACTTCAGCCTGGCGCTGCTGTTCGAGCAACTGTCGTTCAGCCAGCACCTCGGCACGTTTGCGCTCGGCCTCGATCTCCTCCTGCAGCGCGCGCTTCATCCGCTGCCGCTCCTCTTCGATATCGCGCCGTAACTCCGCCCTGGCTTTTTCCCGTTCATCTTCCCAGTCGGAGACACGATGTTCGTAGCGCACACGCAGGGTATCGGCCTCCTTGCGCGTCTCTTCCGCCTGCTCGATCTGCTCTTCCACATCCTGCTTACGGCGCTCGATCACCGCCTTCACCGGTCGATAGAAGAAGTGCTTCAACAACCAGACCAGCACCAGGAAGTTGATCATTTCCAGGATAAAGGTCGTCCAGTTTATTTCCACGGCACGTTCTCCGTTTTATGAACCGACAAAGAGATCCAGCAGCGGGTTGCGGAACATCACCATCAGCACGATAACCAGTACGTAAATGACCAGTGATTCGATCATCGCCAGACCGATAAACAACGTACGCATGATCAGTTTTTCCGCTTCAGGCTGCCGCGACAACGCGTCCAGCGCGCTGGCGATCGCCTTGCCCATGGCCAGTGCTGGCAGCTGCACACCGACGGCGATGCCAAGCACCACGCCCACCGTCGAGGCCAGTACGATCCAGTTCATATCAGTCATGCAGTGCTCCTTATATTTACGCGTTATTCGTTGGAGGAAACTTCTTCCCGGAATTGCAACCCGCCGGCGATATAGATCAGCGCCAGCATGCCGAAGATGTAGGCCTGCACCAGCGCCTCGATCACATGCAACAGCAGGATCGGCACCGGCACCAGAAAACCGGCCAGCGCCAGGACTACCAGCGCGGTCAGTTCCAGACTCATCATGTTGCCGAACAGGCGCACCGCCAACGCCAACGTGCGGGTGATCTCGCTGACGATGTGGAACGGCAACAGTAGCGGCGACGGCTTCATGTAGTGACGAAAATAGTTGCCCACGCCCTGTGAAGTAATGCCAAACCAGTGCACCGAGAAGAACACCAGAATCGCCAGCGCCGCGGTCACCGACAGGTCACGTGTCGGGGTATGAAAACCGGGAACGAGACCTAACAGATTGGCCACGATCAAAAACAGCCACAGGCTGGCAATCAACGGCATGATCCGCTCGGTGTATTTACCTGCCACATCGCGCACACCGTTTTCCATTGCCATCACAACCCCTTCCAGCATCACCTGCATACCGTTTGGCAGTCGCTGCAAATGGCGAGTGAGCAAACCAAATAACGCACCGAGAAAAATGGTCAAACCGATACAGGTCAACAGGCTGATACTGAAGTTCAGCGGTCCGATACTGAAAATCGTTTCGACGTTAATGTTGACCTGATCCATCAGTGTCTCCTGATCAGCAGCCAAACGTTCACGGCGCCAATAACAATGCCGAGAAACAGCAGATTCAATGTCCAGTGGATCGAATAACCCGACATCAGTTCATCCAGCCAACGCCCGAGATAGGCGCCGACCACGATAGGCAACACGAACACCAGACCGAGGGTGCCGAGAAAAACCGATTGCGCCAGCACGGTGCTGCGGTCCTTCTCCGCCTGCTTCATCCGCTCCACCTGATGCTCCACCTCGTGGCGCAACTTTTCCCGTTCGTCTTCCACTACAGATGCACCCCTCTCTGGCCCAGCTCCCACATCTGTTTCAACATCGCCTCTTCCATTTGCTCCAGACTTTCGTGCAGTTCACGCAATTCCTGCTCTTCCGTCAGTAACTCTTCTTCAATGCGATGGGAAATGCGTTCATAGTTTTCGTCGCGCAGATAGTGGCGGCAGCAGATGCTCAACGTGTTGTCACTGAACCAGAGCACCGCCCCCGGCATCGCCAGGTATTGCCACACCCCTTTTTTACCCACGCGATAACGCGCCAGACCATAAACCAGCGTGGTCATCATCCGCGCATGGTTGGCGAGAATGCCGAAACTGCCGCTGCTGTCTTCGCCGACAAAGGAGAGCACCCCTTCGATGCGTTCGCTCTGCTGACTGTCGTGCAGTTCCAGGGTAAAGCTGTTCACATCAGCTTCTCCTTCATCGTGCCGCGCATGTAGCAATGTTCCTCAGGCACGTCGTCGTATTCGCCGCGCAGGAATGCCTCGCAATCGTCGATAGTATCGGTGAGTTTGACCGATTGGCCCTTCATCCCGGTGTAGGCGGCGGTGACCTGGAACGGCTGAGTGAGGTAGCGCTGCAGTTTGCGCGCGCGCATGACGGTCAGGCGATCGGCGGGCGACAACTCCTCAATACCGAGCATGGCGATGATATTTTCCAGTTCGGCATAACGGGCCAGCGCCTCGCGCACCCCTTCGGCTACCACATAGTGGCGTTCGCCGAGGCTATGGCGATCCATCTGCTTGCTGCTGGAACGCAACGGGTCGACCGCCGGATAGATACCCTTGGCCGCCTGACCGCGAGCGAGAATAACGGTGGTGTCGAGGTGATTGAGGATGGCGTTGACCGCCGGGTCGCTCATGTCGTCGGCAGGCACATAAACCGCCTGTACCGAAGTCACACCGCCGCGCTTGGTGGAGAGGATGCGATCCTGCAACTCCGCCACTTCGGTGCGCAGGGTCGGTTGGTAGCCGACGGTGGCGGGCATGCGCCCGAGCAGGCTGGAGATCTCGCTGCCCGCCTGAACAAAACGGAAGATGTTGTCCACCACGAACAACACCTCTTTCTGCATCGTGTCGCGCAGATACTCCGCATAGGTCAGGGCAGAGAGACCGACGCGGAAACGTACCCCCGGCGATTCGTCCATCTGGCCAAACAACATCAGGGTGTGAGGCATCACCCCCGCCTTTTGCATCTCGTGCCACAGCTCATGGCCTTCGCGGATCCGCTCACCCACCCCGGCGAAGACCGACACCCCCTGGTGGATGGTGGCGATGGCGTGCATGAACTCCATCACCAGCACGGTCTTACCGACACCCGCGCCACCGAACAGGCCGGTCTTGCCGCCGTCGACAAAGGGGCAAAGTAAATCGATGACCTTGATCCCGGTCTCAAGAAGGTCGCCGACACCAAGCGCCTCGTGCAACCCCGGCGGTTTGGCATGGATGTTTTTGTATTCATCCGCAAGCAATGGCTCACCACCATCGAGGGGTTCGCCAAAGGCGTTGACCAGTCGACCCAGGCACTCCGGCGTGACCGGCACACGCAAAGGGCCACCGGTATCGTAGACCGACATGCCGCGATGCAGACCGCCGCTGCGGTGCAGGGTAATGGCGCGGATATGATGGTTGTCGATGTGCTGATGCACCTCGAAGAGGAAGGTCTCGCCCTCCAGTTCGGCGGTCAGCGCCTGGTGGAGTGGCGGCAGGTGATGGCAGTGAACCACCACCACAGGGCCGTGAACTTCGGTAATGGTACCAATGGCCTCACTCTGCGGCACTGACTTGACGGCATGGTCCATATTCGAGTGATATCCCCAATGCTTGTGGCGCTTTATTGGTTATGTCCGTGATGCCATATGGCCGCACGTCACTCAAGCATAGCAAAGGGATTGGAATTTGTTTTCACACCGCCAAACGGAATAACGCCCTTCAAAGTTTGGCTCTCGACGGCACTATTTCTGTGAATTCAACAACCGATACCAATCTCGTAGCAACAGGGCCCGTTGCTTGATCGTCAGAGCGGCCAATTCATCGACCGAACCAGCACGCATCAATGCAAACATGGTACCCGGAGATGGATAAGCCTTATCCATCAGGTGTGACTGCGCAGTGTAGGTATCATCGCGCATCGCCAGCCAGCTTCTCTGCGAGTCTTTCAATAAGCGTTTACCGTCCTCATCCATGGCGCGATAAAGTTTTTGATATTGGAGGTTAAGCTCCCTGTCCCAGATTTTGGCCTCGATAAGACAGGGGATACCGGCGGAACCACCGTAGGTATTGTCGAGACATTTCTGAATCGGTTGTTGATAAGCGTTTTCAAACGCTACGACTGAATCAAACTCGTCAAGCGACTTGATGCTATCAAGCATCGGATAATCAAAAGCGTGCACACCCAGGGGAAAGAATATGCTGCCAAGCAGCACAATACGAAGACGACTTTTCCTGCTCACTCCATTTCCTTTTTATTGCGCCGTATAAGTACAACCATTAGTCATCGCCCGTGCACTCTCCACTCTGCAGATTGAAATAACCTCGCTCATCCAGCAGAAACATTTCACACTTATAGAAATCGAAGTCCCTGGTCTCACGAATCAGCAGTCCGGTATCGGTCACTCCCAGTCTGCCTAACACTTCTTCGATGAACGATTCTGCATGCGTCCCATCCTTACGTTTAATCAACACCACAGTAGGGCATCCCGTATGTCGGGTACAGAGACTGCCTGAGTAAATTCTCCCAACGACATCATTCACACCATCTTTATTCACATCAAAAGAAGCATACTCGACGGACGGTGTATAAATCGGCGCCTTTTTGGCGAACTCGAGTGTGTTTTCATACGGTTCGCGCAGGTGCTCTATGATCAGACGCCGAATGTCATCCGGCACATTTCGGTTTGTGAACTCAACCCATTCAATGTACTTGTATGGCATAGCAGATTCAGCAAGAGCGTTACCTACTAAAAAGGACAACAGAAAAAGAACCAGGTAAAACCGGAACACCCGACAATACTCCTTGTCAGTTCGATAACCAGAACCACCAGACGATCAAAACGATCAGCAACAATCCCGCGAGGTTTATCCAGATCATTTGCCACCTCCGGTTTTGAAGAAACGCAGGCGGTTGGCGTTGCTCACCACGGTGAATGAGGAGAGTGCCATCGCCGCACCGGCGATCATCGGGTTGAGCAACATACCGATGAAGGGATAGAGAATCCCGGCGGCAACCGGAATACCGAGAGTGTTATAGACAAAGGCGCCGAACAGGTTCTGTTTGATGTTGCGAATGGTCGCCTGGGAGATGGCGATGGCATCAGCCACACCGTGCAGTGAACCGCGCATCAAAGTGATGTCGGCGCTTTCGATGGCAACATCGGTACCGGTACCGATGGCAAAACCGGCATCGGCCCGTGCCAGCGCCGGGGCATCATTAATCCCATCACCAACCATTGCCACACGGAAACCGCTCTCCTGCAAACGGGCGATGTGTTTATCCTTCTCTTCCGGCAACACCTCGGCGATCACCGCATCGATACCCACCTGTTTTGCCACTGCTTCCGCAGTCGCCTTGTGGTCACCGGTGAGCATGACCACCTTCAAACCCTCTTTGTGCAGACGCGCAACCGCCGCCGCGGAATCTTCTTTAATCGGATCGGCCACCGCCAGCACCGCCGCGCCGGTCTCGTTCAGCGCCATGTAGATGGGGGTCTTGCCCTCAGTGGCAAGACGCTGCCCTTCGGCTTCCAGATGGCCGAGAAAAACATTGTTCTCCTGCATCATTTTGATCGTTCCGAGACGCACCATCTGCTGGTTCATCATCGCCTGCACGCCGCGACCGCTGATCGCCGCAAACGAATGCATCTCCAGTGGTTCCAGTTCCTTCGCCTTCGCCGCGGCGACAATCGCCGTCGCCAACGGATGCTCGGAACCCGCCTCCACCGCCGCGGCAATCGCCAGCAGTTGATCGCCATCGGCACCCTGGAAGGGAATCACATCGGTGAGTTGCGGTTTGCCCTCGGTAACGGTGCCGGTCTTGTCCAGCACCACCAGATTCAGTTTGCCCGCTTGTTGCAACGCTTCGCCGTTACGAATGAGGATGCCGTACTCCGCCGCCTTGCCCACACCGACCATGATCGAGATCGGTGTCGCCAAACCCAGGGCACAGGGGCAGGCAATGATCAGCACGGTCATGGTGGCGACGATGGCATAACTCAGCCCCGGTCCGAAGTTGAACCAGGCAAGGAAAGTCAGCACCGCGATAATCAACACCGAGGGGACGAAGATCCCCGCCACCTTGTCGGCCAGTCGCCCGATGGAAGGCTTGCTCGCCTGGGCGGTACGCACCATTTCGATGATCCGCGCCAGCACGGTGTCCTTGCCGATGCGCTTGGCCTGATAGAGGAAGGTGCCAGAGCTGTTGATGGTGCCGCCGATCACCTCGTCGCCCACATGCTTGCCCACCGGCAGCGGCTCGCCGCTGATCATCGACTCGTCCACATAGGAGTCGCCGTCGATGATCACCCCGTCCACCGGGATGCGCTCGCCGGGACGTACCCGCAGGGTTTCGTCGAGTCCTACTTCGAGGATCGGCACGTCCAGTTCCTTACCGTCGCGCACCACCCGCGCGGTACGCGGTTGCAGGCCGACCAGCCGCCGGATCGCCTCGGAGGTCTTGCCGCGGGCGCGGGTCTCCAGCGCCGAACCGAAGTTGATCAGAGCGATGATGATGGTCGCCGCCTCGAAATAGGCGTGCTGTGCCAGGCTCGGCACACTGTCGGGAAAGAGGGTGATCGCCATCGAATAGACCCAGGCGGAGCCGGTACCCATGGCGATAAGGGTGTCCATATTGGCGTTGTGGTGACGGAACTGCTTCCAGGCACCGACGAAGAAGTGGCGACCGGCGTAGAGCATCGCCACCAGGGTCACGACGCCGACGCCGAGCCAGAAGGCCTGCCCTTCGGCCAGCGCAGGCAGCAACCCGGCCATCCCGGCGGCCATCAGCGGGAAACCGACCACTGCCGCCGCGGCAGACTGTTTCAGCAGCTTGCGGTATTCGGCCTGCTCGCGCAGCTCACGCTCGCTCTGCTCCTCCTCCAAGCTCTTCAGCTCCGCCGCGTCGTAGCCCGCGTCCTTCACCGCCTGGATCAGCACGGCGCTGTCGTCCACGCCATGCACTTGCGCCGTATGCTCGGCGAAGTTAACGCTCGCTTCGTCCACACCCGGCACAGCACGTAGCGCCTTCTCCACCGCCGCCACACAACCGGCGCAGCTCATACCACCAATCGACAGTCGGACAACCTGCTCTTCAGCCATCTTCGGCCCCCTGATAACGAATATCCGCCAAGGCTAACGGCTCACTGCAATAAATGCCAATGCCATCCCCAATAAATGGCATCGAACACTATCAAACCCAACACATTGACATAAATCAATGTTTAGAGCGGTTCACTTTTGTCATAATCTGGCGGCCTGACGAGAGGAAAAGCCGATGCAACCACCACTCAAACCGATCTCCCTGATGCTGCGCGCCGTGCCCGACGCGATACACAGCGAACTGTTCAGCCGCCTGTTCAACCACCTGTTGAAAGGGCAACCGATCAGCGAACAACTGGAAGACCTGGAAGGGAAGAAACTGGTGATTAACATCAGCGACAGCCGTAGCGAACTGGCTTTCCTCATCCGCGACCGCAAACTGCACCGCACCCCCATCAGCGACTGGAACGTACGCATCAGCGGCAAACTGGAACACTTCTGGCTGCTCGCCAGCCGTGCCGAAGACCCGGACACCCTCTTCTTCAACCGCACCCTGGCGCTGGAAGGGGAAACCGAAGCGGGACTCTATTTGAAGAACATGCTCGACAGCATGGAGTTCGACAGCCGCGCCCACTTCGACGCGGTGTTCGGTGCACGCATTGGCGGGATTCTGGAGAAGGTGGCTAGCCGGGCGAGTCGGTTGCCGATGCCGAAGTTGGGGTAGCTGCCATTTAACAAAACTTTTCTAACGCTACTGATGCTATATCACCAAATCCAGTGGCAAGTCAGATATATCACGCAAACGCTTCCCTTCAATCATTGTCTCCAACATTTCAGTTGCATCGTCATACCCAAGTTCTTTGACAGTATCCAGAAGCTCATGAAGAGCAAAATGATACACGCAGTCAATATCGCCCGTACCAAGAGCTATCGAAGCGATACGATTTGGCGTTGGCTCAGCTGTAACGACAGCTACATGTGGGAGGCGTCCTTTCCTGTTTCTGACAAGATTTAAACCTTCAGACCTTGCGTTCTGTGCTCGATCGCTTCTAATTGTCCACTTGCATGAAATGCTGGCATGTAGAATTGGTAAATCACTATTGCAACTGCGCAAACTTGTAAAACGCGCTTCTTGGGCGTCGACAAGATAGTCAGTCCCATTGATTGACTCATCATCTTCCGTGGCGCGGAAGATAACAATGTCTGGCTTAATAAGGTAGTCACTCCCAAGAGCAGCCGCCAATTGCGGATTCCTGCGTGACGCTTCATCAAGAGCGGCTAAATGTTGATACTGATCAAATTGAGCCAAGCCAAGACGTCCTCCGGAAACGCCCTTACTGACCGTCCACTTTCCTGGACGCATATGCTGCAATTTTAGAAAGGTTTCTCTAACAAACTGCGCGCAGAATTCTTCGAACTTATTGCCAGACATCTGACCGGCCAAGCGAGAACCTTTCACCTCAACACCCAATTTATTAATTATCCCTTTGGCAATAGCAACGCTGGGCTTACTGTCCTTATCAGCGTTACTTGGTATCCCCTTTTCATTTACCTGCAAAATAGTCCCCAGCATTGAAGCGTGAAAATCTTTCCTTGCCGCCAGAAAAAAGGCTTCATTCCCTGTCATTACGCAACCCTCACACTTCGCCTTGCTGCCGCATTCAACACGCTCAATATTTTACTACCCACTGCATGAGCTACCGGTGGGGGAAAAGCATTACCAACCTGTCTGTATGCCGGAGTTTTACGCCCAGTAAATTGCCATTCATCTGGGAACCCTTGAATACGAGCAACCATTGGAACAGTCAATCTGGGCATACCAACAAAATTTCGTTCTGGGGGCAAATCCACAATCCCCATACCATCAACCCCCAACGATGCCCATGCCCGTTTTGCCCGCGTAGGTCCAAGATCCGGCCCACCATGTTTTTTTGATCCACCGACAATAGTCGGAGCAATATCATCTGCGCGCTCGCGCCATGCAGTTGCTCCACGCCAACCTCGGGAAGACATCAAATCAAATAAACTCTCGCCAACGGTCAGAGGATTCTGTTCATGTGAAACAGGCCAATCAAAATGGCTAGCGATTTCTTTCTGAAAAGCGACAATAACAACGCGTGGGCGCAACTGAGGCACACCAAAATCAGAGGCATTAAGTAAACGCCAATCGGCGCAATACCCCATCTGCTTTAACCGTTTTTTCAACCTCTCGCGATAATCCTCAAACACCGCATCAAGAAAGCCTCTAACATTCTCAAGCATCACTACCTTGGGTCGGATTTCATCGACAAGGCGCAGAGCTTCGGGAAACAGATCCCGCTCATCAGCAGAACCAAGTTGCTTTCCGGCTTTGGAGAATGGCGGGCATGGCACTCCTCCGGCAAGCAATTCAATACCCCTGTAGTCTCCCCCAGAGAAATACTTAATATCCTGCTCAATAACATTCCAGTGAGGGCGATTTGTCCTCAATGTATTGCAACAATGGCCATCAATTTCAACAAGCGCACGATGCTGGAATCCTGCCTGCTCTAGCCCAAGTGCCTGTCCACCAGCACCAGCGCAGATTTCAACAGAAGAAAGCGATAGCTCCGTTTTTCTTGCCATGTGTTACTCTCCGAACCGATAAAAATAATGCTGCGCTAGTCTACAACAAACACTCTACCAAAGCGTGGCTTATGTATCCTCGAATCACCTACGACACAATTACCTATTTTCTCTCCAGAATGGAGTATATACGGTCATAGCATATAAATATCAACAAGTTACCTAAATGACGCGATTCAACGCTTGTAGCCCATTTCAATCGATTCAGAAATAATTGCTATTGAACATATCCGGAACGCCACTATGACATCAAACACTAGATGTGCATTACGCAGGCTTGATCCGAAAATCTACCACACCCCAGAGGAACCCCAGTAACCCAAGGATAAACGGATAGATATCCTTGAAGCGGAAGTAGAACTTGTCGGTCAGGGTGACCCTTCTGTTGCGCGGCGTGACCCGCTCCATCCAGCCGTATTCACCCGGTGCGATCAACACTTTGTTCCAGGTATCTCCGTTTACGGTTTGCACGTCAGAGAGCAGTAACAGATCGTCGGTGTTGGTCAGTTGCAACACTTTCGCGCCAATAGTCGGACTTTGGTAGATCGGCGCTTTCTCTTCCTGGACCTGCACGAACAGATGGTTCGATTCATGCAGGACTCCGTTCCACTGTTTATCCCGATCGAAATCGATAAAGTGCACCGGCAACCAGGCCAGCATAAAGGCCACGGCGAAACCGAAACCGCCCTTAATCAGGTGCAACAGGAATCCGGGAATGGAGCGCGAGACAAACAGCAGGATCAGGATCAGCAGCGCGGCGCCGATGACACTGCCCAGTAGAATCGGGTCCTGGGTCAACAACAGTTTCGGGTTAAGGGTGATCAGCGCCGCCTCTTCATCATCGGCGATAAAAAACCGCAGTGTGTTGAGGTAGATAAAATAGAGTACCGCGGAGAATGAGAGCAGGTAGATCAGTATCTCCCGCTTCTGTTTCGGCACCAGCGGCAACCAGCCGTGATAGCGAATGTCTCGGGTGAGATCGTTAAACTCGCGCCAGTTGCATTTATAGACCGTCAGCTCGGTGCTTCTGCCCTTGAGCATCACCTTACCGACCTTGACCAGACTGAAACGCTTGGCGTGCAGCTCCGAAGCGGTGTTGTAGGAGAGCAGGATTTCGTTGCCCTTGCCTTTGCCTTCCAGGCGCGAGGCGGTGTTGACCACGTTACCGAAGACATCGCCGTCTTCGACGATCGCTTCGCCGGTGTGGATACCAATACGCACCCTTAACTGAAACTCCGCATCTTCCTTGCGCCGTTTGCTCAGCGTTTGCTGAATCGCCACCGCCGCCTTAACAGCATCTTCGGGATACTTGAAGGAGGCCATGATGGAGTCGCCGATGGTTTTGATCACCCGGCCCTTGAAGTGACGCACGATGGGAAAAGCGAGACGGTTATGGATATTCACCATCATCCGCCCCTTCACATCGCCGTGTTCATCCCAGTAGCGGGTCGATTGCTCAATATCGGTAAACAGGATCGTCACTTTCTTGCGAGAGCGATGGATCTGTTTGGTGATACTGCTGGCGAGTTTGTCGAATGACTCCATGCACAGGCCTGTGATTAAAGACAGTGGCGGGCGCAATGCGCCCGAGGCATACAAACGGGATTCTAATTGAGAGCGGCGTTTAATGAAAACAACGCTAGTTGTTGGCAAGGTTTAATGAGGTACGGACAACCTTTCCATCCCCGCCTGACCATGCCAGTAGCCGTTGCTGATCTCGCCGACGGCGATCCTAGCCAACATCGACGTTCCTTCTGCGGTGTCGAGTTGATCGTTGCGCGCTTCGTTAAAGAGTTGCACCACACGATCCATATCCTGCGACTGAGGAGAGAGGCGCAGCATATCGACGCCCATGCTTTTGAGTTGCGGCACTTCCGCCAGCAGTGATGTGGTGGTAGCCGCCTGGGTCTGAATACCGTTCATGGCGAGGAACTGTTTGCGGTCCTGCGATTCGAGCAACAAGCCGTCGCTGTATTCGAGACAGCGAAGCTGGCAGTTGTCCTTGGGCAGATCCGCGGCGCGGGCAACGAAGCAGCGGGCGGAGAAGGCCAACGGCATACGGCCAAAGGCGAAGACCTCGGTCTCCATCCCCTCCGGCAGCCCCTCCATGATCACCTTCAGGGTCTCCTGCGACAGCTCCACTGGCATCACCCAGCGCCTGGCGCCCAGGTCATGCAGCAGCTTCAGGGTGTTGTGGTTGTAGGCATTGAGATGCGGCCCGGCAACGAAGGGCACCTTGCCTGCTACGGCATGAACCGCTGCCATGTCGTTGGCTTCGACCAGGAAGCGACCGTTGTCGGCGATACGGCGCATGCGCTTCAGTTCGGAATCGGCTTCCATCAGCGCCAGGGTGGAGAGCACCACCTCTTTGCCTGCATTGCTGAGTTCATCGGCCAGTTGCAGCCAGTCTTCCAGACGCATCGCATTGCGCCGGGAACAGATCACTTCACCCAGGTAGATGGTATCGACCGGCCACTCGGCGGCCTGACGGTAAAAATCGAAGACCTGCTCGCGCGGCCAGAAGTAGAGGATGGGGCCCAAAGATAATTTCATTTAAGCATTCTCAAATAAAAAGCTTTTACCACGAAGCTCACGAAGAGCACGAAACCAACCTGTTATTGAAGCCTTCGTGGACTTCGTGTTCTTCGTGGTGAAATGTTTTTTCACTGCCACTGCCGCTCCAACGCACCCAATGTGTGGGTGCTGCCTTCGGCAACCTTGTCCAGTTGCGCCACCCATTCGCTGCGCGGGTTATAACTTTCGGGATTGGCCTGCGCCGCATCGAGTGCCTGACGCAGAACGCGGGTCACCTGCCCCACATAGGCGGGACTGCGCTGGCGGCCTTCCACTTTAATCGCGGAGACACCCGCTTCGAGCAGTTGCGGCAGGATGTCGAGCACCGACAGCGAGGTCGGTTCCTCAATGGCGTAATCGAGTTTGCCGTTAACAAAAAAACGGCCCTTGCAGATCACCGGATAACCGGCGCTTTCGTTTTCCTTGTAGCTGTCGATCAACACACCGCCGAGATGCACCTGACGACCGCGTGAGGTTTCCGACCAGCGCACCGCGTGGGCCGGGGAACAGGCGCCCTTGGTGTTGGGCGATTCGCCGGTGACATAGGAAGAGAGGTAGCAGCGCCCTTCGACCATCACGCAGAGCGAGCCGAAGCCGAAGACTTCCACTTCCACGTCGGTGTCGTTGATCACCCGTTTGACCTGGGAGAGGGAGAGCACCCGCGGCAATACCACGCGCTGGATGTTGAACTGTTCTTTGTAGAAGGCGATGGCCTCGCCGCTGGTGGCGGAGCCCTGCACCGAGAGATGCAGACGCAGATTGGGGTGGGTTTCGGTGGCGTAACGCATCAGGCCGACATCGGCGAGGATCAGCGCATCGACACCCAGCTCGGCGGCCATATCCACCGCCTTGGTCCAGATGGGCCAGCTTTGCGGTTGCGGATAGGTGTTGAGTGCCAGCAGCACCTTGCGGCCACGGCTGTGAGCGTATTCGATACCCTGGCGGGCGGCCTTCTCATCGAAGTTGAGACCAGGGAAGTTGCGTGCGTTGGTGGCGTCGCGGAAACCCATGTAGACCGCGTCGGCACCGTTATCCACCGCCTGCTTCAGCGCGGGCAGCGAGCCTGCCGGGCAGACCAGTTCGACCTTTTTTGCCATAAATCACCTGCATTACCACGAAGTTCACGAAGGGCGCGAAGTAGCCCTTCTGTCCGGGGTGTTCAGTTTCCAGTAGGCATAAAATCCAATGCTAGGCATGACTGCCCAACCTACCCGGATAGACACATCACTCACACAATCCTCGCTCTTTGAAGCAATGACAGAGCACGCTTCGTGTTCTTCGTGCGCTTCGTGGTAGAGCTTTTTTTGCGGTGAATCTTTTATGCCTTCGCCGCACGCTCGGTGCCGACGACGCCCGGCATGCCCTGACGGCTGCCGCGGCGGGCCAGTTCGCGTTCGATGGCGTTGAGTACCCGCCACTTCCAGTTGCACCAGCCCGGGGCGAGAAGGATATCATCACCGGCGGTTCCAGTCAGGCGGTGATAGAGAACTTCAGGCGGGGTGCGCTCAACCATGTCGGCCACGGTCTGTACGTACTCCTGCATGCTCCAGGGCTGGTATTCGCCGCGGCGCCACTGGTTGGCCAGCATGGTGCCCTTGACCACATGCAGCGGGTGGAGCTTGAGGCCTTCCACTCCCAGTTCCAGTACCCGCTCCAGCGAGATCAGGTTGTGCGCCTTCTCCTCTCCCGGCAGGCCGACGATGAGGTGGGTGCAGACCGGCAGGCCGCGCTGATGCGCCGCTGTCACCGCCTCGCGGTATTCGTCGAAGGTGTGGCCGCGATTGACCTTCTCCAGGGTACGATCGAAGCAGGATTGCAGGCCCAGTTCGAGGATCACCTCATGGCCCTGATCGCGGTAACCGGCCAATAGATCCAGTACCGCAGGCGGCACGCAGTCAGGGCGGGTGCCGATGGAGAGGCCGATCACGTCCGGCTCGGCCAGGGCGCTGTCGTAGAGCTGCTTCAGCCGCGCCGGGTCGTCGTAGGTGTTGGTGTAGGCCTGGAAGTAGGCAAGAAACTTCTTCGCCCCGGTGCGCTTGGCCAGCACCTTGCGCCCGGCGTCGAGCTGGGCCACCACGTTGGGGTCCTGTCGCGCGTTGGGGCTGAAGGAGCTGTTGTTGCAGAAGGTGCAGCCGCCCACCGCCTTGGTACCGTCGCGGTTGGGGCAGGTGAAACCGGCGTGGATGGAGAGCTTGTGTACCCGCTCGCCGTAGCGCTGCAGCAGGTGCTGGCCGAAGGTGTTGATGTAATCGCTTAAGGCCACGGCGTTACCCCACGTTATCCAGTACACGGCGACGGAAATCGACGCCGAGGGATTTGGCGATCGCCTCGCAGGCGTCGATATCGACACCCTCCAGGCCGTCGATCGCGGTCAGGCTGACCTCGATACCGCGCTCATGGGCGAGGCGGGCGAATTCCAGCATCGCCGCGTAGGCGCCCTCTTTCTTGGGCCGGGTGTGTTTGATGTAGAGCTCCTCATTCTGCGCATTCATCGAAATGGAGAGACTATCCACCACCTCGGCCAGCTCCGGGGTCACATCGTGCCCCTCGCGCAAATTGGCCAGGCCGTCGGTGTTCACCCGAATGCGTGAACCCTGCTGCTTCAGTTGACGGGCGATCGCCAGCAATGCGTCGAGGCGCACGGTCGGCTCACCCAGACCGCAGAAAACAATTTCCTTGTATTGCGCTGGGTCACCTATCGCCGCCAACACCTCTTCCACCGTCGGTTCACGGTGCAGGCGCAGGTCGTAGCTCTGCACTTCCCAGCTACGGTTGTATTTTGGGCAAAAGGCACAACGTAGGGTGCATTGGCTGGTAAGATTCAGATAGCAATTGCCGTGCAGGGTGTAGGCGATGATATCGGCGAATTTTTCGTCAGTGGTCGCGGCAGACTGCATGGTGTTTCCTGTTTCTGTATTCTGTCGTTTTGGTGGCGGCGCCTGCATCATTATGATGCAGATCAAAGCGCCAGCTTCCTGTATGATACGCGACTTTGCGCGTCAAATAATCCGTAGGTGAAGAATGATTAAAACCCCACTGCCGCTACTGAAACTCCGCGACCGCGAGGTACTGCCCATTATTCAGGGAGGTATGGGGGTTGGAGTCTCTGCACACAAGCTTGCCGGCACCGTTGCCAGAGAGGGTGCGGTCGGCACCATCGCCAGCATCGACCTGCGTGTGCATCATCCGGACCTGATGGAAAAGACCTATCGCACCAAGGATCGCAAGCTCATCGACGACGCCAACCTGGAAGCGCTGGACCGTGAAATCAAGTCGGCCCGCGAGATCGCAGGCCCGGCTGGCTATATCGCGGTCAACGTGATGCGCGCGGTGGACCGCTTCCCGGAGATGGTGAAGCAGGCCTGCGCCAGCGGCGCCAACGCCATCATCATGGGCGCAGGGCTGCCCTTCGAGTTGCCCGAGCTGACCAAAGATTATCCCGACGTGCACCTGCTGCCGATCCTCTCCGAGGAGCGCGGTGTGCGTGCGGTGCTCAAGCGCTGGCTGCGCAAGGGCGTACTGCCCGATGCCATCGTGCTGGAGCACCCGCGCTATGCTGGCGGCCACCTGGGTGCGCCGAATCCCGAGGACATCAACAACGAGCGTTTCGACTTCAAACGTATCCTGGCGGAGATCCCCAAGGTATTCGAACAGCTCAAGCTCGACCCGATCCCGTTGATCCCGGCCGGTGGCATCAACTCCTTCTCCAAGATCAAGGAACTGTTCGGTATGGGCGCGGCTGGCGTGCAGATCGGCACCCCTTTCGCCGTTGCCGAAGAGGGCGACGCCCACATCAACTTCAAGAAGGTGCTGCTTGGCGCCAAGCCGGAAGACATCGTCACCTTCATGAGCACCGCCGGGCTGCCTGCCCGCGCCGTACTGACCCCGTGGCTGAAAAAATACCTGGAACGTGAAGAGCGGGTGCGCTCACGCGCCACCCCGGAGAAGGGCACCTGCGCCGTCTCCTTCGAGTGCCTGACTTACTGCGGCCTCAAGGACGGTGATTCGGCTGCCGGACAGTTCTGTATCGACACCCAGCTGGAAGCAGCGGTGATGGGGAATGTGGAGAAGGGACTGTTTTTCCGTGGCTCAGAGGCACTGCCCTTTGGTGACCAGATCCGCTCGGTACACGATCTGCTGGCCTATTTGCTGACTGGCGAAGATCCGAAGGCGTTACCCGCTTAAGGTAGCAGGTAGCAGGCGAAACTTAGCGGTTTTCCTGTCACCTGCAACCTGTAACCTTTCTTTTAAGTCCCCTTGATTCGATCGAAATAACGCGCGCGGTAGAGCAGCCGCTGCGGCGCGTCCGGGCTATCGCTAAACCCATCACGGGTGTGCAGCACGTTATTACAGATCAGCCCCATCCCCGCCTCCAGTCGTCCACGAAAGACATAGGGGTGATCTTCGCCACTCAATATCCTTTCCAGTGCCGCCAGCGCGGCGGCGGTCGCTGAGTCATCCTTCCATTCGATGTTGCGTTTGCGCGCGGTATAACGCATGTGCAGCGAACCGTCTGCCTGGATGGAGAAGACCGGGCCGATAGAAGGGCCGCGCTGGTTGCCATCGCCATCGAGGCCCGGTGGGATGGTCATGACGTCCGGCGCCATCAGGGCACGGATATGATCCGGGTTGGCGTCACGTAGCAGCAGGTAGGCGATCTCGTGATCCAGCAACTGGTTGTCGCCCCCCTCCGCCGCCGGGTTAACACAGTGCAGCACCATGCCGCGGATCTGTTTCTCGCCGGTATTGTAGTAACCGTCGCAGTGCCAATTGATCGCACGATTGGTATAGGGAATGTATTTCGGGTGGTCACCTTCCGGGTTGACGGTGATCGAGGTCAGACCGTCATCATCGGCGAGCAGGTTGCTGTCGATGTGGATCAGACCGAAGCGTTTAGCCAGACCACTGGAAAGGGATTTGTCCGGGTCACCGCCGCGATGGGTGCGATAGATGGCCATGTTGGTCTTACGCAGTACGGCCAGCAGCTTTTCGTACTCCGCCTCACTGAGATTGGGGGCATCGGCCAGATCGACGATCAACGCCGACACGTCGGTGGGATAACCGGCCAGCTTGGCCTCGCGCCATGCCTGATAGGCCTCCTCGTTGCCCGGCAGGAAGGGGGAATCATCATTCATTGGTAGTACCTCATCGCTTTACAGCCCAGTTATATCACTCTCTATACGTAAAGGCGCGCGGTAACGCCTTGATATTTCCCACCTCCTGCCGATACTAAACAATGCACTTACCGGATCGCGACAACAAGGTACCCGTACAATGACCTCAATCATGCAGTCTGTGGACGAACGCACCCAACTGGCCGGGGCCAACCGCCTCGAAATTCTCCTGTTCAGCCTGGGCAAGGACAAGCGTACAAAGCGGGAGGAGGTCTTTGGCCTCAATGTGTTCAAGATCCGCGAAGTCATCGCCATCCCCGAAGTCACCCATGCACCGGATATGCCGCCGGGGGTCGAAGGCATGGTCAGCCTGCGTGGCAACATGATCCCGGTGATCAACCTGGCCAAGTTTTGCGAAATTGAATCCGAGGTCGAACCTAAGATCCTCATCGTCACCGAATACAATCGCAGCACCCACGGCTTCATGGTCGCCTCGGTGGAGCAGATCATGCGAATGGCCTGGGCCGATATCAAGGTGCCGCCGCAGATGATGGCCAACCGTCACGGTGGTCTGGTCACCGCGGTTACCGAACTGGACGACGGCCGCATTGTGATGATTATCGATGTGGAGAAGGTACTGGCGGAGACCGAAGGTCTGGCCGATGACCCGACCCTGTTTGCCGGCATCGAACAACTGGAGAAACAGGCTACCGTGCTTTTCGCTGACGATTCGGTAGTCGCGCGCAAACAGATCGCTGCCACCCTTGATCACCTGGGCATCCGCCATATCCAGGCGAAAAATGGCGAGGAGGCATGGAACAAACTGAATGAAGTGGCGGAACGTGCCGCCGCCAGCCACATGCCGGTGTATGAGATGGTCGACGCGGTACTCACCGATGTGGAGATGCCGGGCATGGACGGTTATGTGCTGACCCGCAAGATCAAGGAAGACAAGCGCTTTGCCGGGATCCCGGTGGTCATGCACTCGTCGCTCTCAGCCGACGCCAACATTACCATCGGCAAAAAGTCCGGAGCCGACGCCTATGTGGCGAAGTTCGATCCGCAGGAGCTCTCCAATGTTCTCAGAAGCGTGCTGTCCAAGAAGCAGCCGCAGCAGTAATTCGACAAAACCGGCGGCGTGATGCCGCCGGTAAATCCTTCATTTAGCCCCCTCGTGCACTCCGATCCATCCGATACCAGGCGCTGTAGACCTGATCCGACCAGCGTGACTGGAACCAGGCGATAATCGCCTCGATCTCTTCCGGGGTCAGCTTGTCCCGCCAGGCAGGCATCTTGCCCATGCCCTGCGGACTGCCGTTGGCGATCACGTCATACAGGACATCCTTGGGGTGGTGCCAGGCGTGGCCGGTACCGTTGAGCGGCGGTGGCGGAAACATACCGTCCGCGTCACGCTGACGCCAGTTGGGGTCGCCCTGCCCCGCACTGCCATGGCATTCGGCGCAGTTCTTCTGGAACAGACGCGCCCCCTGACTGACCTGGGCGAAATCCATCTGCCGCGACACACCGCTACTGCTACCAGCGTTGGTGTTACCGTTGCCGTCACTACAGGCGGCCAGCAAGAATGCCAGCGCCGCAATTATGATGCTTTTCATTTTCTAATCCTCATTGCGCTACACCCGCGAGCAGCAGGCGCAGCCAGATACCGCTGACTCCGTACGAAAGCACGCAGTCGGTGATTAAACGGAATTAGAAGATTCGGGGAGGAGGAGAGTCGACAGGCAAGGCGATAGAGACAAAGGCACTGCGAAAGCTATCGGTAGGCGCAGTGCCACTGCGCAGGCCTACCATGAAAAGGGGATATGAAACGACGCCACTACTGATATGGCCGCAGAGATCGCAGTCGATACAGATCTTGCCCGCATGGCTGGCGCAGTCGTTATGTTGCTGCATGCCGTGATGATCCATCTGCTGCATCATCTGCATCGGGCAGGGCGGCGTGGCATCCCGTGAAGCGAGCAGCTGCGCCAGCACCGGCTGGGCGGTGAAACCCAGCAGCAGGAACAGGATAAACAGTTTACGGATGCGACGCGTCATAGGCTTAAGCATAGCCTCGTCGGATACCCGACGGCCAGTGGATTTGTTGCAGGATATGACTCCGACCGGTCGCCGGAGTTCAGAGTGACATCTGCTCCGCGCTGCGTTCCGCCAGAGCGGCAATGGTACGTGAAGGGTTCATGCCCAGAGCCAGCGGCAGAATGGCGCCATCGACCACATAGAGGCCGGGATAACCGAAGACCTCGCCCAGATGGTTCACCACCCCCTCTTCGACGCTTTCACCCATGGCGCAGCCGCCAAGGGGATGAGGGGTGATCAGGTTCTTCAGCAGGGTCCAGGTGGGCGGGATAAAGGGGATGCCGTCGGTGACATGGCTCAGATCGCGGTGCAGATCGGCCATCGCCTCCATGGTCGCCTCGGAGCGATCGATCTCCCAGTCCATCTTCAGCACTTTACGCCACGGTGCATACCAGGGACGCCCTATATAGAGTCGACCATCGGCGGCATCCACCGCCTGACCGAACCAGAGCATCACATGCTCCAGCGGATCGCGGGCACGCACCCGACGGGCCAGAGCGTTGAACACCAGGCCGAAGCGGGAGCTGGAGCGAAACGGCCACCACCAGTGCTTTTTCTTGAGGTGCTCTTCCAGATAGTTACCGATGAGATCGGGGAAACCGCCGTCCTCGATAAACAACTTGGCGCCCTTGTATTTCCCGTCGAGCAGATCGATGGCGCTGCTGATGGTCGGTCCCTGACTGGCGGAGACCTCGCGCTTATGCACCGATGGGGTAACAAAGTCGCCGTTGGCACTCCAGCCGTGACCCAGTTTTTTGCTCAATTTGGGCAGGGTTTTGTATTGGTCGCGACAGCGCAGCAGCAGCTCGGTGGAGCCCATGGAACCGGCGGAGAGGACCACCCGCTTTGCGGTGAGCTGTCCCTTGTGCAGTTTGCCGCTGTCGATACGCTCATAATCGACCCGGTAGCCGCCGTCGTTTAGCGGGGTGATCTTGCGTGCGATATGCAGTGGGCGCACCTCGGCGCCGTGCCGCTCCGCCTGGGGAATGTAGTTGAGATCGAGAGTGTTCTTCGCCTTGACCTGACACCCGGCGTCGCAGTTGGCGCAGTGGACGCAGGTACCCTGTTGTTGCCCCTGCGGGTTGGTCCAGGATTTGGATTTATTGTCGTTGAAGGGATCGTCCAATCCATAGTGCCACTCGGGGTCGAAGGTCACCGCCAGCTCCAGCTCCCTGAAGCGATCGCCGTAGCCGTTTCTTACTGCTGCATCGCGTACCAGTTGATGGCGTTTGGTGAGCTGGTTCTGCGGCACCGTCTGCACCCGCAGCATTTCACCCACCCGCGCGTAGTAGGGCTGCAGTTCTTCGAACTTGATCGCCGAGGGCCAACCCTGGTCGAAGCGTTCTTTCGGCGGAATGATCGAGACATTGGCGTAGATCAGTGAGCCACCACCCACCCCGGCACCACGCGCCACCGCCATGTCATCGTAAAAACCGATATCGACCCAGCCGTTGCAGTGTTGCGGAAGGTTTTCGTCCCATACCCAGGCATCGCCGGGGTCGCGGGGATAGTCATCGGTTTGCCAACGGCGGCCACGCTCCATTAGCAACACCTTTTGCCCACGCTCCGCCAGACGGCAGGCCATCACCGAACCACCGAAACCGCTGCCGATCACCACTACATCGAAATGTTCGGTGGAGGGACTCACTTTGCCAGCGCCGCGTAGCTGTCCCACAGCTCGCCCATGAAGAAGCGACCGAAACGGGTGAGGGTTTCCAGCTTTTTGCCACGCTCATTGACGTGCAGTACCTCCAGGGTGGAGAGCAGCCGTATCAGATCGCCGACCCCCAGAGTCAGGACACCGGCACCGATGATCTCGCCGCTCTTGTCCCTGCCACGATGAATATGGGTGTAGAGGGTAGTGGTGTCGCTCCAGATATCGAAACCTGGATCGTCTTTAACTTCCTTGCGCCCGGCCAGATAGTACGGCTCACTACCATGCTCGAAGGCCATCTCATAAACCATCAACTTGGTATCGGGCTGTTCTGCCGGGGAGAAAAGATTGAACACGCCGTTGTGGCCGAGGATGCCCTTGGCGAAGGGGGGATAATCAATGGTACCGTCGAGCAGCCCAGTATGCTTCGGGTCACCAATGAACTGATCAAGATTGTCGATGGTCACCCTGGCATTCATTACCAGCGTTTTACCACCGTTACGCGCCAACTCCTCGCCCCGGTGACAGTCTGTCTCACCGAGGGTGACACCACCGGCCATCGTTTCACTGAAGCTGATCCCTGCGTTAGGCATCCACTGCCCTCCCTGTCGATAAGCGTAAACTGCGAACCATTCTAGTCGCTTTGATCCGGTTACGGCAAACCATCAACCCCATCACTTGCGCGCCAATTTTTGATACTCTTCTAGAATCTCGCCAATAACCGTCCAGATAATGTCGTCGCAAGAGAAACAGTGCCCTAGTAAAACCGTAGACTGTTCCCTGCTGGAGGAGTTGGAGGCCCTGCGCCGCGAAAACGCCGAACTGAAAGAGGCGCTGCGCACCGATATGCTCACCGGGCTGTTCAATTATCGTCACCTGCTTGAGGCACTCGACTGGGAGATGGAACGCACCCGTCGCAACCGCCAGCCAACCTCGCTGATCATGCTCGATCTGGATCACTTCAAGCAGGTCAACGACACCTGGGGCCACGAAGTCGGCAACCAGGCATTGATTCAGGTTAGCAACGTGATTCGCGAAAACCTGCGCAAGATGGATATCCCCTGCCGCTTCGGCGGTGAGGAGTTCACCATCATTCTGCCGGGAACCGCACTGCCTCAGGCCATCCACGTAGCTGAGCGCCTGCGCAGCAGCATCGAAGCGCAACCACTGGAGATAGACGGCAAAACGATCCCCCTAAGCGCCAGCTTTGGTGTGGAACACTATCGCTCGGGAATCGATCTCACTGTGGACGAGTTCATTCATCTCACCGACGGTTATCTCTACCAGGCGAAGCAGAACGGTCGCAATCAGATTGCTCATCCGCGTGTGCAGCCGCAAACGGAAGTCAGTGTGGATGAGAAAGCGGCATTGTGGACACCGCCCCCTTCCGACGAAGATTAATCTTTCCTATCGTTACTTATTTCGTGAGAGAGAGGAACAACCGCGGCAACTGCTCCGGCAGACGTTCTACTCGATCGATCACCGTATACTGCTTGCCGAAGATGTCAGCGACATACTCGTCGGCCCGCGCATCGAGGTTGATGCAGTAGGTGTAGATGCCGTCCTGATCCAGTTCCTGTACCGCCTTGTGGCTATCTTCCAGCAACATTTTCGGATCACTCACATCGATATCCGACGGTTCGCCATCGGTAAGGACCAGCAGCAGTTTCTTTTCCGCCTTACGTGTCCCCAGGTAGTGGCCAGCATGACGTAGCGCCGCGCCCATGCGGGTCGAGTACCCTGCCTCCATAGCGGCAAGACGCCCCTTCACCCCATCGTCCCAGTGCTCGCTGAAACCTTTGATGTGCTGGTAATAGACCTCATGGCGGGTGTTGGAAGAGAAACCGGCGATGGCAAAGTCATCACCCAACCCCTGGATGGCCAGACCCAGTAACGATACCGCCTCCTGCGACAATTCAAGAATCGTTTGCGTGCTTCCCTCCGGTACATCGTTAAGTGAAGCGGAGAGATCGAGCAGCAACAACACCGCGATATCGCGTCCATCGTGACGATGACTCATGTTGATCCGCGGGTCGGGCTGCGCCCCGGCACGATGGTCGATCAGTGAACGGATCGCGACATCGAGATCCAGCTCGCTGCCCTCTTCCTGATAACGCACTCTCACATACTGTTGCGGTTTGAGCAGGTCGAGGATGCGCATCAATTGTTTTGCCAGCTGTTCGTGCTTGCTCAGAAGGCGATCGATCTTGCCCGCATCACCCGCAGGATGCAGATGCTCATACAAACTCACCCAGTCGGGGCGGTAGGTTTTCGATTTGTAATCCCACTCATGGTAAAGGCGCGGCGGCAAGGTTTCATCGACTTCCTCTTCTGTCGGCGGAGCTTCTTTTTCGTAGTCAAAAAGTTCGCCTTCATCGTCTTCATCAATGAATATCCACAGGTGGCGATTGTCATCACGGTAGTCCACCTCAGTATCGGTGAAATGGAGATTGGCCGACTGGTCTGCCGGGCCACGGCTGCGGATGATAAAGAGGACCGCCATGTCCGCCATTTCCTTGAATGAGGATTCCCCCTGTGCCATTGCCTCATGGAAGCGGCGGCTGAATTCCACGACGTGCTCATTTTTATAGCCGTGGCTATCGGGATTCAGAATGGCATAGGAGAGCATTGCCAGACGATGACGGATACAGGATTCTTTCTGCGGATCGCAGGCATCTTCTTTGGGATGCGGATGCAGGCTGTTGAACAGGTGACGCAACCCGGGGTAACGCTGCATGGCGAGATACTCGACTCGACAATCTTCCAGCAATTCTATGGCGGCATTCTGAAAAGGACTGTAATTGTCGGCGATCATTTGCGTCGACCAGCGTTTGTGCGCCGCCATGTGCGCCAAGGTCGCGCGATAACGATCAATACCGGCGACCCCATTTTTGTCATCGAAAACATCTGGCAGGCGGATACCGATATCGTCGTAATAGGGCTGTCGTTTGTGCGACTCATCAAAGGCCTCGGAATAAGGTATGAGCCGCGGCTTATCTTTCCACAGTGCCTGCAAATACAAATCCAGCTTCCGTTCATTATCCATGAACAGCGTGCCATGACGTTCGCGTTGCAATACGGCACGGCTGTCGGCGGACTGCAGACTGAAATACTCCTTCTGCCGCTCAGGATGATTGCTGTAATTGCGAATGCCGTATTCGATCCAGTTACGCAATCCGGCACAGGAGAGATTCTTCAACAGCAGAGGTACCTGGTTGAAAAACTCCGGCAGGCCGGGGCTGGGAATGGTCTGATGGAAACCATGGATCGATCCGGTGGTGCGCTGCATGAAATCGAGCACCAGTTCGATATAACCGCTTAGTAACTCTTCACTACCGAGTCGACGCGATACTTCACCAATGGATTGCAGAAACGGCGGGATCGCCTTGCCGTTTGGCGTACGCGATATCGTCCACACCGTTTGTGAAACGAGTGTTAGAGTCGACTCGCCAAGACGCTTGGCAACATCGGGCATCTCTTCCAGGTAGACCAGCACCGGCTCAAAGCCACGACCGATCTTGCAGACCAGACCGGCACCGTCGAGATAATCCTTCAGCCCCTGCGGCGACAACACCTTCATCGCCTCCTCCAGACAGTGGGGGAAGAATTCGTCGAGATCCCGGAAGCCGCAGGAGAGCTGCTCGCGGAAGTATTGGACCTGTTCGTCAGTTAAAGACATTGAAAACCCCATCTCACCGCAAAGACGCAGAGGTCGCAGAAAAAAGCCAGTTTGTGCTTGCAGTATTCAAACCTGAGCGTTTTATCCAGGGAAGCTGGTCCTGAAACACAAAGCATTTATACCTTTGCGCTCTTTGCGCCTTTGCGGTGAATTCTTTTAAGCAAATACAGCATCAATGGCGTGATCGAGGGTATCGCGGATATCCCGGTCGTCGGTGATCGGCCTGACCAATGCCATACGGCAGGCGGCACGCGGCTCGATGCCCTGCTTGATCAGGTTCGCTGCATAGACCAGCAGACGAGTGGAGACGCCTTCGTCGAGACCATGGCCCTTGAGGTTACGCGCGGTTTCGCTGAGCTTGACCAGCTTCTGTGCCACGTCGTTTTCGATGCCGGTCTCCTTGGCGACGATAGCCGCCTCAGTTTCAGCAGAGGCGTAATCGAAATCCATGGCAACGAAGCGTTGCTTGGTCGACTGCTTGAGATCCTTCATCAGCGACTGGTAGCCGGGGTTATAGGAGATCACCAGTTGGAAGTCTGGATGGGCCGCAACCAACTCGCCCTTCTTGTCCAACGGCAGGGTACGTCGGTGGTCGGTCAGTGGGTGGATCACAACGGTAGTGTCCTGGCGCGCCTCGACCACCTCATCGAGATAACAGATCGCACCGATGCGTGCGGCGGTGGTCAACGGGCCGTCGAGCCAGCGGGTGCCGTTGGCATCCAGCAGGTAACGCCCCACCAGATCCGAAGCTGTCATGTCCTCGTTACAGGCCACGGTGATCAGCGGCTTACCCAGTTTCCACGCCATGTATTCGATGAAGCGCGATTTACCGCAACCGGTCGGCCCCTTGACCATCACCGGCAGGCGCGATGCGTAGGCGGCTTCATACAGCTCAACCTCATTGTCCTGCGCCTGATAAAACGGCTCCTTGCTGACGATGTATTGATCCTTGTCGATACCACTCATGACGTGCTCCGGGTGTTATTCGTTTATAAATTTGATCCAGTATAGTCAGACTCTACCATAATAAAATTCATTAATTTTAATCTAGAGCATAAGGTATAACTTATATATAAACCGACAATTCGGCATAAAAAAGCCCCATCGAAGTGGGGCTTTCTATCCATACAAATGTAACAGACCAATTATGGGGTCTCAGAAAGTTTCTTTACAATCAATCCATTACCGCTTTCATTAGGTGCCAGGAAATTTACGTCCTGATCCTTGAAAACATTTTCTTTGAGATCCTTAATCAGGCCGGGTATACCGCCGAATGGAGCAACCACATCGATAAGCCAAATCTTATCGCCATTGCTCCACTCATTCGGAGCCAGTCGCATATTGCCCTCCGCAAGACGCTTTTCCACGTCCTCATTCACCCTGGCCCAACTGACGTAGGCCATTGGTGTCTTGTCCTTCATATACAGTTTGCATTGCGCCAGTGAAACCGGCGGCAGGATCCGCCACTCCAGATCGGCCAGAAATAGATGACGATGGGCCTGTGTCTGCGACAACAACCAGACAATAGGCCCCATCATCGGCAGTTTATCGAACAACACGTTTGCCTGTTCAGTAACCTTCTCTTTGATGCCCGGTTGCTGTTGGTCCATTTCATTCACTTCTTTCTTCATGGTGTTTTCTTTACTCATATTCATCCTCGATTAACCGACATTCAACTCATCCCACTGATTGTCAATCACGACAACACCGGCCCCCATTTCGCTGGGAAGAACTATCGTGTCACTACCAACGCTGACAAGCGCATCCGATGCCAACATTGATGCCAATACTTCGGCTTGCTGCTGTAGAGCAGCAGTACTGTCTGTAGTTGTCACTCCGGTATTCTGGGTATCTACAGTCGTATCATTTGCCACCGCATTGTCCTGTAACAATGCCAAATCAGCAGCAACGGATGGATCGGAAGAGTCACTACTCTGAAGCAATTCGAAATAGACAACACCAAGTTCACCGGTCTGACCATCCGTTCTGGTGTAGTCGGTCAATTCAGTTATCAAATTTCCAGATTCCTCAATATCCACGGCTTGTCCAGTAAGGTTGATCCCATCGATTGTGCTATCAACCATATAGGTCAACTCACCCTCATCCGCCTTACCGTTCAGATTTTTATCCTGCCAGAGAGCGAAATCATTCCAGGCATCATCTGCCGCATTGAAGCGGCCGTCTTGATTTGTATCGTAAAGAATCCTCAACACATCAAGTTCATTTCTGGCCTCGATCGCGGTTTCGGAGAACATCAGTTCGTTCACATCACTGATGTCACCGTCGTGACCCATATCGTAAACCAGCATCGCGTCGTCGGGCGCAACCCAACCAGTCACTTCACCGATGCCATCACCATCTGTGTCATAGGTGACACCGGCTTCAATGCCAACAAGTTCGATGCCGTCGCCATCCATGTCGAGGACCAGGGGTTCCCACCAGATGTTCTCATAATTATTTCCGACGTTGTAAAACGTGTCCGAAACAGGACCATCAGATACGGTAATATTGAACTTAGCTGTCTTTTCCCATACGTGATAGTGATAGGCAATGGGTGATTGGAAACCGGTGTAGACAAATGAAATATCCACCGTATTTATAGCCACTTTAGGATCTGTGACATCAGATAATACTGGCGGCAAGAAATCAACATCACCCATTGCACTCAGTGTGTAGTTACCCGTAAGTATCATACCACCTGTGTTCGTAGTCACAGTGGTTATCTCCGGAGCATTTCCGAATTTTTTAATAACACCCGAATACGTCCCGTTTATCGCCAAATTTGATGTCGAATAGGTAAAGGATCCTGGATCACTGTCTACGTCCATCACGATTACATTACCTGTAACCACAACTGAGTGGCCACTACCACGATTGCTTGTGCATGAAACAATCTCTGGAGCGTCGTTTACCGCATCAACAACAATTGATGCCCAGGCCGTATGCCGCTCACCGTTGGCGTCCTCTATCGTGTATTCGAAACCGAAATCTGCCTCATCACGGTAGAGAGTACCTCCAGTATCATACGCATTGCTCGAACTGTTGTAGTTTTCCTTCGGCGTAAAAGAAATCGTTTTATTGACATCATTCCAGACAACCGTTCCGTTAAGAGCGCTCGCGACATTGACATCCACCAGGGTGAATGAATCGCCATCGAAATCGAAGTCATTGGCCAACAAATCGGCTGCGGTATAGGTTGCAGTTACATCCTCTGTGGCACTGAGTACATCATCGACCGCATCTGGACGGTTATTGCGGCCATCCAGATAAACGTACCTGTCGTCCGCTTCGAAATACAACTGTTCTATGTTGCGCAGCGTATCAACACTGCCATCAGGGCTCTTGACTGACCAAAATGTACCGTTATCGACGATGTTGAACGTACTGTGGCCATCGTAGTAGTCAAGGAAGCTACCGGCATAGACTGCAGTATCAACACCGCCACCACCATTCAGGGTATCGTTGCCGAGTCCGCCAGTCAGACGGTTTTCTCCGCTGTCGCCGGTCAAAGTATCATTGAAATCGGTACCGATGACATTCTCAATGCTACTAATATCCGCTCCCGTGGCACTACCGGTTCCCAAGTTGACTGTTACCGCACCACTGGCACTGCTATAGTCGACCGTATCGATACCGGCTCCACCATCTAGTGTAATAACAGCACTGGAGGCATCGTAGCCAAACAGATCGTCGCCGCTAGAACCATGGATGTGTTCAAAATCACGACCATTGACATCGAAATTCACGCCTGTTGAACCCTCGAAGAACAGGGTATCTATGCCACTACCACCATTCACAAAATTGGAACCCATGGCAACATCCGCTGCATCGGCATGGATTTCGTCGTTTCCGCCGCCACCACTGAGCACATCGCGGCCTCCACCGCCATAAAGAATATTGTTACGACTGTCTCCGTAGAGGGAATCGTTACCTCTACCACCGTAAATATTCTCAACAGCACTGACAGCAGCGTAGAAAGCGACGTCACGATCGTCATCGATCACCACTGTATCGGTTCCGGATCCACCATCGATGTTTCCGTTCCAGTCATCCGCATCGATAACCAAAGTATCGTCACCGGCCCCGCCATAGAGCACGTCACTACCGACACCGCCCCGCAGCAGATCATCACCATCCTCACCGTACAGTGTATCGTCACCGACACCGCCATCCAGGTAATCGCCACTGCCGATATCCGGTAACACCACATTAACCTGTCCAACGGAAGTGAGCGTTCCCTGTGTAGAGAGATTTACCGCCACCGCAGAGACATTAAGTGTAAAGTTATTGCCATTGGCAGGAGTGGAAAGGGTTAGCCCTGGCAAATCGCTTTCTGTCAGTGTCCAACTGCCGGGAATCGGATTCCCATTGCCATCAAGGCTCTGAGTCCCGGCGCTCAGGCTTGCGCCATTAGGTAGGTTATCAATAACCAGCACCAGTGCCTCGGAACCATCGCTGGTTTGCAAAGCAGCCTGGATATCCAGTGCCACAACGGTCATTGCCGCAGTATCGTCGCCGTACAAAATGTCATCGCCGCCGCCACCATACACGCGATCCTCGCCACCGCCTCCGTATAGCGTATCTGCATTGGCAAAACCTTGCAGGAGATCATTATCCGCTGTAGCAGAGCTGACACCAGATACAGCAACTGATAGCGTAGGGGCCCCCATATCGCCATAGCTGACATCAAGCCACTGCGTTGACGTGTTGCTATTTCCACCCTCGGATGAAATTGCACGCACAGTCAAGGTGAAATTCTGCGAATTCTGACCAGCATCCAATGTCAGGCCTGTAAGCTCGGCTGGGGTAAGCTGCCATACACCTCTGCTACTTGTCCCGGCTGACAATGCTGCACCACCTGGCAATCCTTCAATTTCTATCAACAGGCTCTCGGAACTATCCGTATCGTTCAGCCATGCGCCAATATCCAGCACAACAGGCGTTCCCTGCTCCGCGACACCTACCGAGGCAGTCAATCCAGGTGCATCTGCTACCGCATCAACCGTTACATTGAAATTGGTGGTAATAACCTGTGAAGTATCACCGTTGGCTGCCTCACGGCTGTATGCCTCCACTGTCAAAGTGTATGTGCCATCCGCATCGGCAGGTGGCTTGAACATCAGGCCATCAAGCTGGCTGACACTCAACTGCCATACTCCCGCGGCAACTACAGTGCCCGCGCTCAACACGGAACCTGACGGCAGGCCACTGATAGTAACAACGGTATCCTCCGAACCATCCAGATCACGTAACTGCCCGGCGACATCCAGTGCGATCAGACTATCTTCATTGCCCGTAACGTCACCTGCCGCAAGGTCCACGCCATCGGCAACTGCATAAACGGTCACCGGTGCACTGGCACTGACTGATGTTGTTTTGCTTGGGTCATCAACCACCTGCGTTACCGCAGCGACATCAAGGGTAAAGTCCTCGTCGCTGTCCGGCGCGGGGTTCAGCGTCAAACCTGCCAGTTCATCCAAACTTAATGTCCAGACACCAGCGGACTCGCTGCCCGCCGACAGGGTTGCCCCTTCGGGTAATCCACTGACTTCGACATGCACTACCTGATTACTATCGAGACTTGAAGTATCGACATTGATAGTGAGATCAATAGCAGTATCTTCATCACCGAAAGCGGGCAGTACAGTCAAACCGGCAGGGTTCGCCACCGCATTCACCACCACCTCAGCAGTGTAGGTTGTTTCCACTGAATCCCCGTTTTCCGCTTCAGTGGAGATTGCAACGACACTGAGATAGATGGTTTCAGTACTGTCCAGTGGCGGCAGAATCTGCAAGCCGGTCAATTGTGCCGGTGTCAGGCTCCAGGTGCCGTTACCCAGATTGGTGCCGGCGGAGAGCGTGGCGCCAACTGGAACATTACGGATTTCAATCACCAGAGATTCCGAACCATCGGTATCGTTCAGGCTGGCGGAAATATCAAGATCGATAAACTGGTTTTGATCTCCTTCAGCAGGAGCCACGCTAACTATTGCGCCATCGGAGACGGCATTAAGAGTAACGTTCAGCGTACGTACCGTATGTGCCTGATCACCGTTTTCCCCCTCGGTGGACGTCGCAGTCACACGAAGCTGGAAGTCCTCATCACTATCCGCTGGCGGTGTCATTACAACCAATGCGGCATCAGCCGGTGTCAACTCCCAAACACCTGGACTCAATTCCGTACCATGAGACAAAACCGCTCCGACGGGAACGCCTTCAATAAGAATTGAAAGAGTTTCAGAACCATCCGTGTCAACCAATTGCGGGAACAGTTCAACCGGCGTTATGTCGTCTTCGCCGGCTACCATATCCACAACAGACAGATCAGGTGCATCGGCAACAGCGTTCACGGTGACGTTAAAGGTGGCTTCAGTTACCGCAACATCACCGTTCTCAGTTTCCTCGGCAATACCGCGCATTGTCACGGTAAAGTCATTGCCGTCATTCAGCGATGGCGTCAGAGTTAACCCGGCAAGTTGATCCGGGGCAAGGTGCCATACCCCGCTAGCATCCATTGTACCCGCCGAAAGCACGGCACCGGCAGGAATACCTACCAATTCAACACGATGCAGTTCTGAACCGTCGCTGTCGGGGTAGTACGAATCGAGATTCAGCGCAATTACACTGTCTTCGTTACCAACAACATCGGCCACACCGATTCCCGGCGCATCGGCAACAGCTACGATCTCTACCATCTGCTCAAGTGCCGACTGATTGGCCTGGCCGTATTGGTCATAAGCCACGGCAAAAACCGTCAGCGTCACATCCACATCGCTATTTTGCGGCGGGATGAAACGCAAACCATCAAGGTCAGCGGTCGACAGACGCCACTCGCCCGGTGCGATTTCTTCACCGGCGGAGAGATAACCACCGGTCGGAACGCCGGTTACCGCGATAGCGAGGGCGGCATCCGCATTGGGGTTTACCACGTCGATCGATAGCAGTACGCTCTGATCTTCCAATGTGGTAACCGTTGCTGCCTCAACTACCGGGGCATTTGGCGGTGGCGGCAAATCATCACCCGAACCGCAACGGCTGCCACTGTCATTTGTCTGTATGCTACTTGCCGTACCCGTCTCATCAACGCTACTGGACTCATCCCCTTGGCTACTAGCGTCCTGCGCTCCGTCACCAGACGGGAAGAGGAAAGGTATTGTCTCCCCTGCCGACGCACCGGGAACAGCCGGGGCGTTGTATTCCGTGGAAGTCGCGCCGTTTCCACCGACACTAACGCCTTGTGGAGACACATTACCACTATCATTCACAGTTCCTATTGCGCCACCGTCCACAGCATTGGTAATCAACGGTTGTGTAAACACCGTATCAGGATTAACCTGTGTGGAGGCAGGTTGCGTGTTGCTGTTCTCCGAGCCGCTATTTTCTCCACCTGACTCGGTGGCATTCGGGTTGACGCCAAACCAGTTCAACTCTTCTGCGGAGGATTCCTCGGTCTGAGCCGTTGCAGTGATGCCGTAAGCGGATGCCAGTGCAATCGCGGCAGCCTGTCCAGCGGTGTCCCGCTCTCGCTCACGACGCTCGCTAACCTCACCTTCATCATCAATCACCGTCTGTGCCTGTAGCAGATCCATCAGGCGTTGTACGTCATACAGATGGCTGCTAAATGCAATTTGTTCGACACCATCAAGGATGTCACGGCTACTGCCATCCAGCGCTTCCACCCGCAATGTGCCATTGCGCACACTCAGATCGTAATCACCAATATTCCCGTCAAACAACGCAATGTCATCGCCGTCGCCACCTAGCAACAGGTTGTCTCCGCTGCCACCATGCAACACGTCGTCGCCATCACCGCCGGTCAGTACATCGTCGCCCGAACCACCGTCGAGCATATCGTTACCGGCGCCACCATCCACAACATCGCGTCCGGCACCACCGAACATCGTATCGTCACCGGCCCCGCCTGCCATGTGGTCGTCACCGACAGCGCCATCTATGGTGTTGTCACCGGCATCACCGACCAAATAGTCGTCATGCATGGAACCCTTGAGATTTTCTATCGAGTCAAGGGTGTCACCCTCGGCATCGCCGCCATGTCCAGTACCTTTACCAAGATCAACGGCCACCGCTTCCGCAGAACTGCTGTAATCGGCGGTATCGATACCAGCGCCACCGACCAGATGGTCCGCACCTTCACCGCCAACCAGCGCATCGTTACCTTCCCCACCGATAAGGGTATCGTCGCCCGCGCCACCCAACAGCACATCATTACCGGCTGAGCCATCCAGTCGGTTAGCATTGGCATCGCCAATCAGAACGTCGTCATAGCTGGAACCGAGGACATTTTCGATCCCCTCATAGGTATCACCCTCGGCGGTACTACCACGACCGCCACCCTGTTCCAGATCGACATAAATGCCGCTCTCGGCATCATCGTACAGAACAGTGTCACTGCCTTGGCCACCACGCAGTATGTCCGCCCCACTACCGCCACGCAGGTAATCGTCTTCCGCGCTACCTCGCAGGGTATCGTTACCGTCACGGCCATCCAGCCAGGCCTGTCCGTTAACCGCTGAGAGCGTATCGTCCAGTGCCGTTCCGGCACGAGCCTGGCCCACTTCGGGGGTTTCAATGCCTTCCACACCGTCAAACAGAGCTGCAGCGGCTTCTCCGAGGTCGACAGGGCCTTCGCCGTCGACCACACCATAGGCATCCAGCAATCCCTGAATATTCAGGTGTGAACCATCGGGTAAACGAATGTGACTCTTGTCGTGATCCCACTGCTCCCAGTCTTCGATCACCAGTTCCTGAGCAGGCTTATCCGGGTCCTGTTTGTCATGAACGTGCAGAATAAGAACGCCATCCTTGAGTTCCATTTCCAGATCGGAGAGTTCGACACCGCCGAGACTGAAATCGTCGGTATCATTAATCAGGCTGTTCAGGCGGGTAACGTTGTCCGTCCAGTGTGGTTCATCCAACTGGAGAAGCTGGGCCTGCTCCAGGGTTTGATACCATTCGGCTGCTTCCGCCAGAGTTGGCCAGGTCTCTAACGATTCATTTATGGTCGCTGTCAGTTCGTCCCACTCGGTCTGCCACTGCGCCTGTTGTTGCTGTAAGCTCTCAAGCTCAGCCTCTTTTTCTGCAATGGCATCATGCAACGCCTCTATTCGCTGCTCCACTTCCGCGCGAGTAAGCGTGGTCTGCCGCATATACTCAGGATCGATGCGCAGCCCTTCCACTGCCGGCGTCTGCTCCAACTCGATGATTTGCGCATCAGCTCCGGCACTACTGAGCCTGGTCTGTATGTATTCCAGTTCAGCGCGCTGCTCTTCCAGCGACAGCTCCAACTCGGCAATTTGCTCCTCACCGTCGGCAAGCCTGTTTTGCAGCAACTGCTGTTCATCCAGCTGTCGCAAATAGGTCTCCGGCTGCCCCTCATCCAACGTCTGCTCAAGTGTGGCGAGATCGGCACGTGCCAATTCCAGTTCACTTTGATTTTCGACAAGCCGCTGCTCACTCTTCGCCAACTGTTCACGGATACCCGCTTCCAGCTTGTCGAGAAGAGTTTCGTCAAACGTACCGCTTGCCAGCTGTTTCAACTCGGCATCGCTCAGGCCAAGGTTAGTCAACTGTGTGGTATCAATTCCCTCCGCAGCAGTTGGATCATCGCGCCACCCCTCTGCCTGTTCCAGAGTGGCCTGCAACCAGTCGACCTCGCTGTTCAGGCTCTTTATTCCACCTTCCAGTTGCTCGATCTTCTCCAGCAGGTCGTATTTGTCACTCAACAAGGCATTGAGATCGAGGCTATCGGGCAATTCGGCAAACAGGTTATCAACGTACTCACGCTGACTGATGGCACTGTAAAGACTGTTGAAGTCATCGATACTCATGTCGCCAGCCTGCAGAGCGGCAACGTCTTCCCGGTACTGCTCCATTCCCTCTTCGCTCAGCGGGTTGCCATCTGCATCGAGTATGACACTACCCTGGAGGTATTGCCGGTATCCGGCGGAAGCTTGCAAATCAGCCTGTAGTTCCTCGAGGCTTTCTGCTTCGCTGTTGTAGAGAGCACGGGCGATAAGCGGATCGCCACCTTCGATCTGGATCTGTTGTTGCAGGATCTGAATTGCGGTTTTACCTACAGCCTGGTTGGCCTGCTCGAAGCTGTAGCGTTCGCCGTTGATGTAGAGCCGATTGTCGGACTGGACCAGTTCCAGTTTGAGGTCTTCCGGTGGCAGCAGTTGACCGCCTGTGGTAGCGATCAGATTTTGCAGTACACCATCGATACCATCGGCCAGTGCGCGCAACGTCTCAAGGCTGCCACCATCATGGCTTTCCGCTTCGGTTTCATTGAACTCACCTGTCGCGGCATCGTACTCCATGGTGAGATTGGCGGTGGGCGGTGGCGGCTCCCCCTCCATCATGCTGAAGACCGTACGCGCCAAACTGAGTACGGCACCAAGTGCCGGGTTAATCATGGTAATCACGCCGATCGCGGCACCCAACTCATCACCGGCTTCGAGTGACTGTGCAATACCAATTACACCAGCTACTTTACCCAAAGCCTGACCGACAACCTTCGCGCCAGCAGACGTGGACATGGAAGCAACCTGGGCGCCCAAACTGGCACCGGAGCGGAGAATACTGAGGTTATCGCCGCTCTCAAGGGCATCGAAGAAATTGATGCCCGCAGAGACAAAACCAAGTTCTTTTCCTGCTTCGGTCCAGCCATCAGCACTACTACTCATGCCAAACCATTCGGCCTGTTTCATAGAGTTGACGAGGGAGACGGTGGCGGTGACCTTGGCGAAGTCGTTGTCACCCTGCAATGCCTGTTGGAACACCAGGACACTGTTGAAGGCGTTGGCGTTGGCCTGGATAGCTGCCTGTTGTTTCTGTGCCGCAGCCTCCGCTGCGGCCTCAGCTTCAGCTTCCGCCTGGAATTCGGCTTCTGCCTCGGCAATGAAATCAAGGGTATCGGCGTCAAAGTTGTCGGTAGCGTCATCCCAGCCATTGTCTATAGCATCAACGCCACCACCGTTTTCAGCCATGTACTGCTCGCGCAGCGAATTATAATCGGACTGTGCACTGGCATAACTGCTCTGACCATCAGTGGCATAGCCGCCCGCATCGGCGGTGCGGTAGAGGAATTCGCCATCGGAGCCCATATTGGCCAGCTGTTCCGGATGGTTTTCGGCTACCCAGTCGTGGAAATCGTTACTACTTGTATTAGATGCTTGAGGTTGTGTTGTAACAGGTGGGGTATCGCTTCCATCTATACTCGGAACCACACCATCCACTTGTGCACCATCTGGTGATGAGTCAGATGCAATTGTGCCACTATGTTGCTCAAGCAATTGTCCATCTGCGGAAATGTGGCGATTAATTATTTGATCGCCTACCTGGATAATTTCCAAAGCAGAACCATCACCAAGGACTTCCGTATACTTGGTCCATGAACCATCTTCTGCTTGCACCATTCCAGGTTCTATGGAAGACCGCGGCCCTGCAATACTTCCTTCCTGGCTCTCCCCTGGGATAGTCGGAACTGTTATCCCAAGAAGATCCGTGTCACCGCCATCACCCATATAAGCATCAGCTAGGCCAGCCTTTATGTCATCACCCCATACATAGTCGGCTCCCATATGAGCAAGATATCCTATTGCAGCACCAGGCACGCAACCTGCTCCAGCAAGCCATACTGCCGCAGCACAGCCACCTACGATTGCGGCTTCCCCTCCACCAATATTCCAGGTAGCGCTTGCAGCCGTGTATGCAGCTGTATACTTCACATCACCGTTGCTTGTTTGATAGGCGTAGTAACCATCGTATGCGACATTCGCCACATCGAAGGCTTTCGAACCATAATCGAGTACTGGAGAAACGGTAGCCAGAGTTGATGCGGTACCATAGGAACTACTGCTAGGCGTTGCAACTTCGCTTAACGACTGCCAATCGCCGGCATCAACCATCGACATGCGATTGATATAGGTCTCCGGGTCAAGCAACGGTTGCGCGGTTTGGTAATTACCACCTATCTCATAATATCCATAAAGATTTATACCTTGCACTCCCCCTTCAAGAGCATCGGCTGTACCGTCAAAATAGTCTCCCAGCTCGTAACTGCTTTCCTGGTTAGCAGTACTCCAACTTGTGGATAGATCGTAATCAGGCCCACAAATTGCGCCCGTATTTTCAAAGGAAAATTCATTCGGTGAATAACCGAAATCAAAATAGGTATCAGCAGATGTTGTCCCCGACCAATCGTTCCATCCAGAACCACTGGAGTCGTAGCTGCTATCAGTAGCATTCATACCACTATAGTCATAACCAACATTCTCGACTGCACACCATGAATCGTTCAGGCTATTATCCGAATAGTTTGATGAGACTGTAGTGGCAGTGAGCGTATCGAAGTCGGCACTATCAAACGTTTCCCATGAACCGTCCCACACACCTATCCCATCCCCCTGAGGATCCAAAACGTTATATGGATCATCAGCAAAGCCAACCATCGGTCGGCTGTCATAAGTGGTATAACTCTCGCCTGTAGTAGTGTTATGCAGTTTCAGGAAGTCCATTTCGCCGGTTGCGTTGTATTGCGTTTCCACAATACGCCCGTCGCCTGTATCGACAACTTTGGTCAATGTGCCGTCATCATCACTTACCCAGATATAGCGACTCGGAGTATTGGGCGCACTTATCCATTCGTTCAGCGGTTCGTCGCCAAGCGGCTGACTATAATCCGTGGAAATTGCAGGCGTTTGTTCAACCAGTGATTCATTGTGTTGTTCCAAGCGATCCTTCAAGGCAAACAGCGAAGCCTCTTTATCCGGAGAAGCACGCCCAGTCCAGTCATTTTGCCCAATGTAGGAACCAGGCTTTGTGTTGTACCAACCATCGTAGGTTCCACCGACATAGAAATAGCCATCAATTTCATTGGGGTTTTGCGGAACAGAAAAGTAATCGGCAAACTTCTCGGCATTGTGCTGACCGTCGCTTCCCCACTGGTCGTCAGCGAGTACAATACCGCCTATTACTTTACCGACAGGATTGGGCTGAAACATAAGCCCTGCCCCGATCACCTGTTGCATATCTCCGGTCAATTCAAGCCCGATCTCCTGGCCGATGTAGCTGCGTCCGGGAACCGAGCTGACCAGGCTGCCGCTCTCTGTGTAGTTAACCAGATCACCAGGGCCTGAGGCTGTAACCCCCAACTCCGTCAGGTGCTGTTGGTAGGCAGGGTCGGCAATAACGCCACTGGCGGCTGGTGCGTCGTAGGTCGCGCCACCCCAGCCAAAGGTATTTGCGATAACCTGGCATGTGCCACCACCAAGAGAGTGGCCGGTGCAGGAGAAACTGAACTCATCCTTTCCGTAGATACTTTCAATCTCATTCTTCACATCATTCGAATACTTTACCGCCTCCTTGAATTGGTCATGATAACCACCCGTTACGAAGTCGATATCCGGCGCAAGATCTGACAAATCATTGGTGCCTGCCACACCAAAGACGCTTTCTTTAGCCGGTTCACTGATGTATGCCTGGATGCGCAGGCCATTGGGCAGGTCGAGGCCATCACCATATGGCCGAAACTCACCAGCACCAATCCGCTCCCCAGATGGTTTGTATGCATCCAGCATCAATTGAGTCAGTTCTTTGTTATTTGCCATTATCCCATCTCCTCGGAGCCATCCCACGCAGCCATCTTCGATCTACTTTGTATCTTTAATTCGCCTTATTGCTTCCGTAGCCAAACTGTTAGGTTCGTATACTTCCCGATCATACTTGTTTACACGAACCATATAACTATCAGGAAAAGCTATTACATGATTCACTGTCCCAGTCTTGAACTTCTCAAACCATTCTTTTTTGATCCGCAAATAATTTCTTGCCCGTTGCGTACGTTTCTCAACCAACTCGTTATATGTAACGCCATAATCATTACGATCAGGAAACTCATCTTCAAAGAAGATCCTCACCTGCTCCTTTTGCGTGGCAATGCCGCAATCCACACTCAGTTCGAGGTAGTCCAATCCTTTCAATTTCGCCCTGTCATAACTGACCAAATGCACACCGCTACTTGATCCAGAGAATACCTTTTTATCTCTGGGAGGACCGCTGACCCAACTCATGGAATCGAGGCCGACCTGCGGATATGACATGTCACTACGCTGTTTTTCCGGATCCCAGGTAAACGTATCCTGTTTATCCTGAGGAGCAAGAAATCCCATTGAGTTGTGTTGATGCATAAAGCCTTGTGCCTCTTCACTTTTCCATGGAAGCTTGGCGCTTTCCTTATCTGACATGTAGATGTCTATTATGCAACGATGATTAGGACGACAATTATCAGATTCGCCAAAGTAACCGCATATCTGCATACTGTACCACTCGACCCGGTATGCTACGGCTTCCGCCCCTTTCAAACTGTCGTCCACCCACTGTGCGGGCATACCAAATCGACGTGCAAATGAAGACTTATACACCCAAACGTTGTTATCTATTGTGCGAACACCTTTCCTGGGTTTAAGAAATCGTTCTTCGTAGGTTTTGGTTGCTGATTCGGCCTGCACAGCACCGCACACAAGAGACATAGCAAGCCAGAGGATTACTTTATATTTCTTCAACTTCATTACCTTGTCACAGCAGCCGTCTATTTTTCATAACATCACCTACCGACCATGTCATCCGCTTGGGTAAACCATTTACACTTGTAAAAACCGCAATCATATACTCCAAAATTAGTTGCCACCTTTTTTACGTGAAGGATATAACATTGAAACCAGTCCTGTTAGCATGGTAATCATGCCAAGCGACATTGCCCCATGGAACAACAGCGGCGCAAAGAACGCGATATTGTCTTTGTACCCATATCCAACAAGCCATGCCGATCGAAAACTATGATGTTCGCCAGGAAATTTAACAAACACCGTCGTCACCAAAAACATTACTGACGTCACGGCTAACCCAATAACAGCGGCAAGAGCTCTCGGATAAACACTAGAGGGGATTTTTCTATAAAACTTGATCTCTCCACTTATTATTTTCTGCATATAATCGCGATGCTGAGGAATCAGGACGGGAAATTTCCAAATCACACTAAGCATCCACAGAAAGTGACCGACTGCGGATGCAATCACGACATGAATCATGATTGGCACACGGCTCCCATACCCATGAGATAGAAGCTCACTTTTAAGCCTGCTTACACCATTCCAATATGGGTACAACGGTTCAAACGGGGTATTGATAATTGCCGCCCATTCTGTGACCAGTGATGGATTCGCCCAATCAAAAACTACCCACAATGCAATATACGCATGCAATAGAAGCGTGGTTAAGAGTAAACCACCGATAAAGTACACTTGCATTGAACGTTTAATTACGTGGGCATGCGTTCTTAATCCCTTGTTGGAGGAATTGAAGAACAGATGCGCAAGAAGTTCTCTGACACCAGATACTGTGCCGTTTGATTCATCGGGGAACAGCCCCCAACCATTTCTTTTGCGGGCGGTATAATTTAAAAGTAATGCCGTGCTTAGTAAGTAGATGACAACCAGACCATCGATTGCTCCCCGAGCCCAACCTATGGCAACAAAAACAAGATTCAGCGCCAAAAAGCCCTGTAACTTATTGTATCCAAGTTTATTGTTTACAATTTTTCCTAGCATTAAACCGTACTCACCCACAGATTAACGAAAGAGAGAATGAGATAAGGCAGGGATTTCAACACTTCATTTCTGACAACAAAGCGAGACATATTCTATTCCTTGTGCGTACCGTAGCCACAGCTACAAAATACTATTTACCAAGTTACGCGCTTAGTCATTACAGGCTTAACGAACTCCTCATGACCACTCTACCACACACCAACTTACAAGGGGTTGCACATTTTGTGACCTCTGGCGTAAGAAATATCCTACATACTTAGACCCTACAAGGCTACAAACCTTGTCAGAGATTTAATTTGGGAAACAGATCCCAACCAAAATACGCAGAAATACCTCTACAACTTCATAACATCTCGCATTTTCCACTATTCACATTCGCATATGTCATCTTTGCAGCGAAACACACACGTCTGGACGCATCAGACATCAAAATCCGCTCATATTTTCGCTTTGCAATATCGTTCCACGACTACCTACAACCATGATCGTGGAGTTGTACTCTATAGCTCCGGATAATTCATTCTCGGTTGGCGTACCCCATCGATACCAGTTCACAGCGTCATCACTACCAAAGATGGTTCCAAATATGCCTAAGGCTATTATCCTGCTGCCAATCATTGTCACATCCGTGAACAATTCACCGCCGTCACCTAATGGCGCCTGCCACGTGACAAAGTCTTTTGTTGTTTCCAGATAGCCATAACCCACGACAACATAGGTGCTGCCCGTCCATACAATACCGGTTAGAGCTTGACTGGTATTCGATGCGAGTGATGACCAACTCACCGAATCTGTACTTCTTAAAATTGTACCGTTGGAGCCCACAGCAATATATTCACTACCCGACCAGGCGATCCTGTTAAGTTCTTGAGTCACACCTGATGACTGCTCTGCCCAAACAGTACCATCTGTGCTGGTCAATATCTTTCCGGAATCGCCCACTACTACGAACCTGGCACCATCCCATATTACCGAGTTGAGCCGGCTGGCTATCCCGGAATTCATAGAAGACCAGTTAATGCCATCCGGGCTTGTTTTGATCACGCCGGAGGAACCCACAGCAACGAAGACCCCATTTCCGTAAGTTATATCTTGAAAATTTTTGTTTAGATGCTGTACGTCAGTCCATGTTGAACCGTCAGTACTTGTGAGCGTAACACCACCGCCCGCAGCAACAATGATTGAACTATCATCTTTCTTTGCTATGGCTCCAAGTCCACTAGGTATGCCCGACGAGGCGGAAGTCCAGGTGGAGATAGCACTGCTATTTAAAATTACTCCGGCACGACCAACGACATTCCAACTTGATGCTTTTTTTGTGATGCTATAGAGACTACTTGCTGCACCTGTCTGATATGCCGTCCAGCTTGCTCCATCATCGCCACTCACAAAAAGATCATTATCTAGAGCACCTCTTGCAACAGCATAAAGAACGCCTCCAAGCACTTCCAGATCAGGAATGGATGTAGTAGATGATACGGCATCAACCGAATGAGTTGTCCAGTTTATGCCATCACTACTCGTATACACTGCATTGGATGAGCCACCAGCTACAAATGCACTTCCCGTCCATGCCAGTGAATGCAGAATATCTGCTATACCCGCACCCACCTCGGACCAGTTCTCTCCATCGCTACTGGTCAGGACTTTTCCGGTGAAGCCCACAGCAACATAGAGTGAGCCGGAGTAGGCCACATCAACTAGATCATTATATGAGGAACCGTCGCCCACTAAACTTATTAATGTCCAGTTCACGCCATCTGTACTTTTTATTATCAGTTTATTCTTCCCTACAGCAACAAATTGTGTACCATCCCAAATGACGGACAGTATTGTGCCAAGTCCAGCGGGAAGATTACCCGTTGGATAACTACGTTTCACCCAGGTTACGCCATCATCATCGCTTGTTAGTATCGTTCCTGAGTTTCCACCTACAACCAACCTTGTGCCTGACCAAGCAATACTCTGTAGTGCATTGGTAGTTCCAGAGTTTCTTATTGTCCAGGACACGCCGTTACTGCTTGTCATAATCCGACCATTCGCACCGACGGCAATTAGTTGTGTATTTGTCCAGATGTTGTCATATAGCGAATCCCCTTGAGGTGCAGGATTAAGCCAAGTCCAGCCAACGTTGACCAAAGAAGGTTCAAAATAGCAGCCACTGCAATCACTACTGGTATTTTTACTACTTCCGCCCCCACCGCACGAGGTATTCAACAGAAACATTGAACAAATTAGAGTAAGCCCAACAACATACTTGCAAAATGATGTTTTCATTAATTTATTCATAACGTTTCCTTACACCAATCTAAGCACTTTATCCTATCGACACTTCACATTAGTAAACACACTAGGCAACCTATCTTTCCCGCAAAGCTTCATCTTTATATCGATAGACCGGTGCCAAAAGGTACTCCATCAAGGTGCGTGACCCAATTCTGACATCAACCGATCCTGTCATACCAGGTATCAGCGCCACCTCACGTCCATCAATTCGGATATAGCTTTGCGCCAGCTCGATGATTGCTGGATAAACCTCACCCATTTTCTCATCCAGTACCGAGGCGCGATCGATACGTTTAACCTTACCTTCGATATAGCCATATTTTGTAAAGGGAAAAGCATCCAGCTTCACTTTTACAGGTTGGCCATTTTCCACAAAGCCAACATCACGGTTAAGTACTTTCACTTCAAGTTCTAAAGGGCTGTTCTCGGGAATCACCTGCATAATTGTTTCACCCGACTGTACAACGCCGCCAGCCGTGGTTATTGCCACGTCATGCACAATACCATTTAAAGGAGAGCGAAGCTCTTTACCTTCTAATGCTTCTTTCGCCTTGGTATATTCTGATGTCGCGACAGATAAGTCTTGCGTTGCTTGCAGTCGCTCCTCCAGTAAGACGCTCCTTTTCTTTCGCTCAAAACTGGAGAGTTCGGCACTTGCAACATCAAGCTCACTCATTGCCTGTTCGAGTTCGAATTGCTTCACGTGCAGCTCTTCTTGCTTAGCAACGAACTCCTCCAATGCAACGTCACGCTCCGTGTCGCTAAGCATCTTGTCACGCGCAAGTTTTTTTGCTCGTGCAGCGCGTTTTTCAGCAAATGGCAACAGCCGTTCCAGACGCTTCACTTCAGCTTCAAGCGCTTCTTTTGCTGCATTGGCTCGTTTTACTTGATTGAGCAGTGAGCTGCGCTCATACACATAGCCAACCTTTTGCTGCTCAAGTAAAGCGTTTTCACGCAACAGATAAATCTCTGGGACATCAGGAAGTTCTATGCCGGGAGTCTTTTTTCCATCGCTATTAAGGAATGTTTCCATTTTATCCAATCTATATAAGCGCGCTTGTAACGAATCAACTTCATTCTCAAGCCTCGTTACATCTGCTTGCTTGTCCTGATTTCTCAGCCTTACCAGTACTTGCCCTTTATCTACATGGTCGCCTTCATTTATAAGTAGCTCTTCCAGAACGCCGGTCTCTCGTGCCTGAATGAGTTGCAAACCACTATTGGGGATAATTCGGCCCTGTGCCGGAGAAATGACGTCCACTTCAGACAACCACAACCACACAACAATAACTAGCACCAATAGGTTTATGATCATTGGCACTGCCCATACTAATATTCTGGGGTGACTTTCAAGTACGCCTTCTATACCAGACATATATTCAGGATCGTATAAACGCTGCGAGAATCTCTCTGCCACGTCATCGAATTTTCCTTTCAATTTCTGTGCATGTGGTAGACTTTTATCCTGACAAATGTCGAAAAACCTGTTTAAACCTTGCTTGACTGCATTGAGGAGGCTATTAGACTTCATGCCTGCGCCTCCTCAATTGTTGCCGCATGTAGAGCATGTAATGAGGCGTAGCGTCCTTTTTTATTCAGTAACTCCTTAGGACGACCATCCTCAATCACCCTTCCATTCTCCATCACCAATATACGGTTTGCGAAACGCAGCGTTGAGAGACGGTGGGCCACGATAAACACCGTTCGCCCTTTGCTAATATCCTGTAAATTTCTTTGCACCAGGTGCTCTGCCTCATAGTCCAATGCACTGGTTGCTTCATCAAGGATCAGTATCTTCGGGTTATTGATCAGTGCCCGTGCAAGAGCGATACGCTGGCGCTGTCCAGCTGATAGCATATTGCCACCCTCGCCCACGACGGTGTCATAAGCCATTGGTAGCGCACGAATAAATTCATCCGCATTCGCCAATCGCGCGGCTGCCTCAACAAGCTCCATATCGGCATCCGGTCGCGCTATGGCAATATTCTCACGCACAGAGCGATTTAAAAGTCGACTCTCTTGCAACACCACTCCAATATTTCTCCGTAACCAGCTTGGATCGACCTCTGCAAGGTTGACACCGTCGACATACACTCTTCCTTTAGTTGGTAAATACAACCTTTGTACCAGTCGCATTAGTGATGTTTTACCAGAGCCTGAGCGACCGACAACACCTACTACTTGCCCTGCAGGAATCTCGAAACTCAGATCTTCTAGAGCTAATGGTCTGTCTGGCGCATATTGCAAACTTACATGCTCAAATGTGATGCGTCCTTTTAGGCTCGGCATCGACGAGATACTGCTGTGTATCGCGGGCTCACGCGCCACCTTAAAGATGTCACCTACCCGCCCAACAGATATTCTTACCTGATGCATCTGTTGCAACATCTGTGCAATACGTTGAGTGGGGGCCATTACACGCCCTACCAGCATATTGAATGCAATTAGCTGACCTGCTGTCATCGTTCCATCAAGAACAGCTAATGCTCCCACCCATAGACAAATGGCCACGGTCAATTTGTTAATTAGTGCACCGATTTGCGTGACGTGTCCAGAGAGATGCTCTGTCGCTGCTGAAAAGCGAGACTGTGACACAAGATGGTCTTCCCAGCGTCTATGCATCTGCGGTTCTACCGCCATCGCCTTTACCGTTTCCATTGCAGACACACTTTCAATCAGAAATGACTGGGAATCTGTTGATTGCTGAAAACGCTTCTGCATGCCATCGCGCAATGCTGGGCCGACAAAGCCATAGAGCAACATGGAGAGTATGACCGCAACAATTACAATCCCGGCCAACAGCGGACTGAACAGATACATCACCAGCAGGAAAACAATACTGAAGGGAAAATCGACCAGGGCCATCAACGCACTGCCGGTGATGAATTGCCTGATCGATTCCACTTCACGCATTCGCGAAACAGTATCACCGGTCTGCCTGGTAGAGAAAAAACTCATCGGCAAACGTGTTAAGTGACGATAAAGTCTCGCCACCAGCGAAACATCAAGTTTGTGCGACAGGTGGTGCAGTATATGTCGACGGAATGTATTTATCAGGAAATCGAAAATAGCGATGATAAACAGACCAATGATCAGAACTTCAAGCGTACTCACGCCGCTAGAGCTGAACACCTTGTCGATGATCACCATTGTAAACAGTGGCGTTACCAATGCGAAAACCTGCGCTACCAAAGCCGAAATAAACACCTGCGAAGCGAGAAAGCGATCTTTCAGCAACTCTGTTACGAACCAACGCAAACCAAAGTCCGGGATACCGGTATGTCCCGGGGCATCATTTGAGCGGGCTAATAGCACGAGCGTACCGGAAAACTTCTCACTGAACTCATCAAGTGAGATTGTCTCAGGCTTACCGACATTCGTATCGTGTATCGTGGCTTTACCGTCAGCGATACGTGCCAATACAACGAATTCACCCTCGTTCATTTCTGCCAGTGCAGGCAGCGGATAGCGCTCTAGGCGATCGAGACGAACCTTGCGCTGACGGCCCCGCAAACCCAGGTGCTCTTTTGCAAGATACAGGATGTCCTCCGCAGAGATATCACTGTACTTACCCAGTCTATGTTGCAGATCAGGCACACTTGCTGGTATTTCCATCAACTTCAACAAAGTAACCAATGCCGTCAGCGCACTGGGCAGGTTATCTTTTAACTCCATAGTACTCATGTTCCTTGTGCAAGTTACTGACTAAATTTGTATTCGTAATCCGCGTGGCTCAGTCTGGAAAAGTAGTGATAGGCATAATCCTCCAGTGCAAAAGCCAATGACTTCGTACGCCATGCTTAAGCTCTGATCTCTGCGGGCCGCATATGGTAGGTGGGGGGGTCGTGGGTAGAGTCATCCGTGATCATGATCTTATTTCTGACTTCCTTGCTAGGATATATATGTGTGTGTTAGCTGAGCACGCGCAAAACAACAAGCATTAATGGTATCACGTAACTCTAATAAACTAAAAAACCTGTGGAGCGAGATGCACAATAGAAAACGCCCCCAAATGGGGGCGTTTTCTTTGGAGGGAAACGGGCATGACAGCCCAGCCCGCCCCAGGGTCGCATCCCCGCAAGCGGGGCCCCTGCTCTGCCCTCCGCGGGCTTATGTCCAGGGATGGACGGTATTTCAGCACGCCAGGACGGCAGCGTGCTGATTACTTATGCACGCCCAGCTTCTCTCGCCAGCCGGGGAAGATACGGTCGGCGTCGTGCGGGAAGGACTCGAATGCGCGAGCGAACTCTTTGTGCTCTTTCGCGAACTCGATTGGGTCGGCACCGGACTTCCAGCACTCGTAGGCCTGGTTCAGAGAGATACCACCAGCAGCCGGGCTGTCGATGTGACCGAAGGAACCGCCACCACAGGTGTTAATCAGGTTAGCGTGTCCCAGGTTCTCGAAGAAGCCAGGCAGACGCAGGGCGTTCATACCACCAGAGATGATTGGGGTGGTGGCTTTCATGCCGTACCACTTCTGGTAGAAGTAAGGTCCCTGGCACTCATCGCGCTCCAGCATGTAAGCCAGAACCGTTTCACCACCGTGACCTTCCATCTTGCCGTAGCCCATGGTGCCGGTGTGCATACCAGAGGCACCCATCAAGCGCACCATCTTCATGTAGCACAGTGGGTCCATACCCATGGGTGACTTGTAAGAGGTTACTGCACCGTGACCTGCGCGGTGGAAGTGGAGGAAGGTATCCGGGAATGCGCGACGGCAAGTGGTAACGCCAGCAGGGCCGGCTACGAAGCCATCAACCAGGAAGGCAACGTGATCGGCAGAGTTGTACTTGGCAAATGTTTCCAGCACGAACTCACCACGATGGATCATTTCGCCGTGGAAATCAGCAGTGATGTTGGCAGAGAAGATCTTTGCTTCGCCAGTCTCTTGCTGTGCACGATCCATTGCTTCGGCAACCTTGGGCATTACCTCTTCCATTTTACAGAAAGGCTGGTTTGCCTGAGGCTCGTCGTTCTTGATGAAGGTACCACCCAGCCAGAAGTCGTAACAGGCCTTGGCAAAAGGCTCAGGACGCAGGCCTAACTTGGGCTTGATGATGGTACCGGCGATGTAACCGCCATCCACTTCGGGACGGCCCAGCACCTTCCACAGGTTGGTGATGTTGGCAGAGGGACCGTCGAAGTGCTTGACCATGCACTCAGGCATCATGAAGTCCAGCATACGCAGGCCTTCGTGGTCACCCATGCCCTGGTTGTTACCCAGGATCAGCGACCACATGTGGGAAATGTTGAAGGTGCCGTCGGTCAGATTCGGGTCGAACAGGTCTACCGGGTAGGCAATCTTCATCAGGCCACCACCTTTGACAGGGTGGTCACCAAAGGCAGCTTCGTCGATTTCGTACACCAGTGCGTCGACACCACGGGTGAAATCGTCAGTGGTAGAGACTTCAACGTTGGTACCGGTGGAAGACTCGGCGGCCACGTGGGCGGCCACTTCCAAGAAGCCGTGGCCCTTGGCGGGTATCAGCTTGTAAGCCACCAACAGGTGCTTACCGCCAGCAATCAGATCCTCTTCTTTCAGTGAGAGGTCGGCGTAACGTCCAGACTGATCCATCGTATTTATCCTCGTTGTACAAGTTATTAGAAATCGTGCCGCCATCTTCGTTGCGGCGCGGGGTTTGTAAATAACCACAACCCCAGTGGAGGCAAACTATAACGGCACGCTTCACATAAGGAAATTAAAATAGAATGATAGGAACCATAAGCAATAACTTATGACTTATCTGCGACGGCTACCGTATAGGTCTTGCCCTGCTTGAGCTTGTCGTAATTCCCGAACACCTCGTTAAAACTGCGTTTGATGAACTGGCGCAGACCGGTAATGGTGACCACGTAGAGCCGACCGCCCGGTTTGAGGTGGGCCAGCGCATCGTAGAGAAATAGGTATAGCATCTCGTTGCCAACTTTGGCCGGGATATTGGAGGCGATGACATCGAACTGCCGCTGCCCTACCCCGTCCAGACCGTTGCTGAGGATCGCCTCGGCGTTGGTGATGCCGTTGACCTGAATGTTTTTGTTGGCGTAGTCGACGGCGACGAAGTCCTTGTCCACCAGCAGGGTTTTCCCTTTCGGCGCCAGCCGTGCCATGGTCATGCCGATGGGGCCGTAGCCGCAGCCCAGGTCCAGGCAATCATCTGCTTCACCGATCTCCATGTAATCAAGCAACATCCGCGAACCTTCGTCGATCTCCCGTGGCGAGAAGACGCCCCAGGTGGTGTGGAAGATGAATTGCTGGCCGCACAGGGTCTCGCTAAAGACGATGTCCTGACGCAGCTTGTTGAGAAAGGCCTTGGTGTCCATGGGCGGTCCGCTTATGAGAAAGGCGCCTATTATGGCCGCTGGCAGCGCAAACGGACAGCCGGGCCTTCCAATTCGCCGTCCATATGGTTTAATGCTTATTGTCTGAGTGCTACGCATAAGCCTTTCTTTATGAACATTACCCTGCGCCAGCTCAAGGTCTTCGCCTCGGTCGCCCGCCACCTCAGCTTCACCCGTGCCGCGGAGGAGCTGCACCTGACCCAACCCGCCGTGTCGATGCAGGTCAAGCAGCTTGAAGGCCAGCTCGACATCGCCCTGTTCGAGCAGTTGGGCAAGAAGATCTACCTCACCGAAGCGGGCGAGGAGGTCTATCAGTACAGCCGCCTCATCGCCCAGCAACTGGACGAACTGGAGACAGTACTGGCCAACCTGAAGGGTCTGGAGTCGGGCAAACTGCGCATCTCGGTGGCCACCACCGCCAACTACTTCGCCCCGCGCCTGCTCGCCGCCTTCTGCCAGCGCCTGCCCGGGGTCAATGTCATTCTCAACGTCACCAACCGCCAGACCCTGCTACGCCAACTGGCCGACAACGAGGTGGACATGGTGATCATGGGCCAGCCACCCGGCGAGATGGAGCTGGAGGCAGACATCTTTATGGACAACCCGCTGGTAACCATCGCCCCGCCGGATCACCCGCTGACCAAAAAGAAGACGATCCCGATCAAGGAGCTGGAGAAAGAGACCTTTCTCATGCGCGAGACCGGCTCAGGCACCCGCATCGCCATGCAGCGCTTCTTTGATCAGCACGGCGTCACCCTCACCACCAGTATGGAGGTGAGCAGCGACGAGGCGATCAAGCAAAGTGTGCAGGCGGGACTGGGACTCGGGGTCATGTCAGAGGACGCGGTGCAGATGGAGCTGGGTCTGGGCAAACTGGTGATCCTCGATATCAAGGAGTTTCCCTTTGTCCGCTACTGGTATCTGGTACATCGTCGAGGCAAACGACTCTCAGCCATCGCCGAGGCGTTCAAGGAGTTTATGGTCAGGGAAGCAGCGGTGACGTTGGGTAAAAAACCACCAAATCTTAAAATGAACAAATAGAAGCTATCTCAAAATTAGCGAGCGCAGGCGAGACAAGGCAAAAATGGACGAAAAAGCGGAGTTGACACGGAGTCAATGAGCATTTTGAGTCCATTTTTAACACCGTATCGCCAAGCGCAGCAATTTTGAGGTGGCTTCGAAAAAAAAGCGGCCCGAAGGCCGCTTTCTTTTTTTTTACACAAAGTCGACTTACTTGACCTTGGGATCCAGCTTGCCAGCAGCGTAGTCCTGGAACATGGTTTCCAGAGAGATCGGCTTGATCTTGGAGGCCATACCCGCGGAACCGAAAGATTCGTAGCGGGCTTTACAGATACCGGCCATCGCCTTGGTCGCTTCCTTGAGGAATTTGCGCGGGTCGAAGTTGGCCTTGTTCTCGGCCAGGTGCTTGCGCACGGAACCGGTGGAGGCCATACGCAGGTCGGTGTCGATGTTGACCTTGCGCACGCCGGACTTGATGCCTTCGACGATCTCTTCAACCGGTACGCCATAGGTCTGGCCCATGTCGCCACCGTAGTTGTTGATGATCTCGAGCCAGTCCTGCGGCACTGAGGAGGAGCCGTGCATAACCAGGTGAACGCTGGGGATGCGGTCGTGGATCTCTTTCACGCGGTCGATACGCAGGATCTTGCCGGTCGGCTGCTGGGTAAATTTGTAGGCGCCGTGTGAGGTACCGATGGCGATAGCCAGGGCGTCTACACCGGTCTTCTTGACGAAGTCAGCGGCTTCTTCCGGATCGGTCAGCAGTTGTGAGTGGTCCAGTACGCCTTCGGCGCCGTGACCGTCTTCCTCACCCATCATGCCGGTTTCCAGAGAACCGAGGCAGCCCAGTTCGCCTTCAACAGAAACGCCACAGGCGTGAGCCATCTCAACCACCTTGCGAGTCGTTTCAACGTTGTACTCGTAGCTGGACGGAGTCTTGCCGTCAGCCATCAGAGAACCGTCCATCATGACCGAGCTGAAGCCTGACTGAATGGAGCGGGCACAAACGTCCGGTGAAGAACCGTGGTCCTGGTGCATCACCACCGGGATGTGCGGGTACATTTCCACTGCTGCCAGGATCAGGTGGCGCAAGAAGGGCTCGCCAGCATAGGAGCGGGCGCCGGCGGAACCTTGCAGGATCACCGGGCTGTCAACGGCATCGGCAGCCTGCATGATGGCATGCACCTGCTCCATGTTGTTGACGTTGAATGCGGGCAGACCGTAGCCGTGTTCAGCAGCGTGGTCCAGTAATTGACGCATGGATACCAGGGCCATTTCAAACTCCTTGGGTTATCGATTTAGTAGTAAAGAATCTGTTTTCAAAAACAACGGCAATGCCGCTGCTGCTATACCAGTTCGCCAACGCGGACAATCTTCATCGCGTTGGTGCCGCCATGAATGCCCATCAGGTCACCTTTGGTGATGATCACCAGGTCACCGTCACGCACCGCACCGCGACGGCGCAGTTCGTCGATCGCCTCGCGATTCAGTTCCACATGGTCGGTCGCGGTGACATCGAAACTTACAGGATAGACGCCGCGATAGATGGTCACCTTACGCCGAGTCTCCACGTGTCGGGTCATGGCGTAGATGGGGATACCGGAGCTGATACGCGACATCCACAGTGTGGTCGATCCCGATTCGGTCAGCGCGGCGATCGCCTTCACCTTGAGGTGGTTAGCGGTATACATCGTCGCCATGGCAATCGCTTCGTCGATGTAGTTAAACTCGGTATGGATGCGGTGATCCGATTCCTTGGCGATGCGCTGCTTTTCCGCTTCAAGACAAACCCGGTGCATGGCGGCGATCGCCTTGTCCGGGTATTTGCCGGTCGCAGTTTCAGCGGAAAGCATGATCGCGTCGGTGCCGTCGAGTACCGCATTGGCGACGTCGAATACCTCGGCGCGGGTCGGGATCTGGTTTTCGATCATCGACTCCATCATCTGCGTCGCGGTGATCACCACACGGTTCATCTGCCGGGCACGACGAATCAATTGCTTCTGTACCGGTGGCAATGCGGCATCGCCGATCTCCACACCAAGGTCGCCACGGGCGATCATGATCACGTCGGAAGCGGCGATGATCTCGTCGACCACCTCCAGCGCCTCGGCACGTTCGATCTTGGCAACGATACCACCGGTACCACCGGCAGCCCTGAACAGTTCGCGCGCCTCTTCGATATCGGCGGCACTACGCGGGAAGGAAACGGCAACATAGTCCGCTTCCATTTTCGCCGCGGTGATAATATCGGCGCGATCCTTGTCGGTCAGTGCGGGAGCGGAAAGACCACCGCCCTGGCGGTTGATGCCTTTGCGATCGGAAAGAATTCCACCGACCACCACGCGACAGACAATACGCGGGCCATCCACCTGTTCAACCCAGAACACCAGACGACCATCGTCAAGCAACAGCGTATCGCCGCGACTGAGATCGTTGGGCAGTTCCTTGTAGGCGATGCCGACCCGTTTCTGATCGCCGGCATCGGACGGGCACTCGGCATCAAGAGTGAAGGTGTCACCCTCAGCCAGCTCGATCTTGCCCTTTTTGAATTTGTCGATACGAATCTTCGGTCCCTGCAGGTCGCACAACACACCGACCTGACGACCATGTGCACGGGAACGGTTACGCAGTCGTTCGGCACGTTCGATGTGCTCTTCCGCGGTGCCGTGAGAGAAATTAATACGGACGACATCGACACCCGCCTCGATGATCTTGTCGAGCATCTTCGGGTCGTCAGTCGCCGGGCCAAGTGTGGCCAAAATCTTTGTTCGTCTTTGCATATTTGCTCTTCTAGTTGTGTGCGGTTAGTACAGTGGACGGGTACCCTCTCCCGTCCACTGACAAAATTATTTATTGCTTGGCACGTTCTTCGAGCATCGCGACAGCAGGCAGGGTCTTGCCCTCGAGGAACTCGAGGAAGGCGCCACCGGCAGTAGAGATGTAGGAAACCTTGTCGTAGATGTCGTACTTCTGGATCGCCGCGATGGTGTCACCGCCGCCAGCCAGAGTGAATGCCTTGGTCTCGGCAATGGCCATGGAGATCGCCTTGGTGCCTTCGCCGAACTGATCGAACTCGAACACACCCACCGGACCATTCCATACCACGGTGCCAGCGTTCTTGATGATCTCAACCAGCTCTGCCGCGGATTTCGGACCGATGTCGAAAATCATGTCGTCGTCGGCAACGTCACCGGCATCCTTCAGGGTTGCTTCGGCGGTCTCACTGAACTCCTTACCGCAAACCACATCCACAGCAACCGGGATAGAGGCATTACGGGCATTCATCTTGGTCATCAGCGCCTGTGCAGTAGGCACCAGATCGTCTTCACAAAGTGACTTACCGACGTTCTTGCCGGTAGCCTTGAGGAAGGTGTTGGCGATACCGCCGCCGACCACCAGTTGATCCACCTTTTCGGACAGCGCTTCGAGCACGGTCAGCTTGGTGGAGACCTTGGAGCCACCAACGATGGCAACCATCGGACGTGCCGGGTTGGCCAGCGCCTTGTTCAGCGCATCCAGCTCTTCCGCCAGCAGCAGACCGGCACAGGCGGTCGGTGCGTATTTGCCAGCACCGTGAGTGGATGCCTGGGCGCGGTGCGCGGTACCGAAAGCGTCCATGACGAATACATCGCACAGGGAAGCGTATTTTTTTGCCAGCTCTTCGTTGTCTTTCTTCTCACCGGCGTTAAAGCGAACGTTCTCCAGCAGTACCACTTCACCCGCAGCAACGTCGACGCTACCGTTGAGATAATCCTTAACCAGACGAACCTCTTTGCCCAGCTTGGTGGACATATCAGCAGCGATCGGTGCAAGTGAGTTCTCTTCGTCAGCCACACCCTCTTCCGGGCGACCGCGGTGAGACATCACCATCACGCTGGCACCGGCCTTGAGGCAATGCTCAATGGTCGGCATGGAGGCGGTGATACGTGCGTCGGAAGTCACCTTGCCATCCTTAACCGGAACGTTGAGGTCGGCGCGGATCAGTACTTTTTTGCCTGAGAGATCGAGATCGGTCAGTTTGATGAAAGACATATTTCACTCCGTCATATTTTCAAAGAATTTTGCTAAACCAAGGGCTTGGCGAAACACTCTAAAAGAAGGTTGCAGGCTACAGGTAACAGGTTTCAGGAAAATGGATTCCGGCTTACGCCGGAATGCCGATATTGTTTTCCCTGTTACCTGCTACCTGTTACCTGTCACCTCGGCAAATTAATTTGCAGCTACGTGTTTAACAAAACGCAGCATATTGCAGGTATAGCCGTACTCGTTGTCGTACCAGGAAACGACCTTAACGAAGGTACCATCCAGTGCGATACCGGCTTCGGCATCGAAGATGGAGGAGTAGCCAACGCCACGGAAGTCGGTGGAAACAACTTTCTCGTCGGTGTAACCGAGAGTTTCGCCGATACCAGCGGATTCAGAAGCTTTCTTCATCGCGGCACAGATGTCTTCGTACTTGGCTTCCTTGTTCAGTTCGACGGTGAGGTCGACAACAGAAACGTCGGAGGTCGGTACGCGGAACGCCATACCGGTCAGCTTGCCATTCAGCTCAGGCAGTACAACGCCTACCGCTTTGGCAGCACCGGTGGAGGACGGGATGATGTTCTCCAGGATACCGCGGCCACCGCGCCAATCTTTCTTGGAAGGACCGTCAACGGTTTTCTGGGTAGCGGTTGCGGCGTGAACGGTGGTCATCAGGCCACGCTTGATGCCCCAGTTGTCGTTCAGAACCTTGGCAACCGGCGCCAGGCAGTTGGTGGTGCAGGAAGCGGCGGACACAATGGTCTGGCCGGCATAGGTCTCGTGGTTTACGCCGTATACGAACATCGGGGTCGCGTCCTTGGAAGGCGCAGACATAACGACTTTCTTCGCGCCTGCAGCGATGTGCTTCTGGCAGGTTTCGTCGGTAAGGAAGAAGCCGGTGCACTCGAGAACGATATCAACGTTCACGTCGCCCCATTTCAGGTTGGCCGGGTCGGTTTCGGCGGTCAGGCGGATGGTCTTGCCGTTTACCACCAGGTTGTTGCCGCTAACACCAACTTCGCCACCGAAACGACCGTGTACGGAGTCGTACTTCAGCATGTAGGCAAGGTAGTCAGCGTCGAGCAGGTCGTTGATCGCAACCACTTCGATATCGCTGAATTCTTTGGCGATAGCACGGAAAGCCATTCGACCGATGCGGCCAAAACCGTTAATACCGACTTTAATTGTCATGGATTTTCTCCTAGTTTCATTGCAAGAAAATGTTGCGCGGGACGCCAAGCCGTCCCGCAACAAAGGGTCAATTACAGTACGCTGTTAACCGCGGCAACCACGTTGTCCACGGTGAAGCCGAACTCTTTAAACAACTCACCGGCCGGGGCGGATTCACCGAAGCGATCGATACCCACCACCTTGTCGGCGTACTTGTACCACAGCGCGGTAACACCGGCCTCGACCGCCACCGCCTTAACACCGGCAGGCAGTACGGAAGCGCGATAGGCATCATCCTGGGCTTCAAAGACATCAACTGAAGGCATGGAGACCACGCGGATCTTCTTGCCGCTCAGTGCCTCGGCAGCACCGGTGGCCAGGGCCACTTCGGAACCGGTAGCGATGATGATCGCGTCCGGAGTACCGTCGCAATCCTTCAGCACATATCCGCCCTTGGCGATATCGGCGATCTGCGCAGCGCTGCGAGCCTGGTGCGGCAGGTTCTGACGCGAGAAGCACATGCTGGTCGGACCGTCCTGACGCTCGATGGCGTAACGCCATGCAACCGCAGTCTCAACCGCGTCGCAGGGACGCCATACCGACATATTGGGGATCAGACGCATGGAAGCAATCTGCTCCACCGGCTGGTGGGTCGGACCGTCTTCACCCAGACCGATGGAGTCGTGGGTATAAACGAAGATGGACCGCTGCTTCATCAGCGCTGCCATACGCAGAGCGTTACGTGCATATTCCATAAACATCAGGAAGGTGCCGCCGAACGGAATGAAACCGCCGTGCAGAGCGATACCGTTCATAATCGCGGACATACCAAACTCACGTACACCATAAGAGATGTAGTTGCCGTCGGCCACGGTGTTGGTGATCGACTTGGAACCGCTCCAGCTGGTGAGGTTGGAGGGGGTCAGGTCGGCAGAACCGCCGAGGAATTCCGGCAGCACTTCAGCGTAACCGTTGATGCTGTTCTGGGATGCCTTACGGGTCGCCGGGCTTTCAGCCTTGGCGTTGATGTCGGCGACGAACTTGTCGGCATGAGCTTTCCAGTTCTTCGGCAGTTCGCCTTTCATGCGACGCTCGAACTCGGCCGCCAGTTCAGGGAAGGCCTTTTGATAGGCAGCGAATTTCTCGCCCCAGCTCTTCTCAGCCGCGGCACCTTTGGCCTTGGCATCCCAACCTTCATAGATATCAGCGGGGATCTCGAACGGTGCGTGGTTCCAACCCAGGTTTTCACGGGTGGCCTGGATCTCATCGGCACCCAGCGGTGCGCCGTGGCAGTCGTGGCTGCCGCACAGGTTCGGTGAACCGAAACCGATCACGGTCTTGCAGCAGATCAGTGAAGGCTTGTTGTTAACAGATTTGGCTTCGTGGATCGCCTTGTCGATGGCCGCGGCGTCGTGACCATCTACGTCGCGCACTACGTGCCAGCCATAGGCTTCGAAACGCTTGGCGGTATCGTCGCTGAACCAGTTTTCGACGTGACCATCGATGGAGATGCCGTTGTCATCCCAGAAGGCGATCAGCTTGCCCAGACCGAGGGTACCGGCCAGAGCACACGATTCGTGGGAGACACCTTCCATCATGCAGCCGTCGCCGAGGAAGACATAGGTGTTGTGATCGACGATGTGGTGACCGTCGCGGTTGAACTGAGCCGCAAGGGTGCGCTCGGCGATAGCCATACCGACACCATTAGTGATGCCCTGACCCAGCGGACCGGTGGTGGTCTCAATACCCGGTGCATAACCGTATTCCGGGTGACCCGGGGTGCGTGAGTGCAGTTGGCGGAAGTTTTTCAGATCTTCGATGCCGAGATCGTAGCCGGTCAGGTGCAGCAGGGAGTAGATCAGCATGGAGCCGTGACCGTTGGAAAGAATGAAACGGTCACGGTCGAACCACTTCGGATTGGCCGGATTGTGTTTCATGTGACCGTTCCACAATACCTCGGCGATGTCGGCCATACCCATCGGTGCACCCGGGTGGCCGGAATTCGCCTTTTGCACCGCGTCCATGCTCAGGGCACGGATGGCGTTTGCTAAGTCTCTACGGCTTGGCATCTGATTCTCCTTACGAAATGTTTAATAGTTGCTTGGTTATTCTTTAAAAATCCTGCGACAGCGCCGCGACAAGCGCGCCACCGGCCTGAAACTCTCACCTGCTTATCCTGAAGACGACACTGCGTCTTCCCTGATTCTTGAAATTCGTTGTTTCGCGGCACGCAGCCAGCGACGTTTTATCCCACTGCATGGGCTTCTTTGAGCCCTGCTTATTTACCCTCTTACCGTGGCGACAGTGCGTCCCGAACGGCATAGAACCGCGGATTTTCACTCATTACAGGCACGGGAGCAATAGGCGGCCCCCATCAAAACTTGAATACCGACATAAAATCAAATGCTTAGTTACCTAGAATCCATAAGGGGGAAAAACCGTCGTAAATGCGACAAAAATGGCTCCAGAGTGGCCTCAGGCCGCCAATCCCCGATTTACAATTATTAGGACTGGTTCACATAATGCAGCAGAATAGTCGACTACTACTTATGGGGTATACCGGGCACATCTCTGAATGGAACCGGACTAGCCGTAGAGAAAGACAACATAACAAGCAAAATCGGGAAGATACCCGATGGCAAAGCACCCCCAGGCTACATAAGGAAAATGACCATGTACCACACCACGCTGACCGGGCGACTCGTTCGCCTGCTACTCATCAGTGCTCTACTAAGCCCCGCCGCCACCTACGCGTCAGGTATCGTCCTGGCAGTACAGCCGATCATGCCTGAGCAGCAAACCAGACAGGCCTACCAGCCACTGGCGGACTACCTGCGCCAGGTAACCGGCGAGCAGGTGAAACTGGTGACTACCCCCAACTTCCTGGTTTATTGGGAACTCATGAAGCGCAGCAAATGGGATCTGGTCCTCGATGCGGCCCATTTCACCGACTACCGCAACGACAAAACCGGCTACAAGGTCGTGGCCAAGCTGCCGGATACCGTTAGTTACACTCTGGCGGCCAACCCCGACCTGATGATTCTCGAGGCCAACGAGCTCATCGGCAAACGTATCGCCACCCTCCCCTCACCGGGCCTTGGTGCGGTACGCCTGCAGGAGATATTCCCCAATCCGATGCGCCAGCCGGAGCTGGTACAGGCCGAAGATGCCGATGATGCGGCACGCAAAGTGCTCTCAGGTAAGGCCGATGCGGCAATGATCCCCACCCGCATGTTGAGCCTCTATCCGGCACTGGTACCTGTGATCACGACCAAGCCGGTACCTGCGCCAGCTATCTCGGTTGCCCCGTCGATGCGCCCTGAAGTGCAGGCCAAGATCCGTCAGGCGATGATCGAGGCCACACGTACCGAGCAGGGCAAGGCCATGCTCAAGGCGGTCAACCTGCCTGCCTTCGAGGCCGCTGATAATCGTCTCTACCGCGGTCAGGAGCATCTGCTGGCCAATACCTGGGGCTACTAGATACCCCAACCTCAAGGCTTCACCGCCAGACACCGCCGGATCACCTAGCGTGGCCCGGCGGTGTCTCTTTGTGGGCGTACATTTTTTCGAGAAATTTCCTCCATGAGCCGCTACAATGCCCGATTTACACAAACACCTTGGCGCAGTGAACGCAGCCGTAAGAGGGAAACACATGTCGCACAAACATCTTTTTACTTCCGAATCCGTTTCCGAAGGCCACCCGGACAAAATGGCCGATCAGGTTTCGGACGCCATCCTTGATGCCATCCTGGCCCAGGACAGTGAGGCCCGCGTGGCCTGTGAAACTCTGACCAAAACCGGCATGGTAGTACTGGCCGGTGAGATCACCACCCATGCGGAGATCGACTACGAGGCGATCGTGCGTGAAGTGGTCAACGACATCGGTTACAACACCTCCGAGATGGGCTTCGACGGCTCCACCTGCGCCGTGCTAAATGCGCTGGGCAAACAGTCACCAGACATCGCCATGGGTGTTGACCGTGCAGAGAAAGAGAATCAGGGCGCCGGTGACCAGGGCCTGATGTTCGGCTATGCCAGCAACGAAACCGATGTGCTGATGCCCGCGCCGATTACCTATGCCCACCGACTGGTCCGCCGCCAGGCTGAAGTGCGCAAAAGTGGTGAACTGCCGTGGTTACGCCCCGACGCCAAGAGCCAGGTTACTTTCCGCTACAACGGCCACAAACCCGTGGGCATCGACGCGGTAGTCCTCTCCACCCAGCACTCACCGGAGATCAGCCAGGATAAACTGCGTGATGCGGTGATGGACCTGATCATCAAGCCGGTACTGCCAGAAGAGTGGATCGACGGCAACACCCAGTTTCACATCAACCCCACCGGGCAGTTCATCATCGGTGGCCCGGTTGGTGACGCCGGTCTGACCGGACGCAAGATCATCGTTGATACCTATGGCGGCATGGCTCGTCATGGCGGTGGTGCCTTCTCCGGCAAGGACCCGTCCAAGGTAGACCGCTCCGCTGCATACGCCGGTCGTTACGTAGCAAAGAACATCGTCGCCGCCGGGCTGGCAGAGCGTTGCGAGATCCAGGTCTCCTACGCCATCGGCGTTGCCGAGCCGACCTCGATCAGCATCAACACCTTTGGCACTGCCAACATCGCCGAAGAGAGCATTATCGAGTTGGTGCGCGCTCATTTCGACCTGCGCCCTTACGGCATTACCACCATGCTGGATCTGCTCAAGCCGATCTATCGCGCCACCGCATCATACGGCCACTTCGGTCGTGACGATCTGGACCTGCCGTGGGAACGTACCGATAAGGCTGAGATGTTGCGCAAAGAAGCTAAACTGTAATACCCCTTCCCCGCCGCCCGCGCTGCCGGGCGGCCACCTTCTCGAGGAGCGTTGCGACAGGGTTCTCCTGCCAGGCTCGGGAAAGGTGTATCGATCAACGACGCTCCCAAAAAAACTAGGAGAGAGAAATGGACGCTGCGTTCAAAGACTTTAAAGTCGCCGATATCTCCCTGGCCGATTGGGGCCGTAAGGAGATCGCTATTGCCGAAACCGAAATGCCGGGCCTGATGGCCCTGCGCGAGGAGTTCGGCGCAAGCAAACCGCTCAAGGGCGCCCGCATCATGGGCTCCCTGCATATGACCATCCAGACCGCGGTTTTGATTGAAACCCTGGTTCACCTCGGTGCCGAGGTACGCTGGGTATCCTGCAACATCTTCTCCACCCAGGATCATGCCGCCGCCGCCATCGCTGCTGAAGGCATCCCGGTCTACGCCTGGAAAGGCGAGACCATCGAAGAGTACTGGTGGTGCACCGAGCAGGCCTTCACCTGGCCGGATGGCAAGGGTCCCAATATGATCCTCGACGACGGCGGTGACGCTACTCTGTTGCTGCACAAAGGTGTCGAGTTCGAGAAGGCTGGTGCCGTACCGCAGGCCAAAGAAGGCGACAACGAAGAGTGGGTTGCCATTCTTGACGTACTCAAGCGCAACCTGGAGAAAAATCCGGGTATGTGGACCGAGATGGCCAAGAACGTCCGTGGTGTAACCGAAGAGACCACCACCGGCGTGCATCGCCTCTACCACATGGAGAAAGAGGGTTCGCTGCTGTTCCCGGCGATGAACGTCAACGACTCGGTCACCAAATCCAAGTTCGACAACCTCTATGGCTGCCGCGAATCACTGCTCGACGGCATCAAGCGCGCCACCGACGTCATGGTTGCAGGCAAGATCGCCGTGGTACTCGGTTACGGTGATGTCGGCAAGGGTTGCGCGCAGGCTTTCCGCGGCATGGGTGCCACAGTAATGATCACCGAGATCGATCCCATCTGTGCGCTGCAGGCGGCGATGGAAGGCTATCGCGTAGTCACCATGGACGATGCCTGCAAGTACGGCGACATTTTCGTTACCACTACCGGCAATGTTAACGTTATCGATCACGATCACATGGTGGCGATGAAGGACGAGGCGATCGTCTGCAACATCGGTCACTTCGACTCGGAGATCAACATCGCCTCTCTGCGCAAGTACACCTGGGAGAACATCAAACCGCAGGTGGATCATGTGATCTTCCCTGACGGTAAGAAGATCATCGTCCTCGCCGAAGGTCGTCTGGTCAACCTGGGCTGCGCTACCGGCCACCCCAGCTTCGTCATGTCCGCCTCATTCACCAATCAGGTACTGGCACAGCTCGAGTTCTTCACCAAGGGTGAGCAGTACGAGAATAAGGTCTATGTCCTGCCCAAGTTCCTTGATGAGAAGGTTGCCCGCCTGCACCTGCAGAAGATTGGCGCCAACCTGACCAGACTGACCCAAAACCAGGCTGACTACATCGACGTACCGGTGGATGGTCCCTACAAACCGGACCACTACCGCTACTAACGGGAGGTGAAGGACAAAGGGGAAAAGGTGAAAGGTCGGGATAAATTCCTGTGCCTTTTACCTTTGACCTTTTGCCTGATTTAGCTATGGAATCTCAAAAAAAGTTTCCTCAACAATTCAGCTTTGAGTTTTTTCCGCCCAAGTCCGAAGAAGGCGTGGAAAAATTACGTGCAACCCGCGACGAACTGGCCAAGCTGGGACCGAAATATGTATCGGTGACTTTCGGTGCTGGTGGCTCCACCCAGGAAGGCACGGTAGAGACGATCCGCGATATGCTCGCCGCCGGACTCGACGCCGCACCGCACCTCTCCTGCATTGGCACGACCGAGGCAAGTATTCGTTCGCTGCTACGGCAATACATCGACATGGGTGTGAAACGTATCGTCGCCCTGCGTGGCGATATGCCTTCCGGTATGCGTGAAGCTGGCGATTTTCACTACGCTAATGAACTGGTCGAATTTATTCGTAGTGAAACCGGTGACCATTTCCATATTGAAGTCGCTGCCTATCCGGAGTTTCACCCTCAGGCAGAGAGTGCTGAAAAGGATCTGGACAACTTTGCCAACAAGGTCGGTGCCGGTGCCAACAGCGCTATCACCCAGTACTTCTACAATCTGGACGCCTATCTGCGTTTCGTCGAAGAGTGCGAGAAGCGTAACGTGGAAGTTCCTATCGTGCCCGGCATCATGCCGATCACCAATATCAAACAGCTGGCGCGTTTCTCTTCCATGTGCGGTGCTGATATTCCGCGTTGGTTGAAATTGCGACTGGAAGCCTATGGTGAAGACATGCGCTCGCTCAAAGCCTTCGGCCTTGAAGTAACCACGGAACTCTGTCGTCGCCTACTTGAGGCTGGTGCACCTGGACTGCATTTCTACACCATGAACCAGGTTGAACCGACCCGCATTATCTGGACCAACCTGGGTCTAAAAGGCGCATAACACCCTATGCGCATCCCGCGGATTTTTCACCCGCAAGCGCTGGCTGAGCAACACAGGGTAGCGCTGGATGACAACGCGGCGCGGCACGTCGCCCGAGTATTGCGCCTCAATCCCGGAGCAGAGCTCACTCTGTTCGACGGTCATGGTGGTGAATATCCCGCGACGATTGTTGAACTGGGAAAGCGGCTGGTTGAGGTCGAGCTGGGTGCACAACGAAACGTTGAGGTGGAATCACCGCTACAAGTTACCCTCGCACAGGGTATCTCCAAGGGCGAACGCATGGATTACACCATTCAGAAGGCGGTAGAATTGGGTGTTAGCCAGATTGTACCCCTTGATACCGAGCGTTCGGTAGTCAACCTGAAGGGTGACAGACAGGAAAAAAAGCAGGCTCACTGGCGTGGTGTGATCATCAGTGCCTGTGAACAGTGCGGCCGCAATACCCTGCCCGAACTGTTACCGCAACAGACCTTTGATAGCTGGTTACAAAACGAATTAAATGGAACCGGCCTGCTGCTCGATCATCGAGCGAACACCAGCATAGATTCTTTACAGGTAAACGGTGCGATCACTCTGTTGATTGGACCGGAAGGTGGGCTATCAGAACAGGAAAGGGAACGTGCACTGGAAGCAGGATATCAGGGACTCAGGTTGGGTCCTCGAGTGTTACGTACCGAGACTGCAGCGCTTACCGCACTGGCAGCGCTACAGTCCCACTTTGGCGATCTTCGCTAAGCGTTTTACTTCATGCTGGCAATGTAATTCGCCAGTCCGTCAATATCTTCATCGGTAAGGAAAACCGTCACCTGCTCCATATTGACATTCCTACGTTTTACATCTAACTCATCTACGCTCTTGGTCGCATTGGCACGGAAACGCTTCAAGGTCATCTTCACGTAGTCAATTTTCTGCCCGGCCAGACGCGCATAACCTTCCTCACCCTTACCATCATCGCCATGACAGCGGAAACAGACGCTGCGGTAGATTTTCTGTCCCCTGGATGCACTGGTTACATCAAATCCTTGCGGTTTCACTTTCTGCGAAGTGTAGTAGATTGCCAGATTCACTTTGTCCTTGAAGGTGAAAACCCCTGCCAGGGTTTGCATCACAAAGTTCTTGCGCTCACCGGTGAAGAATTTGTCGAACTGCTCGATGATGTAGGCCGGGTTCTGTCCCGCCAGATTCGGAATATCACCCTGCACGCTATTGCCGTCGATGCCGTGGCAGTTGCTGCACAACACGGTGCGCTCCTTACCGGCAGCAATCGCAGCCTTGTGTGCCTCATCGTTATGAAGCTCCTTGTTAATCTCGGCCATTAGCCGATCACGCTCACTGAACTGGCCATTGCTCTCAGCCGCATGCACCACTGTCGCAGCCAGCAGCAGGAGGCCGGAACAACCGGCAATGGCAAAACGCGCACTAACCATTCTCTTCAACACAATACTACCCCCCAGGATCTGCAAGCTATTTGTGGCCCATGCCGAGATGCACCAGCATCTTTTCCAGGACTTCCATATTCGGTACCAACACGCTCTCTTCGTTGAGGCGCAAATGCGCTAGCACAGCAGGTTCAGCCTGATGGCTTTTACTATCATGCTCAAGCATCTCATTTTTAACCATTATCAGGTGAGGAATACCCTGCACTTCCAGTGCGATAAACGGCACCTGAGATACGGGGTTTACCGTATTACACACCACATAGCGTCTCCCTTCATTAATCAATGAAGTGGGTCGCCCTGTCAGACGCTCAAACGAAATTACCGGCACGTTTCTTCCGCGCCATGAGAGCATACCGGTCAACCATTCCGGCGTTTGCCCTGCCGCTTCAGTCGCCTTGTAGTCGATCACCTCTGCGATCAGGGTATTAGGCACCAGCAGCGAGACATTGTTCAACGGCAACACCAGGCAACGCACGACAAGATCGGCAATCTTCTCGGGAGACATCTGGTTTTCCGCAGTATTAGTCATAATTGTCTCAGTTATTCTTCAGCCTGTTCAGGACTTTCCTGTCAGACTTTCGATATTCTCCAACAGGTCAACCTCAGTATACGGCTTACCCATGTACATGTTGACGCCTATCTCCATCGCTCGCTGACGGTGCTTATCACCGGTACGCGAGGTGATCATGATGATCGGTACTTCACGGAACCGATCCGAGTTGCGCATATGCGTAGCCAGTTCAAAACCGTCCATACGTGGCATCTCGATGTCGAGCAACATTACATCGGGGATATGTTCTTCCAATTGCGCCAGGGCGTCCACACCGTCACGAGCTGTGACACAACGCATATTGTGTCGCTTGAGCAGTCGCTCAGTAACCTTGCGCACGGTAATCGAGTCGTCGACCACCATAATAAGCGGCTCCTTCGCCACTGTCTCGGTAATCGGAATAACCGGCGTAACGTCAGCCCTGCTCTTGTGTGCCACACCACGACGGATCAGCGATGGCATATCGATAATCAGCGCCACACTACCGTCAGCAAGAATAGTGGCACCGGCAATATCCTGCAATGTGCTCAATTGCGTGCCCAGAGACTTGATAACAATCTCGCGACTACCCACCAAATGATCAACCGCAAAGGCCATTCGATGCTGGCCGCTACGCGCCATCAGCAACGGTTGTCGTGGCAGTTCCTTATTCAGGATCCCGGGGCCCATACCCAGCACTTTGGTCAGGTGCATCAGGTCGTACTCTTCACCTAACCAGTTAAGTGTAGGCTCTTCACTGGCCAATAGCCGCTCCAGCTCGGCCGTTTCCATCCGCTCAATACCATTAACACTGAGCAGCGGAACCGCGTAAGTATCCTCAGCAACATGCACCAGCAGCGCACGACTAACTGACAGGGTCAGAGGAATACGCATGGTAAAGATCGCGCCTTTACCCGGCGTACTGTCGATCTCCAGTACACCACCAAGCTGTTTGATCTCGCTGTTAACCACGTCCATACCGACACCGCGACCAGCAATCTGACTCAGCGACTGGGCGGTCGAGAAGCCCGACTCAAGGATGAATCGCAGCACCTCTTTGTCGGTCAGAACCGCATTCTCTGCCAGCATACCGCGTGCAATGGCTTTCTTGCGGACCGCATCAATATCGATACCAGCACCGTCGTCGCTGACCCGAATGACAATCTCGGAGCCTTCACGTGCCAGGGCAATGGTAATCGCACCCTCTTCAGGTTTGCCCGCTTTTTTACGTTGCTTGGGATCTTCGAGACCGTGGGCGATAGAGTTACGGATCATGTGCTCCAGCGGTGCCATCATCCGCTCGACCACGTTACGGTCCATCTCGACGTCGGCGCCATCAAACTTCAGTGATACCCGTTTACCCAGTTCGGATGCAGTCTGACGCACGATACGACGCAGGCGCGGTGCATTATCCACCAGCGGCACCATGCGGGTGTGCATCAGGTTTTCCTGCAGTTCGGTATTGACCCGCGACTGCTGCAGCAACAAGGTCTCACTCTCGCGCACCAGACCGGTGAGCATATCCTCGATACTCAACAGGTCATTGAGACTCTCGGACATGGAGCGGGAAAGCTGCTGCATGTGGGTGAAACGGTCCATTTCCAGAGGGTCAAAATCCTCCTGGGTTTTCATCGCCTCTTCGCGTCGGGACTCGATCTGCGCTTCGTTTTCGATTTCAAACGCACGCACCTGTTCATGCAGGCGCTCGACGGTCCGGTCCATCTCACCGATGTTTGAACGGAAAGAACCGATCTGCTGTTCGACGCGTGAACGGTAGATACTTACCTCACCGGCGTAGTTAACCAGGTTGTCCAGCAGGTCGGACCGCACACGCACCATCTCATGCTGGATACGCGGCGCCTGACGCTTGTCCGAACCATCTTCGGATGGCTCCACTCGCTTCCACTGAACAGCGTCCTCAACCGTCTCACGTTCAGCTTCCATCGCAGCAGCAACACCGGCATCATTGCTGGCAATGTCACCAGCTTCCAGCGTCTCTTCTGCAAGGCTGTGTGCGATCAGTTCATCAATCTCAAGGATCAACTCACGGCCGTCATCTACCGGTAGTCCCTGGCTGTGTTGTACTGCCATGCGGCGCAGCAATTCCAGAGAAAGGGAAATAGCATCGCTGGATTTCTTCGACGCTTCCACATGTCCATCCATAATCGCAGCAAGCAGTCGCTCCAGCGCGGACGACACATCGGCCAGTTGCGGCGGTTCATTTGCGCTACAGATTGAGACCAGGCTGCTGGCACTTCGATACAGCTCCTCAAACGCTGCGCGGTCATCAATATCACGTAACCAGTTTCCATGACTCAGTTCGACTTCGGTAATAGCAAGCTCAAGCTCAGCGTTGATTTCGCCACCAACGCTAATACTCTCAGCTAACTCAATACCTGCATCCTCAAGGCCTGTATCGATCTCAATAGGGGCGAACGGCTCGCTCTCTATCGGTTCTAAATCGACCGCTTCATCGGCGGGTAAGGCATCCTGTGTAAGAATCGCCACCTTTTCGATCAGATCATTGGCTGGCGTTACCGCTTCGTGTTTACGCACCTGCTCCAGCATGGTGACCAGACGGTCATGGGAAAGCTGTAACAGATTCATCATCTCTGGCGTGCGCTGCAGCTGACCTTCGACAACCGCTTCAAAGGTAGATTCCAGGCTGTGACTCAAATCACCGATAGCGGCAATACCGGCCATACGAGCACCACCCTTCAGGGTGTGAAGCTGGCGCTGCAAACTTTCTACCAGACTGTTGTCTTCCGGGTTGTCTACCCATGCCTGCAGCGTTGTTTCACTGCTGTCGAGGATATCCGCGCCTTCTTCGAGGAAGATATCCAGCAATTCCGTATCGTATTCTTCTTCGTGAGTACCCTGATTGCTCGCCTGTGTTGGTTCGCTCGGCATGTTCAACTGCCAGTCACCCAGGTCGATCTCGTCAAGGGAGTCGAAGTTAATCGCTTCTTCCGCTGTCGCGGGTTCGATCTCAAGTTCTGGCAATGCTTCAAGATCAAGCGACTCGCCAGGCATCTCCAGTGTCAGTGCTTCAGCAGGCGCTTCTTCATCCAGCCCCGACTCAGTGACGTCCAGTTCCAGTTCTTCTATGGCTACGGCCTGCTCTGGTGCTTCATCTACGACGGCAAGGCCCGCCTCTGGTTGAGCATTCGCTATTTCTTCCAGATGCTGTATGCCGGAAAAGACTTTTCTTGCTTGTTCAATCACCGGTTTGGCAGGAGGTGCTTCAGTGTGTTCACCGGCAAGCAGGCAGGCCAGCACTTTGCGTACATATTCGCTGGCCGACGCCAGTGCGGCGATACCTTCCTCATCCACACTCTGTTGATTGGCCTGTAAGGTTTTGCCGTACTTCTCCAGCAACTCACAGACCTCAGCAGTCTCCATGACTCCGGCCATTCGCGAACTACCCTTCAAGGTGTGCAGAGCACGCAGCAGGGGTTCGGTCGGTTTGTGGCTGCCACCACCACGCCATTCTTCGATGTATTCATCGATCGCCTGAAGGTGGCCTTCCGCTTCCTTTGAGTAGACTTCCAGCAGTGCGGGGTCGAGTTGTGGTAACTCTGGAGTAGGAGCTGGTGCTGGCGGCGGCGTATGTACGACGGGGGCAGAACCCGGCTCAGCCATTTCCCAGGCCATCTCGCGCAACATTTCGGTGTCGCTTTGCGGCGAAGTGCCCTGACTGAACTGCTCGATCAATTCCGGCAGGGCATCGGCCCCCTGTTGCAACAGATCGAACATGGCTGCACCGGCACCAACAGTGCCATCAATCACACGATTGAGCATGTTCTCATATGCCCAGGCAAACTCACCCAGATTCAATGCACCGACAAGACGACCACTACCTTTGAGGGTATGGAACGAGCGGCGCAGGTTTTTCAGGCTTTCTTCATCGGCGGGATTTTCCATCCAGGCCGGTAGTAACTGGCGAATATTTTCCAGTTCTTCCTTTGCCTCTTCGATGAATATCTCCAGGATCTCTTCGTCTACCTCACCACTTACCGGTGTGGCATGTACCGGCGCCGGGGCCGGTTTATTCTTCGTCACGGGAGCGGCAAACGATTCGATATCAAGATCACCCAGGGCATCGTCGCCAAAGTCATCGACTCCGGCTGCCATCGGTTCAACGACTTCGATACCTTCTAGCTCTGGCGTTTCATGTGTTGCTGCTGACGTAGTATCCGAAACGGTACCAATAGGATATCCGAGGAGTGCCACGGCATTTTCCGCGACATCAAGTACCGAGCTGGGATGCACGCGGCTGTTAACAAATGCCTCGAGGTAATACTCCACACTCATAATCGCATCGGCCAGCGCATCGAGCTTGTCCTGTGCGGGCACAGCAGATTTAGCAATGAGTTCTGCTTCGATGTAGGCACGGGTAGACATCAACACCTGCGCCACACGCTTGTATGACAGCATATTGAGACTGCCGACAATCAAGTGCAGCATCTGTGGCAGATGCTTGAGCGGGCTTTTGTCCTGCGGATTGTCGAGATAGGCGTTGATCGCTTCGCGCACTCTGACCAGATCGTCCTTGGACTCTTTCATGACCTGGCGCGTCACCCGCTGGTGCTCTGCCTCGGCCTCCGGTGTACTGGCCTCACTACCTATCTGTTCATCACCGGCATCCGCCTTGACCATGGGCATGGCGTTGCCCCAGTCACCCAGCGCCGACTCAACGGCCAGAATGGCGCCAGCGATCCCCATCAGCGTGTCGTCGCTGGCTTCGACCTCACCTGAAACCAGTCGCTGAATCGTCTCCAGTTGCTGGCGCAGCGACTCACGCAGGGTATCCTGCTGCAGCAGGCTCAGTGTTTCGCCGATCCGCTCCAGACTCTCGGCCAACGGCTCCAGACTCTGAACGTTACCGCGGTCACCGCGGACAAAGACATCAAAGGCATCCTTGACCTGGGAAAGCTCTTCCATGATGTCGGCGGCAACGGTGCGCTTCAGCTCTGCATTTAGGCCAACGATGTTGGCTTCATTGCCGGGAACGTAACGATCGAGATCGAACGCCAGACGCACCTGCGCTGCACGCTTGCCATTGGATCCGGAATGGGCCAGCAGATACAGCATTTTCCGCAGCAACGCTTCTGCCGCTTCTGCATCCATGCCGGCTTCGCCCTCTGCCGCGACCCGTTTGACCTGCTGTTCGAGTTTGCCCAGTAGCGGTTTGCTCTCCTTGTCGAGAGCGATGCTTTTTTCTCCCAGCGCTTCGACAAATGCCGTCGCGACCCAGGTAAGCCGACGCCACGCATCGCCTTCCGCGATGTCGTAAAGTTTACTGACCGCTCTCTCCAGAATACTGAGATAACCGGGTACCCCGATCGCCTTCAGGATCTTGACCAACGAACTCATAAAGAAACGGTGCAGGCGATTGGCCGCAAAGACACTGTCCACCCCGGTGGGCGGCACCGTCATACGCGGCGGCGGCGTAATGGCAAGATTGGGATGGAAAAATTCCGCGCTATTCAACTCGGCAACGCCGCGCTGTTGGCGCAATTCATTGAGTATCGGCAGGAGGATCGCAGGATTGTCCGCTTTACCGGCCAGAAGGCTTTCCAGATAGTCGGGCAGTTGCAGAATCGCCCGCATCAGCAATTCGTAACGCTGCTCGTTACCACCGCCGTCTTTCAGGATTGCGGCATAGGTCTCCATCTCTTCGGCAAACATCGCTGCACCGTAGAGCTCGACCATTTGCAACGTGCCGTAGACCTGGTGAATATGTTCGGCACATTCCTGAATGAGGGTATCGTTTTGCGGTTCATCGACGAATGCCTCAAGTGCAGTACGTGCCTGCTTGAGGGTTTCGTCGATCTCACCTTTAATCCAGGCGAGCGTGCTGATGTCAAACTGATCGGCAATCTGCATATCAAATGTGCCTTTCGTCCTTCAGCATAGCTGCGTTACAAGCCGCCCGATACGCGTCCATCGTCAACATAATGTTCCTTAGTAACCGTATCAGCCAGGCAGCTTGAAGCCGGCTACCGAGAGCTTCAGCTCATTGGCAAGCTCAGCCAGGTTACCGATTGAAGAAGCGGTCTGTTTGGTACCTTCGGATGTCTGGGTGGTAATTTCCTGAATGACGTTCATGGTGTCAGAGATGCTGGCCGCCGCAGATGCCTGTTGGCGGGTGGCATTGGTAATGCTCTGTACCAGGTCCGCCAGGTTACTCGCCACGCTTTCGATCTCACCCAGCGCGGAACCCGCGTCCTCGGCCAGACGTGCCCCGGCAACTACCCCGGAGGTACTTTGTTCCATCGAGATAACTGCCTCGTTGGTATCGGTCTGGATGGTTTTTACCAGCGCCTCAATCTGCTTGGTCGCATCGGAGGAGCGTTCCGCAAGGCGTGTTACCTCGTCCGCAACCACCGCGAAGCCTCGACCCGCTTCACCGGCCATCGCCGCCTGAATCGCCGCGTTCAACGCCAGTACGTTGGTCTGCTCGGCGATGTCGTTAATCAGTTCAACGATGTCGCCGATCTCCTGGGAAGATTCACCCAGTCGCTTGATCCGTTTGGAGGTCTCCTGGATTTGCTGACGGATGACGTCCATACCATTGATGGTTTTCTGTACCGCCTCGGCGCCTTTCTTGGCGATGTTTACCGAGCGCTGTGACTCTTCAGCAAGCTGGTCAGCGTTGCGCGATACGCCTTCGATGGAGTTCGCCATCTCGTTTACCGCGGTACTGGCAGAAGCGATCTGCTCCGCCTGGTGATTACTCGCCTCAGCCAGGTGGCTAGCAGTCGCCTGGGTCTTTTGCGCCGCCGAGGTTACCTGAGTGGCGGTATCGTTAATCGCCGTTACCAGGCTACGCAACGCATCGATGGTGAAGTTCATAGAGTCGGCGATCGCCCCTGTGATGTCTTCGGTTACCGTTGCGTTCACTGTCAGGTCACCGTCAGCGAGGTCACCCATCTCGTCGAGCAGCCGCATGATCGCCTGCTGGCTGCGACGGTTCTGTTCTTCGGTAGACAGACGTTCGGCCTCAGCAGCCTGCAGTCGGCGTTCACCCGCAGCACGCAGATTCATACCGAGGAGAATCAACAGACCGACGGATGCCAGCGCAAAGATGTTGCCGATGAATGAGGTGAACCAGCGGCTATCGATCTCATTCTGATAAGCTGCTTCGTATGCGGACAGCGCATCCAGCAGGCCGTCTGAGTCGTTCAACACCTGCTGCACCGCTTCGGAAACCTGGAACATCTCCGGGCTGCGCTCAAGGATGCCGCTTACCTGCTTGCCAATCATGTCGAACAGGTCGCTAGCCTCAGCGACGCGTCCCAGAACCTGCTTGTCGAACACACGGTCGATCTTGAGTGTCTTGTCACCATTGAGGAAACCGCGCAGCACACGACCATAGAGTGCCGCGTCACGACCGAAGCGGTCAGCTGCGGTTACCGCGCCTTCACCACCTTCAAGAACCCGGTTTACGTTGTTGATGATACGTTGACTAAGCATCAACTGACGACTGGCGATATAGACCTGGTCCGGCTTGCCGCCCTTCTGTGCCATCAGCGTTGCCACTTCGTCTGTCAGGGCCAGCAGTTGTGGCGAGTTATCGTTAATCAGGCGGACGATTTCGCGCAGTGTAATAACCACGTCACGTGCGTTAACGATAATGGTGACGTTCTCGTTGTAACGCTTCCAGTGTTTCACCACCGAGGAAAGCTTGTCCAGGACATCCTTACTGGCAGATGGTGGCATACCGGTGTCCGGGTTACCGGCGCGCAATAGTCGCAGGTTGTGGTCAAATTCGTCGCGGTATTTTTTCAGCTGGTCGAAAGTCACCGGCTGGCCACGGTTTGCCTGACCTGCGAATTTGGATATCCGCTGTGACAGAACTCGCTGCTCACCTTGCAGACCGAGATATTCCTTGTCGTATCCCGCCTGGATGGCAACCATGGAGTAAACGATGGCCATCATCACCACCGCACCCAGCAGCAGGAAAATCACGACGCCCAGCCATTGACCGCCTTCGGACGTCGGCCTGCCGCCTTTGCCTTTCGCAGCCCCCTTTGCCGGCGCGTTTTTCGCTGAGACTAACGGTAACTTCATTTTCTCGTCTCCTGACTCAATTCCCTAATATTTGAAATGGCCGACCGCCTACATCCTGAAAAAAAATCAGGCGGCCACCTGCATAAATTCCGGTCTTTCCACCAGCTGATGAATATCGAACACACCCCAAACCTCGCCACGCTGCCGCAATGAACCGGTTAAAAAAGGCTGTATCGACTTGTCCAGTTGCTGAACATCTTTGCTGAACTCCTCTTCGAGGAAGTGGCGCATACCAAATACTTCATCCACCAACAGTCCAGCGGAGATCCCCTGATGCTGCATTACCAGCACACGACTTTTACGGCTCATTTTGCCGACGTGACCAAAGACAAATCCGGGCAGATCAAGGATCGGCAACAGATTGCCGCGGACATTGGCGATCCCTCTGACCCAATCCTTGGCGCCGGGAATGCGACTGATGCTGTTGATGGTGAGTATCTCGCCCACCTGCTCCATCGGCGCCAGCAAACTGAATTCACCCAGCTTGAAGGCAATGCCATCCCAGGTGGATTTAACCTCTAACTGCTGTGGCAGGCTGTGCGCATAAGCCTTGCTACGCTGATCCAGCTGGTACAGCGTCAGAATGGGCGGTTGCTTGTTATCACTGCTCACGTTTTATGTCCCGACTAAAGAAGAGCCTTGATTTTCTCAAGTAATACAGCTTCTTCGATAGGCTTGGTGATGTAATCCTTGGCACCCTGACGCAACCCCCACACCCGGTCGGTCTCCTGATCCTTGGTGGTGACAATGATGATCGGAATATTTGCGGTCGCCGGATCCTTGGTTAGCTGACGGGTGGCCTGAAAGCCGTTCATTCCCGGCATCACTACGTCCATCAGGATCAAATCAGGCATGGCGGATTTGGCCTGGGCGATACCGTCCTCGCCGTTTGTTGCAGTCAGCACCGTATACCCGCCCTTCTCCAGGACTGAAGAAAGGACGTGTACCTCCGTCGGCGAATCATCCACTATCAAGACTTGCGCCATGGTCTTATTCTCCTGCGAATCTTCTCGTTAACATACGTGGGCTATCCGCCCGTAACTCCACTACTAACACGCACCTCAGGATGCGTTGCGTTGAGCATGCTGCTGAATCGCGTCCAGCAGCTCCTCCTTGGTAAACGGCTTGGTCAGATACTGCTCAGAACCGACGATACGACCCCTGGCCCGGTCAAACAGGCCATCCTTACTCGAAAGCATAATCACGGGGGTATTGCGGAATTTCTGGTTGTGCTTGATCAGCGCACAGGTTTGATAACCGTCAAGCCGCGGCATCATGATGTCTACAAAGATGATATCCGGACGGGTATCGGCGATCTTGGCCAACGCCTCATAACCGTCATTGGCGGTAATGACCTCACATCCCTCTTTTTTCAGCAGAGTTTCGGCGGTCCGCCGAATGGTCTTACTGTCGTCAATCACCATGACCTTGAGGCCTTGCACGTCTGCTGCCGCGTCGTTAGTCACGTAATCCCCGCCCTCATCGTTTTGCCACGGTTAATATCTACTCACTAGCTGATAAAGCATATAACTGCCAGCGTATTTAACACAAACTTTAACTTTAATCCATAACTTCATGGTAAATAAGGGACTATTTCCCTCGACCACTATGCCTGATTACCCCGAGCAGGATCAATTTCTGCTAGAGTAGCGCAGTTAGCAATCCAGCACAGCATCTGAGAACGGTATCACATTTCCATGGCGACAAGCATCGGCGTGATCATGGACCCCATCGGGTCGATTAAATACCACAAGGACAGCACCCTTGCCATGCTCCTGGCTGCCGCGCGTCGTGGCTGGTCGCTGTTCTATATGGAGCAGAGTGATCTCTACCTCGATCAGGGCGAGGCACACGCGCGAATGCGACCGCTGCAGGTGTTTGCCGACGAGCAGCGCTGGTACGAACTGGGCGACGCCATCTCCCGTCCGTTGCATGAACTGGATGTACTGCTGATGCGCAAGGATCCGCCCTTCGACATGGAGTACATCTACACCACCTACATCCTGGAACAGGCCGAACGTGCAGGAACCCTGGTAGTGAACAGGCCGCAAAGCCTGCGCGATGCCAACGAAAAGGTCTTCACCGCCCGTTTTCCCCAATGTACCCCGCCGACCCTGATCAGCCGCGACGCGAAACAGCTGAAGGCATTCATCCAACAGCACGGCGAAACCATCCTCAAGCCACTGGAAGGCATGGGCGGTGCCTCCATCTTCAAGACCGCGCCGGACGATCCCAACACCAGCGTGATCATCGAAACCCTCACCGACCATGGCCAACGCTTTGCCATGGCGCAACGCTTCATCCCCGAGATCAGCGCCGGTGACAAACGCATTTTGCTGGTCGATGGGGAACCGGTGCCCTACGCCCTGGCGCGTGTCCCGGCCAAGGGTGAACTGCGCGGCAATCTGGCTGCCGGTGGAACCGGTGTCGGCGTCGAATTGAACGAGCGGGATTACTGGATCTGCGAACAGGTCGCCGACACCCTGCGCGAGATGGGCTTACTCTTTGTCGGTCTCGATGTGATCGGCGACTACCTCACCGAGATCAACGTCACCAGCCCCACCTGTATCCGCGAGCTGGACAAACAATATGGACTCGATATCGGCGGCCAGTTAATGGACGCCATAGAAAAAAAACTGACCACAGATGCCTAGACTACTCGTCCCCGTTATTCTGCTGCTGACCCTGATGGGTTGCAGCGACAAGCAGCCCTACACCAGCCACAGCACCGCCTTCGACCAGCCGTTACTGCTGGAGATCTACGGTATGCCTTCGGCCAACGCAGCCGCCATCGCCGAAGAGCTCTTTGCCGATCTCTACTACGTCTCCGATGCTTCCCATCCCTGGAACCCTGGCTCCCTCGGCCGCACCAATCAACGTCTTAAACTGGCCGCAGGTTTTTCCGCCAATCCCTCGGTACTGCCACTGATCACCGCCGCCAGCCGACTGGAGCAAGCCACTCACGGTTACTACGCCCCGGCCCTCGGTAGACTGCAGGAGCTATGGGGATTCCACAGCGAAATCCCGGATGGCCCGATACCGGAGCAGCAGGCGATTACCGAGCTGCTCGCGACAAAGCCGAGCATGGGTAACGTCGAGATTAAAGGGATCATCATCGACAACAGCAATCCTTCGGTGCAGCTCGACTTCGGCGCCATGGCGCAGGGATACGGGCTTGATGTCGCGCGCCAGCGACTGCAGGAATCCGGCGTCACCCGCGCCAGGGTGACTAACGGCAAGAACAGTATCGTGATCGGCGAAGGCTGGAGTGCACGACTGGCCGACGGCCGCGCCCTGCAACTCCAGAGCAACGAAGCGCTGATCACCCTGGAGCGCGATGAACACGCCTTCACTGCCGACGGCAAAAGCTATCACCCCTATCTCGATCCCTTCACCGGCCAACCGTCGAGCGGTATTCGCAGTGTCAGCGTGCTACACCCCAGCGCCACCGATGCGGCAGCCTTTGCCCAGGCGTTACTCTGCGGCGGCAAGGGGAAACTTGCCGAACTGATTCGGGTCATACCGGTTGATGATGTGCTGGCCGTGACCGACGAGGGAGAGGTCGTACTCAGCGAAGGATTGAAACATCGACTGGGCACGGTGCAGTAACCGCACATCATCGTTATACTGGCGCCACTTTAATCCGGAGATAAACCAGCGTAGTGACCGGCAACCTTCTCGCACATCAGGTATCCGCCTCGGATCGGCTCGGTCTGACCCTGTTCTTTGCCGCCGCGCTGCACGCCCTGATCATCCTCGGCGTCACCTTCGATCTGGAAAAATTCCGCTCGGACATCCCTCTGTCGCTGGAGATCACCCTGGTCCATAGCAGCGACAAGGATAAGCCCGACGACGCCGACTATCTGGCCCAGGCCAACCAGGCAGGTGGCGGCACGGTGGAGGAAAAACTGCTTCCCTCTAGCCCTGCCTTCAATCCGCGTCCCAACAACGAGCGTGGCGATGCCGAACAGAGCATTCCCCTTGCCGCACCGGAACCGCAGCAACAACTGAACGACACCACGGTGATGACCACCGAAATGGCGAGCCGCGACAAACTGCCGCAGCCGCAGGAGTCGCCACAGGAAGAGGTGCCCGACACCCCGGTGTCCGCCGACCTGTTGATGCACAGTCGCGCTATCGCCCGCATCAGTGCCAACATCGAACAACGCAAACAGGACTATGCCCAACGCAAACGGGTCAAGACCCTGACCGCCGCCACCAAGGAGTACCGCTATGCCGCCTATATGGATGCCTGGCGTCAGAAGGTGGAGCGCATCGGCAACCTCAACTATCCGGACGAAGCCAAGCGCCGTGGACTCAACGGCCATCTCACCCTGAGCGTCGAGCTGAAGGCCGATGGCAACGTCAACAAAATCGAGGTGCTGGAATCCTCGGGGCAACGGGTGCTCGACGACGGCGCCATCCGCATCGTCAAAATGGCCGCACCGTTCAGCGAGTTTCCACTGGAGATGCGCAAGGAGACCGACATCCTGCGTATCGTGCGTGTGTGGCAGTTCCAGAACGACAGTTTCCTGCAGAGTCGATGACCCTTGCATCGCCGATAGCCCCTGCCCATACTGCATCCCATGAGCGAAAGCACCAGTCTGCGTAACCATTTTCTGATCGCCATGCCCGCGCTGGCCGATCCCAATTTCAGCCACACCGTCACCTATATCTGCGAGCACAACGAAGAGGGTGCCATGGGCATTGTCATCAATCGGCCGCTGGATATCCCACTGGGTGAAGTGCTGGAACAGATGGAGATCGAACCGAGCAACAGGCTCGACACCTCGGTAATGGTTAACGACGGTGGGCCGGTACAGCCTGGCCACGGCTTTGTCATCCACAGCCCGGTCGGTGCCTGGGAGTCGAGCCTGCAGATCAGCGACGACGTCGCCCTTACCACATCACGCGACATCCTCGCCGCCATCGGCCACAACGAAGGGCCGGGCCACTACCTCATCGCCCTTGGTTATGCCGGCTGGGATGCGGGACAACTGGAAGAGGAGATGGCCCAGAACGCCTGGCTAAGTGGTCCGGCGGATCAGAGCATCCTGTTCGAACTGCCACTGGAACAGCGCTGGGAGGCGGCGGCAAAACTGCTTGGCGTCGACCTTAACCTTCTCTCCAGCGACGTCGGTCACGCGTGAGTAAACCCAGAGTCCTGCTCGGCTTTGACTTCGGCAGCAAACGTATCGGCGTCGCCGTCGGCCAGGAGCTGACAGGCACCGCCACTGCACTGGAAACCATCACCAGCCCCGACGGCGGTCCCGACTGGAAAGGGATCAGCCGCCTGATCGAGGAATGGCAACCCGATGCCCTGGTCGTCGGCCTGCCCTTCAATCTCGACGGTAGCGAACACGAAACCACCCATCTGGCACGCCGCTTTGGTAATCGCCTCGCAGGCAGGTACAATCTGCCCGTATTTACCATCGACGAACGACTCAGTTCGGTAGAAGCGGAACGAATGCTCGGCGAGCAGGGCCGTTTCGACAAGGAAGAGGTGGACAAACTGGCGGCGCAAATCATTCTGGAGAGCTGGTTGGCGCAACAGGCGGACAACAACCGATGAGCCATAACATCCCGGACAATATCGAAGCCATCATCGACGAGATGGCAAAGCAGCTCGGCGACCTGCTACAGCAGCAGGGCATCGATAACCCCTGCATGATCGGCATCCACACCGGCGGTGAATGGGTGGCGCAGGGACTGCACCGTCGTCTGGCCATCGCAGAACCGCTGGGCAGTCTCAACATCAGTTTCTATCGCGACGATTTCTCGCGCATCGGCATGCACCCGCAGGTCAAACCCTCGCATCTGCCCTTCGAGGTGGAGGATCGCACCATCATTCTGGTGGACGATGTATTGCAAACCGGCCGCACCATTCGCGCCGCGTTAAACGAAATTTTCGACTACGGGCGCCCGGCACGGGTATTATTGGCAGCGCTGGTGGAACGCAGCGGACGCGAATTGCCGATTCAACCCGACATTACCGGTATCCACCTATCGCTTGGACCGCGCGAACAGATTAAACTTACCGGACCCGACCCCCTGAGCCTCAGCCTGCAGGAAGGCCATGACTAACCCGCAACTGGACAGCAACGGCAACCTGAAACACTTCCTCACCATTGAGGGACTGAAAAAAAATCATTTAACCGACATTCTCGACCTCGCCGAATCCTTTGCCACCGTCGGCGACAAGAGTGTCAAAAAGGTCCCGCTACTACGCGGTAAGACCATCATTAACCTCTTTTTCGAAACCAGCACCCGCACCCGCACCACCTTCGAGCTGGCAGCGAGCCGTCTCTCCGCCGACGTGCAGAGCATCAACATCGCCACCTCCTCCACCAGCAAGGGGGAGAGCCTGCTCGATATGCTGCACAACCTGGAGGCGATGCACTGCGACATGTTCGTGGTGCGCCACAGCGAGAGCGGCGCGGCGCACTTCATTGCCAGGCATGTGGCACCCCACGTCAGTGTGATTAACGCCGGTGACGGCCGCCACGCCCACCCGACCCAGGCGATGCTCGACATGTTCACCATCCGCCGCCACAAGGGCGAGTTCCACAACCTGCGCGTGGCCATCGTCGGCGACATCCTCCACTCACGGGTAGCCCGCTCCGAGATCCACGCCCTCAACACCCTCGGCGTCGGCGAACTACGCGTCATAGGTCCCAAGACCCTGATACCAGCCGCCTTCGGCAACATGGGCGCGCACATCTTCCACGATATGGAACAGGGGCTGGCCGGGGTCGACGTGGTGATCATGCTGCGACTGCAAAAAGAACGGATGCAGGGTGCACTGCTTCCCAGCGAGAACGAATACTTCCAGCGCTATGGCCTGACCGAAGAGAAACTGGCACTGGCCGCGCCCGACGCCATCGTCATGCACCCTGGCCCGATCAACCGCGGGGTGGAGATCGCCTCCAGCGTGGCCGACGGCCCGCAGTCGGTGATCCTGGAGCAGGTAAGCAACGGCCTGGCGGTGCGCATGGCGGTGATGAGCATGGTGCTGGGCCGCGGCCGCGAAGCCGATAATGCCGGGGAGGGCCAATAACATGGGTATCGTAATCCGTGGCGGACGCCTCATCGACCCGGCTAACCAGCGTGACAAAACCAGCGACATCTATATCGACGATGGCCGCATCGCCGCCATTGGCAAGAAACCGAAAGGCTTCAGTGAAGACGAGGTTATCGATGCCAAAGGGCTGATCGTCGCCCCCGGTCTCATCGACCTGCAGGCACGGTTGCGCGAACCGGGACATAAACACAAGGGCACCATCGCCTCCGAAACCGCCGCCGCTGCCGCAGGGGGCATCACCACCCTCTGCTGCCCGCCCGACACCAAACCGGTGATCGACAATCCGGCGGTCGCGGAGCAGATCTGCCACCGAGCCGCCGCCGCAGGCAAGGCCAACGTGCTACCCATCGGCGCCCTGACCCAGGGACTGGCGGGAGAGCAACTGGCCTCGATGCAGGCGCTGCAAAACGCCGGTTGCCTGGTGATGGGCAACGCCCGCCACGCTATTGTCTCCACCCGGGTACAACGCCGCGCACTGGAGTACGCCGCCACCCTCGGATTGACCGTTTTTATCAACGCCGAAGACCCATGGCTCGGTGCCGACGGCTGCGTCCATGAAGGGCCGGTCAGTACCCGTCTCGGCCTGGCGGGTATCCCCGAGTGCGCCGAAGTCATCAGCGTTGGTCGCGACCTGATGCTCATCGAACAGACCGGCGTCCGTGCCCACTTCGGCCAGCTCTCCACGGTCCGTGCCGCGGAGATGATCGCCGAGGCGCGTGCCAAGGGACTCTCGGTGAGCGCCGATGTGAGCGCCCACCAACTCTATCTCACCGAGATGGATGTGAGTGACTTCAACAGCCTCTGCCATGTGCGTCCGCCACTACGCAGTCAGCGCGACCGCGACGGGCTGCGCACCGCCCTGCGTGACGGCACGATCAGCGCCATCTGCTCCGATCACCAGCCCCATGACCGGGACGCCAAACTGGCGCCGTTTGCCGCGACCGAACCGGGTATCAGTGCACTGGAGACCCTGCTGCCGCTGACCCTGCGACTGGTGGACGAAGGGCTGCTAAACCTGAACGATGCCATCGCCCGCCTCACCAGCGAACCGGCAGCAATTCTCGGCATTGAGCGTGGCCAACTGGGGGCAGGCGCCATCGCCGACCTCTGCCTGTTCGACCCGCAGGCCCTTTGGAGCGTGAGCGAAGAGACGCTTCAATCCGCGGGCAAAAACACCCCATTCCTCGGCTGGGAGATGAAGGGCCGGGTAGTACGCACCCTGCTCGGCGGGCGCACCGTCTACTCTGCCGACTAACCGATCAACATATCTACACAGAAAATCCATGAAGAAATCCCATCGCGATACCCTCTTTGTCGAACAGGCGGAGATCCTGCAACACGAACACTACGACGGTGCGCAGCATTTCCTGCGTCTGTACGCGCCTGAAGTTGCGGCAAAGGCCGAGCCGGGCAGCTTCGTTCACCTGCAGGTCCATGCACAGCGTCCGCTGCGCCGTCCGATCTCCATCATGCGTGCGGACAAAAAGAGCGGCAGCATCGACCTGCTCTACAAGGTCTTTGGCGAAGGCACGGCAATGCTGACAAAAAGAGCGGTTGGGGAAAAGATTGATCTCATCGGCCCCATCGGCACACCGTTTAAACCGCACATGGCCCATTCACGTCCACTGCTGATTGGTGGTGGCGTTGGCATGCCGCCGATGGTGTTCCTTGCCGATCGCCTGCGCGAGATCGCCGGTGCCTATCACCCGCTGGTGATCCTCGGCTCCGAGGTGCCGTTTCCGTTCAAGGCGGCGCCGTCGAAGATCATGGTGCCCGGCATGCCCGACGAAGTGATCGCATCGATGCCACTGCTGGAGGACTGGGAGATCGCCTCACGCCTCGCCAGCCTGCAGGGATATGCCGGTTGCTTTGAAGGTTATGTCACCGATCTGGCGCGACGCTGGCTCGACGCGCTAAGCGACGAACAACGTAAAGAGGTAGAAGTGTTCAGCTGCGGCCCGCACCCGATGCTGGCGGCGGTGGCCAAACTGGCGAAGGAGTACCATCTGCCCTGCCAGGTTTCACTGGAGGAGTTTATGGCCTGCGGTGTTGGTGGTTGTGCCGGTTGTGTGGTGGAAGTGCAGACCGACAAGGGCCCGGCGATGAAGCGGGTCTGTGTCGATGGACCGGTGTTTGATGCAAGGTCGGTCTTTTAGGTAACAGGTAACAGGTAACAGGTAACAGGTAACAGGTAACAGGTAACAGGTAACAGGTAACAGCGTCAGAATGTGTTTTTTCCTGTCACCTGCAACCTGATACCTGACACCTTGTTTTTCTAGCGCAGCAAGCGTGGGTCGTCACCCCCCTCCAGGGTCAGCCCCTGCAGCGACGCGCCCAGATCTTCTGGGTGCCCCTCCTGCTCCTGCAGCTTAATCATCAGGCGCACCTCGTTATGGGAGTCGGCGTTACGCAACGCCTCTTCCTCGGTAATAATACCGTCCCGGTAGAGTTCGTAGAGGGCCTGGTCGAAGGTCTTCATACCGTGCTCGCCGGACTTCTTCATCAGCTCCTTCATCTCATGGATCTCACCCTTGAGGATCAAATCCGCCATCAGCGGCGTATTGATCATGATCTCCACCGCGGCACGACGACCCTGACCATCGGCGGTCGGGATCAGGCGCTGGGAGACCACCGCCTTGAGGTTAAGTGACATATCCATCAGCAACTGCGGACGACGATCTTCAGGGAAGAAGTTGATGATCCGGTCCATCGCCTGGTTGGAGTTGTTGGCGTGCAGGGTGGCGAGACAGAGGTGACCGGTCTCGGCGAAGGCGATGGCGTGTTCCATCGTCTCGCGGTGACGAATCTCACCGATAAGAATGACATCCGGCGCCTGACGCAGGGTGTTAACCAGCGCATCCTCAAAGGTGTTTGTATCGATACCCACTTCACGCTGAGTGACGATGCACCCCTTGTGCTGGTGTACGTACTCGATCGGGTCCTCAATGGTGATGATGTGACCCTGGCTGTTGCGATTGCGGTAGTCGACCATCGACGCCAGCGAGGTGGATTTACCGGTACCGGTACCACCAACGAAAAGAATAATGCCGCGCTTGGTCAGTGCCAGATCCTTGAGGGTATCTGGCAGCTTCAAATCCTCGAAACTGGGAATGTGGACTTCGATCTTACGCAGTACCATGCCCACCTGATTGCGCTGCTGGAAGACGTTGACACGGAAGCGACCGATACCGGAACGGCTGAGGGCGAAGTTACATTCGTGGGAGTAGTCAAAATCGGCTTTCTGCTCGTCGTTCATGATGCTGTAGACGATCTGCCGCGCCTGGTCCGGTGTCAGGCTGCCCTTGGAAACCGGGCTAATTTTGCCGTTGACCTTCATGCTTGGAGGTACGCCCGCGGTGATGAACAGGTCCGAGGCGTTTTTATGCACCATCAGTTTGAGCAGTTGATCAAAATCCATCGTTCATCCTCACCGGGAAATTAAATGCTTTCTTTATTGGCGGCCTTGGCACGCGCTTCCTGCTTGCTCACCAGCCCCTTGTCCACCAGCGTCTTGAGGTTCTGGTCCAGGGTCTGCATGCCGTACTGGGAACCGGTCTGGATCGCCGAGTACATCTGCGCCACCTTGTTCTCGCGGATCAGGTTACGAATCGCCGGGATACCGATCATGATCTCGTGCGCCGCGATACGACCACCACCGACCTTCTTCAGCAGGGTCTGACAGATAACCGCGCGTAGCGACTCGGAGAGCATGGAACGCACCATGTCCTTCTCCGCCGCGGGGAACACGTCGATGATACGGTCAATGGTCTTGGCCGCGGAACTGGTGTGCAGGGTGCCGAATACCATGTGACCGGTCTCGGCCGCTTCCAGTGCCAGACGGATGGTCTCCAGGTCACGCATCTCGCCCACCAGAATTACGTCCGGGTCCTCACGCAACGCCGAACGCAGTGCCTCGTTGAAGCCCAGGGTGTCGCGGTGGATCTCACGCTGGTTGACCAGACACTTCTTCGATTCATGCACGAATTCGATCGGGTCCTCCAGGGTCAGGATATGACCGTGCTGGCGTTCATTAACGTAATCGATCATCGCCGCCAGGGTGGTGGATTTACCGGAACCGGTCGGCCCAGTGACCAGTGCCAGGCCGCGCGGGGTATCGGCAATATCCTTGAAGATGGCCGGACAGTTGAGGTCTTCCAGAGTCAGAATCTTGCTGGGGATAGCACGGAAAACCGCACCGGCACCACGGTTATGGTTGAAGGCGTTAACACGAAAACGGGAGAGGCCCTTAATCTCGAAAGAGAAGTCGGTCTCCAGATACTCCTCGTAGTCCTTGCGCTGCTTGTCGTTCATGATGTCGTAGACCAGACGGTGGACATCCTTGTGCGCCATCGGCGGCACATTGATACGACGCACGTCGCCATCGACACGAATCATCGGCGGCAACCCCGAGGAGAGGTGCAGATCCGAGGCGCCGTTTTTGACGGCAAAGGCAAGTAATTCGGTAATATCCATTAGAATGGCCTCAACACGTATTATTGATTGTTCGCAAACTTATCGGCCTAAAGTATAACGTACCGCCATGACAGACAACTTCCTTTCACCCGCCGAGCGTCTCAACGCCGTCAGGCTACGCCTGGAAGCGGCCTGCCACGCTGCTGGCCGCACGCCGGAATCGGTTACCCTGCTGGCCGTGAGCAAGACCCGCGACTGCGACGAGTTGCGCGCCATGGCCGCCCTCGGCCTGCGCCGCTTCGGCGAAAACTACCTGCAGGAGGCGCTGGGCAAGATTGAGGCACTGCACGATCTCGATCTGGAGTGGCACTTCATCGGCCCACTGCAATCCAACAAGAGCAAACCGGTTGCCGAGCACTTTGCCTGGGTCCACAGCGTGGATCGCCTTAAGCTGGCTCAGCGCCTCAATGACCAGCGCCCGGCAGCGCTACCGCCGCTGAACATCTGCCTGCAGGTCAATGTCAGCGGCGAAGCGAGCAAGTCGGGCGTCGACTTCGACCAACTCCCCGAGCTGGCCCGTCAGGTGGCCCAACTTCCCCGACTGCGACTGCGCGGGCTGATGGCGATCCCGGCGCCGACAGATGATTTCGAGGCGCAACGCCTACCGCTGCGCCAACTGCGTCAGGCGCTGGAACAACTCAACCATGAGGGATTACAACTCGACACCCTGTCGATGGGCATGTCCGACGACCTGGAGGCGGCAATTACCGAAGGGGCAACCATGGTACGCATCGGCACTGCATTGTTCGGGCCGCGCCCGGTAAAGGCGACGTCAGCAGTGTGATATTCTGGCCGATACGTTATCTTGTGATCTGTTAGACACAACACATAACAAGCTAGGAATAGAGACAGGACATACAGGTAATACGATGAAAAAAAGCAAAATCGGCTTCATCGGCGGCGGCAACATGGCCGCCAGCCTGATCGGTGGACTGATCAGCGACGGCTTCAGCGCCGCCAATATCACCGTCGCGGAACCGACCGCGGCACGCCGCGAGGAACTGGCCGCTCAGTTCGGCGTGCAGACCACCGCGGACAACAGCGAGCTAACCAGCACTGTCGATGTGGTGGTGCTGGCGGTCAAACCGCAGGTGCTGCGCGAGGTGTGTACCGGCATCGCCGCATCGCTCAAGGATTGTGCGCCACTGCTGCTCTCTATCGCCGCAGGAATTAGGGTCACCGACATCGATCGCTGGTTGGGCGGCAACTGCGCGGTAGTCCGCAGCATGCCCAACACCCCCTCGCTGCTGAAGAGCGGCGCCACTGCCCTGTTCGCCAACAGCCGGGTCAGCACCGCCCAGCACGAACTGGCGGAAGGCATTATGCGCGCAGTGGGGCTGACCCTTTGGGTCGACGACGAGACACAACTGGATGCGGTCACCGCCCTTTCCGGTAGCGGCCCCGCCTATTTCTTCCTGCTCATCGAAATGCTGCAACAGAGCGGCGTCAAACTGGGCCTGCCCGAGGAGAGCGCCCGCCTGCTGGCACTACAGACCGCCTTTGGCGCGGCCAAAATGGCACTGGAAAGCCCGGATGACCCTGCGGAACTGCGCCGTCGTGTCACCTCCCCCGGCGGTACCACCGAAAGGGCCATCGGCATCCTCGAACAGGGCGAGATTCGTGCACTGTTCGAAAAGGCCCTCACCGGGGCGCGGGATCGTGCCGTGGAACTGGCCGATCAACTGGGGGGAAAATAACGGATGCAAACCCTGCTGCAGATCGCCGATTTCCTCCTCTCTACCCTGTTTCAGCTCTACATCGCGCTGATCCTGTTGCGCTTCCTGCTGCAGTGGGCCAGGGCCGATTTCTACAATCCCCTGTCCCAGTTCATCGTCAAGGTCACCAGCCCGCTGCTGCGTCCATTGCGCCGCATCATTCCCGGCTGGGGCGGACTCGACATCGCCTGCCTGCTGCTGGCCTATCTGGTGACCCTGGTCCAGGTGGCGCTGGTCGGCGCGCATATCGCCCCCTATAACTTCCTCGGTCTGCTCGACGGCCAGATGATGGGGCCAGTCAGCCTGTTGCTGGTCTCGCTGCTGGACCTGATCACCCTGGCTATCGGCCTCTACATGATCGCCATCATCATTCAGGCCATCGCCAGCTGGGTCAGCCCCGGCAACTACAATCCGGCCCTGACACTGCTCTACAGCCTGACCGAACCGCTGTTACGTCCGGCACGACGCCTGCTGCCACCGATCTCCGGCCTCGATCTGTCGCCGATACTGGTGCTGCTGGGGCTACAGGTAATCAAAATGCTGCTGGTCGGCCTGGTACTCGGCTGAGGTGGCTGGCTGGTATCAGTGGCAGGGAGACAAGTTGTTGCTCACCCTGCGGGTTCAGCCTCGCGCCAGCAGTGACGAGATCGTCGGCCCCCACGGCGAAGAGGCACTCAAGGTTCGCATCACCGCCCCACCGGTCGACGGTAAGGCCAACCAGCATCTGATCACCTTTCTCGCCAAGTCCTTCGGCGTAACCAAGGCGCAGGTCACCCTGCTCAAGGGTGATAGCGGTCGCGACAAACGCTTCGCCATCGAATCACCAAAATACCTCCCTGATGCAGCGGCCATCCCACCAAAGGCTATGACCTGAAAGGGAAAAGCCGTGCTATCATCGAACTATTCGACCCGTGCATCTGGCGGTGGGGAGCCAGGGGGTGCAGTTTGCACTCTTTCACAAAATGGAGAGTCTGAGTGGATGCCGCCGGGTAAATATGAAATAACCCGCCATTGTAAAGATAATAGAAAGCGGAGAACGCAAGTCCTATGGTAAACCGTCGCTTTACCGAACAGATGCATGCCTACGGCGAGTGGAAGAACGATCTCATCGCCGGCATCAACGACTACCAGCGCTGGCTGAATGATAACGAGATGGGCAGCCCGGAGGATGAGCTGCGCATCTTTGAAAGCATCAGCTCCCTGCGCTCGGACAAGCTGACCATCGCCTTTGTCGCCGAGTTTGCCCGTGGCAAAACCGAGCTGATCAACGCCATCTTCTTCTCCGAATACGATCGCCGTCTGCTCCCTTCCGAGGCGGGCCGTACCACCATGTGCCCCACCGAGCTGTTCTACGATTCGGAGCACGAGCAGGCCTATATCCGCCTGCTGCCGATCGAAACCCGTCTTAACGACACCAGCGTTACCGAATATCGCAGCGAGCCGATCCACTGGAGCCACATCGATCTCGATCTGAACAACGCCGACAACATGGCCGAAGCGTTCCGCGAGATCGTCAAAACCAAGCGGGTCTCCCGTGTCGAAGCCGAAAAGCTGGGCCTCTACTCCGAGGCGGACACCCACCTGCATAAGCCGGATGGTTCGCCGCCCGATGAGGTCGACGTGCCGCTGTGGCGTCACGCCCTGATCAGTTTCCCCCACCCGCTGCTCAAGCAGGGACTGGTGATCCTGGATACCCCCGGACTCAACGCCCTCGGCAGCGAACCGGAACTGACTCTCAACATGCTGCCCAATGCCCAGGCGGTGATGTTCGTCATGTCCGCCGATACCGGTGTGACCAAATCCGATCTGGACATGTGGATCCACAACGTCAAGCCGCTGCGTGCCGGACGTGAAAAAGGCACCGTGGTCATCCTCAACAAGATCGACACCCTGTGGGACGATCTCAAAAGCAACGATGACATCAATCGCATCATCGGCGAACAGTGCAAGCGTGCTGCCCAGACCCTCGGTATCGATTCCCGTCTGGTCCACCCGGTCTCGGCACAGAAGGGCCTGCTGGCGAAGATCCGCCACGATCAGGAACTGCTGGCGCGCAGTAATATTCTTGAGCTGGAATCGATCCTGGCTAACGAAATCCTGCCTTACCAGCAGGAGATCGTGCGTGAACACACCAAGGCCGATGTCGGCGCCATGATCCAGGATTCCCGCGACCTGCTCGCCTCCCGCTTCCAGTCGATCAAGAGCCAGGTGGAAGAGCTGAACGGCCTCAGCGGCAAGAACAATGAAGTGATCGAACACCTGATGCAGAAGACCCGTGAAGAGCAGGTGGCCTATCACAAGAACGTGGAGAGCTTTAACGCCAACAAGAAAATTCTCTCCGAACAGAGCAAGAAGCTGCTCTCCATGCTTAGCCTGACCGAGCTGGACAAGCTGGTCTCCAAAAGCCGCGACTCGATGACCGGCACCTGGACCACCCACGGCCTCAAGGGCGGGATGAAGACCTTCTTCGACGGCATCAGCGCCATGCTCAAAGAGGTGGATGCTTACTCGGAGCAGCTCAACCGCCTGATCACCACCGTCTATCACAAGTTCCAGTCGGAGCACGGCCTGCAGGGTATCGAACCGGTGCTCTACGACATCGACAAATACGTCAAGGACATGGAACGGCTCTATCAGGAGGCGGAGGCATTCCGTAACAGCCCGGTCACCGTACTCACCGAGCAGCACTACGTGATCAAGAAATTCTTCATCTCCCTGGTAAGCCACGCGCGCAACGTCTTCTTCAAGGCGCACCGTGATGCCGAAAGCTGGAGCAAGGCAGTGATGTCGCCGCTGGTACGCCAGATCAAGGAACACAAGGCACAGATGGACAAGCGTCTGGAGAACCTGCGACGCATCAATGAATCGCGCGACACGCTGGAAAGCCGCATGGCTGAACTGAAGAAAAACGCCGCCATGTTGAAACAGCAGTACGACGAGTTGAATGGCATCCTTAAGGTGATCAACCGTCCGCTGGACGTGGATGCCGCTCCCGACGCGCCACGTGCCAAGGCCAGTTGATCTTGCGCGATGATATAGCGCTGTTTAGACTGCTGCTCATCTTCTGCCCTAGCCTTAAGTAGCGTCAATGCCTGAATCGATCCCGGTCGACTCCGTCGGCCTGGTTACCAGCCGAACCCTGCACTTCGACACGCCGCTCGATCTCGACTGCGGACAGGCGCTGGCGCAGTACGATCTGATCGTCGAAACCTACGGCGAACTCAACGCCGACAGAAGCAACGCCATCCTCATCTGCCATGCCCTCTCCGGCGACCATCACGCCGCCGGTTACTACAGCATGGAAGAGAAGAAGCCCGGCTGGTGGGACTCGGCCATCGGCCCCGGCAAACCGATCGACACCAGCCGATTCTTCGTCGTCTCCTTGAACAACCTCGGCGGCTGTCGCGGCTCCAGCGGCCCCAACACCATCAATCCGGCGACCGGCAAGCTGTGGGGGCCGGACTTCCCCATCGTCACCGTGCGCGACTGGGTCAACAGCCAGGCACGTCTTGCCGATCACCTCGGCATTCAGACATGGGCGGCGGTGATCGGCGGCTCCCTCGGCGGCATGCAGGTGTTGCAGTGGGCCATCGACTACCCGGATCGCCTGCGCCACGCGGTGGTGATCGCCGCGGCCCCCAACCTTACCGCGCAGAACATCGCTTTCAACGAGGTGGTACGTCAGGCGCTGCGCTCCGATCCCGATTTCCATGAAGGTCGCTACGCCGAACACAACACCGTGCCAGCGCAGGGTCTGAAAATCGCCCGCATGCTGGGCCACATCACCTATCTCTCCGACGATGCGATGCGCAAGAAATTCGGTCGCGAGCTGCGCGAAGGCAAGATCAGCTTCGGTTTCGACGTCGAGTTCCAGGTGGAGAGCTACCTGCGTTATCAGGGTGAGAGCTTTGTCGAGCGCTTCGATGCCAATACCTATCTGCTGATGACCAAGGCACTGGATTACTTCGACCCGGCGGCTGAGCACGGCGGGGATCTGTCGGCGGCATTGGCCAATGTCACGGCCAAATTCCTGCTCGTCTCCTTCACCAGCGACTGGCGCTTTTCACCGGAACGCTCGCGGGAGATCGTCAAGGCACTGCTCGACGGCGACAAGACGGTCAGTTACACCGAGGTGGAGGCGCACCACGGCCACGACGCCTTCCTCATCCCGATCCCGCACTACTTCGATGTCTTCCGCAGTTATATGCAACGGGTCGCCACGGAGGTTAGCGCATGAGCGAACTACGTCCCGATCTGGCGATCATCAGCGAATGGATCGAGCCGGGTAGCCGGGTGCTCGACCTGGGCTGCGGCGACGGCACCCTGCTGGAACACCTGAAACGGGAACGCGATGTCGACGGTTACGGCCTGGAGATCGACCCGGACAACATCGTCGCCTGCATCGGTCGCGGCGTCAGTGTGATCCAGAGCGACCTCGACGCGGGGCTCAGCGACTACTTCGACGACAACTCCTTCGACTACGTGGTGATGACCCAGACCCTGCAGGCGATGCACTATCCCTCGCGCCTGCTCAGCGAAATGCTGCGGGTCGGTCGTCAGGGCATCGTCACCTTCCCCAACTTCGGCCACTGGCGCAGCCGTGCCCAGCTCGCCCTCGGCGGCCACATGCCGCTCTCCCGGGCACTACCCAACGAGTGGTACGACACCCCCAATATCCACCTATGTACCCTGACCGACTTTGAGCGACTCTGTCATCACCTCGACATCCGGGTACTGCAACGCAGCGTGGTCGACACCTCCCACCGCAGTAACTTCGGTATGCGCCTGCTGCCCAACCTGTTGGGCGAAATCGCGCTGTATCGCTTCCAGAAAAGTTAAACCCGGTTTTGAGATCGCTGTTGCGCCCCCATAGTCTGGCTATGGGTGGTCTATAGTTGTTCTACTAAAACAAGTGAAAACAAAGGAGGGTGTCATGTCTTTCCGCAGCCTGTTATTTCCCCTGACGCTGTTGCTGGCAAGCCTGCCGCTACAGGCCGAGCAGTACCAGGATTTCGGCGACTACCGCGTGCATTACAACGCCTTTAACTCCGACATGCTGGCGCCGGAAGTTGCCAAGACCCATGGTCTCAGCCGCAGCAGTTATGAAGCCATCGTCAATATCACGGTACAGAAAAAAGGCGGTCTGGGTGGCTATGAGCCGGTCAAGGCACGGGTAGAAGGAACGGCCGGGGATATCACCGGCAAAATCAGCAAACTGAAGATGAAAGAGGTCACCGAGGGTGCGGTGGTCTACTACCTGGCGGAACTGCCGATCACCGACGGTCAGAAACTGAACTTCGATATCAGCGTGTCACCCGCAGGGATAAAGAAATCCTATCCGTTGAGCTTTTCGCAACAGTTCTTCGTCAAGTGATGTAAGGGCGAACGATAGTAAAGACGCCGATCAGGATCACCAGCGCCCCGGCCAGATGCATCACGCCGGGGCGACGCAACATAGCGGTGAGCTTGCCAGCGAAGATGCCCATTGCCAGTAGATTAGGCAGGGTCCCCAGACCAAAACAGAGCAGCAGCAGCGCGCCTTTGACCGCACTCCCCGCGGAGACCGCCCAAATCAGGGCACTGTAAACCAGACCACAGGGCAACCAGCCCCACACCAGTCCCATCACCAGCGCCTGTGACGGCTTCTTCACCGGCAGCAGTCGACGACCGACCGGTTCGATATAACGCCACAGCTTGCCGCCCAGCTTCTCCAGACGATTCATGCCGAACCACCAGCCGCCGAGATAGAGCCCCATGGCGATCATGAACAGACCTGCGATCACCTGTAGCACCGACTGCGCCTCGTGAAGCGCGACCATATTAGCGGCCAGGGCGCCGACCCCACCGAGCAGGGCACCGGCGACGGTATAGCTGAACAGACGTCCGAGATTGTAGTTAATCAGATAGGGAAGCAACGCCGAAAAACGACCGCGTACCTGCTCCGGCAGACCGAAACTGAGGGCGCCGACGATACCGCCGCACATGCCCACGCAGTGGACCCCGCCGAGCAGACCGACCAGGAAGGCCGCAAAATAACTCACTTCGATCATCGTGTTCCCTATACCGTATTGGTTGCCGGTTGCAGACTACGCCACGGCGCAAAACGCTGCAACAACAGCAGGCCGGGGATCGCCATCAGACCGCAGCTAATGAAGAAAGCGGCCCAGCCCATCTGCTCCGCCATGAATCCGGTCGGTGCTGCCGCCAGTACCCGCGGAACCCCCATCAGGCTGGTGAGCAGCGCGTACTGGGTAGCGGTGAAGCGTTTGTTGGTCAGGCTGGCCATAAAAGCCATATAGGCAGCCGTTCCCATTCCGCCGGAGACATTTTCGAAGGCGATCACCGCCGCCAGCCAGAGCAGGTCGTGTCCGGTCCAGACCAGTACGGCAAAGGCCGCCGCAGAAAGTCCCTGCAGAATGCCGAATATCCACAGCGCACGATTAATCCCCAGGCGTATGATCCAGAGCCCACCCAACAAACCACCTACAATCGTTGCGCCGAAACCGAAAAACTTGGCGATACTACCAACTTCACTGGTGGAAAAGCCGAGCGACAGATAGAACGGCATCGTCATAGCCTGCGCCATGTTGTCGCCGATCTTGTAGAGCACGATGAAAGCCAGGAATAGCCACGCACCATTACGAGAAAAGAACTCGACAAAGGGCTGCACTACCGCCTCAGCCAGAGACGTCGGCACGCCCTCCGGCTCATCCGGTTCACGCGCCAATAACGTGGTGACGATACCGACCGACATAGTCATCGCCAACAGCAGATAAACCGTACTGAAGGGCATAAAGTCAGCCAGGATTAAGCCACCGCTTACCGTCAACAACACACCAACCCTGTAGCCTAAAACGTAAAGCGAAGCCCCTAAGCCCAGCTCTTCGTCACTCAAATCCTCACGACGATAGGCATCGACAACAATATCCTGAGAGGCGGAGAAAAAAGTCACCAGGAATCCGGTAGCCGCCAGCAACCAGATATTCTCTGCCGGATTATTCAGTCCCAACCAGGCAATAGACGCTGCTAGCACCAGTTGCATTGTCAACAACCATCCGCGACGTCGGCCAAGAAACGGCAGGGTGAAACGATCCAGTAACGGTGCCCAAACAAACTTCAGCGTATAGGGCAGACCAACCAGCGCGAAGAGCCCGATGGTAGAAAGATCGACACCCTCTTTGGTCATCCATGCCTGTAGCAATGAACCAGTTAGATACAACGGCATGCCACTGGAAAAGCCCATAAACAGGGCCACCAGCATGCGCCAGTTGAAGACGTGTTGCAGATAGGCTCGGGTGGAGTGACGCATCGACTACAGCCCCTCGTAATCGATGGTCAGCGGTGCATGATCGGAGAAGAACTGCTCCCGGTAGATCGCCGCACGCTTCACCGCATCGTGCAGACCCGGCGTGATCACCTGATAATCGATACGCCAGCCGACGTTATTGGCCCGTGCGTTGCCACGGTTAGACCACCAGGTGTAACGATCCGGTTGTGAATCGACCACACGGAAGGCATCGACGTAACCCATCGGGCCAAACAGCTTGTCCAACCAGGCACGCTCTTCAGGCAGACAGCCGGAGTTCTTCTGGTTCGATTTGAAATTCCTGATGTCGATCTCTTTGTGCACGATGTTCCAGTCGCCGCAGATGATGAACTCGCGCTTCTGTCGCCGCATCTTCTTCAGCCGCTCCTCGAAGCGATCCATAAAGCTGAACTTCACCTGCTGCCGTTCATCGCTGGAGGTACCGGAGGGGAGATAGAGGGAGATGACCGATAAATTACCAAAGTCGGCCTGAATAAAGCGCCCCTCCGCATCCATATCCTCGAAGCCCTCGCCCAGGCCGACGGTCACCTTGTCAGGTTCACGGCGGCTGTAGATCGCCACTCCGGAGTAGCCCTTCTTCTCCGCGTCGCAAAAATAGGCGTGATAACCCGCGGGATAGTGTTTCTCCGCTTCGAGCTGATGCTCCTGCGCCTTGGTCTCCTGCACGCAGAGCACGTCGGCCTGCTGCGCCGTGAACCACTCGAAGAAGCCCTTGTTTGCCGACGAACGAATACCGTTCAGGTTGGCGGTGATGATACGCATGGCGATCCCGGGTCGATTATTGTTGCTGCATCATAACAGGCCAACCCGGTGCGGGCACCGGGCATCGCTGCTACAATGCGCACCCTTGCCAACCAGCTGAGCGGAGCATTCCATGCAGGACTACAAGCGCGAATTCATCGACTTTGCCATCCAGAACCAGGTACTGCGTTTCGGCAGCTTCACGCTCAAGTCCGGGCGGATCAGCCCCTACTTTTTCAACGCCGGGCTGTTCAATACCGGCGCACACCTGAGCCGCCTGGGTCGCTTCTACGCCGCTGCGATCCAGGATTCCGGCATCGAGTTCGACACCCTGTTCGGCCCCGCCTACAAGGGTATCCCGCTGGCGGCGATCACCGCGGTGGCACTGCACGACCAGCATCAGCGCAGTATCCCCTACTGCTTCAATCGCAAAGAGGCGAAGGACCACGGAGAGGGGGGCAACATCGTCGGCGCGCCGCTGGCGGGCAAGATCCTGATCATCGACGACGTGATCACCGCCGGTACCGCGATCCGCGAAGCGCTGGAGATCATCGACGCCGCCGGGGCCCAGGCCGCTGGGGTAGTCATCGCCCTCGACCGTCAGGAGAAGGGCAAGGGCGAGCTCTCCGCCATTCAGGAAGTGGAACAGAACTTTGGTCTGAAGGTGGCGAGCATCATCACCCTCGCCGACCTGATGACCTATCTCAAGGACGACCCGGCGATGGCGGAGCACCTCGATGCCATTGCCGCCTACCGCCAGCAATACGGCGTCGCCTAGCAGCAAACACTAACGCGAATAGAAGAGACAACGGGACTCCGTCTAATGCCATTGCCGACCCGCGATGATCAGAGCGATCTGGTGCAGGAGCACTACGCGGTGATCTACGCCCCGGGCAAAGGCCGCAACCGTTTCCCGGAAAATTGCGTTACGGTTTATGAGAGCGCGGAGGCTGCGTTACAGGCCGCCGACACGGAAAAGAATCTCTTCGCTGCCAAAGTTGTTGGCCCGTCGAGATCCTCGGAGGGATTCATGCTTTTTTATCTTTTACGCTGGTTAGTCTGATGGAGTGCCGTTCCGATTGCGGTGCCTGCTGCATCGCCCCATCAATCAGTTCACCAATCCCCGGCATGCCGCAGGGCAAACCTGCAGGGGATCACTGCGTACAGCTCGACGATGCGTTACGTTGCCGCCTGTTCGACGATCCCTCACGCCCCGATATCTGCAGCCGCTTCGCTGCGAACGCTGAAACCTGCGGCACGGACCGTGCCGAGGCACTACGCAATCTCTTCGAGCTCGAAGCCCTTACGATGAGTGAATAAAAAAGATTGCACCACGAAGGACACCGAGAACACGAAGGGGTATTGCCTGATGATCTTCGTGCTCTTCGTGAGCTTCGTGGTGGATGCTCTTTTCTACAATGCGTTCAACGCTTCCTGCATGAACGGCGGCAGCGCCAATGCGCCCTTGTGCACATCAGGTGAGTAGTAACGGGTTTTGAAGGAACGGCCAGCGCTGTCGCTTTCACGGAAACCGTTAAATGCGCTCTTTGACGCCATGGTGCAGCTCCACCAGCCGGAGGGATAGACCGGCTGCGGGAAGTGCAGGGTCTGGGTGTGGTTGAATCCGGCGCGACGCATGTAGCGGTGAATATCCTTAAGCAGTTCCATGTGGTAGAGCGGCGATTCACTCTGCTGTACCAGGATACCGTCGTCACTCAGTGCACGTACGCAGTCGCGGAAGAATGCCTCGCCGAAGAGACCTTCGGCGGGACCGATGGGATCGGTGGAATCGACGATGATGATGTCGTAGTAACCGTCATCCGCCTCTTTCACCCACTTCAGGCCGTCGTCGAAATAGAGTTGCGCGCGTGGGTCGTTGTTCGATTCGCACAGCTCAGGAAAATACTTTTCCGCCGCGCGGGTTACCCCTTCGTCGATATCCACCTGCTGTGCCAGCTCCACGCCGGGATGGCGCAACACCTCGCGCAGGGTGCCGCAGTCGCCGCCGCCGATGATCAATACGCGCTTCGGATTCGGATGGGTGAACAGCACCGGGTGCGACATCATCTCGTGGTAGAGAAAATTGTCGCGGGTGGTGAGCATCACCAGGCCGTCTATAGTCATCAGGTTGCCGAAGGTCTCGGTCTCGTAGACCTCGATCTTCTGGAACGGCGTCTGCTCCTCATGCAGTTTGCCCTTGCCCGTCAGGCTCAGGGAAAAGGCCGCGCCAAGCTCTGTGCTTGCTTCGCTGTACCAGGGTTTGTCGCTGGGTAACATGAGAGGATCTCCGCCGGGGTGAAAAGCGCAAAAGATACTCTGCGCCCCGCGCTATCGCAACCGCCATTCCAATGTCACCACGAATACCCGATAATCGGCGCACTACACACCAGGGGTCCGCTATGAGTGACTGGAGCATCGAGCAGGCGCGCGCCGGCTACAACATCGCCCACTGGGGCGAGGGCTACTACGACATCGACAGTCGTGGGCACCTCTGCGTCTTCCCCCGGCGCGACGGCCAGCATGGCATCGACCTTAACGAAGTCATCGATCGCGTCCACCAGGAAGGGTTGAGCCTGCCGATCCTGCTGCGTTTCAACGGCATCCTGCATGACCGTGTCGACAGCCTGATCAACGCCTTCAGCAATGCGATGAAGAGCGAGGATTACAGCGGCAATTACACCGCGGTCTACCCGATCAAGGTCAATCAGCAGCGCAGCGTGGTGCAGGAACTACTGCACCGTGGCGACAATCGCATTGGCCTCGAGGCTGGCAGCAAGCCGGAACTGATGGCGGTGCTGGGCATGATCCGCAACGGCGGCATGGTGGTCTGTAACGGCTACAAGGATCGCGAATACATTCGTCTTGCGCTGATCGGCAAGGCCCTCGGTCACCGAGTCTGCATCGTCATCGAAAAGCTCTCCGAGCTGAAACTGGTGCTGGAAGAGTCGCAGGCACTCGGCGTCACCCCGCTACTCGGCCTGCGCGTGCGCCTCGCCTCCCTCGGTAGCGGCAAGTGGCAGAACAGCGGTGGCGAGAAATCGAAATTCGGCCTCTCCGCCTCGCAGGTACTGCACGCGGTGGAGTGGCTGCGCAGTCACGATTTGCTCGACAGCTTCCAGATGCTCCACTTCCATCTCGGCTCGCAGGTGGCCAACATTCGCGACATCCAGCGCGGCGCCCGCGAAGTGGCGCGCTTCTATGCCGAACTACGGCAGCTGAATGTGCCGCTGTCGATCATCGACGTCGGCGGCGGCCTCGCCATCGACTACGAAGGCACCCGCTCGCGCAGCGAATGTTCGATGAACTACAGCGTAGCGGAGTACGCCAATAACATCGTGCATACCCTGTGGGAAGTGTGCAGCGAACATGGCCTGCCCCATCCTGATTTGATCTCCGAATCGGGCCGCGCCCTCACCGCCCATCACGCGGTACTGGTGACCAACGTCACCGAGGTGGAACGCGCCCCGGACAGTGGCCACGAAAATCCGCCTTGCGATGACGACCCGCATATTCTGCACGACCTGTGGCAGGGACTCCAAGGCGTGGATCGCCGCTCGGCGCTGGAGGTCTACCACGACGCGGTGCACTGGCTGGGCGAGGCACAGGCGATGTACACCCACGGTGTGCTCAGTCTGGCGCAGCGTGCCCGTGCCGAAGAGTACTACTTCGCCATCTGCCGCAAGGTGCTGGGACTGCTGCAACCGGGCCTGCGCGCCCACCGCGAAGCCATCGACGAGTTGCACGAAAAGCTGGCCGACAAATACTTCTGCAACTTCTCCCTGTTCCAGTCGCTACCCGACGTCTGGGGCATCGACCAGATATTTCCCATCGTGCCGCTGCAACGGCTCACCGAAGAACCCTCGCGTCGCGCCATCCTGCAGGACCTGACCTGCGACTCGGACGGTCGTATCGATCGCTACGTTGACAGCGAAGGGGTGGAGAGCAGCTTGCGGGTCCACGATCTAAAGCCGGGCGAACCCTACCTGCTCGGCTTCTTCCTGGTCGGCGCCTACCAGGAGATCCTCGGCGACATGCACAACCTGTTCGGCGACACCGACTCGGTCAACGTGGTGCAGGAGACTGACGGTAGCTACCGTCTGGAAGGGGCGGAGCACGGCGACACCGTCGGCGACCTGCTGCGCTACGTCCACTTCAATCCGGAAGATCTGATGCAGGCCTACCGCGACAAGGTGGCAGAGAGCGGTCTTTCCGCGTCACAACAACAGGTATTCCTCGACGCGCTCAGCACAGGACTGGAAGGCTACACTTACTTCGAGGAATAGCGGTTACTCAAGCCACCGCGCCCTCCTGCCGATATGGACAGTGTCGACATCCGTCGCGTGACCCGAGCATGCCATGAGCAACGAAAGCAGCCAGTTCCAGGCCCAGGACGCCTTCATCTATGTGGATACCTATCGCAAAAGTATCCTCAAGAGCGCTGCGATCCTTTCAGATCATCTTGAACGGCTGGAGAAACAGTACTGGGATGAAAACCAGTCCGATCCAAAACTGGTGGCAGAATTGCGGGGGCTGCAGGATGCCCTCAAATATGTCACCAAAGGTGAGGAGCCGGGGCTGGTGATCCTCAACGACATCAACACTGAAAAGACGGCACAGACGGCAGCGGCAAGTCCCACCGAGCTTATCGAATGCCGCGCCTCGGTGGAGAGCCTGATGGCGCAGCGCGAACAGCTGGAACAACGCATCCGCGCGTTGCGCAACCAGGACAGCGAACTCCAGGCCTATGCGGTGCAGGCGCACCAGCAGATCCAGGTATTTCGCCGCCGTCTGGTGCAGAGCAACTCCACCTTCGTCGTCGTGGTCACGGCGATGTTCATTGTTATTGCGGTGCAGCTCTATCTGCTCTGGAGCCGTTAACGGATTGTACGCCGGGCCCGGTAGTGTGTAGGATCAGGCCAGCACCCCAATGGGATAAAACTCCCTACTGACACAAAGTTGGAAAGTTTCATGCTGCGCAAGCTACTCCCCCTGCTCTGCGGCCTGATATTCAGTACCACAGCCGCACCGGCGCCAGACGGCGCACGCCTGTATGAGCGTCACTGCTCAGCCTGCCATGGCCTCGACGGCCAGGGCGGCGTCGGTATTCCCCTGGCACTACCCAGCTTCCAGGCAGCCGTCAGCGACGATTTCCTCTTCACCACCATCCGTAACGGCCGCCCCGGCAGGGTCATGCCCTCTTTCAGAACCCTCAGCGATGCCCAGGTGCGCGCCATCATCGGCCATCTGCGTAACTGGGGCGTACCACACGAGAAGGCCGAGCATGCCCAGCGCAAACCGGGCTACGGCAACGTCAGCCGTGGCAAGGAGTTGTTCGCCAAATACTGCGCCCACTGCCACGGCGCCAATGGTGGTGGTGGCCATGGTACGGGTGTCACCTTCTCCCGTCCGCGAGATCTGCCGATCATGCCTCCGGCACTGAACAACCCCGGCTTCCTCGCCGCAGCAGATGACTCGATGATCAAACGTACCCTTATGGATGGGCGCGAAGGCACACCGATGATCTCCTTCCTCAAGGTGGGTCTGAAAGAGCAGGATATCGACGATATCGTCAGCTACGTGCGCAGCTTTGCCCAGCACCCGCTGCAGTGGAAACACAACAAAGATAAGGATCCGGTCATCCGCATGGAATCCAGCTACGACCTGGAAACCACGGTGGAAAACATCAAGCGTGCCGCTATCGGCAAGAACTTCCGCATCATCCGTGTGCAGCATCTGGAAGATGGACTGTTTGACGAAAAACAGGTCAACAAGAAACAGGTGATCGTCTATTTCTGCAACTTCAACTTTATCAACAACGCCCTCAGTCTCGATCCACGAGTTGGCCTGTTCATGCCCTGCCGCATTACCGCCATCGAACACGACGACGGAACAGTGGAACTGATGTCGGTGAATCCGCGCTTTATGAGCCGGGTTTACAACAACGCGGAACTAGATGAATCGTGCAACCGTATGCACGACATCTACACCGCGATCATGGAGGAGGCGACACTATGAAACGACTTGCCCAACTCCTTGCGCTACTCCTGTTCTGCACAACGCCCAACCTCCACGCCGTGGAAGAGAGCCTGTTAATGATGCGCTCGACCCAGTCTTTCCCGGAGACCATGCTGGCGCTGCAAAAACGGTTGGGGGAATACGGTTACACCATTTCACGGGTACAGCGGGTCGATATCGGCCTCACCTCCAGCGGTTTCCAGACCGACAAATACCGCATCGTTTTCTATGGCAAGCCGGAAGAGATCCGCAAACTAAGCGCTCGCTTCCCGCAGCTGATTCCCTACCTGCCACTAAAGATGACCATCTTCGCCGAACAGGAAGAGACACTATTGTTGGCACTCGATCCAACCATGCTGCATGAGATCGTGGACGACGACGATTTCAACTACATCGTTCAGCGCTGGCGCAACGACATTCTTTCCATCATGGATGAGTTGCGAGAGAACTGATTCGTGAAGGCTGGCAATAAGACGCTATAGATAACGATTGATCTGCTCTTCAATCCGTCGCTTGTATTCCAGGTAATGTACCGTTTGTAGACGATCTGCACGCTCGTCGCCGATCACACCCCGGTCGAGACTGATGTCGGTAATGTAGATGGGATAGTGTGCCTGATCGTGGCGCTGCTCCAGTACATGGGCAACCACCCGACGGAATAGATCGGCGCCATACTCCAGAGTAGAAAACTCCTGACCGTCACCGTAGAGGGTAAACACCGACTCACCCTGCGAATTCTGCTCTACCAGCACCTGCAAACTGTAGAAGTGTTTGCCAGGACGACAACGACTGGTATCGACAAACTCCATAGTATGACGCCCCAGCGCGTCGGTGGAGAGTTCGTAATACTCCTCGCCGGTAATGGTTGTCCCTTCCACTTCATTCTGGCGCATGAAGTTGACCCGTTTACCGACCGCGGCAAAGAAACGCATAAAGTGCGCCAGCAGGATGTCGCTATCAACCTGTGCATAGCGCTGATTGAACAGCGCACCTTTCTCATCCAGCACGAAGACATCGGTACCGCCCGCGCCACGATGATAGAAAAACTGCACCACACCCGCTTTGTTGTAGCTGTAGATCAGCGGCAGGAAGCTCTCTTTCAATGAGCGCGGATCGAACACCATACGATGGAAATGCTCGCCGGTATGTCCAAGGTATTGCATCAATGATTGCAGACTGGTGTGCTCGACATAGTGCGGCGTCTCTTCCGCCATTTCGACGATGTAATGCGAACGACCAATACTAATGACCAGACGTGTCGCTGGACCACGCTTTTTGTCATAGAACAGGGCGATCACCTCGCGGAACAGCGTCTCGATACGCTGTCCGGCGGCGCTGCCAAAAGCGGCACTGACCGCGTAGACCGTCGGCACATCGGGTACGACGCCAGCGGAGCGTGGAAACCACTTCAGATAACCACAAAGGCAATCGAGCACCGTATTATTGCCCGCATAACGCTGCACCAGCACCTCATGCCAGCTATTCATCTGCAGGTGATCCAGTGACAGCACCAGACTGGTCTGTCGATGACCATGACTGAAGGGATCGGTCTGGCCCATTGCGGCAAGGTTACGCGTAGTGAGCATATCCTCTGTAGTGCGAACCCCGGCATTGAGATAGAGCACGTTGACCACCGACTTTGCCGTCTCGGCAAAATCGTCCATCTCAGTACTTTCAAACACCTTTAAAGGCAGGTGGCCCACCAGATTTTGTAACAGATTACGAATATCACGCGGGTTGTGCTGGCTGGCACTGCTATGCACAGCAAACACAGTGCCCTGATCCACCACCTTATTGAGGTAACACCACACCAGTAGTTCCAGCAGACTGCGCATCCGCTTCAATGGCGTTTCACCGCTTATCTCCCTCAGTTTCACAGCACCGCGATAGATATGCCAGCCGACCGCTTCGCCTGCCGGATTGCATGCCTCGTAGAGGGTGACGTGATCCTCGTGCAGATTGGCATCGATACCGCGATTGATGATCTCCACCTTGCCCGCCTTGCGTTCGAAGGCGGTGTAGAGCTTGCGCCCCAGGGTATTCATATCGCGTTGGCTGATCATCGACAACGCCGCGTTGCGGCGGACGAAATCGGAGAGAAACTGATAACTGGCGATCAGGGCATCGTAGAGGATCTGCCGCTCCTCCAGCACTCTGTCCACCTTCCAGGTGTGGGCCGCATCGAGCAATAGAAGATCGGCATGATCCCAACCCCAGGAGTCGACCAGTTTCAGCAACAGTTCACGGCGCCAGTCAGCACTCTTTACGTTATCGCTGAGGCGGATCCCTGCCTTGTAATAGAAACAGCGGCGCGCCAACTGCAGTCGTTGTTTCTCTTCTGCACCAGCCAGATAGTTGCTGACCTTGTCCAGCATCAACATGTAGGGATCGAGCCGCTCCGGATCGGCGCGGTTTTGATACACCGCCATCTTCACCTGTTTGCACAGCATATCCATCGCCGGATATTCGCTGGCATAGGCTTCGATCAACAGCAGTTTCAGAATCGATTTGTACGGCGCGTCGACACCCTTGGATATCTGCCACAGCGCGGCACCGAAAAACTCCTCCGCCGGAATGTGGCCGATGCCGCCGAAGTCGATACAGTCTTTGGCGTAAAGAAAACGCTTGCGCCGCATCTCGGCGACATAACCTTCGTAGGAATCCTCATACTCCGGCGGTACCAGCCACCAGAGGGGGAATTGCCCGGCGAGCAAAACACTGGTGCGGTAAAATTCATCTAGCAATAGATTATGTTGCGCGGTGCCGCTGTCTTCACTGGTCAGTTGATGGTGTTTGCCCTGGCGATACTCTTCCGCATTGACGAGGAAAAAGTGAATTTCCAGCCCAAGCTGCCGCGCCCAGCGAACGATCCCCTGGGTTTTCTGACGCAGGCTCTCCAGTTGCTCCTTGTCCAGTTCAGGATCGTGGCAGAGCCAGAAATCGAAATCGCTGCCCTCACTGTGCGCCACGGTACCGGTACTGCCCATGAAATAAATGGCATGAATGGCGAAGTGTTTACGAGTCGATTTGCGGTAGCTGAAACTCCGGGTTAGCGCTTTGGCCAGATTGAGGGTCAGTGCATCCGGTTCGTAATCCCATACCCCGACCGGCGTCTCGCGATTGACGTAGCCCGGCAACAGGGGATGGTTGGCATGGAATAACAGTGGCAGCAGGGTCAACAGATCGCCCTGTTTTTCATTGAGTGCGCTGTAGGCCTTTTTCAGTCGCGCCTTGTTGAGCAGCATAAAGCGATGTTTGATCGCGCGAAAATCGATCTCTTCATGGCTACGGCCGCTCATCACCATGGTGTGCTCAGCTCTTTGGCGCCATACCGCTGAGCATGGCAATGGTATAGATCATGGTCAGGCCAATAATCAGGTAACCCACCATCGGTACTACCTTAACCAGCACGATAAAGGCACGCGGCATGGTGTGCGAAGTGAAACGTTTGTGGATGCTGCGCGGATAATAAACGGCGAAATAGATGCCAACCGCCAGATTGATAAAGATTGAGAGCAATTCGCCGGTACTGATTTCCATTATCCTGAAATCCTCAGTTGGACGGTGTGAAGTGTGTATTTGTCATGGTGCAGAGCAAGGCGTGACAACGCGCAATAGTAACTCTATTGCAAGGCGTTACAACGCAGCTATGCGCCATGACAAATGCGCAATTCATGCCGTAGCGTTGTTCACCCGTTGAATGAATCGGATGATTGTCAATAATCTTGTTCATCTCAATACCTTGCCTGTAACTGATAGCGGTCAACTGAGGTTTTCAGGATTAATCCTCCGTTTTGTCGGCCACCGCGGCACGCACAATGTAATCCAGTCTTAGCGTGATAGTGCCGCCGCCATGTCGTTCAGCGATCAAATACTCGCTTTTGTTACGCGTCCTCAGATCCAGCGGCATGACACTTTCAATATGATCATTGCCGTGGTCATCGCGCCAGTGCAGGCGCAGACGTCGACGATGCATAATCGCCAGTTCATATTCGGAATAGAGACCACAATCGATCGGGGTGTAATTATCGTCGTCGCTCATTGTTATTCCTCCTCCGGCATGAAGAGCTGTAACAACTCATTCAGGTGGTTGCGTCCACCCTCCGTGGGGACAATCTTATGCAGCTGCCAGTCGACGAGTTCAAGCCGTTGCGCCTCGCGCAGTGATTCCTCCAGCAACGTTATCGGCAGTCCTGTGTGTTCCTGAAACAACGCACTGGGAAATCCATCGCGCAGGCGCAGGGCGTTCATCATGAACTCCAGCACCAGGTCACCGCGATTCAGGTCACGCCTACCGGCGATTACCGCCGGGGTCGCCGCCTGCGCCAACCATTGCTGCGGCTGACGTTGCTTCCATAGCCGTTCCACTCGCCCTTCGGCGGGGTGGGTGATCTTGGCATGGGCGCCGGGACCGATCCCCAGATAATCACCAAAACGCCAGTAGTTCAGGTTATGGTCGCACCGAAACCCCTCTCTGGCATAGGCCGAAACCTCATATTGACCATAGCCCGCCCCGGCCAGGGTTTCCTCCCCCCGCCGCTGGATATCCCACAGCAGCTCGTCGTCGGGGACCTGGGGCGGCTGGTGGGCAAAGGCGGTATTGGGTTCGATGGTGAGCTGGTACCAGGAGAGATGTGTCGGTGCCAGGGCGATGGCCTGCTGCAGGTCGGCCTGTGCCTGGGCGACATCCTGCCCCGGCAGGCCGAACATCAGATCGAGGTTGAAGTTCTCCAGCCCGGCGGCATGCACCGCCTCGACGGCACGCAGCGCCTCGGCACGGCTGTGGATGCGCCCCAACGCCTTCAGTTTGTCGTCGTCGAAACTCTGGATACCGATGGAGAGACGGTTGATCCCGGCGGCGCGATACTCGGCAAAACGTCCCTGCTCTACGGTGCCCGGATTGGCCTCCAGGGTGATCTCACAATCGGGGTTCAGCCCCAGCAGGGCGCGCAATCCGGAAAGGAGTCGGTCGAGGCCTTCGGCACTAATCAGGCTGGGGGTACCACCGCCGATGAACACCGACTCGATCGGCCGACCCCAGACCATCGGCAGGTCCTGTTGCAGGTCGAGCAACAGCGCATCAATATAGGCCTGCTCCGGCAGATCCTCGCGCAACTCATGGGAGTTGAAGTCGCAATAGGGACACTTGCGCACGCACCAGGGGAAGTGGATGTAGAGCGAGAGCGGTAACGGTGCGGTGAAATTCAGCAACACGCTGGCAGCCGTTATTTCAGCGCACTCACTAGCTTCTGCAACGCCTGGCCGCGGTGACTAAGACGATTCTTCTCTTCCGGGCTGAGCTCGGCGGAGGTGCAACCGTGATCCGGCACGAAAAAGATCGGGTCATAACCAAAGCCGTTCGCACCGGACGGCGCGTGGGTGATCCGCCCTTCCCAGGTACCCTGGCAGATGATCGGGGTCGGATCGAGGTCGTGTTCCATGTAGACCAGCAAGCACTGGAAACGCGCACCGCGTTCTGCCTCGGCAACGCCATCCAGTTCCTGCAACACCTTCTGCAGATTTTTTGTATCGTCATTATCGGGTCCGGCATAACGTGCGGAATAGATCCCCGGCGCACCGCGCAGAGCATCCACCTCCAGGCCGGAGTCGTCGGCAATCGCAGGCAGCCCGGTACACTTCGCCGCATTGCGCGCCTTGAGGATCGCGTTCTCAACGAAGGTCAGACCGGTCTCCTCGATCTCCGGCACATTGAAATCACTCTGTGGCACCACTTCGATATCGAGTCCGGCGAGGATCTGGTTGATCTCCCGCACCTTGCCCCTGTTGCCGCTGGCCAGAACAATCTTTTTCATGCTTAACCCTTTAGTGCCTCACGCTGGTGTTCGATCAGTTGCACAATACCCTGCTGTGCCAGGTCGAGCATCGCATCCATCTCTTCGCGGCGGAAGGCGTGCCCTTCGGCAGTACCCTGTACTTCGATGAAAGCTCCACCGTCGTTCATCACCACGTTCATGTCGGTCTCTGCATTGGAGTCCTCGGCATAGTCGAGGTCCAGCACCGGGGTGCCGTTGTAGATCCCCACCGAGATCGAGGCGAGATGGCCGTGCAATGGGTCTTTCTTGATCAGCTTCTTCGCCTTGAGGTGCGCCACCGCATCGGCCAGCGCCACATAGGCGCCGGTGATGGAGGCGGTACGGGTACCGCCATCGGCCTGGATCACGTCGCAGTCGAGGGTGATAGTACGTTCGCCCAGTGCAGAGAGGTCAACCACCGCCCGCAGGGAACGGCCAATCAGGCGTTGGATCTCCATAGTCCGGCCACCCTGCTTGCCCTGTGCCGCCTCGCGGCCCATACGATTGCCGGTAGCACGTGGCAACATGCCGTACTCGGCGGTCACCCAGCCCTGATCCTTGCCTTTCAGAAAGCGCGGCACCCGCTCTTCTACCGTGGCATTGCACAGCACCTTGGTGTCGCCAAATTCGACCAGGACCGAACCCTCGGCGTGCTTGGTGTAGTGACGGGTAATACGGATGGAACGCAGCTCGTCGGGCTGCCGGCCGCTTGGGCGCATGGGAACCTGCCTTGTTTGAGTCATTAGAATGGCGGGTATTGTAACGAAGTGCTGCGCCGTGAGGCGACTTTAACTATTCGAGGGGAGGATCAACTTTTTCGGTCATAGACGGCCATCACCGCCTTCAACTCTTCCAGCACCGCCTGCCGCTCCTCTTCACTGAGGGTTTCGACCTGAGGCACTACCACACCGCTCTCCATTGCCGTAATGGTGGCCCGAACGGCATCGCAACCGCACTGACACAGGGCATCGATGCACTGACTGAGCTGCTCGCTGTTCATAGGGATGATGGGATGCCTGGATTGAAAGTGGATGGTGGCCGGGGACGGAATCGAACCGCCGACACGGGGATTTTCAATCCCCTGCTCTACCAACTGAGCTACCCGGCCATTTTTTCAGTAATCAGACCCGTACGGGTCCTGAAAGGCCGCTCATTTAAGCGTCTGCGGCCTCGGAAGTCAAGACGTTGTCCGGCGGAAACCGCCGCACAACGGGATCAGGCCTTGGGCGGGGTATAACCTTCCGGGGTCTCGCCACCTTCACCGAAGAGGAAAGCGACCATTGCGTTCTCCAACATCTTGCGATGATTGGGATCGATGGGGGTCAGGCGGTATTCGTTGATCATCATGGTCTGCTGGCGCAGCCACTGTTGCCAGGCTTCCTTGGAGATGTTGTCGAAAATACGCTTGCCCAGCTCACCGGGATAGGGTTGACGTTCGAGGCCTTCGGCCTCTGCACCCAGCTTTGCGCATTGAACCATGCGTGTCATCAGTTCACTCCTCGTGGATATTTTTCAGTCTACCCAGCAACTTCTTCACCGGAGCGGGCAGACCCAGTTGTGCAAAAGAGCGGCTGTTATACCAGACCATGCCGCTCGGTTCCATAACTCGGCCACTGTTCACGGCCTTAACCCGACAGTGCCAAGGTGATATTTCCAACTGAAAATGGCTGAAGGTGTGCAGTAACGGCGGCAATGCTTCCCATCCATCCAGTTCCAGTCCGAGCTGTTCGCGACACCAATGGGTAATGTCCTCATCATAGGGGCACTCCGGTATTGACCAAAGCCCACCCCATATTCCTGCTGGCGGTCGTTGCTCTAACAGCAGTTCGCCTTTGGCATTCTGCACCAACAGCATCTGCGTCTTCCGCAACGGCATAGCCTTGCGCGGCTTTTTACCGGGAAAGTCAGCGATTCTTCCCTGCGCATAAGCGAGACAGTCGATGCTTGCCGGGCAGGCTTCACAGCGAGGTTTGGTGCGGGTACAGAGCGTGGCACCCAGATCCATAATCGCCTGGGTGTAGGCGGCAGTGCGTTTTTTCGGTGTCAGTGTTTCGGCCAGTTGCCATAACTGCTGTTCCACCTCACGCTGTCCCGGCCAGCCTTCGACCGCATGAAAGCGACTCAACACCCGCTTAACGTTTCCGTCGAGGATCGGCAGGTGTTGATCGCAGGCGAGGGAGAGGATCGCCCCGGCAGTGGAACGACCGACGCCCGGCAGCTCAACCACCGCTTCGAATTGCTGTGGAAATTTACCTCGGTGTTGGTCGCGGATGATCTGCGCTGCTTTGTGCAGGTTGCGTGCGCGGCTGTAGTAACCGAGCCCGCTCCAGTGAGCCAGCACTTCATCCAGTGACGCATCGGCCAGTTTTTTCACATTGGGAAAACTGGCCATGAAGCGTTCGAAATAGGGAATAACAGTGACCACCTGCGTCTGTTGCAGCATCACCTCGGAAACCCACACCCGATAGGGTGTGGGCTGCTGTTGCCAGGGGAGATCGTGGCGTCCGTGCCTGTCGTACCACGCCAGAAGGCGACGGGCAAAGTCATTACTCATTCGTTACAGCTTCAATTTGAATGCATCTTTCAGCTTGTTTTTCAGATCTTCTTCCAGCTTTTTCTTTTCCTTATCGACCGCTTTCTTTACCTCTTTCTGCGCCCGCTCGCGCAGCACCGACTCCACATCGACACCGATGCTGGGATCGCTGAACTTGCCTTTGATAGTGATCGGAATCATGGTGCCTTTCAGCTCGCCGATACTTTGGTTTGCTGCATCCTGAAGATTACCAACCACGGTGGTCTCAAGGCGCATATCGAGCTTTTCCTTCACCAAATCGGCAGAACCCTTACCTTTCACCTGGAACAGCGGTGAGCGTGCATAGAGATCGCCGGTATTCACGACACCGTTTTTCGCGGTGAAGCTACCTTTGAGATCGGCGAAGTCGGTGTCTTTACTCTCTTCCTTCGGTTCAGGCAGTTTTTTTACCTTGGCGTAGGCGACGCGGATCTGATGGCCGATGTTGATGCCCTTCACCTGCCCCTTCTCAAAACTGAAACTGCCATTACCATTGAGGCTCTTGCGAACCTCCATCGGATCGATACCTTTAGCAGTCATCTTCGCCGCCATGTTGGCCTTACCGGTAACGTAGTCCTTACCCATAAAGTCCTTGAGCAGCGGCCCCGCTTCCACCCCGGTGAGTTTTTCATTCATCGACAGCAGCGGGGTTTTACCGGTGACATCAAAACCGAGGTCGCCTGCGTAGCTACCCTGATAGAGTTTGGCACCCAGCGGATTGACGCGGAACTTGCCTTTGGCCGCACGCACCGTGGCAATGATGTCGGTGGTGTTGAGGTTCATCACCTTGACCTTGCCCATCTTGAAGGTGCCATCGATATCGAGACTGCGCAGTAGTTCCAGTGGCAGGGTAGCTGCCGCTGCAGTAGCCGCCGCTGGTGTCGCCTTCGGCGCCGGTTTATCGCTCGGCGGTGGCAGGTAACGGTCTGCATCGATACCATCCACGACAAGTTGATAGCGGATCACCGGTGCCTTGAAGTTTTTCACCGATGCTTTGCCACTGAGGTTGGTGTTATCCAGTTGCAGTTTCAGTTTGCTCAACGCCGCACGATTCAGCCCGGCATCGAAATCGGCAGAGAACTTCGCCTTGCCCATGGCACCGGGATCGGCCATCTCAGGCAATTTAACCCCGACGTTTTTCAGCAACAACCGTGGCACGAATTCACCGCTGGCCAGATCGCCACTGAACGAGGGGTTATCGATAATCTGCTTGCCGTTCACCCGCACCGTCATCTCCACGCCCATAACGTCGAGTTTGAGCGGTGCCAATTTCAGGGATTGCGCCTTGCCCAGATCCAGACGGAAATCAGCATCCATTTTGCCGCCCTTGAGCGCCTCGCGGTTCAACTCCGGCGGTAACGCCACGACACCACTCAACGCCTGCGGGTCAGTCAGCATCAGCTTCACCTGTCCCTCGGCTGCCGGCTTCGCCAGGATCTGGTTCGCCGCCACATTGCCCGTCAGCTCCACCCCCATCCCTTTGAGGGCAAGTCCTTTCACGCTGGCGGTCTGCTGTTTGAGATCGGCCGCCAGATCGCCAGCCAGGGTCAGTTTGGCCTTGCCACCGGGGATCACCTTACCGTTGGCATCCAGCGCCAGATTCAGGCCATCGAGACGATAGCGCTCATTGTTCAGGTCTAGACCTATCGAAGTTTGCAGATCGATAGCCGCCTTCACCGCCGGATTGCTACTCTCAACCCTGCCACCAATGGTTAGCGGGAAGGGTTTATCCAGGCTGATCGCGCCGCTGGTCAGGTTGAAGTCGCTAAGCGTCACGCGCTGCTTCGCCATGTCGTCCTGCCACGCCACTTTGGCGTCAGTGATCTCAATACCACCGATGGCCAGCGCCGCCAGCTTCTGTCCCGGTGCGGCCTGTTTGGCCGGTTTACCCGCGGCCGACTTTTCTGTTTTGGCCTCGCCCTTACCTGCCAGGTCATCCCAGTTGGAGCTACCGTCGGCACGCCGCGCCAGCTGCAATTCCAGGCCACGCAGCACCACTTTATCCATCTCCACCTTGCCGGAGAGCAGGGGCAGAATCTTCACCCGGGCATCAGCGCCGCCAATGCGGGCAAAGGGCGCCTTACCGAAGCCCGCGGCATTGCCCAACTCCAGCTTGCCCAGCTCCAGACCTAGCCAGGGGAAGAAAGAGAGACGGATATCCCCTTCAATCTTGAGCTCCCTCCCGGTGGCCTGTTTGACCTTGGCGGAGATCTCGTCCCGGTAGTCATTAGGGTCCAGCAGCAGGCTTGCTGCGGCAACCGCAACCACCAACAGTCCCAGTAGCACACCGGCCACCACGGCTATCCATTTCAGTACTTTCATCGCCTGTCTCCATGCCTTTGATTAAGAAAGGCTTATGCTTCGAATCCTTAACATTTGCCCGGATTAGTGCTAGTCTGTTCGGCCATTTCCACCGTTCCAGCACAGGCTCCACTCTAAATCATCGATTACTACGAGAGCCCGGCTGATTTTGACTTTATAACCATTATTTCGGGATGCCACTATGTCCATTACCCTATTCGATAACGGTCACCATAAATGTATCGCCTTTAATGACCTGGTTCGCGACGACAAGGAAAACAACAGTAACAGCGGTGAAACCGTACAGGCTAACCAGTTCCTGATCGTCAACAACGAACACGCCGCGCTGATCGACCCGGGCGGCAACCTCACCTACACCCGCCTGTTCCTGGGCATCAGCGAATACGTCTTCCCCAAGAACCTGGACTTCGTTATCGCCTCGCACCAGGATCCGGACATCGTCGCCTCCCTGAACAAATGGCTGGTCGGCACCGGCGCCAAGGTGGTGGTCCCTGAGCTGTGGAAACGTTTCGTGCCCCACTTCTGCTCACCCGGCGCCACCAAGGGTCGCCTGGTCGGTATCCCGGATCAGGGCATGGACATCGAGATCGGCGGCGCCGCTTTCAAGGCCCTGCCAGCGCACTTCCTGCATTCCGAAGGCAACTTCCACTTCTACGACCCGATCAGCAAGATTCTGTTCAGTGGTGATGTGGGCACCTCAGGTGTACCGGAACATGAATGCGGTATGCCGGTCAAGGACTTCGACGCCCACATTCCGAAGATGCTTGGCTTCCATCGTCGCTACATGAACGGCAACAAAGTTTGCCGCTTCTGGGTCAACATGATCCGCACCCTCGACGTGCAGATGATCGTGCCACAACACGGCGCGCGCTTCGAAGGCAAGGATGTTGGCAAATTCCTCAACTGGTTCGAAAACCTCCAGTGCGGTACCGACCTGCTGACCCAACGCAACTTCGAAGTACCGGGCAAAGCTGCCTGAGCTCAGGGTAGCGTCCAACAATAAACCCGCCTCACGGCGGGTTTTGTTTTATTAGATTTAAAGAATCTACCACGAAGCACACGAAGGGCACGAAGATGAAGGAATCTCACAGCAGAGATACGGATATACGAGGACCGATAGTTAACTCCCCAAAGCACCACAAAACAGCTGACTTATAAACCTTCGTGCTCTTCGTGTCCTTCGTGGTGGAAGCTTTTTGTCTTATATCAGGGAATAAGTGGAGCGGGTGATGGGAATCGACCATTTTGCCTGGAGCAAAATGGGACGCACGCAGTGCGCCCGGAGGGTGCGCGCCATGGACGGCGCGCATCAACCCACGTAGCACTCTGTCTGAAACCCGGAAAGTAAATGGAGCGGGTGATGGGAATCGAACCCACGTAGTCAGCTTGGGAAGCTGAAGTTCTACCATTGAACTACACCCGCAAAGGAACGGGAATTCTAGCCCAGCAGGAAATACTCCACAATCACGACACTGGCGATTGACGCTTACGGTAGTGACAGTTAGGCTCACCTCCATGCAAATTCTACTCAACGGTGAGGCACGCGAAGTGCCCGACAACTGCACTGCGGCGCAACTGGTCGACGAGCTCGAACTCGGCGGCAAGCGTATCGCCATGGAGATCAACCTGGAGATCGTACCGCGTTCCACCTACGCCGAGGTACAACTTCAACCCGGCGACAAGGTGGAGATTGTCCACGCTATCGGTGGGGGTTGAAACGCGGTTTCATCTCCTCCATTACGACACGCTATAATCCCGCTTCGCTCTCTTTTGTGGCCCGCATCGCCACAACAAACAGGTACAGAATATGGCCCAGAACAACGACCCGCTGATCATCGCCGGAGTGGAATACCACTCCCGTCTTCTTACCGGCACCGGTAAATACAAGGATCTGGAAGAGACCCGCCTGGCGACCGAGGCCGCTGGCGCCGAGATCGTCACCGTGGCGATCCGCCGCTCCAACATCGGCCAGAACCCGGGCGAACCCAACCTGCTCGACGTACTGCCGCCGAACAAGTACACCATCCTGCCGAACACCGCCGGTTGCTACACCGCTGATGACGCCGTGCGCACCTGCCGTCTGGCGCGCGAACTGCTCGACGGCCACAAACTGGTCAAGCTGGAAGTGCTGGGCGACGAAAAAACACTTTATCCCGACGTCAGCGCCACCCTGCAAGCCGCCGAGATTCTGGTTAAGGATGGCTTTGACGTAATGGTCTACACCTCCGACGATCCGATCCTGGCCAAACGTCTGGAAGAGATCGGCTGCTGCGCGGTGATGCCGCTGGCCGCACCGATCGGTTCCGGCCTTGGCGTGCAGAATCCCTACAACATCCTCACCATCGTCGAAAACGCCAACGTACCGATCCTGGTCGACGCAGGCGTCGGTACTGCCAGTGACGCATCGTTTGCGATGGAGCTGGGTGTCGATGGTGTGTTGATGAACACCGCCATCGCCGGGGCGAAAGATCCGGTGCTGATGGCCTCGGCAATGAAGAAAGCGGTCGAGGCGGGACGTGAAGCATTCAAAGCGGGCCGTATTCCGCGTAAGCGTTACGCCTCCGCATCCAGCCCCATAGACGGGACATTTTTCTAATCGACTCCATGGCATGAATGTCGTCATCGTAGAAGACGAGCCGATGACCGCCAGCTTCCTGCAGGAAACCCTGGGGAAGCATGGCTGCCAGGTCGCTGGCTCATTCGATACTGGCGCGGCCGTACTGGAATTTGCACGAGAGAATAGCGTCGATTTCGTCATTATGGATGTGGAGCTTCAGGGCGAGGTGAACGGCGTTGATGCCGCCATCGAACTGCGCCGCACCCACAACATCCCATCGGTATTCATCACCTCTCACAACGACAGCGCTACCATCAGCAGGGCGATGGAAGCGCAACCGTTGGGTTATATCATCAAGCCGATCAGCGTGAGCCATGTGGAGTCCATTGTCGGTGTGGTCAAAGGGCTGCTCGGCAAGGAAAGTGGTATCGCTCAACAATCCGAGACCCAATCACTGGGGCTGGGCTACAGCTACAACTACGAAACACAAAACCTGTTCTGCAATGGCGAACCGGTCGACCTCACCTCCAGCGAACTGAAACTGTTTGACCTCTGTCTGCGACGCAAGGGAACCATCGTGCCCTACAGCGTTATTGATGAGCAGGTATGGGACGGTAAAGTCGTCTCGGACAGCACCCGCCGCGGGCTGTATCACCGGCTACGCACCAAACTCAACAACAACTTCTTCGAAACGGTCATCGGCATCGGCTGCCGAATTCAATTAGCTGAAAAGAAATAGATCGTAGCGTCCCGTCCCCCCGTTAAATCAAACACAAATCGAACGCGCTTCAAACGTCGTTCAAACATCCCCCGATTAGCATTCACGCCATATGTCAGGCGAGGGGGAACCGTGAACACCATCAACATGCCACCGGGCTGCACGCCACTGGGACTGGGATTCGCGTACAAATACGAAACACGCAGCCTATTCTTCAACAGCACTCCCATCGACCTCACCAGCAGCGAACTCAACCTGTTCGACCTTTGCCTGCAATACGAAGGAACGGTCGTCCCCTACGAAACGATTGTTAGTCAGGTATGGCGCGGCAAGGTTGTCGCGGATAGCACCCGACGCGGTCTCTACCACCGACTGCGAAACAAACTGCACAACCAGCTGTTTGAAACCGTCAACGGCATGGGTTGCCGGGTGCGTTTGCCCGGCAACCGGGAAGCGCCTTAAAAGGGCGTCCCGAAATCAAACACAAATCAAACGCCTATCAAACGTTAATCAAACGCCCGTTGAATAAGATTGTGGCGCATCGGAACAGGGTGCCCGGAAAACCTGCAAACCATCCTGAACAGCAACGCCACACAAAGGGGAAAAAAGTATGAACACAGTCGCCCGCATACAGAACACAGAAAGCCAGGCCGCCGCCGCGCTGCCCCCCTTCGCCTACACGGTGTCACCGGAGTTTCCGGAACTGCTGAGTCAGTTGAATGCCTCGCTAGTGCTCTCCACCTACCAGGCGGACAAGCTGCTGTTCATCTCTTCGGATGGCAAATCGATCAAACTGCTGCCGCGCAACATGGAACAGCCCATGGGCCTGACCGTGCGCGATAACACCCTCGCCGTCGCCTGCCATAGCGACACCTGGGTACTGAAACATGACCCACGCCTCGGCCCCGCCTACCCGCGCCAGCCGGAAACCTACGACACGCTCTACGTACCGCACCGCCACTACTTCAGCGGCACGGTGCACATGCACGACATTGCCTGGCAGGGCGATGATCTGATTGGCGTGAATACGCTGTTTTCCTGCCTCTGCAAAATCAACGGCGAGCACAGCTTCGAGCCGATCTGGCAACCGCCCTTTATCACCGAACTCACTGCCGAAGACCGCTGCCACCTCAACGGCATGGCAATGCAAAACGGCAAGCCAAAATATGTCACCGCCTTCGGTGCGACTAATAACAAGGACGACTGGCGGGAGAAGAAATACGAAGCCGGGATCATCATGGATGTAGAGAGCAACGAAATCGTTGCCGAAGGTCTGCCGATGCCCCACACCCCACGCATCTTCGACGGCCAGCTCTATGTGTTGCTCTCTGCTACCGGTGAACTGGCGAAGGTGGATGTGAACAGCGGCAAATACGACGTGATCAGGAAATTCGACGGCTACGTGCGCGGCATGGACAAAATCGGCGACTACCTTTTCGTCTGCCTCTCCAAGATCCGCAAAAGCCACACCTTCAGCGATTCCGAATACGCCAAACGGCAGGACTACCAGGCGGGCTTCGAGATGATCCACCTGCCCACCGGCGCTGCCATGAGCAGCCTGAAATTCCACCGTAGCTGCGACGAGATCTACGACATCGCCATTCTGCCCGGACTTAAACGTCCCGGCATGGCCGGAGTAATGGACGGCGCATGGCGCATGGGGATTACCACACCGAACAACACCTACTGGTCAGAAAGCAAACCGACCGCTGCGGCGGTTACGCCACAACAATAGTGCAGGAGAAAACCATGATTTCAATCAAGCAACAGCGTGAAACACGCCGCCAACTTGGCGCCCTCTGCGGAGCGGCAGTGCAACAACAGATCAAAAGCGGAAGCGCACAAGCTACGCAACTGCGCCAACGCCGCAGGCATCTGCTGAAGGCGCTGCGCAAACACATGCCGAAAAGCACAACACGCTCGCCAGAAAAAATCCTGCATAGCGCGCTCATGGTGCTGGCCCTGTGGGGCTTCGGCGCCCTTGCCGTGCCGGGCAGCGCACAGGCAGCGGCAACGTTCGAGCATGTGATGCTGGAAGGGTTTAAAGCCGGTTACAGTGCCCGTCCGGCTTTTGCCGATATCGATAACGACGGCGATCTCGATGCCTTCGTTGGCGCCGACGACGGCACTGTAAAATTCTTCCGCAACAACGGCACGGCTGCCGCACCCGCCTTTGCCGCCGATGTGGCAGGCAATCCACTGGCGGGATTCGATGTCGGAGGCAGCGCCGCTCCCGCTTTTGCCGATATCGACAACGACGGCGATCTCGATGCCTTTGTCGGTGAGGTCGGCGGCTCCGTAAAATTCTACCAGAATAACGGCACGGCCGCGGCTCCGCTCTTTGTCGCCGCCGATGGCGTCACCGTGATCAACCCGATGGCAGCCTTCAGGATAAGTATCGGCTTCGCAGCCAATCCCACCCTGGTTGATATCGATGGAGATGGCGATCTTGATCTATTTGGCGGAGAGGTAGGTGGCACGGTGCAGTTTTTCCAGAATAACGGTACAGCCGCTGTGCCCAGCTTCGTTGCCGCCGATGGTGTCACCGTGATCAACCCGCTGGCGTTGATTAATTTTCCCTGGACGAACGGGGCCAACCCCACGTTTGTAGATATCGACAACGACGGCGATTTCGATGCCTTTGTCGGTAATGGCGATACTGTGAAGTTCTACCGCAATTACTCCATGGAAGATGGTGGCACCCCGACAGCGCCACGATTTGTCGCCGATGCGGCTGGCAATCCGCTTGCCGCAGCGTATTGCAACAAGGCCGCGCCCACCTTTGTCGATATCGACAACGATGGCGATTTCGACGCCTTTGTGGGCAACAACAATGGCGCGGTGGAGTTCTTCCGCAACGACGGCACTGCCGCAGCCCCTGCTTTCGTTTCCGGAAAAAACGGAGCAACAGCGGAGGTTGATGCCAGTTGGTATTCCAGTCCCAACTTCGCCGACATCGATAACGACGGCGATCTCGATCTCTTTGTCGGGAATACATACGGCACGGTGAAGTTCTATCGTAACAATGGAATGGCTGCCGCGCCCGTGTTTGCCGCCGATGCGGCGGGCAATCCTTTGGCCGGGTTCGATGTTGGTACAGAGTCAGCGCCTGCCTTTGCCGACATTGATGGCGATGGCGATCTTGATGCCTTTGTCGGAGAATACAACGGTACGGTGAAGTTTTACCGCAACACCGGCACGGCTGCCGCGCCCGCCTTTGCAGCCGATGCGGCCGGCAATCCGCTGGCCGGATTCGATGTCGGCTACTACGCCGCCCCAACCTTCGCCGATATTGATGGCGATGGCGATCTTGATGCCTTTGTCGGGGAATACAATGGTAGTGTGAAGTTCTACCGCAATACCGGCACGGCTGCTGCGCCCGCCTTTACCGCCGATGCGGCGGGCAATCCTTTGGCAGGGTTCAATGTTGGCTCCTACGCCGCTCCAACCTTCGCCGACATCGATTTCGATGGCGATCTCGATGCCTTTGTCGGCAGTGGCAACAGCACAATAAAATTCTACCGGAACAACGGCACTGCTTTGGCACCCGCCTTTGTTGCCGCCGACGGTGTCACCGTGATCAACCCACTGGATGGATTTGCGACCAGCTTCAGATCAACCCCCGCCTTGGTCGATATTGATGGTGATGTCGACCTTGATCTCTTCAGTGGCGATGCCAGCGGCAAAATCTTCTTCTTCGAAAACATCGATCCGGGCATCCCTGTCGCAGTGGATGACAGCGCGACCGCGACGGAAAACACCGTATTCAACAGTGTTGTCAGCCTGTTAGCCAACGACACTGACATCAACGGCGATACCCTGAGCGCAGTAGCAGGCACCTTCGCCACCACCCAGGGAGGCAGCATCGTTATCAATAGCGACGGCAGTTACACCTACACCCCGCCCGCCAATTTCTCTGGCACCGACACGGCGGAGTACACCGTATCGGACGGCGGCCAGACAGCCATCGGCACACTGACCATTACCGTCAATGCGGCACCATCTGGCGGTGGGAATAGCAGCGGAGGCGGTGGCGCCTTCGGCCTTGTCCTATTGTGGGGGCTGTTTCCGCTCGTCTGGCGCAGAAGGCGTCGCCCATGCCACTGACACCGCCGGCTCAGTCAGTACTTGTTTGAAACCATTGGCGAAGTGAGAGGTTTTGCGAGCGGATGGCAGTGGCCTTACAATCCCAAAGGCCCAGCATGGCATTGGCTGGAATAATGCCAATGCAGAAATTCTGCATTGGCAAATTAACCTCTATTTTTAACCCCGGTGAAAAATGGAGGGTTACCATAGGGCATTTGATACGGGAACATGAACGTTATCAGTGAAAACTCGTTATCACAGCAGGTGAAGGTTGAGCAGGTGCGCCTGCTTTATAATCAGTCCCCTTATATGTTTATTACTGTCCTTGCAACGGCGGTGATAGTCACAGCTTATTTTTGGGATAAAGTTCCTCACATTCCCTTATCTATCTGGCTAGGTAGCCAATTTCTGTTGACCTTGGCAAGGGTTGTTTTAGTTTTAAAATTCAGAGAGAAAGAGCAATTCCTGGGGCCTGAAAATGCTACCCGATGGGGAAATGGATTTGCTTTTTCATCCGGAATATCAGGTCTTTTGTGGGGTACGACTGCACTTATTGTTTTATACACCGGTTCAATGGAAAGCGTTGTCATCATCGGTGTTTTGTTGACTATTATGGTATCTGCCAGTGTCGTTGCTCTTTCATATTTTGCCCCGGCTTCTTATGCATACACGACTTTCAGTATGGCGCCTTTGATTCTTGTTGTTTTTAACTCGGATGAACCCTATGCCAAAGGCGTTACTTTAGTGTTTTCTGCGTTTACCGTAGTTAGCCTGGTTTATTCATCCATTGTGAGTCGTAATTTGAAAGAGACGCTTCGCTTGCGTATCGAAAAAAGTGAACTTGCCGAAAACCTGCGTCAGCAAATCCAGATTGTTGAAAAAGCCAACCTCGCCAAGAGCGATTTTCTTTCCACCATGAGCCACGAAATACGCACGCCGATGAACGCGGTACTCGGCATGTCCCACCTCGCCCTGCAGGAGGATATCTCTCCTGTTCAACGCAACTACCTTAATTCCATACAGATGGCGGCCCGCTCATTGCTGGGCATCATCAACGACACCCTCGATCTGTCCAAGATTGAAGCCGGACGTCTGGAGCTGGAACAGATCGACTTCGACCTCGACCGGGTACTCGAAAGCATCGCTGTCGTATCGGGCCACCAGGCACAGGAACAGGGACTCGACTTTTCCATTCAGGTGCAACGTGACGTGCCGCGCCGCTTCACCGGCGATCCGCAACGGCTTGGCCAGATCCTGCTCAACCTGAGCAGTAACGCGGTCAAATTTACCGATACAGGCAAGGTCAATATCGATATCTCTGTGGTTGAACGTAACGACGACAGGGCCTGCCTGCGCTTCGCCGTTTCCGACACCGGTATCGGTTTGAGTGAGGCTCAAATCGCGGTCATTTTTGATGCCTTCACCCAGGCCGACAGTTCGACCACCCGCCACTATGGTGGCACAGGTCTCGGGCTCAGCATCGCAGACCGCCTGGCAAAGAAGATGGACGGTTCGATGTCGGTAGAAAGCGAACCGGGCAAGGGCAGCACCTTCTGTTTCACCGCCTGGCTCGATCTGGCACCTGAGGAAACGCCTGACGCTCTTGAAGGCACACGTGTCCTGCTCGCCGGTCCTCAGCTTGCAGAACTGATGGGGCTGGCGGGAGTGCTGGAACGCATCGGAAGCAGTGTCATCGTTATCGACGATGCCGTCCGCGTCATCAACAGCCACACGGAACCATCGCTATTCGATCTGATCATTCTCGATATTCGCCATGGCCAGGATGAATCCTGGCACCGCCTACAACCCCTGTTGCCCGATGACGCAAAGGTCTTGCTGCTGAGCGACAATGGTCCGGAACAGGCCGATGCGAAAACCGTTACACGCTTCCACGGCCTCATCACACCCTTCGCATTGACCCATGCGGTTGCCGCCGTACTGGGACACGATACCGGCGCTACAGATAACGTCATATTGCCCGATTACCGCGGCAGGTGTGTGCTGTTGGTGGAAGACAACCCGCTCAACCAGCAGGTCGGGCAGGGATTACTTGCGCGACGTGGCATCGAAGTGAGTATTGCGTCCAGTGGCACGGAAGCGTTACAGGCATTGAACGAAAAGCACTTTGACCTGGTGCTTATGGATATCCAGATGCCAGACATGAACGGCTACGAGGTGACCCGCGAACTGCGCAAGAATCCGCAACTGGCCGAAGTACCGGTGGTGGCGATGACCGCCCATGCCACAGAAGATGCCCGCCAGACCTGCCTGGACGCAGGGATGAACGACTTTATCAGCAAGCCCATCGAACCCGAGCGCCTGTATAGCGTTCTCGATCACTACCTCAGCCTGCCGGTTGCCGAATCTGCACAGAGCCGTCCTGAAGAGCAGGAGTTGTTCGGCGAGCTGCCCGGGATCGCTATTCGCGAAGGTCTGCGCCATACAGGCGGCAACAGCGATCTCTATGCAAACCTGTTGTTCGGCTTTACCCGACATCATGCGGATGACGATGAAGCGCTCAGGCAATTGATCGAGCGACAACAAACCGATGAGGCACGCAAGCTTGCCCATACCCTCAAAGGCGTCGCAGGTAGCATCGGCGCCCTGGAATTGCAGGGACTCTATCGCCGTATCGAATCATCGCTGCCTGAAACCGATGAGGAACTCCTGCAAACCGCGATCAAGGCGCATCGGCGTGTGGTGGAAAGTATTGAACAGTGGCAAAAAGAGCGCGCGGCGGAATGAGCTTTGGCTTTATGGGTGCTTCTAAAAAGTCGCTCAAGGCGATGAGTGCAAGGCGGAAAGCGACGAAAAGGCGCAGTTTACATGGAGTAAATGAGCATTTTGAGGAGCTTTTCAACACCGCAATCGCGACTTGAGTGGCTTATTAGAGGTGCCCATATTCGGCTAGGCCAAGTACAATCCCTGCTCCCAACCACTACCGTCCCTGACCATGCCAGACAGCAAACCCATTTTGCGCCGTATCCGTTCTTTCGTTCGCCGCGAAGGCCGCCTCACACCCGGCCAGCAGCGGGCGATGGATGAGCTGTTTCCACGCTTCGGTATTGAAGCAGGCGAGACACCACTCGATCTCGATACGCTCTTTGGACGCAACGCGCCGCGCATTCTGGAGATCGGTTTTGGTAACGGCGAATCACTGGCTGAGATCGCAAAGAACCATCCGCAAAACGATTACATTGGTATCGAGGTACATCGTCCCGGCGTTGGCCATCTGTTGTTAAAGATCGAAGAACTTGGCCTGACCAATGTAAGAGTGATCTGTGCCGACGCGGTCGAGGTACTGGAAAAACTTGTTCCAGATGCATCACTCGATGCACTCTATCTCTTCTTCCCCGATCCGTGGCATAAAAAGCGTCACCATAAACGCCGCCAGGTACAGCCAGAGTGGGCGCAACTGGTGCGGCGCAAACTGAAAAGCGGCGGTCAGTTGCACCTGGCCACCGACTGGCAGAATTACGCTGAACACATGCTTGAAGTCATGAATGCTGCCGAAGGGTTTGCAAATCTTTCCGATAACAACGACTATGTAACGAAGCCGGACTACCGGCCTGAAACAAAATTCGAGCGCCGCGGTATGCGCCTGGGACATGGAGTCTGGGACTTGCTGTTCGAAAAGGTGAATTAACCACCTGATCATTTGGGGGAGGGTATTAAAGTGTACTCGATGCTTTTACCGATCCATCTTGCATTCGCCGGCATCTGGCTCGGATGCGTTCTCACCGAAACCCTGTTCGAACGCGCGCTGCTCGGCAAAGGGCGTGAACAGGAACTGATCCTGGTCGACCTGCACAAGCGCGTTGATCTTATCGTCGAAATCCCCGCCTTCCTTGTTGTGCTGGTCACCGGCATTATGATGTTGCCCGATGCGGGAAAGAATGGCCTGCTTCTGCTCAAGATCATCTTCGGCATCATCGCCATCGTTACCAACATCTACTGTGTTCTGCTGGTTTTCCGCCGTGCTCATGCCGCCCACAGCGGACAGTGGGAAACCTTTACCCATCTCGACCATCGCCAGCACATCTACGGCGCCGTGGTATTACTGGCAATCATTGCTTCGCTTGCCCTCGGTAGCTACACCTTCGCCTATACCTGATCATTGCCGGAACACCGCCTTTACAGGCATACTGTCGCGCACGCCGTGACAGGTACTTTGCGGCCATAAAAAAATAAAACTCACATCGGCTGACTATAGGGAGATTCTTGATGCCAGATATCGACAAAATGATCGATGACATCCTGCGCCGCGAAGGCGGCTTCGTCGACCATCCGGATGACCGCGGCGGCCCCACCAAATACGGCATAACCATCGGCACACTTTCCCGCTATATCGGCAGGGCAGCACTGCGTAGCGAAGTGGAAAATCTTTCTGAAGACGTCGCCCGTGACATCTACGAAAGAAACTACTACATCGGCCCACGTATCGACCGCCTGCCCGAATCGATCCAGCCCTTCATCTTCGACTGTGCCGTCAACCATGGCCCACGTCAGGCGATCCGCTTTGTACAGAGCGTCTGCAACCAGGCGGGCTATACACCACAGCTTTCAGTGGACGGTGCCATGGGTCCCAACACCCTCAAAGGTGCCGAGTGGGCCGATAAAGAGATGGGCGACATTTTTCTCAAGGCACTGGTCGAGGAGCGACGAAATTTTTATTACGCCATCGTTGAAGCACGACCATCCCAGGAGAAATTCCTCAAGGGCTGGTTAAACCGTGTAAATGAATTCGATAGGGAGGCTGCGTGATGGGCTGGCTAACGACAATTGTCGAACTGTTCAAGGGTGGAAAAAGCATTGCCAAGGTCATTTCTCAGGGTAATGAAGATGCACATGAGGAAAACATGGCCGACATCGATCTCGATAAAGCAGCATTGATGCAATTCGCCGCCGAATTTCACCAACGTAAAAACCGCAACAAGTGGGATTCATTTGTCGATGGCCTGAACCGCCTGCCACGACCGTTGATGGCCATTGTGGTATTGGGATTCTTTGTTCTCGCTCCAGTTAATCCGGAGTATTTCACGAAGATCGCCGAGGCCTACAAAATTGTGCCCGATGGCTACTGGGCACTACTCAGCGTCATCATCGGCTTCTATTTCGGTGGTCGTATGCAACTCAAGTCGCAGGACATGACCATGAAAAAGAGCCAGGTACATGCAGCCAAAGAGCTGGTGGCGCTGCGACAGGGGTTCCGTAAACTGGAAACCGAAGAGGAATCGCCACAGGCGAAGATGTTTGCAGAGGCCATCGATTCCGGGTTAAAAACACCCGTAAATAAAGTCGTCTCGGAGTGGCTAAAAAGCCGCTAAACCCTATAGAGGTATCTTCACGTGGACATCGCCCGCATCGCCGCCGAACGCTACACCACCAAAGCCTACGACCCGGCAAAACGAATCGATGCCGAACTGATGGAGCAGTTGCAGACCCTGCTGCACCTGGCACCGTCATCGATTAACTCCCAGCCGTGGCATTTCATCTTCGCCTCCAACGCTGCGGGCAAGGCACAGATCGCCCGCGCCACCACCGGCCCCTACGGTGCCAATGAAGCGAAGGTACTCAACGCTTCGCATGTCGTGGTCCTCTGCGCCAAAGACGGCTGGAGCGACGAACACATACGTGAAGTGATCGAGCAGGAGTATCGTGACGGTCGCTTCCCCTCTGTCGATGCCAAGGAGAAGACCCTGGCCGGACGCAACTTCTACGTCGACCTGCACAAGGAGTGGGGCGACGCCCAGCAGTGGATGGAGAAGCAGGTATACCTCGCCCTCGGCGCCCTGCTGTTCGGTGCAGGTGCACTGGGGATCGACGCCACCCCCATCGAAGGCTTCGACCGTGCCGTGCTCGATCAGGAACTGGAGTTGAAAAAACGCGGCCTCACCTCAGTGGTGATCGCCGCCCTGGGTTACCACAGCAGCGACGATTTCAACGCCAACCTGCCCAAGTCTCGGCTGCCTGTCGACAGGGTCATCACCCATATCTAACCCCCCAGGTAACAGGTAACAGGTAACAGGTAACAGGTAACAGGTAACAGGTAACAGGTAACAGGTAACAGGTAACAGGTAACAGGTAACAGGTAACAGGTAACAGGTAACAACGTCAGGATATGGGTTTCCTGCAACCTGCAACATGCACCATTCATTCCAGCGCAGGCCATTTTGAGGACGATTAGAAGTGGTCTCAAAGATAGCGAGCGCAGCTGAGACAAGGCAAAAATGGACGAAAAAGCGGAGTTGACACGTAGTCAATGAGCATTTTGAGTCCATTTTTAACACCGTATCAGCAAGCACAGCATCTTTGAGGCCGCTTCTTACTTGAGTGAAACCTAGTGGACATTTTTATCCCGCTTTCCCCTTCCACCCCGTCACAATATTTCCACTTTTTGTAGGGCTTTAGTCTCCTAACCCATTGATTCGCTGTGGACACTCCACTGGCATGATGTTTGCGCTATCGCCTCTGTATGCCAATAACACCTTAATCTATAGGGGAACGGGAGCGAGCGAATGAGCACCAGCGATCACAACTTCGAATGGCTTGAAACCAGGCTCGGCATCAGCCGCCGCAGCTTTCTCAAATTCTGTACCGGCATTGCCGCGACGATGGGTCTGACCACCGAGCAGGCGATGGCGATGGCCGAGGCGGTGGCCACTCCGCGTAAGCGCCCGGTGGTGATCTGGCTCCACGGCCAGGAGTGCACCGGCCCGACCGAAACCCTGCTGCGGGGTGAACACCCGACGCTGGAACGCCTGATCCTGGAGATGATCTCCCTCGACTACCACCAGACGCTGGACGCCGGCGCCGGTCATCAGGTCGAAGCGGCCAAAGAGGCCTCGATGGAGGCCAACAAGGGCAAGTACATCCTGGTGGTCGAAGGCTCCATCCCCACCAAGGACGGCGGCATCTACTGCAAGATCGCCAACAAGACCATGCTGCAACACACCCTCGAAGCGGCGGAACACGCGGCGGCGATCGTCGCCTTCGGCTCCTGCGCCTCATGGGGCGGCGTGCAGTCTTCCGGCCCCAACCCGACCGATGCCAAGGGCGTCTCGGCCATCCTGCCGAACAAGACTGTCATCAACATTCCGGGCTGCCCGCCCAACCCCTACAACTTCCTCGCCACGGTGATGCACTTCCTCACCTTCGGCAGCCTGCCGGAACTGGATAGCCAGAACCGTCCCAAGTTCGCCTATGGCCGCCTGATCCACGAAAACTGCTACCGCCGTCCGCACTTCGACGCCGGTCGCTTCGCCAAGGAGTTCGGCGACGAGGGTCACCAGCAGGGCTGGTGTCTCTACAAGCTCGGCTGCAAAGGCCCGGAGACTCACGCCAACTGCGGCGTCATCGAGTTCAACGACCTCGGCGGCGGCACCTGGCCCATCGGTGTCGGCCACCCCTGCTTCGGCTGTACCGAAGATGGCGTCGGCTTCACTAAGCCTTTGTTCAGTCTCTCCGACGTGAAAACCCACACCCCGCCCAACGAATTCCCGCTGATCGACGAGCGCGAAGGCGCCACCGGCATCACCCTCGGTGCGGCAGCAACCACCGGCGCGGTAATCGGTGCAGCGGTCGGGGCCAGTGTCGTCGCCGCGGGCAAGCTGGGGAACAAGGACGATTCAAGCAGCGACAACCAGGGTTAAGGGGGCTGCCATGAAACGTCGTGACTTTCTCAAGGCCGCCGTCGGTGCCTCCGCCCTGTGTGGCGCGAGCATCGTCGAAGCGCGGCCTAATCTGGAGCCGGCGCCCGAGGCGATCGG